>NZ_LNAK01000102.1:0-285313 GCF_001445685.1 Rhodococcus sp. KB6 | reverse complement strand
GTCATGATGTTGGCCGAGGCAATCGAAATTGCCGGCGACCACCGAGATCGGACGGCCGTTCGTGATGCTCTTCAACAGGTTTCGGCACTTCCCGCCAGCTTCGGCCAGGACGGATTGACACTGTCGTTTTCTTCGCAGGATCACCTGGCTCCGGACAGCCTCTGCGGACTGGTGCTCGTCGAATTCGGTGAGGACAACAAGCCGGCCCATCCGTGGGATTCCTACCAACCCCCGTGCGGATAACCGAGGAGTCTTGACATGACAGACGCACAACTGTGGCTCGCAGCCATCGAGATCGGTGCATTCTTCTCACTGATAGCCCTCGGAATGTATCTCGTGGTGGTCGGCGCCGATTTCTTCAACTTTGCGATGGGCCCGTACGCGATGGCTGCGGCCATGGCGTCGAGTTGGGTCGCGATCAATTACGGGCTCGCTCTCTGGATTGCCATGCCGCTGGGGATCGCGGTAGCGGTGGCGCTGTCGATCCTGACGGAAAAGCTTGTGGTCAAACAGGTTCAGAGGCGTTCGGGTCGTGGGGAACTACCGGCGTTGGTGGCGGTGACCGCAGTACTGTTCGGGATCCAGCAGCTCGCCGGCACGGTCTTCGGCCGAACACCACTTCCCGGACAGAAGATCTTCGACTTCGATCCGATATCGGTGCTCGGTGCCACCGTCGACAGTTCGACCGTTGTACTCGTCGTCGGAACTGCCGTGATCTTCGTCGGTATCGGACTGTGGCTGAACCGGTCCACCTCGGGCCGTCTGCTACGCGCCGTCGGCGACAATCCGGATGCCGCCCGCGTCCTGGGCTTGCCGGTGGATCGGGTACGCCTCATCGCGTTCACCCTCGCGGGTGTGATTGCCGCCGTCGCCGGACTTCTGTTCGCTCCCAAGGCCGGTGTTCAGTTCACGAGCGGTCTGTCATGGACGCTGACGGCATTCATCGCACTCGTCATCGGTGGTACCGGCCGGAGTTGGGCTCCGCTGATCGGCGGAATGGTGTTGGGCGTCGTCCAGGTATTCGCCCCGTACTACTTCGGTGCGAGTGCTGCGCAAACCGCGATTCTGCTGATTGCCCTGGTGTTCTTCGCTTTCCGTCCGGAAGGCTTGCTCTCGAGGAAGGTTCGCGTCTGATGGCCTCGCTTTCTACCAGTCCGCTGACGTCAAATCCGCCCGCTACATCCGGCCGTTCCCGGACGAGGATGCTCGCCCTGTCACGAGAAGCGCTGATCACCGTGGTCGTGGTTGCTGCCGTGCTGCTGTGGATGGGGCCGAGTCTGTACCGGCAGGATCTGGTGTTCCTCGCTGCGACGTATTCGCTGATCGCACTCGGCATGTACGTGCCATTCGTGCTCGCGGGATCACTGTCGATGGCGTACAGCGCGTATGCGGCGATCGGCGCGTATGCCGTTGCGCTGATCTCGGTTCGGACCGGGTTGTCGATGTGGTGGGGATGGATTCTCGGCGCCCTCGCCGCTGCAGCGGTTGCAGTACTCCTCAGCTTGGCAACGCAGAAACTCTCCGGCTTCTACCTTGCCGCGGTGACCTTGTTGTTCGGTATCGCTTTCGAGCACTGGTTGATCGACGGGCCGAGTTTCACCGGCGGATCGGCCGGGATCTCGGGCGTCGAGACTGTGACGATGTTCGGCTGGGAGCCACCGCGCTACGCATTGGTCGTGTTCGCGATCTTGTTCGTGTGTCTGATCGCGGTCGCTGTCGATCGACTCCGGAAATCGGTGTGGGGGCTGATGTTGCAAGCTGCCCGCGACAATCGTAATGTCGCACGGTCTTCCGGCGTCAATCCTGCGCACCTTACCGGCGTGGCGCTGGCGATCGGTGCTGCGATCGCGTCGACCGGCGGATCGCTGTTCACCGTGTCGGTGCAAGCTGTCACTCCTGAAACCTTCACTCTCAGTATTGTTTTCCTCGCAATCTTCATGCCGATCATCGGCGGTCGCGGTTCGGCGTGGGGTGCTCCGCTCGGTGCATTGATCGTGGTGATCGTGACGCTGAACATGCCCGGGTACCAGGGAAGTGGCGAACTCCTGCTTGCCGGAGCCGTCCTGGTGATCCTCATCGTCGCGCCTGGTGGGGTGATCGGGTGGAGTCAGAACGTTCTGGGTCGAGTGAACCGTCTGTACAAGGAGCGTGGCAATCGATGACTCGGCTACTCGAAGTGAGCGGGCTCCACAAGTCCTACGGCGGCGTCCGCGCTGTCGACGATGTCTCGTTCAGCGTCGGACCGGGAGAGGTGATCGGCCTGGTCGGCCCGAACGGGGCAGGCAAGACCACACTGGTGGACTGCATCTTCGGCACACAGCAAGCAGACTCCGGAACCGTCGCGCTCGCCGGTGCTCCCTTGACCGGGCCGTCGGAGCGCCGTGCACGGCAAGGGCTCTCGCGCACGTTTCAACATCCGCAGCTCGCGGCGGAACTCGACGCCGTCGACAACATCATCCCGGGACTGTACGGGCACAAGATCACCTCACCTCTGCACTCGCTGTGGTGGGCGATCAAAGGACCTTTCGAGAACTGGGACCGGACAGCACAGCGGGCCCGAGAGATTGCTGCGCGATACTCGGTCACCGACGTCGAGAGTGCTTGCGGGGATCTCAGTTTGGGCGCGCAGCGTCTGGTCGAGGTGGCGCGGGCGATGGCGACCGAACCCGAAGTCCTCCTGTTGGACGAACCGTTTGCCGGTGCGGATCACGACGGCATCGCTGCCATCTCCGGTGCCGTGCGATCGATTGCCGCGCAGGGCAAGGGAGTAGTCCTGGTCGATCACAACGTCGATCTCATCGCGGCGCTCGCCACCAAGATCGTGCTGCTCAATTTCGGATCAGTGGCGTTCTACGGACCACCGCAGGAGTGCTTGGCCAGCGACGCGATGCGAGAAGTCTATTTCGGTTCCGAATACGAGGAAGGCGCCTGACATGCTCGAACTCGACAGAGTCACAGTTCGATACGGATCCGCTGTCGCCGTCCGGGAAGTCTCCCTTGTCGCCCCCGCCGGTGAAGTGACAGCGATCGTCGGGCCGAACGGTGCGGGCAAGACCAGCTTGGCGGGATCCATCTACGGCTCGGTTCCCGCCACCGGGACAATCAAATTCGATGGTCGAGAGATCCAGAAATTATCGGCACTGGATCGTGTCCGCAGCGGATTTGCCTACGTTCCCCAAGGCAGGCAACTGTTCATGCGAATGTCCGTTCGCGAGAACCTACGCGTCGGCGCAGACCTGCTGGGATTGAAAGCCGAAGCCGTGGAAACAGCTTTCGAGAGGTTCCCGATCCTGCGTGAACGCTCGGAGAGTTATGCCGGGGTCCTCAGCGGTGGTGAGCGGCAGATGTTGGTTCTGGGGCGGGCCCTTCTGGAAACCCCGAAGGTGTTGCTCCTCGACGAGATGATGACAGGACTGGCACCGAAAATCGTCGCGGAGCTGCGAGCATTGGTCGGGGGTCTGGCCGCCGAGGGTGTGACCGTCATCGTGACGGAACCGGCACTTACTGCACTGAAATCGGTTGTCGACCGCGGATATGTCATGCAGCGCGGCGAACTCGTCCGCGAATGCGATTCCGCAGCGACACTGGAAAACGCGTACAAACAATCGATGGGCGTCCTCAGCGCCGACGGGAGATGATCGACGATCATGCTTGAAACGAAGACACTCGACTTCACCGTCGGTGAATTCGCCACGAATCCGGACCGCTTCGCCGGCGTCAGCATCAGCGAAATGGTCAGGCATTGGTCTGTGACCATCCCGGACGAAACCGCCTTTGTCACTCCGGAATCGAGGGTGTCGTGGAAGCAGTACGACGCGGCTGCCGATGCGATCGCGTCGGCGCTGGATCTAGCTGGTGAGGGATACGGACATGTAGCCGTGTTGCTCCCCGACACCGCTGTATTCCATGCGGCTCTCTGCGCAGCATTTCGTACCGGCCGCGTCGCCGTCGGAATCGGTTCGCGCTCGGGCATTCGCGAGATCTCTCATCTGATCGCCCGCTCGGAAGCCTCCGTACTCGTCACCACTCGCACGCTGCGCGGCGTCGATACCGCCGAACTCGTGGCGAGTCTGCGGGCAGAGCATCCCGGACTGGACGTCGTCTTCGCCGACGAACGCGCCGACGTGAGTTTCGAACGCGTGAGCGCAAACGGCGAACTCACCTCGTTGCCGGTCGAGCTAAAGCAGTTCCCCGCAACCAGTCCGTGTTTTGTCACGTCAGCCGTTTCGATGCTGAACTCGACCTCCGGCACAACGGGCCTACCCAAACTGGTCACACAAACCGAGGATCGTTGGGTTGGTTTCTCCGAGATTGCCGCCGAGGCGGCGGCGATCGGTTCGGATGAGGTGTTCCTCGGCGCGGTTCCAGCACCTTTCGGATTCGGCCTCTGGACTTCGCATTTCCTGCCGGCACTACTCGGTGCTCGCAATGTCGTCATGGAACGCTTCGACGTTTCGGTGATGATCGAGTTGATCGAGCGCGAACGGGTGACTGCTTTGAATTGTGTGAGTACACAATTCAAGATGCTGTTGCGTTCGGACGCCGCGGAATCGGCCGATCTCTCGTCACTTCGTTTCATGTTCACCGGTGGTGAAGCCGTGCCCTATTCGGAGGCGCTGGCATTCGAACAACGTACCGGAGCGGCTGTCCTGCAGTTCTACGGATCGAACGAAACCGGCGCCGTCTCGGTGACGACGGTTTCGGACGATTCCGACACCCGACTGAAGACGTGCGGCCACGTCATCGATCGCATGCAAGTTCGTGTATTCGACGATGCGGCAAAGGAAATGACCGGCTCCGTCCGCCGCGGTCAGCCTGGGGTGAACGGACCGCTGATGTGTCAGGGCTATTGGGGGGACACCGATGCGAACGACGAGTTGTACACCGATGACGGTTGGATGCTTCTCGGCGACATCGTCGAGATCGACGAGACAGGACGGGTGCGTGTGGTCGGGCGCAAAGCCGAC
The DNA here is from genome assembly GCF_001445685.1 of Rhodococcus sp. KB6. Classification (NCBI taxonomy): domain Bacteria; kingdom Bacillati; phylum Actinomycetota; class Actinomycetes; order Mycobacteriales; family Nocardiaceae; genus Rhodococcus; species Rhodococcus sp. KB6. The sequence continues at coordinate 280,346 of NZ_LNAK01000102.1, read as the reverse complement.
ATCATCATTCGTGGCGGCAAGAACATCTCCGCGGTCGAAGTCGAGGAGTACGTGCGCGCGCACCCTTCGGTGGAGTTGGTCGCCGTGGTCGGGGTCGACGATCCGCTGTTCGGTGAGAAGGTCTGTGCGGTCGTCGTGTCCGCCGATGACGATCTGAGTTCGGAGGATCTGACCGCCTGGCTGCAGAGCCGAGGAGTGACCCGCGAGTACATACCCGAGTACGTGATGACGGTCGCCGAATTGCCGATGGCGGCAGGCGGCAAAGTAGCCAAGGGTGAAGTCAAGGCACTCGCGCAGAGGCGGATCGCTGAACTCGGCTGATCGCACTTGGCGGTACCGGCTTCGCGTTACGCTGATCCGGACATTGTGCCGAGAGTGAAGGAAACCCGATGACGAACCCTTCACCGCATCGGTGGCGCAGGCGCTTGCTGTGGGCTCTGGCAATTGTGTTCGTTCTGGTCGGAGCCGTGGTTCTGGCCTTCGTTCTGAGCCCGAGACCTGGCGCACTCACCGTGCGATGGGTCTTCGATCGTGATGCGGTGAAAGTCACCGAGGCGCTCGAGAAGCACGCACCCGAAGGCGTCGACTCGATCAAGGACCAGCAGTACCGCGCCGATAACGACGACGCATACCTGGATGTCTACTTTCCCGCAGCGACGACGACCGCATTGCCTACGGTGATCTGGACTCATGGCGGTGCCTGGATCTCGGGAAGCAAGTCCAACTACGCGCCGTACTACGAGTTGCTGGCCTCTCGTGGCTACACCGTTGTGTCCCTGGACTACTCACTCGGACCTGAGCACCACTATCCGACTGCGGTGCGGCAGCTCAACGACGCTCACGCGTACGTCGTCGCGAATGCGGAACGGCTGCATGTTGATCCGACGAAGATCGTTCTCGCCGGTGATTCTGCGGGAGCGCAACTCTCGAGTCAGCTCGCCACTCTCATCACTGATCCCGCGTATGCGAACCGTGTGGGCGTGGTCCCGTCGCTGCGGCCGGATCAGTTACGTGGAGTAATCCTGAACTGTGGAATCTACGACGTCGGGAACATGGTCGGCGGACCCGGCATCATCGGTTGGGGAGTTGATCGGTCCCTCTGGGCGTATACCGGCGTGCGTGACTTCATGAGTACCGACGCAGCGGATCAGATGTCGACCTTGAACTACGTCACCGATCGATTTCCGCCTGCCTACATCAGCGGCGGCAACGCCGATCCGTTGACGGATTCTCAGTCGAAACCGATGGCTGACAAATTGACCGGGTTGGGAGTTGCGGTCGACACACTGTTCTATCCGGCCGATCACGTTCCGGCGCTCGGGCACGAGTATCAGTTCGATCTGGACAATGCCGACGGTCTCACTGCGCTCGATCGCACGGTTCAGTTTCTCGAGGCTCATACCGGCTAAATGTCGGATTGTGGTGAACCACTGAGAAAATGGTCATTTTGGACAAAGCTCCGCGGGTGCGTTGCCAGGGAATTCTCAACTAGTCCTTTTGGTCTAGCCTGGGTGAATCCGATCCGACCCCAGGAGTTGTTGTGCGCGCGTCTTCCCCCGACAGACGGCGAAGGCGCATTGTCGGAATCGCGGCGGTATTCGTCGTCATTCTGCTGTCCGGGGTAACCGCGGCACTCGTCAGTCCGTGGCCAGGAGTTCTCCTCGTACGGTGGATGTCAGCGGGTGGCTCCGAAGCGACTCACGCACAACTCGACAGGCATGCACCGTCAGGAATCGTCTCGATTCTCGATCAGTCGTACCGCGACGGCGACGACGATGCACAACTGGACGCGTACTACCCGTCGGAGTCCACTTCGGCGCTACCCACGGTGGTCTGGGTGCACGGCGGTGGCTGGATATCAGGCTCGAGAACTGATGCCGACGGTTACTACAAACTGTTGGCAAATCAAGGCTTCACTGTGATTTCGGTGGACTACTCACTGGGACCAGATGCGTATTACCCCACCGCAGTGAATCAGCTGAACGACGCGTATCGATTCATCGTGAGCAATGCGGACAGGTTGCATGTCGATTCGACCAATCTCTTTCTTGCGGGAGATTCGGCAGGCGCGCAGTTGTCCAGTCAGTTGGCGACCGTCATGACCAGCCCTGACTACGCGTCGGAAATGGGTGTGGAGCCGGCAATACGTCCCGAGCAGATACGCGGAGTTGTCCTCGACTGTGGGGTCTACGATCTGAAACCGCTGCTGTCACAGGGGAAGTACTTCGGTTGGGGCGTCGACAAGCAATCGCTGTGGGGGTACCTCGGAACGAGGGACTTCGACGGGTCGACTGCAGTGGGTCAGATGTCGACACTGGGTCATGTGACCTCGGACTTTCCAGCGACGTTCATCACCGGCGGAAATGTCGACCCACTGACCGCCAGCCAGTCGAAACCCATGGCAGAACGGCTCGCCGATCTGGGCGTCGAGGTCGATGCACTGTTCTACCCGGACGATCACGAGCCTGCACTCGACCACGAATATCAGTTCGACCTCGACACCGTGGACGGGATGGTCGCGTTCGATCGCACAGTCGCGTTCCTACGCGACCACGTGCGTTAGCGCGGTCAGCGAATCACGTACGGCGAAATCGAACTCCGGTGCTCGCTGATGTCGAGGTCTTTACCCAGCGGAGGGAAGGCACGCTGCGGACAATTGAGGCGTTCGCAGACACGGCAGCCCGAGCCGATCGGCGTTCCCGGATTCGACTCGTCCAGATCCAGACCGTCGCTGTAGACGAGTCGGTGGGCGTGTCGAATCTCGCATCCCAATCCGATGGCGAAGATCTTTGCGGGCTGTCCGTATCGAGCCGCTCGACGTTCGACCGTGCGCGCAACCCAGAGGTATCGACGACCGTCGGGCATCTGCGCGATCTGAGGCATGATCTTGCCCGGATATGAGAACGTCTCGTAGACGTTCCACAGCGGGCACGTACCGCCGCTGGTGGAGAAGTGGAATCCGGTGGCGGACTGACGCTTCGACATGTTTCCGGCACGATCGACACGCACGAACATGAACGGAACCCCGCGAAGTTTGGGGCGCTGCAGGGTCGAGAGGCGGTGGCAGATCGTCTCGTAGCTCGCGGAATAGAAGGCGGACATGCGCTCGATGTCGTACCGGAAGTCCTCGGCAACCTCGTGAAACTGGCTGTAGGGCAGCACGGTGGCCGCGGCGAAATAGTTGGCCAAACCAAGCTTCGCCAGGGAGACCGACGCTTCGCTGGTGAAGTTGCCCTCGGCCACCAACGAGTCGAGCAGGTCGCCATGCTCGAGGTATGCGAGTTCTGTCGCGAACTTGAAGACCTGTTGCCCGCCGGAGAGCCTTGCGGAAATTTCCAGGACCCTGGTGTCCGGGTCGTAGCGATGAAGTATGTTCTCGCCCAAGTCGACTCGTCGAACGATCTGCACGTCATGGACGGACTCGAGGCGTCTGGCGATCTCGCCGGCGACGTCGCCACGGTGAAAGCGCATCCGGGCAGTGAGTTCTTCGGCCGCGGTGTCGAGATCGTGGATGTAGTTCTGTCGCTGATAGAAGTAGTCGCGCACTTCCTCGTGCGGCATGGTGATCGAACCGCTGCCGCTGCCGTCCGAGAAACGGTCCTCCGTGGCTGCGGCGAGCTGCGCCGTCGTGTTCCGGAAGCGGCGATGCATGTTCACCATCGCCTTGGCCAGGCCCGGGTGGGTGGAGACCATCTCCGCGATTTCGTGGGCGTCGGCGTCGATACCCATCTCTTGATCGAGGGCAACTTCACGCATTTCCGCGATCAGGCGTGTGTCGTCCTGCGGGGAGAAGAAGGTGGTGTCGACACCGAAGACTTCACTGATTCGCAGGAGCACCGGCACGGTGAGTGGCCGGACGTCGTGCTCGATCTGATTGAGATAGCTTGCCGAGATCTCGAGCGTCTTGGCCAGCGAAGCCTGACTCAACCCGCGCTCGGTCCGCAGTTGGCGGAGCCGGACACCGACAAAGGTTTTCGACATTTTCCCAGGATACGAGTGACAGTCCGGCTTCGCAAAGGTGGGTTCGCAGTCTTCGCACAGGGGCTCCGCCCCCGTGAGTGGTTGAGGAGCCTCGGCACTCCCTAACCACTCACGGGGCCGGAGGCCTAGACCCTGTTCTCCGAACGAGGGGCGCCGATTCCGGGATCGATCTGGAACGGCCCGCTCGACGAGGGTGCAAGGGGGAAGTCGAAGATCGCAGTCGGGAGATAGACCGTCGAACACGAGTTGGGGATATCCACGACACCCGACAGGCGACCCTCGATCGGCGCCGCACCGAGTAGCAGGTACGCCTGCTCTGGCGCGTACCCGAACTTGGTCAGATACTCGATCGCATGCAGGCACGCACGCTGGTAGGACAGATGTGAATCCAGGTACTTCTGTTCGCCGTCCAACGTGACGGAAGTGCCCGAGAACGCAAGCCACTCGGAATACTGCGGATCCGTGTTGCCCGGCATGAAGATGGCGTTCTCGGAAACGCCGTAGGTATCCATTCCGCCCTTGATGATGTCCACACGAAGATCGATGAAGCCGCCCATCTCGATGGCACCGCAGAAAGTGATCTCTCCGTCGCCCTGGGAGAAGTGAAGATCGCCGACCGACAGATTCGCACCGTCCACGAATACCGGATAGAAGATTCGGCTGCCCTTGGTGAGGTTCTTGATGTCCTGGTTTCCACCGTTCTCGCGAGGGGGAGCGGTGCGCGCCGCCTCGCCGGCCACGCGTGTGTACTCGTCACCGGTCAAGGTTCCCAGTACTGCATCGCGGGGCTCGGGCGGAAGTGCAAGCGGGGGAACCCGATTGGGATCGGTGGCAATGAGGGCGCCCTCGCGGGCATTCCACTTGGCGAGCAAGGCTGCAGACGGAGCCGTGCCCATGAGTCCCGGGTGGACGATGCCCGTGAACGAGACGTGCGGAATGTGACGCGACGTCGCCGTTTGGCCGGAGAAATCCCAGACGGCTTTGTACGCATCGGGGAACTGTTCGGTGAGGAAGCCGCCGCCGTTGTTCCGAGGGAAGATGCCCGTGTACCCCCAGCCTTGGCCGGCCAACGGACCCGAATCTTCTTGGGGGATAGGCCCGATATCCAAGATGTCGACGATCAAGAGGTCGCCGGGCTTCGCGCCTTCGACGGCAAAGGGGCCGGACAGCGTGTGGACCGTGGTCAGTGGTGCATTGAGAATGTCGTCGGCCGAGTCGTCGTTGTGTATTGCGCCGTCGAACCATTCGCGGCAATGGACACGAAACGCATCACCGGGTTTCACTGTCACCGCCGCTGGGATGTCCGGGTGCCACCGATTGTGGCCGACGATTGCCTGGTCGGTGAATTTCTTGGCGGAATCGAGTGGAAACAGCAGTTCAGGCATATGCACTCCTCATTCTCGAAGAAACGGAAAACTCGTGGCGGCAGGACTTTCGTGTCGGATCGGGACTCACGGCGAGGGCGCGCGGTGAGGACGCTCAGGGGCGAGGTAGCTTGCGGTGCAACGGATTGGACGTCGTCGGGGCAGATTGCCGGCCGCGGCCGGGTAGCGACCCACTGACCACGGCAGGCTCGTGAGCCGATCGAGCAGTGCTGTCCAGTAGACCCATCGCGGCCGACGACGCGTGACTCAACCGGGGAGACGAGACCACCCGCTTGGACTCGAGACTGCACTGGGGGCAAGTAATCGACTGGGGCACTTCGGCCATCGCGAACGACCGCTCGAGCGGGCCGCAGCCGGTACAGCGAAACTCGTACAGAGGCATGCGGTCACGCTATCGGAGGATCCGTAAGTGCGACACTGGAACGACACGCACCGGGTTGCCGATGCCGCAATTGCGCCCGTCAGCGCAAGTACACAACCGCGTTGTCTCCGCCGGTACAGGTGACGATGCCGGAGGTCACCTTGCATGCCATCGTGTACTCCTTGCCGGTCACCGGACTACGTGCGGACACGGTGCTGGATGCACCGGTTGCACCGGAGTTCCCGTAGGCGATCCGAACCGCCTCGGCAAACTCACATGAAGTTTTGCCCCCACTTGTCGCGGACTCCTTGTAACTTCCGGCCGGCTGCCCGCCGGGGCAGGCGGACGCACCGGCCGGGAAGTTCGCGGCGCGTGTGGTCGTCGGGGATGTCGTGCTGGGAGCGGTTGTCGTGGTGCCGGGTGTGTTCGCGGCGCCGATGGTGGTGTGGGCGGCGCCACCGGCGGCCGAGTTGGGGACGTCCTTCGGCCAGAGGACCCAGGCAAGCCCGCCGAAGAGAGCCAACACAGTGATGACTCCGATTACGGATACCGGAATCACCCAGCCGGGCCGACGCGGCGGCGGATTTCCACGTGGCGGTGCAGGCGGGAATCCCTGGGGCGGGGGATACGACTGCGGCGCGGCTCGGTAGCCCAACTGCGGCGGCTGTGGACCGGATTGCGACCATGCCTGGTTGTTCGGTGGCCGCTGATAGTTGTCCGGCACCGCTTTATCGCCCGGTCGGGGGCGTCGAACGACAAGTCATGGTTCGACAGCATATGGCCGGCGAACGGGTTGTCTCCGGCTTTCCCAGGGGTAGATCCCGGAATTGTCCTAGCGAAGGCTGTTGCCGAGGAGTGATTGCGGTCACTCGCGGGTAGTGAAGTTGGCTCCGAAGTAGCGGACGGGCCTGTTCCGAGTGGCGTGCGAACTGCCGGAATTCGCAAGCGGCGGAGTTGAGTGCATTTCGTTCACAGCCTGCGGTTTCTTTCCTACTCGCCAGTACGGAACCTGTCCGATTGGGTAGTGCCAGCCGCGTAGGAATCTTCACAGACTTAGCAAAGTGTGTTGAAAAGGTAGCGAAGATTGGCATTAGCAACAGGTAGACGGCACTTTTTCGATGTGCCATTCTCGGTAAGTACACAAGAAGGGCCTGGCAAGTATGTGAAGTAGTACGCACGTACTGCTCACAACAGGCCGGACCAGCAGATCAAAGAGATGGAGTCTTGATGTCGACCACCGGCACCCCGAAGACCGCAGCTGAGCTCCAGCAGGATTGGGACACCAACCCTCGCTGGAAGGGCGTTACTCGTAACTACACGGCCGATCAGGTCGTCAAGCTCCAGGGCACCGTCGTCGAGGAGCAGACCCTCGCTCGTCGCGGATCCGAGATCCTGTGGGATCTCGTGAACAACGAGGACTACATCAACTCCCTCGGTGCACTTACCGGCAATATGGCTGTGCAGCAGGTTCGCGCCGGCCTGAAGGCCATCTACCTCTCCGGTTGGCAGGTTGCCGGCGATGCGAACCTCTCGGGCCACACGTACCCGGACCAGAGCCTCTACCCGGCCAACTCGGTTCCGACCGTCGTCCGTCGCATCAACAATGCACTGCTGCGCGCCGACGAGATCGCCAAGACCGAGGGTGACACCTCCGTCAGCAACTGGCTCGCTCCGATCGTTGCCGACGCCGAAGCCGGCTTCGGTGGCGCTCTCAACGCTTACGAGCTGCAGAAGGCCATGATCGGCGCCGGCGCTGCCGGTGTCCACTGGGAGGATCAGCTCGCTTCGGAGAAGAAGTGCGGCCACCTCGGCGGCAAGGTGCTCATCCCCACGCAGCAGCACATCCGCACCCTGACCTCGGCTCGCCTGGCTTCCGACGTCGCGGACGTTCCGTCCGTCATCATCGCCCGCACCGACGCTGAGGCCGCAACCCTCATCACCTCCGACGTAGACGAGCGTGACCGCCCGTTCCTCGACGGAACCCGCACGGCTGAAGGCTTCTACGGCGTCAAGAACGGCATCGAGCCCTGCATCGCTCGCGCCAAGGCTTACGCACCGTACGCAGACCTCATCTGGATGGAGACCGGCGTGCCGGATCTCGAGGTTGCAAAGAAGTTCGCCGAGTCCGTTCGCAGCGAATTCCCGGACCAGCTCCTGGCCTACAACTGCTCCCCTTCCTTCAACTGGAAGGCGCACCTGGACGACGCGACCATCGCGAAGTTCCAGAAGGAGCTCGGCGCAATGGGCTTCAAGTTCCAGTTCATCACGCTGGCCGGCTTCCACTCGCTCAACTACGGCATGTTCGACCTTGCCTACGGCTACGCCCGCGAAGGCATGACGGCATTCGTCGACCTGCAGGAGCGCGAGTTCAAGGCTGCCGAAGAGCGTGGCTTCACCGCCATCAAGCACCAGCGTGAGGTTGGCGCCGGCTACTTCGACACCATCGCCACCACCGTTGACCCCAACACCTCGACGGCAGCTCTCAAGGGCTCCACCGAAGAGGGACAGTTCCACTAAGAACTGACTTCGGGTGGGGGAGAGGCTCGGCTTCGGGTCTCTCCCCTGCTTGTATCACCGCACTACTTTCTCTCGTCTTCAAGGCAGTTCCGATTGCGTCGGCCACCAGCGTCGACGCAGTTCGAAGTGCTTGTTTTGCAACACCTTCACCAGACAAACTCCACGAGACAAACAAGGAGCTGACGTGACCAGCGAAAAAATTCAGCGCGTCGGCGTTATCGGCGCCGGAATCATGGGTGCCGGAATCGCCGAGGTGTGCGCCCGCGCACATGTCGATGTTCTGGTCTTCGAGCAGACTCGCGAGCTTGCAGCAGCCGGGCGTTCACGCATCCTGCGTTCGCTCGACCGCGGCGTGAGCAGCGGAAAGATCACAGAACGTGAGCGTGAGCAGGCCGCATGGCGTCTGCGTTTCACCTCCGATCTGGGAGATTTCGCGGACCGCCAGCTCGTCGTGGAGGCCGTCGTCGAAGACGAGAAGATCAAGAGCGAAATCTTCGCCGAGCTCGACGCGGTCGTGACGGACCCGGATGCGGTTCTCGCGTCCAACACGTCGTCGATCCCGATCATGAAGCTCGGCATCTCGACCAAGCGTCCCGAGCGAGTCATCGGCATGCACTTCTTCAACCCGGTTCCGGTTCTGCCGCTCGTCGAATTGGTGACGACGCTCAAGACCAGTGCCTCCGTCTCGCAGCGCGCCGAGGCTTTTGCCAGCGACATCCTCGGCAAGCAGGTCGTCCGCAGTGCCGACCGCTCCGGCTTCGTCGTCAACGCACTCCTGGTGCCGTACCTGCTCTCGGCGATCCGCATGGTCGAGTCGGGCTTCGCGACCAAGGAAGACATCGACAAGGCAACGGTTCTCGGCCTCGCGCACCCCATGGGTCCGCTGGCTCTGACGGACCTGGTCGGACTCGACACCGTCAAGTCCATCGCCGACTCCATGTACGAAGAGTTCAAGGAGCCGCTGTACTCCGCTCCGCCGCTGCTCCTGCGTATGGTCGAAGCCGGATTGACCGGCAAGAAGTCCGGCGCGGGCTTCTACGAATACGCCGACAACGGTCGCTCCACCAAGCAGGCAAGCTAAGGCCCAAAGCCCCTGTGCGCCTTTCTGGTAGTTCCGGCTACCACAAAGGCGCACAGGGCGCTCGCGCCCCTCGGTTAGAAAGGTCGACCGCATGTCCAGCAGCACTGCAGCATTCGGCTCCAGCGTCCTGGGGTATCCGCGCATCGGGCCGCGCCGTGAGCTCAAGCGCGCCCTCGAGTCCTACTGGCACGGCACTTCGGACAAGGACGCACTTCTCGCGGTCGCCAAGGAACTCCAGGAATCGACCTGGAGCGAATTGGCTGCGACGGGATTGAGCCAGGTTCCCGGCAACACCTTCTCCTTCTACGATCACGTGCTCGACAATGCGCTGCTCTTCGGCGCAGTGCCGGAGCGGTTCAAGCCGCTCGAGGGCGCCCTCGAGCCGCTCGATTTCTACTTCACGATGGCCCGCGGCCGCCCGGACTTCCCGCCTCTCGAGCTGGTGCGCTTCTTCGGTACGAACTACTACTACCGTCAGCCCGAGATCGACGCGAACACTGTGTTCGCGCTCAACTCGGATGCACTTCTCGACGAGTTCGAACGTGCGAAGGCGCGCGGCATCGAATTGCGCCCCGTCATCATGGGGCCCGTCTCGCTGCTTCTGCTTTCGAAGGTCGGACCTGCCACCGAGAAGTCCGATCCGAACTTCACCCCGCTCGACCTGTTGGACGCGCTCCTGCCCGAGTACGAGAAGCTCTTCGAGCAGCTCGCCAAGGCCGGTGCGACCTGTGTTCAGTTGGACGAGCCTTCGGTCACCGAGGACCGCACCCCCGAGGAGCTAGCCGCTCTGGGACGTGCGTACGAGAAGCTTTCGACGGCCCCGCTGCGCCCGCGCCTGTTGGTGACGGGTCCGTACGGCAAGTTCGGCGAAGCCCTCAACATCTTGGCGCCCACCAAGATCGAAGCCTTCGGTCTGGACCTGGTGCACGGCAAGATCACGGCCGAGGAACTGGCCGCGGTGCCGAACATCAAGCGCAAGCGCATCTACGCGGGCGTCGTCGACGGTCGCAACGTCTGGCGCGTCGACCGGTTCAACACCTTGACGTACCTGAACGAACTCAAAGACGTTGTGCCTGACCTCGTCGTCTCCACGTCGTCGTCGCTGCTGCACGTGCCGTACGACGTGCTCTCCGAGTACGACATTCCGGGAGACGTCGCAGACCGTCTGGCTTTTGCGAAGCAGAAGGTCGGCGAAGTCGTCTCACTGGCGAAGGCGCTCACCGAAGGTCCTTCGGACAAGTGGCGTAAGCGTCCGACGAAGGTGCACTTCAAGCTCAAGCACGCTGTCCGTGCTCGGGTGAACGCGATCAAGCCCGAGGATCGTGTGCGTGCACCGTACGAGGAGCGTCGTAAGGCTCAGCAGGAACGGTTGAATCTGCCCTTGGTGCCGGCTCAGACACTGGGTTCGTTCCCGCAGACCGACGCGATTCGCCAGGCTCGTTACGAACTCGGCCAGGGGCGTTTGGAGTGGGACGACTACTACAAGCGCATCCAGGAAGAGATCGAGCGCACAATCCGTCTGCAAGAGGACATCGGTCTCGATGTTTTCGTGCACGGCGAGCACGAGCGCAACGACATGGTCCAGTACTTCGCCGAACTGCTCGAGGGCTATGCCTTCACGCACAACGGTTGGGTTCAGGCCTACGGATCTCGTTGCACGCGTCCGCCGATTCTCTACGGCGACATCGCACGTCCGAAGCCGATGACGGTCGAGTGGATCGCGTACGCGCAGTCGCTGACCGACAAGCCGGTCAAGGGCATGCTGACGGGTCCGGTCACCATGATCGCCCGTTCGTTCGTTCGCCAGGATCAGCCGCTCTACGAAACGGCAGAGCAACTGGCACTTGTCATTCGAGACGAAATCGCGGATCTCGAAGCTGCCGGAATCGCCATCATCCAGGTGGACGAACCGGCAATTCGTGAACTGCTGCCACTGCGTGAGGACGGCCGGGAGGCCTACCTGGAGTGGGCCGTCGACGCGTTCCGTCTGGCAACAGGTGGAGCGAAGCCGGAAACACAGATCCACACACATTTGACGTACTCCGCTCGGTCGTCGGTGGTCGACGCCATCGAACGGTTGGACGCCGATGTGACGGCTATCGTCGCGACCCGCTCCATCACGTGGGTTCTCGAAGCACTCAAGGAAGGCGCGCTCACGCACGGCGTCGGCCCCGGTGTCTACGAATCTCGCTCGGCTCGGATTCCCGACATCGACGAACTCGACGAATTGCTCACTGAGGCAAGCGAATCGATCTCTCTCGATCGCTTGTGGGCAAACCCGGACGGCGGCCTCAAGACTCGCCATCCGTGGCAACTCGAGCCTTCGCTGCGCAATATGGTTGCGGCCGCGAGGCGCCTGCGTCGTCGGGCCGAGCAAGCCGAGCGCGACGCCGGGTAAGTCACGTAAAGAACAAGTCATGGAGGGGCCTGCGAGTTGCAGGTCCCTCCATGCACGGGTAGGCATGTGTGCATGGTTACTGCTGCTGCTTATGCCGCGACGTCCGCTGACGGTCCCCTCGAGAAGACCACTGTCGAACGCCGCGAGCTCGGTCCACTGGACATTCTCATCGACATCAAATTTGCCGGCATCTGCCATTCCGACATCCACACCGCTCGCAACGAGTGGGGCGGAGCGAAGTACCCGATCGTCCCCGGACACGAAATCGCCGGCGTCGTCGCCGCCGTGGGTTCCGATGTCACCAAGCACAAGGTCGGCGACCGAGTGGGCGTCGGCTGCTTCGTCGACTCGTGCGGGGAGTGCGACGCCTGCACCGCCGGTGAAGAGCAGTACTGCCGCAAGGGTGTGACGGGTACGTACAACGCCACCGGCCGCGACGGCGAGCGCACTCAGGGTGGCTACTCGACGCACATCGTCGTCACCGAGCACTTCGTGCTCTCGATCCCGGAGGGCATCGAACTCGACGTTGCAGCGCCGCTCCTGTGCGCGGGCATCACCTTGTACTCACCGCTGCGGCACTGGAATGCCGGCCCCGGCAAGAAGGTCGCCATCATCGGGTTCGGCGGCCTCGGTCACGTCGGTGTGAAGATCGCCAAGGCGCTCGGCGCGGAAGTCACCGTCCTGAGCCAGACGCTCGGCAAGAAGGAAGACGGCCTTCGTCTCGGTGCCGATCACTACTACGCGACCAACGACCGTGAGACGTTCAAGGCTCTTCGTGGCGAGTTCGACCTGATCCTCAACACGGTCTCGGTCAACCTCGACATCGACGCCTACATGTCCTTGCTCGCCATCAACGGCACTCTCGTCGAACTCGGCCTGCCCGAGAAGCCGATCGAAGTTCGAGCATTCTCGCTCGCCGCAAACCGTCGTAGCCTCGCCGGCTCCATGGTCGGCGGTATCCCGCAGACACAGGAGATGCTCGACTTCTGCGCCGAGCACGGCATCGGCGCAGAAATCGAACTGATCCCGGCGAGCGACATCAACGACGCTTACGAGCGCGTGATCAAGAGCGACGTCCGATACCGATTCGTGATCGACACCGCAACAATCTGACCCGCTCGGTCCTGCTCAGTCGAATTGTTCGCGGAGCTCAGTCGAGTTGCTCGCGAAGATTACTCAATGTCTTCGCGAGCAACCTCGACACGTGCATCTGGGACACACCGACTTTCTCGGCGATCTGTGTCTGCGTCAGATTTCCGAAGAATCTGAGCATCAACACCGTCCGCTCTCGCTCGGGCAGCTTGTCGAGAAGCGGACGCAACGCCTCGTGATTCTCGACGTTCTCGAGAGCTGCGTCGTAGTCACCGAGTGTCTCCACGAGCGGGAGATCGTCGGTGTGATTGGACGCGGCACCGTCGACCGAGACCGTCTGATACGCGTTGCCGGCGATCAAGGCCTGGGCAACTTCTTCGCGTTCGATCCCCAACGTCTCGGCCAACTCGTCGACGGTCGGCGCGTGCCCGAGCTGTTGTGACAGCTCGCTGATGGCCTGCCCGAGTTGGAAGTGCAACTCCTTCATCCGGCGGGGAACCCGCAATGCCCAACCGGTGTCGCGGAAGTGTCGTCGAACCTCGCCCATCACGGTGGGAACTGCGAACGAGACGAAATCGGATCCGCGCGTGGAATCGAAACGGTCGACGGCGTTGACCAGACCGAGACGCGCCACCTGAACCAGATCGTCGTGTGCCTCGCCACGACCGTCGAATCGTCTGGCGATGTGCTCGGCCAACGGTAGGCATCTGGTGATGAGTGCAGTGCGCACTCGTTCGTACTCCGGGCTGTGGGGCTCGAGGGTCCGCAGTTCCTCGAAAACTGGTATTACGTCCCGATATTCGTCGGTGGACCGCCGACGCGGGCGTGACGGGCCGTCTGCGGAAGCGGTCACAGGCGCCCGCTGAGGGCCTTGGTGAACTTCATGGTGGTGATGTAGCCGACGCCGCCGAGGTTCTCTTCCTGGTCGAGCGAAATCGAATCGGTGAGTTCGGTGAGGATGTGCCACCCGAACGAACGCTGACTGCTGTCCTCGTACTCCGTGGTCGTCGTGGACACGGACACGTGCAATTGCGGCGGCGTGAAGACGAACCGACACACCAGAACCGAATCAGGCGCAGCGCGAACGATCAGATGCGTACAGATTTCGTCCATGGCCAGTTTGATGTCGGCGATGGCGTCGAGGTCGAAGTTTTCCTGAATGGCAACGGTGGCGGCCAGTGCACGCAAAATCGACAGCTGATCGAGAGTCGCTTGAATCCTCAACTCCACAACTGGCTGAGTCTGATCCTGATCGGGCTCGAGTGCGCTGAGGTGTGCCATAAGTTCTCCGGATCGTCGTACCAGGGGTCGCGGTGAAGTCTGGTGCCGAGAACGATACCCATCCCGACCTTCACAGTGACCCCCGAACACGAAATTTGGTCGATGGTGGTGCCGGGGTAAACGACACGATTCTGCTCACGACCGTTGGCGATCGCAACATCGGATTACCTCGCGGAACCGCAGACCAAACCACATTTTTGTTCGGAACACCGAAACGAATGGTCGCAACGCACTTGTGACGTCCGTCATGCTGGCGTACTGTTTCAAACCGAGGTTGAGCACACAGCCGATGAGGGATTTATCCGTATTTCTGGAGACCCGTTCATCGTGCGTCTCCTTCGGAGGTCCCTTCTCTTTTGCAGAGTGTAAACCGTTGCGGGATGGGAGAACCATGACTGTTGTTCCAGGATCATCTATTTCAGGCTTTACGAACGCGGCGAAGGGATCGGTAGACTACGGACCTCCCGCGACCGGGACAGCGACCGCATCGTTTCACGCGCACCGCATCAGTGCACACACCGCTGTGATCAAAGTTCGTGGTGAGATCGATCTGATGAGCGCCAATGCTTTTCGTGACTTCTTGACGTATCACGTGGCCGCGGACCGGACGCTGGTCGTCGATCTATCCGAACTCGAATTCATGGGGACGTGCGGCTTGTCGGTGCTGTCGGTCCTGTCGACGCGATCACGCGACGTGGGCGGCACACTCGCGCTCGTCTGCGCCCGCCCGGTGCAAAGGTTGCTCAAAGCAGCTGGTCAGGAGTCGATGTTTGCCTGCTACGAGTCGCTCGATCATGCAATCGGACTCGAAGAGACCCGACGTTTCCCCGCTTGATCACGCAGTTTCAGTCCAAGCTTCGTGAAATCACCTTCGTGAATTCAGTTTCGTAGAGCCCGTCAGCGTCAGTGCACTTCACTTCGGTGAGTGCCCTTGTGTTGGCGGGCTCTCGGCGGTGCTGTGACGCAGCGGCCGTAGGTGCGGACCACTTCGGTGGCGACGTGATCCCACGAATACGATTCGCACGCTCGGGCCCGGCTCTGCCGTGCAAACGCCGCGCCTTCGTCCTCGTCGTCGAGAAGATGGCGGACTGCGCGCGCGGTTTCCACCGGGTTGTTGACCGGGACCCGACGCCCGGTGAGTCCGTCGATCACCGTATCCCGCAGTCCGCCAACAGGAGTCGCGACTACGGGAACTCCGCACGCCATTGCTTCCAGTGCCGCGATTCCGAACGGTTCGTATCGAGGGGTGCACACGAGGGCGTCGGCCGATCGCATCAGTTTCGGTAGTTGGCGGTGCGGAACCCGTCCCAACAATTGGACGCGATCTGCGACGCCGAGGCGCTCGGCGAGCTTGACCAAGCGGATCGCCACTTCGTCGGTGCTCAGTTGCGCGACGGGTGGCCCGCCGATCACCACCAACTCCGTATCCGGCAGCGAAGCCAGCGCGGCGACGGCAACATCGAAGCCCTTCTGCTCCACCAGTCTTCCGACGCAGATCAATCGATGCGGTGCGGTTTTCTTCGCGGCGGGTCCCTCCGGGGTGAATGCTTCGGTGTCCACGCCCGAGGGCACCATCGTGGTCCGTGATCGCGGTGATCCCTGCCGGACCAGATCGAAGATTTCGTCCGAACTGGTCGCGATGACATGGGTTGCGCCCCTGGCGATCAACGGTTCCAGGTGAGTCCGCTCCGAGGGGCTGTCGTCGGCTGCTCCGAGGTGGCGGTGCGCCGCAGATCCCAGGGAATGGAATGTCTGAAGTACGGGGATGCCGAGCGATCGGGTCGCGAGTTCCGTTGCCACACCGGACATCCAGAAGTGCGAGTGCACCACATCGGGTCGGTCGGTACTCCACTGAGTGCGCAGAATGCTGGCAAAGGTTCCCAGGTGAGGGAGGATGTCGGCATCCGGAAGAGCCTGCGTCGGGCCGGCCTCGAGATAGTCGACGGAGTACCCGGCGCGGGCGCGAACGCGGTCCGGCCCACCGACGTGGGCACGCCTGGTGAAGACGGTGACGTCGTGTCCGGCACGAACCAAGGCGGCAGACAGTTCGTCGACGTGCAGGTTCTGTGCACCGGCTGCCGAGCAGCCCACCGGTGCGAGTGGATCGGCGTTCACCGACACCATGGAGATCTTCAGCATTCGTCCGGGAGCCATAGCGGGCGAGTACTTCATCGGGTCCCCTCTCCACTTGATCGGTTCGTCTGGGGATACCCGGAGTCCGTGATCTGAACCGGGTTTCGACGCGGTCAGCGCTGGGCACATTCCAAACACGATGGCGAGGAGTGAGGTTCGATGACAGAACAAATGCTGGTCGACGCAACCGTCGGACTCGGGTTCGAGCGGTACGTACAACGGGTGGCGGTCGGTGTGGGGGCCGGCATCGAGCAGTGGTGTTGCAGGCGCGAGCACCCTCTGGAGGCTTACATCGCATTGGACCGAACTGTGCCGCGTTTCCCCGGGCGCGAGGTGGCTTTGCTGTGGGAGGAGACGTGCGGTTGGGCCCTGGCCGTGGAGACCAGATCAGGGGAGGACCTCATCGTTCTCGGATATCTGGGCGAACACGCAGTGCCGACCCCGGACGCCGTCGCCGATTTTGCCGCGACACTGGGCACGCGCAGCCCACACTGGGTCATGAACAGACCATTGGCGGATTCGGACGAGACCGCGCGAGAACTGCGGAGCTACTCCGGAAGTGCTTACGCCTGAACAGTATCGAGGTCCGATCGGCTCAGTTGACTACATCCAGGATGGGATCGAGAACCGGAGTCGCTGCAGCCTCGACGGCCGGATCGTCCATGAGCTTGAAAACGATGTGACCACCGAGGGCGCCACCGACACCGACCGCGGTGAGCCCCAGCACCGACAGCACTCGCGCCAGTGCGAGTGAGTCCTTTCCGCGTAGCCTGTACGACGCCGCAAAAGACCAGATCCCCACTGCATTCGACGCCGCGTGCACCAGCCCCACTCGGCGTGCGACGTCGCCACGTTCGGACCAGTCCAGCCATCCCGTCAGCAAAGCCGGCGGAGTCGAAACCAATCCGAGCCCGATCAGCCGTCGTGCAGTCTGCGGATCGCCTAGAACATCGAAGACCAACGAAGCCGTCCACGCGCCCGCGGGAATGGTCACGAGGGCAGGATGGATGGGATGCCCGACGGCGGCGCCGCGGAGAAGTGCGGCGACAGTGCGCGATCGGTCGGATCGCTCCGTGATCTCGAGGATTCTGCGCCTGAGGCCAGTGGACGGACCGTCCAGTCCGCGAGCGGATTCGATTCCGCGATAAAGAGTTCCGATGTCCATGTAATTCGGCTACCCGGCGTAGACGTCGGGAAACCTCGCGACGGCGGTGTCTTGTCGACCGTCATGCTCCGGCGTACGGTCGAAACGAAAGAGATCCGACCGGAGGAGCGAACGATGAAGCTCAATCTCTTTGCAGCGTGGGCGTCGTATTTCCTGGTGCTGGCCACAGTGGTCTGCCTCGGCAGTTTTCTGGTGGCGGCAGGTTCAGGCCAGGGTGGTTGGGCATTGATCGCCGGCCTCGCCGGCGTCGCGTGCATCGGCCTCGCGGTAGCCCTGTACGCCAGTACTGTGCGTCACGATCACAAAGTGCACCGCGAATCCCCACACCTGTTCTGATCGGGCCTGCTTCTGATCAAGACTGTGCGAGTCGTGCCTTCTCCACCTCGATGTCGAAGTCGGCAGGGGGCCAGTCGAGATCGAGCTTTTCCAGAGCGTCGATCAGTAGCTCCGTGACCGCAATGCGGCTGTACCACTTCCGATCACACGGCACGACGTACCACGGCGCGTGCTCGGTCGACGTCTTGTCGAGCATTGCCTGATAAGCCTGTTGATATGCAGGCCACAAACCGCGTTCGGTCACGTCGCCGGGGTTGTACTTCCAATACTTGTCCGGGCGGTCGAGACGTTCTTCGAGTCGCTTCTTCTGCTCGTCGAGCGAGACGAACATCGCGACTTTCACGATAGTGGTTCCGGCGTCGACGAGTTCCTTTTCGAACTGGTTGATCTCGTCGTAGCGCTTGCTCCAGACATCCTCCGGGACAAGATCGTGGACGCGCACTACCAGGACGTCCTCGTAGTGGGAGCGATCGAACACACCGAGATAGCCGCCGCGGGGGAGTTCCTTCTTGATCCGCCAAAGGTAGTGATGTTGCTTTTCCTCTTCGGTCGGGACGCCGAAGGCCGCGTGCTGAACTCCCGAAGGATCCACGTGACCGATCACGTGTCGGACCATGCCGCCCTTGCCTGCGGTGTCCATTCCTTGCAGAACCAGCAGGACTGAACGACTGTCCCCTGACCGGCCGTTGGCGTACAGCAACTCCTGCAGGTCGGACAGAACCGCGCCGCGCTCCTCGAGCAGACGTTCGCCGTCAGCTTTGTTTCCGGTGAATCCCGGAGTGCTGTTGCGATCGAGTTGATCGAGTTCGAACCCGGGCTCCGCCCGCAGGGTCTTGGCGGCCGGTGTTTCCCACAGCGAGTCTTGTGCCATGCCGAAAGAGTGCCACAGGATCGCGCCCGGCGGCTCGAAAGTTCGGTCTCGGGCGAGTCAGTCCTCGGCAGGCTTGACGAGGGGATGCGGAACCGACTTGAACTTGGCCGGTGATCCGTTGACCGCCGCTATGCCGGTGATGCCGCCCCACGTCATCATCGTGAGGTAGTCGATCAGCGATTCCGCGGACATCGACTTGTTGGAGATCCACCAGTGCGTCGCGAGCTGAATTCCGCCCACGATCCCGAACGCCCACGGCAGCGAACCGCCGGAATCCATCTCCATCTCGCGAAGACGATTGCCCAACACCGTGGAGAGCAATTCGGCGATCATGCGCTCGGAATCGGCAACGACGTCGCGGTTGGCGCCGGCGCCGTTGGCCATGACGTAGAGGTAGATGTCGGGGTCGGATGCCACCGTCTCGACGTATGCGGTGATGCTCGCCTGGGTGAGTTCGAAATCGTCGAGATCGCCACTGATCGCTTCGTAGATACGCGGCGACAGGATGGTCTCGACGTACCGCATCATCGTGGCGGTCGTGAGGTCGCTCTTGTCGGCGAAGTATCGGTAGAGCACGGTCTTGGAGACACCGATCTCGGACGCGATCTCGTCCATGCCGATCTCACGGCCGCGCGCGCGGATGGCGGCGATGGTGCCGTCGACGAGTTCCTCGCGGCGAGCGATCTTGTGCTCACGCCAACGACGCTTCCGACCGTCGGATTTCTCGGGCTTCGCATCAGCAACGACTGGGCCGTCTACCTGCTCGTTGTCCTGCACGGCATTCTTGGCCACGAGTCATCTCATATCTGTGGTGCGAGCCACGTCCGATCGGTCTACTTTCCGGTCCAGCTTAATGTCCGCGCCTTTATCTCGGGCACTCACATCCGCAGTTCGGGGGATTAGGTCCTGCAGAATCGGACTTCGTGTCGCTCGCGCTACGCCGCGTCACACCTTTCGGCACAATGGCGAGGGTGCAGCAACTGAGCCTCTCCGCCTTCGACGACGCCGCCAAGCGTCGGGACCTTCGCAAGATGAAGGTCTTCGCTACTGGCCTTCTGGGCTTCGCGACGGTGGTCTACATCTTCTGCCGGTGGCAGGAATCCCGCGGCGCCGGAGAGTGGGTCGGGTACGTCCGGGCCGCGTCCGAGGCGGGCATGGTCGGCGCGCTTGCCGACTGGTTTGCCGTCACCGCGCTCTTCCGTCATCCGATGGGCCTTCCCATCCCGCACACTGCCATCATCAAGCGTAAGAAAGACCAGCTCGGAGCCAGCCTGAGCTCATTCGTCGGTCAAAACTTCCTGGCTCCCGAGGTTGTGTCGGCCAAGGTGCAGCAGGCGCAGATTCCGCTGCGGCTCGGCACGTGGATGGCCGAACCTGCCAACGCCGCTCGCGTCGCCGCCGAGACGTCGACGGTCTTGCGCGGCATGGTCGAGGTTCTTCGCGACGAGGACATCGCCCAGATCATCGACAACACGATCGTGAAGCGTCTGGCCGAGCCCATGTGGGGACCGCCGATCGGCCGAGTGCTCGGTGAACTTCTCAAGGACAACAAGCAACTGCCGATCATCGAATTGCTTGCCGAGCGGGCACATCAGTGGGCTCTCGGCAGCCAGGAGACGATCGATCGTGTGATCGTTCGCGATTCGCCCGCGTGGTCGCCGAAGTTCGTCGACGCCATGCTGGGGGAGAAGATCTACAAGGAACTCGTCGAGTTCACCTGGAAGGTCCGTTCCAACCCCGAACACGAGGTACGCCTCGCCGCCAACCGCTTCCTGATCGACTTCGCCGATGATCTGCAGAACGACCCGGAGACCATCAAGAAGGCCGAGGGGATCAAGGCCGAGATCATGGGTCGCGAGGAAGTGACGGGTCTGGCGTCGTCGACATGGCAGGTTGCCAAGCGGCTCATCATGGAGTCCGTCGACGATCCGAACAGCACCCTGCGGACCAAGGTCGCCGAGAACGTCGCCGGCTTCGGAGTCAGGCTGCGTGACGACGAGTCCATGCGTGAGAAGGTCGACGGCTGGCTGGTGCAGGGCACCAAGTACATCGCGGAGAACTACACCGACGAGATCACTGGAGTCATCAGTGACACCGTCGAGCGGTGGGACGCCGACGAAGCGAGCCAGAAGATCGAGTTGCAGGTCGGTCGAGATCTTCAGTTCATCCGTATCAACGGCACCGTTGTGGGCTCGATCGCCGGACTGCTGATCTACACGATTTCGACGCTCATCTTCGGCTGAGCTGTCCGGTATGTGACGTCCACCACGAGTGCTAGCAGTAGTGCTTGCAATAGTTAGCACCCTCTCCTATTCTGGGAAATGTCCACTGGAAAGGGAGGACGCAATGCCAGCGAAGTCGACGAACTCCGATGACGGAGATCGTGAATCATCCGGTGCCGCAGCCGGAGCAAGCGACTTGGCAGCTCGCGTCGTCAGCTCTGCGGCACACGACATCGGGGGGTTCATTCGTGCACAGCGGGAAGCCGCCCAAGTTTCGATGCGCCAACTCGCTCAACTCGCCGGCGTCAGCAATCCGTATCTGAGTCAGATCGAACGCGGATTGCGCAAACCGTCGGCGGACGTACTGGCGCAAATCGCCAAGGGCCTTCGAGTCTCATCAGAAGTGCTGTACGTCCAAGCGGGATATCTCGAGCAACGCCCGCACAGTCCCATCAGGGACGCGGTGTTGGCCGAGACGGCCATCAACGAACGGCAGAAGCAAGTACTGCTCGAAATCTACGACTCGTTCTGTCGCGAGAACGAGTCGTCAAGACCAGCCGCAGCGCCCGATTTCGCTGAATCGGCCGCAATTCCAGACACCGAGACTTCACTAGGAGAACAAGATGACTGACAAGAACGCCATCGACAGCGTCAAGACCTCGCTCTACGCCGCCGTCGGCGCAGGCGACCTGGTTGTCCAGGCCGTGGCCGATGTAGTTGCTCAGGTTCGTGAGCGCGCCGAGAACACCCAGGGCGATGTCAACGGCCGTGTCGACGGTGCTCGCGAGAAGCTCGCTTCCGTCCAGGGTGACGTTGCCGAGAGCGTCGATGCGCTGCGCGAGCGTCTCGCCGGCCTGCCGTCCGAGCTGCCCGAAGAGCTTGCCGAGCTACGCGAGAAGTTCTCACCCGAGGAACTCCGCAAGGTCGCCGAGGCATACCTCAAGGTTGCCGGAGATCTGTACAACTCCCTCGCAGAACGTGGCGAAGACGCAGTCGAGCGCATCCGCAAGCAGCCCGCAGTCGAAGAAGGCATCGCTGCTGCAGAGTCGGCACTCGGCGACGCCGTCGAGCTGACCGAAGACGCACTCGGAACCGTTGCTCGTCAGACGCGCGCCGTGGGCGAGCAGGCTGCCAAGCTGGCCGGCCGCGCTGCCGGACGCATCTCCGACACCGCAGAAGAGGTCGGCGAGAAGATCTCTGACGCCGGTGAGAAGATCGCCGACGCAGGCGACGAGGCTGCACTGAAGGTCCTCGACCTCGGTGACCAGGCTGACGAGGCTTCCAAGGAAGCTGCCGCTCGCGTGACCGCTGCTGCTTCCGACGTCCAGGAGCGCGCGACCACCGCCGCGAAGAAGGCCGCTCCGGCCAAGGCTGCACCCGCCAAGGCTGCTCCGGCCAAGGCCACCGCACCGGCTCCGGCCAAGAAGGCTGCTCCGGCCAAGAAGGCCTGATTTGCCCAGCTCCACCTGACGAAGGCTCCCGCGCTCAGCCGAGTGTGGGAGCCTTCGTGTTCGTCGGGAACCGGATGAGAACTTAGGATGTAGTTGTGACTCAAGTCGATGGGCTAGTCGGTCTGATCTTTCTCGCACTCAAAGTGCTCGCATTGGTGGGTGCTGTCTACGCGATCGTTCATGCCGTCAGGCAGCGTCCTGACGCTTTCACCGCGGTCAACAAATTGACCAAGCCGATCTGGCTGGGAATTCTGATCGTCGCGGCGTTGATCCTCTTGGCGACGTCCCCTGTCGGGCTCCTGGGCATCATCGCGGTCGTTGCAGTGTGCGTGTATCTCGTCGACGTTCGCCCGCGGGTGGACGACATTCAGCACGGCGGTTCTCGCTGGTAGTTTGCCGCACTCCCGCTCATTCCGAGCCGTGGTTCCCGGCTCATGGTGTGCTGCCCCACTCTTCTCTCCAACGCTGACAACGGGCGTTGTTCGAGTGATAGTGTCGGTTAACGGCAGTCACACATAGATTGCATCCGTCTGTCGTCAGCAGCAGTCAGGGGTAAATGCATGTCCAGTCGTTCGCGCACCACAGAGCTTCGAGTACTGGCAGGCGCCGTCGGAGTGGGAGCACTCGTCGCGGCCGTCGCTGGGATCCGTCATCGGCGATCCACGCGAGGGTTGACTCTGTCGAGCGACGTCGAGCCCAATGCACTCCTGAAGACTCCGACGCTCAAAGCTGACATCAGCGAACTGACCACCGACGACGGTGCGATCATCAATGTCCGGGCTTACGGTCCCGTCGACGGCGATCCGATCGTTCTCAGTCACGGCTGGACGTGCTCCACCGAATTCTGGTACCCGCAGGTCAATGCGCTTGCCGGCGAATATCGCGTCATCACCTACGATCAGCGCGGTCATGGCCGCAGCACCGTCGGCAATCTTCCGCTCGGCCCGGACGTCCTTGCCGACGATCTCTCTGCAGTGCTGGCGGCCACGGTTCGCGAGGACAAGAAGGCCGTCATCGTCGGTCACAGCATGGGCGGGATGAGTATCATCGCCTGGGCGGGTCGTCACCCCGACGAGGTCAAGAAGTACGCGTCGGCGGTCATGCTCGCGAGCACCGCGAGCGAAAGGTTGATCGCCGAGACCACGGTCATCCCACTGCCTAATCGATTCCCTCGCGTGCCGGTCCCCGTGGGCCGCGCCATCCTCAGTTCGCCCGTTCCGTTCGTCTCCTCGGGCGCCATGACGAAGGCGATCCAGTACGTCTCGATGTCACCGAACGCGACCAAGGCCGAGATTCAGTTCTGCGAGAACATCGTTCGTGAGTGCAAGCCCCGCATCCGTGGAGGTTGGGGAGCAGCGCTGAGCACCCTCGACATTCACGAGGGACTCGACAATCTCGAAGTGCCGACCACCGTGCTCGTCGGTTCGCTCGATCGGCTCACTCCGCCGGTCCATGCGCGCAAGCTTGCGCAAGTCCTCGACGACGCCGGCAACCTCGAACGGTTGATCGTGTTGCCGGGCGTCGGTCACATGTCGTCGATCGAGAACATCGACGAGTTCGACAAGGAAATCGTGCGACTGCGCAATCTCTAGCGCAACGCAGCTCTAGCTGAAGACGACCGTCTTGCGCCCGTGGACCAGCACACGATCCTCGAGGTGCCAGCGCAGTCCGCGGGAGAGCACGAGCTTTTCGATGTCTCGACCCTGGCGGACCATGTCGGCGACATCGTCGGCGTGGTCCACACGGATCACGTCCTGCTCGATGATCGGACCGGCATCGAGTTCGGCGGTCACGTAGTGGCAGGTGGCGCCGATCAACTTCACGCCGCGGGCGAACGCCTGGTGATAGGGGCGGGCACCGATGAACGACGGCAAGAAGCTGTGGTGGATGTTGATCGCGCGCCCGGCCCAGTGCTCGCACAGTGATTCGGG
The DNA here is from genome assembly GCF_001445685.1 of Rhodococcus sp. KB6. Taxonomy (NCBI): domain Bacteria; kingdom Bacillati; phylum Actinomycetota; class Actinomycetes; order Mycobacteriales; family Nocardiaceae; genus Rhodococcus; species Rhodococcus sp. KB6. The sequence goes on along the minus strand of NZ_LNAK01000102.1, from coordinate 256,141 downwards.
CAGCACCTGCATGAATCGGGCAAGAACCACGGCGTCGGGATTGTGAGCGTCGACCAGGGCGCGGACCTTCTCGAAGGACGGTCCCCGTTCTGCCGGGTCCTTGGCGAACGGAACATGGTGGAAGTCGATCCCGTGGCGCTCGGTGACACTGCGCAGATCTTCGTGGTTTCCGATGACGGCGCTGATTTCTGCGGGGAGTTCCCCGCCCGCGGCGCGGCCAAGGAGGTCATGCAAGCAGTGACCTTCCTTGCTCACGAGCAACACGATCTTCTTGGGTGCGCCGGAGTCGTGAAGAGTCCACTCGGTTTCCGGACCGATCTCGGCCGCAACAGCTTTGAACCGTTCACGAAGCTCGTCGATGCTCATGCTCACCGACGATGCACGGACCGCCTGACGCGTGAAGAACCATCCGGTGTCGGCATCGGCGTGGTATGCAGCCTCCACGATCCATCCACCGACGTCGGTGAGAAAGGTCGAGATGCGTGCGACGATGCCCGTGGTGTCGGGGCAGCCGAGGGACAGAACATAGCGACGATCATCGATCGATGGTGCAGCGGTCATGCGGCCTAGTCTCTCAGGTGCGGCTGCAGCGACGGTCGTGTGGTGGTGTGCCAAGCTTTCCAACATGTCTGAAGCTGCACTCACTCGTTCCCAGGTTGCCGCGATGGTGGACCACACTCTCCTCAAACCCGAAGCCACCGCGGCCGATGTGACCGCCCTGATCGACGAAGCACGCAGCCTCGGTGTGCTGGCTGTCTGTGTCTCGCCGTCGATGTTGCCGATTCGCGCCGAGGGACTTGTGACGGCGGCCGTCGTCGGATTCCCGTCGGGGAAGCATCATTCGCTGGTCAAGGGTGCTGAAGCGCGACTGGCCGTCGATCAAGGCGCAGCCGAGATCGACATGGTCATCGACGTAGGAGCGGCGGTCGCCGGCGACTACAGCGCGGTGTTGGCCGATATCCTCACCGTCCGCGAGGCGATGGGGGAGAGTGCGATCCTCAAAGTGATCCTCGAAACCGCAGCGCTGTCCGACGAGGCCATCGTCGAATGTTGCCGCGCAGCTGTGCGTGCCGGAGCGAACTTCGTCAAGACCTCCACCGGCTTCCACCCCGCGGGTGGAGCGACGGTCGAGGCCGTCGCACTGATGGCGCAGACGGTCGGCCCGGGCGTGGGAGTCAAGGCCAGTGGCGGAATACGTACGACGCAGGCAGCGCTCGACATGATCGCGGCCGGCGCCACCCGCCTCGGACTATCCGGAAGTCGAGCAGTATTGGACGGTCTGGCCGACTAGGTCAGCAGGCCGCAGCTGTCCGGAACCGCCGAGGTGTTCTGGTTGTTCGCGTCGGCGACGGGCATGGCGTAAGCGCCGCCCTCCAACGAGATCTGGATAGCGTCGTCGGTGACGGTCAGCTTCGTGGGCTTCATGTCCAGCGGGTAGGTCTGCAGGCTGTCGGTGAGTGTCTGGACGATGCCGTCGACCAGATCGGTCGGCAGACCCAATCCGAGAATCTCGGCGCCGACGGTCTGGACGTCGACCACACCGTTGGTGACGGTGGGCTTGACCGTGAGCTTCGCGAGCCCGACCGGACCGACGTCGAACGCGAGTGTTCCGGCGCTCGAGTCGGCGGTGACGCCGGAGACGAGCCCGCCGAAGGTCTGTTCCTGCAAGGTGGCGAGAATGCCTGCGGTAGACCAGGTGACGTCGGCGCTGGAGCTGCCGATGGTGCCGCTGTTGCCCGCCGAGGGCTGCAAGTTGATGTCGTTCACCTTCGCGTGAACCTGCATTCCCGTTGCGGGGCCGAACGAAGAGTCGTCACTGTCGATGCTGATGTACGGCACCTTCTTGTCGACTGCCTGCAGGAGTACGGGCTTCCAGCTCAACCCGACGTCGACCTGGGATCCCAGTTCGCTCTGGAACTGATCGGCCATGCAGGTCTTCACCTGGTTGCGTACGTACAGTTCTCCACCGACGAGCGCCGCGACGAGTACGGCGATCACCACGAGAAGGATGATGAGCACTCGGTTGCGCGGACGAGGGTTGTTCGCTGCGACAGTCATTCGCCAGATTCTTCCCGACGAGTCTGAACGAACTCTGTGAATACGCACTTCCTCATTCCTGTGATGCGCGACACACTCGCCCGTAGTCTGTTCGAAACGGCGTTTTCGACGGTCACCGGAGGTGGTCATGGCTTCGGACTACGAATCACTCGAGCTGCTGGCGCTGCGACAGTGCGGATTTGTCACGGCTCTCCAGGCATCCGAACTGGGTTTCGGTCTGGCGTTGATGGAAGAAATGACGGAATCCGGAACATGGACATGTGAGTGCCGCGGGCTTTTTCGCCTCGAACGCGTCAGACATACCGCCTTGGACGAGTTCGCGAAGTGGTGCACGTGGTTCGCCGGTAGCGCCACCGTCTCGCACTACAGTGCCGCAGATCTGCATGGCCTCGGGCACCTCCAACCTCGCTTCATTCACCTCTCCGTTGCGCACCCTCTCGCGGCGCCGACCCGCCAGGTAGCACTGCACCGACTGCCGCTCGCGGACGACGAGTGTGAACAGATCGGGCCCATCCGCATCACCACGCCTTTGCGTACCGTGCACGACCTCGCTTCCGGTGGAATTTCTCAAGTCCTGCTCAACGAAGTAGTCGCCGATGCGGTCGCGATAGGTCGACTGGACGCGCACGAGCTGTATCTCTCGTGTGAGAACGCGAGCGTCGACGTTGCTGTTCGGGTCGAGTTGGCTCTGGCCGCAAGCCTGTAGCCGAGAGAGATCTTCGAGGCTCCTGCGACCTTCTGGCATCACGCCCGAAATCGAATATGACGCCGATATCAGAGATTTGTAAATCGCTATTTTCGGGCGACTGTTTTGTCTTTAGCGCAGGTAAGAACGCATCCAGATGTGCGGTTCGGGACGTTCAGCCCACTGTTACTGCAGTTCGGCGATGTCGCCGATGAACTAAATCTGCGAAAAGCGTAGTTACTTTACAGTCAATGGGATAACGTCACGGCATCGAAAGCAGACGGACGCTTGTCCTGGACGCCTGTCTGCCCCGTTGTCGAGAGGGATCTGGATGTCCGTGAGTGGTGTTCGTCGTGTTGTCGGTGGGTTGAGTGTTTTTGCTGTTTCTGCGGGCTTCGCGGTGGTTGCGGGTGTCGGGGTTGCTGGTGCGGCTCCGGTGACGGCGGAGGGAAATGTGCATGACTACAAGGTTGTGCGCACTGTCTCGAACGGAACTCCCAATGAGGGGGAGACGATTACGGTGAAGTCGGTGCTGACTCGTACGGGGACTCTCGAGTACCTTCAGCAGGTCAAAGATGTTCATCCGGATTGTCTTACCTACGTTACTGATTCGGCCAAGGTTGACGGTTCGGTGATCGGTCGCAATGACGTCGAGGTTCGTTCTGATTATGCGAAGATCTCGGGTAGTTGGGCGGTGTACTGGAACGGCGGTTTGATCAATCCGAAGTTCCGGACGGTTGAGTTCAGTTACACGGTCGGCGCGGGGTGTGCTCGTGATGTGGATTTGATGACCGAGTTGCATGTCAGTGGGACATTGGGTTCGGGTCAACTCAAGGGTGTCGGTCCGTCGGTGAGGGTTCAGAAGAACGTCTCGACGACGGCACTTGCTCCCGTCGGTGGCGCTCAGGTGGGGCAACCGGTGACGTTGAGTGCGACGGTGACCGGTGGTGCCGACGGTGATTCGGTGGAGTTCTTCGACGGCGCCACCAAGATCGGTGCGGGCGCGCTCGGTAATGGTGTTGCAACACTTGCCTGGACACCGGCTGACGTCCGAACCCACAGCGTGACGGCCAAGTATCTCGGTAATGCAAAGGTGGCGACCTCCACGTCGTCGGCTGTCGACGTCGTCGTGTCCGAAGCGGACAAGAGCACTGCAACCGCGATCACCGGTCCCGCAAGTGCAGTTGCAGGTGAGTCCGTGACCGTCGAGGCTACGGTGTCGCCTACTCCGGCGGGTGGCACGGTGCAGTTCAAAGACGGTGCAACCGACCTCGGCGGCGCCGTTACCGTCGATGCCAACGGCAAGGCCTCGCTGACGAATTCCTATGCAGAAGGCGCGCATTCGATCGTGGCGGTGTACTCCGGTTCCGGTGTCTACCAGACTTCGACGTCAGCGCCGCATGCGCTGACAGTCGCTCCGGTGGTGGTCGAGGAGAACACAACGACTACCCTCGTCGGCCCGTCGACAGGTTCGACAGGGGAGGCCTTGTCGTTCACTGCCTCCGTCTCGACCGGTGCTGCAGGCGGAACCGTGCAGTTCAAGGAAGGTGGCAGGGATCTGGGATCCCCGGTTCCCGTGGATGCCTCAGGTAAGGCAACAACCACGCCGACCTTCAACGTGGCGGGCGAGTACAGCATCACCGCAGTGTTCTCGGGCTCGGGCAACTACTTGGGTTCGACATCGAACGCCCAGACCGTGAACGTCAAGGCGCCGGCTCCCACCGACCAGCAGACCCAGACGGTCTTGACCGTTCCGGCGGATGCAAAAACCGGTACGGCAGTTGGTCTGTCCGTAACCGTTACGCCGACGCCGGTGGGCGGCACAGTGCAGTTCAAGGACGGCTCGGGCAATCTCGGCTCGCCGGTGCCGGTCGTCGAGGGCAAGGCGTCGATCATGCACGAGTTCGCGAGCGTCGGTACGCACGACATCACGGCCGTCTACTCGGGTGCAACAGGATTCCTCACCTCTACCTCGGCCGCTCAGTCGGTTTCGGTCACGGCTCCGGCCGCGGAGGATCAGGAAACGTCCATCACCGTGAGCGCTCCGGCGTCAGCGGTCAAGGGCGCGAAGGTCGATCTTGTTGCGGCAGTGGTACCTACGCTCAGCGCAGGAACGGTCCAGTTCATGGACGGAACCACCCCGATCGGTGGACCGGTTGCGGTGGTGAACGGTAAGGCCACGCTCTCGCACACCTTCACTGAACTCGGAGATCGCCGAATCACCGCGGTGTTCAGTGGAACTGACGGCTATCTCGGTTCCGAGACCCAGGCCGCAGTCACCGTCAAGGTGACGGCAGCGTCCGACGGCGGCGATCCCGGCAACGGCGGTAGTTCGACCGGTTCACTGGGAAGCCTGGAAAACATCTTCGGGTCCTAGCCCGACGCCTGCACACAGACGCCTCGCCGCGGAGAACACCTCCGCGGCGGGGCGTTTCCCGTCTGTGAGTTCAGGGATTCGGCGCTACGACGTGCCAGGGCACGGTCAGGATGCAGTCACGAAGACGTCGCCGCGCGGGCTGCACGGGAATTCCTTGCGCCCGAAGAATTTCCAATGCGGCAGCCCAACGATGGCGAGGTCCGAACGAGGCGTGCGGCGCGGCGGTGGCCCAGGCTCGATCGGCCGCGCTGAGCAACGCGTGGATCGGCTCACCGGGAACGTTGCGGTGGATGAGAGCCTTCGGGAGACGTTCCGCGATGTCGGAAGGGCGCTCGATGTCGAAGGGATCCCAGGCCAGTGTCAGGGTCAATGGACGATCAGCGTCGAGAAGCACCCAGGCGCAACGTCTCCCGAGTTCGTCGCAGGTTCCGTCGAGTAGCAGCCCGCCCGGTGCGAGACCGGACTGAATGTGTGCCCACGCAGAGTCCACAGCCTCCTCCGGGTACTGCCGGAGCACGTTGAAGGCGCGTACGAAGACGGGTGTGAGACCGGCAAGTTCGAATCCACCACGGGCGAAGCTGACACCGTCACGACTCTCGACCACGCGGGCGGGGTCGATCTCGAGCCCGATGACGCGTCGATCCCGCCGGACAGCGGTGAGGCGGCTTGCCATCTCGAAGGTGGTGTCCGGCCTCGCCCCGTACCCGAGGTCGACGATCAACGGATCGGTCGCGTTGTTCAGGGCGTGCGCGATAGTGCGGTTGTGCACGATCCACCGGTCACTACGTCGCAGTCTGTTGATTCCCGTCGTGCCACGGGTGATGACCCCCTCGATCTTCGGGGGTGGAGCTTTCTTCACGCCGGGTTCAGCGTGCGGCGAGCCAGGTCGCGGTGACCTGGGCTTCGGTGCGGAACAGGTCTACGAGGTTGATGAGCATCAGTTGCTCCAACTTCGCGCCGATGAACGGTATGAAGACCTTGGCCTCGGACGTGGTTCGCAGCGTGGACCCGGTATCGGTCGCGAACAACTCCATGGTGCCGGACAAACTCCCCGGCCCGGCCGGGATGGACGCTTCGTACGTTCCGGTCACGGTGTCACCGAAGGCGCCGTACGACTCCTTACGAGTGATGACAAGATCCTTCTTCATCACTGTCTGAGCGATGTCAGGCAAATCCGTGCGCGGAAGAATGTGGTGGAGCACGAGATCGATTCCGGAATCGGTGACCTCGAAATGTTCCACATGGTTCTCGGAATGCTTGCGCATCTCCTCGACACGGGCCTCCCAGTACGAGCGGTCCGCCAGCGCCGCATAGACCTGCTCGGGGGAGTGCTGATAGCGGGCGGAGTAGTCGATGCGGCGAGCCATGATCGGAAAGAATACCGGTTACACGCTGTGACAAGCCAAATCGGCTGTATCCACAACTGCCGCCGCCCGCAGGGTTTTACTTCGTGATCCACTCCCGGGTGAAATCCTGTTCGGCTTGGATGAGCCGGACAACCTCGTCGACAATCGCACTTTCGATCTTTCCGCCGAGGAACGGGATCTTGACCTCGACCTCACCGTCGATCTCGAGAGTGGCGGAGTTCTCGTCACCTGTCAGCACCTGCGTGCCCTCGACACGGGCGGGAACGCCGTCGACGTGGGCGGAGAAGGTGCCGGTGGCCTTGCCGTCCTTGAAAGGCGCCATCGTTTCACTGCGCTTGATGACGATGTCGCCGTTGACGACTTTCGACACCATGCTGGGGAGATGCTCTGCGGCAATGATCTGCGACATCGTGACCGCGACGGTCTCGTCGCGAACGGTCAGCTCTTCGATCGTTGCGCCGGGACCACCGACAGCGACGATTCGGTCGCGCCAGTACTGCTCGGAGGTCACCGCCTCATGGACCTTCTCGGCGGGGACTGTGTACTTCGACGAATGCTCGATGCGACGGCTCACGATTGTGGAGGCTACCGTTTATCGATGTGTGGGACGTAACCATTGGCAGACGCGTCGTGGAATCAGGCGCTTTCGTGTCCGAGAACGTTGACTTGTCGGGATTGACGACGCTCCGAATCGGGGGACCGGCGCGGCTGCTCGCCGAATGTCCGACGACGCAGTCGTTGATCGACGTCGTGACGCTGCTCGATCGCGAGCAGATCCCGACGCTGATTCTCGCCGGCGGATCCAATCTCGTGATCTCCGACTCGGGATTCGACGGAGTTGTCGTTCGTGTGGCCAACACCACCGTGAGCCTCGACACGGACCGCGTCGTTGCCGAAGCGGGTGCCGTGTGGGACGAAGTAGTCGGTCAATCGGTCGCCGCGGAACTGGGTGGCCTCGAGTGCCTGTCCGGGATTCCGGGCTCGACCGGTGCGACGCCGGTGCAGAACGTCGGCGCGTACGGCGTCGAGGTGGGCTCGCGGCTCCGGCGGGTTCAATTGCTCGACCGACGCAGTAGCGAAGTGTCGTGGGTCGAACCGTCGAAACTCGAATTGGGTTACCGGTCGAGCGTCCTCAAGCATTCCGATGCAGCAGTGGTTCTCGCCGTCGAATTCGATGCGTCGACCGACGGACTGAGTGCCCCGCTCGCGTACCGCGAACTGTTCACCGCACTCGGGGCCGAAGAAGGCGAGCGGTTACCTGCGTCGCAGGTCCGCGAGGCAGTTCTGGGACTTCGGACGGGTAAGGCGATGGTGCTCGATCCGTACGACCACGACACCTGGAGCGCGGGTTCCTTCTTCACCAACCCCGTGGTGCCGGACGACAAGCTGCCCGCCGTGCTCGGAGCAATAACCGAACAGCTCGGAGACGTCACAGTGCCGCAGTTCCCGGGCAGCGGTGGAACCAAGCTCTCGGCCGGATGGTTGATCGAACGGGCCGGATTCTCGAAGGGTTATCCCGGTGAAGATGCACCGGCCAGGCTGTCGACCAAACACACCTTGGCGTTGACCAACAGAGGGTCGGCAACGAGCGCGGATGTGGTCTCGCTCGCGCGGACAGTACGCGACGGCGTCGAAGCCGCGTTCGGTGTCCACCTGGAACCGGAACCGGTAACTGTGGGCTGCACCGTCTGACTCCTGACAGAGCCCGCAGGTAGCCTGTTGAAGTGCATGAGCTGGGTGGTAGGAGAAGTCGTTCGCGTCTTGTTGCGTTGGTAGCTGTATTGCTCGCTGTGATGGTGGCCGTCGTCGGCTGCACGATCGGCGGCAAGGACGGACAGGGCGGCGCGGCGGCCGCCGAACCAGCACCGGTGGCGACTGTGGTGTCGACGCCGGCGCCCGGCACCAAAGATGTCAGCCCGGTCGCTCCCGTCTCGGTGGCGGTGACCCAGGGAACGCTGTCCGACGTCAGCCTCAGCAACGCAGCCGGTAAAGCCGTTGCAGGACAATTGTCGCCTGACAAGACATCGTTCACCGTCAGTGAGGCACTCGGCTACGGCACCACGTATTCGTGGTCGGGCTCGGCAACCGGGACCGACGGTAAATCCGTGCCAGTCCAAGGGAGCTTTACGACGGTTGCCCCGGAGTCGACCACCGGCGCCACCCTCAACATCGCCGACGGCCAAGAAGTTGGCATCGCGGCACCGATCACGTTGCAGTTCGACAACTCCGTCGTCGACAAGGCGGCCGTCGAGAAGGCACTTGTCGTGACCACCGTTCCGCCCACCGCCGGATCGTGGGCTTGGCTGGCCGACGACAACGGCGGATCGCGGGCCCATTGGCGTCCGGCCGATTACTGGGTGCCGGGCACGACTGTCCATCTGGACGCCAAGCTCTACGGCTTGAACTTCGGCGGTGGCGCCTTCGGCGACCAGGATCTCACGCTCGACTTCACGATCGGTCGTAGCCAGATCGTGAAGGCGAATGCGCCGAGCCACCGCATGCAGGTGGTGCGCGACGGTCAGACGATCATGGACATTCCCGTCAGCTACGGCGAGGGAAACGAACCTCGCAACGTCACGCGCAGCGGCATTCACATGGTGACGGAGAAGTACGAAGACTTCATGATGTCCAATCCGCCGTTCTACGAGAACGTGCGTGAGCGTTGGGCGGTGCGCATCTCCAACAACGGCGAATTCATCCACGCCAATCCTGAGACCACCGGGGTGCAGGGCTCGTCGAACGTCACGAACGGTTGCATCAACCTGTCGACATCCGACGCGCAGGAATACTTCGGAACGGCCCTCTACGGTGACCCCGTCGAGGTGACCGGCACGTCGATCGACCTGTCTCCTGCGGACGGCGACATCTACGACTGGGCAATCGATCTGCCGACCTGGAAGTCGATGTCGGCACTGCCGTAACTCTGTACTGCGGTAAATCCGTGGATGAGGGAACCGTCCGGGCTCTGCTTGCGTCTGTACAGGTAAGTGCTGTCGGCTCGGGGGAGTCCGACGGGGGTTTTCGACTTCAGGGGGACAGCGGTGGGCATTCCATTTCTGGAAGACGTGCTGGGAAGAATCTCCGAAGCGACGCAGGCCGTGCCTCCCGGCGTGGCGGCATTGCCAGTTGTCGGCACTCCCATCGCGAGCGCAATCGCTACATCTGCTCTGGTGCAATCCATAACCGACGACCGCGGCGCGTTCGACGACGAGATGGCTGCTGCGACCGTCGACGCCAATGTGGAGCGCGCACGAGCCTGGGGTGAGCGCGATGCCCTCACCGCTCAGACGTCGTCGCTCGAGTACAGCGAACACGCAATCGTGGACGACGATCCGTTCGATGCGATGTCGCACTCCGAAATCTTCGACCACGTCAACGAGATGAATCCGGCAACCCTGAGTGCGATCGGTGAGGCTTGGAAGGCCATTGCAGGCCGGGTCGAAGCCGGCATCGGGAAGTTCCAGAACGACGTGAACGGTGCGATCACCGAAGGCTGGCAGGGGCGCGGCGGCTCGGCTGCGCTGGAAGCAGTGCTGGCCTACTCGGCTGATGCGGGTGAGCTGAAGGTGCGGGTCGATCTGATCTCGAACAAGATCGAAGAGGCGAAGATCGCACTCGACGAGGCAAAACGCTCGATTCCGGCACCCGACGGCGCCTCGACGGTCGAGAGGTTTCTCAGCATGGTTCCCGGGGCTACATGGAAGCAGGCCCAATACGAAGCGGAAGAAGCCGAACGTCAAGCGCGCCAGGTGATGAAGGACGTGTATCTGCCGTCCATGAAGCGTGCGGACGATCAGGTGCCGATCCTCCCGGCCGCATTCAATCCGGTCACCGGCGGTGGAGGGGCTGGAAGTGGCGGGGCTGGAAGTGGCGGTGCATTCGGTGGTGGTGGTGCCGACGGCGGGAACTTTTCGGGTCCAGGAAACGGGCTCGGCACGCCATCTACATCGGGTGGCGGAGTCGGTGGGGGAGCGGACGGTGGAAACTCCGGCGGTGCAAACCCGGCCGGAGACGGTTCCGGTCAGAATCTATCCGGCACCGATTCCGGAAATGGTGACAACCGTAGCGGCGTTGATGCCCAAGGGAATCCGAACGTCGATGCAGTTCGATCCGGAACCGATTCCGACCCGGCCGGGACCACGGCGGCACATGCCGGTCCACTGTCCGCCGGTGCAGCGCCAGATGGCCTAGCTCGTGCAACTCCGAATGGCGCTCAGCTTGGTTCCGGAACGCCGTCAGGCCTGGTAGGTAGCGGTTCGGGTGGTGGTCCTGCTGGTGGAATCGGTACCGGAGGCTTCGGGCCAGGCGGAACCGGAGTCGGAGCCCTCGGCCCTGGCGGCGTGGGCGGCCTCGCCAATGGCGGGCGTGGGGGCGTCAACGGAACTGGCGGTACCTCGGCGACGGGCGCGCAGAGCGGTCGGGGCGCGATGGGTGGCGTCGGCGGCATGGCACCGGGACGAGGGCAAGGGCAAGACGAAGACAACGTTCACGACACCCCCGGCTACCTCGTCACAGTCGAGAACGGCAATGCCCTGGTCGGCGACCTACCGATGGTCTCCCCGGCGGTGCTGGGCGAATGACCACCATGCAGTGGCAGTTCACCGGCCTCGAATTCCAGATTCTCTGGGAAGCGGTCGGACGTGACCGACTCCCGTACCCGCTGCGGTTTCGTCCGACGGCCGAAACCATGAACGAGCTGACAGAAGAGCGACGTCGAGCGGGAGCACACCTGGCTTGGTTGCTCGACGATCGGCTGCATCACGTTCTCGGTGCTCTTGCGAATCCTGATGCTCGCGTTGAGGTTTCCGGTTTTCACGGGCAGAACATGAGTACGGTGACGCGATTGCACGGCGTTGTTGCCGGCGACCTGGGGGTGCTCCTGACTCAACTGCCCGGCAGAACTGTCGACTGTGGCTCCGACGTGGTTTTCACCGTGGTACGCCCATCGGCAATTCCACGGATGCTCGTCGATCACCTGCCGACCTGCCCCGCTGGATCGGAGCGTGGTGTGAGCATCGAAAGGCCGAAAACTTCCGGTAGAGCGAGCTTTCTGAGCAGTGCTGCCGGTGCGCGCGGGAGCGAGGAAGTGAGCAGATTCTTCGGCCGAGAGCGGACCTCGATAGGTGAAGTCACCACATACCCGGGAGGAGCGCTGGACAGCAGACCGACAGACGACGGAATAACGTTCCACTGGTACGACTATGCCGGAGATGGTCGGTACATCGCCACCGCTGGTGAAACCGTAAGTGCCCGTAGCGCTTCCACGGAAATGACGGAGGCCGAGATTGCACGCAATCTCGGCCTCGTCCTGCACCGGGTGATTCGCACTGGTTAGTCAGAACGATTCGAACTAGCTGGTGGTGCGGTGGAACCGACCGGGGCTTGCCTGATCCCTCGGCTTGACGATGATCTGATCGAGGTTCACATGTGACGGCCGCGACGCGACAAAACCGATGATCTCGGCGATGTCCTGCGCCACCAACGGTGTGATTCCCTCGTACACCTTGTCGGCCTTGTCCTGATCGCCCTCGAACCGGACGAGTGAGAACTCCGTCTCGACGGCTCCCGGCGCGATTTCGGTCAGTCGAACGGGCTTGCCCAACAGTTCACCACGCAATGTCCGATGAAGGACGGCTTGAGCGTGCTTGGCGGTGGTGTAGCCCGAGCCGTTGTCGTATGCCTCCAGCGCGGCCACCGAGGTGATGGTCACGACCAGACCGTCACCCGAATCGATCAGCTTGGGCAGCAGTGCCTTCGTCACACGCAACGTGCCCAGAACATTGGTCTCCCACATCCACCGCCAGTCGTCCAGATCGGCGTCCAGGACTGTTGCCAGACCCTTTGCACCACCCGCGTTGTTGACCAACACGTCGACACGTGGGACCACGGCCGCGAACGCGTCGACGGAATCCTCGTCGGTGACGTCGAGTTCGAGAGCGGTACCACCGATTTCCTCGGCGATCTTCTCGAGACGATCGACGCGGCGAGCACCGATCACGACGTGGAATCCCTGAGCTGCCAGGGTGCGGGCGGTGGCCTCACCGATTCCGGAGCTGGCTCCGGTGACTACGGCGATGCGGGCATCGGAAGAAATGGTCATGATGCAATCGTAGGGCTAGTCGGCGGCATACTCTGCTTCCCGTTCGATGGATTCGATGTGACGACGCGGTACTTGTATCCGACCGGGTGTGTAGGTGACGGCGCGCAGCGCGCCGCAATACCGGAAGGGACCATGGCGTCGTCGTACCTCCCACGACACAGGTCCCCTGGCGTCGACACCGACCGAGATACCGGTCCACGGCGCCATTCCCACCAGTTGTACTTGCCCGAGCAGCCGGCCCGCGTGAATGCCGTCGACGCTGACGTGGAGATCCCAACGCAACCGCGGTACCACCGTCACCGACAGCTCGATGCGTTCGGTGCCGAGCGCCAGCGGTCCGGCGTCGACAACGGAGTAGGAACCGAACGCGTTGTACCCGAGATGCAGGTGCCCGTCCTCGACGTAGAGAAGGTACCCACCCTGCGGATCGCCATGGGCGACAAGGACACCGGCGTCACTTTCGCGGTAACCGTCGAGTTCGACCGTGATGTCGAAGTCGCGGAACCCGATCAGCTTGGATGAGCGGTAGCGCTCCAGCGGGGGCGTTCCGGCAAGTAGTCGCACCGGGCGTGAGAGTGCTCCTTCCTCCGGACGGCGAACCGCGCCGACGGTATTGCCGAGTAGAGGAAACACGGTGTTCGCCCACGCCGAGTGGTCCCAGGCCTCGGCGAGTTCGCGAACCTTGTCGGGAAACCGTGATGCCAGGTCGTCGAGCTCGGTCGGGTCGGTGCGGACGTCGAACAACTGCCAGTGCGGTTTGTCGATGTCCGCCGGGGTGAGAGCCAGCAGTTTCCAGCCGTCCTTGTAGTAGCCACGGTTGCCGGTCATCTCGGTGTACTGCTCGGTGTGAGTGCTCGGAGCGGCAGACGAACGCAGAACGGACGCGGAAGACACCCCGTCGAACTCTTTCACCGGGAGCCCGTTTCGCACACTGGGTGCGTCGATTCCGGCCAGTTCGAGCAGCGTAGGGGTCAGGTCGGTGACGTACGCGAACTGGTCGCGAATCCCGTTGTCGTCTGCTCCGGGTTTCAATCCAGCGGGCCAGGACAGGAGAAAAGGAACACGGATCCCGCCGGCAAAGGATTGCCCTTTGTAGAACCGGAACGGGGTGTTGGACGTCTGTCCCCATCCACGTGGATAGTGGACGCCCAATTCAGGGCCGCCGATGAGGGATTCGTCGTGGGGGACATCGCCCACCCAGTCCGGATCCTGAATATGCGCGAACTGTGCGAAGTAGCTTCGGGTCCCGTCCGAACCGCCCTCGGCGGTGCCGCCGTTGTCGGAGGTGAAGACGATGATCGTGTTGTCGAGCTCGCCGAGTTCGTCCAGGGTGTCGACGATGCGTCCGACGCTCTGATCGATCGAGTCGACCATCGCCGCGTACACCTCCATGTAGCGGGCGAACCTGGACTGCACTTCCGGCGTGAGTGATTCCCATTCGGGGACGTCGAAGCCGGGTTCGGAGTTTCGCGCTGCTTGTTGCGTACCTTCCGGAAAGAGGCCTTGCACGAGCTGAGAGGCGAACCGCGACTCGCGGATTCGATCCCACCCTTCGTCGTAGCGGCCGCGGTACTTTTCCTGGTCGGCAGGCTTGGCCTGCAACGGTCCGTGCATGGCGACGTGTGCGAAGTAGAGGAAGAACGGCTTGTCCTGATCGTGGGCGCGGAGGTCCTTGATGTACCCGACCGCTTTGTCGGTCAGATCGTCGGTGAGGTAGTACCCCTCGGGGTACTCGTCCACGTCGACCACAGAATTGTCGGAGATCAGTTGATTGGGATAGTAGAAGGAGTTGAGGCCTTCGAGTGAGCCGTAGTAGCGATCGAAACCGCGCTGCGTCGGCCAGGAGTCACGACTTCGTCCCGGGGCCAGGTTGGCGTCGCGTACGAGGTGCCACTTGCCGACGGCATAGGTCGCATAGCCCGCGCCGCGGAGGATTTCGGGGAGTGTCTGGACGTCGTCGGCCAATTCCAGACGCAGTCCGGGGTAGCCCGGATCGGCGTTGGCGACAAAACCGTACCCGGCGCGGTGCGGATTCAGGCCGGTGAGAAGAGCTGCGCGCGACGGCGAGCAGAGGGGCGTCGTGTGATAGTTGGTCATCCGAATGCCCTGCGCGGCAAGGCGGTCGAGGGTGGGAGTCTCGATCTCGGAGCCGAACGGCCCGATGTCGCTGTACCCCATGTCGTCGATCAGAACCACGACGATGTTGGGTGATCCGGGAATCGGGGTCGTGGAGGTGGGCCACGACGGGGTCGAATCGGCTGCGGTGCGGCCGATTCGACCCTCGAAGCCTTCGTATCCGCGGGCGTGCGAAGGAGGGGCGGAATCCGGTGAAGTCATGGGAGAGTCGAGGCGCCTTCGATGATCGAGTATTCGGAAGCGTCGCCGGCGATGCTGCGGCTTCGTTCCCCGTGGATGTTGACCGGGATGTCGCCGGCAAGGGTGATGCGCTCCAGACGCCGGTACTGATCGTCGTAGTCGGCGATCGCGTAGTGCTGGGTGGCGCGGTTGTCCCAGATCGCGACGTCACCCGCTTCCCAGTTCCACCGCGTCGTGTACTCGAGCTTGATGGCGTGATCCTGCAAGAGCTTGAATACACCGTTCGACTGTTCGGTGCTCAACCCGACGAAGTTCTTGACAAAATGTCCGAGGACGAGCGTGCGTTCTCCGGTTTCGGGGTGGACCCGCACCACCGGGTGTTCCGTCTCGAAGTACGTGGACTGGAACTCCTCGCGGTAGGCGGCCGTGCGATCTTCGGTGAGCCGCTCGGCGCTGGTTGCCGCATAGTCGTAGACGTTTGTGTGGCGAGCCCAGAGGTTCTCCGCGAGCGCCTTGAGCGGATCCGGCAGTCCGTTGTAGGCGGCTACCCCTGACGCCCACGTCGTGGAACCGCCGTATTCGGGTAGCTGCACCGCGCGCAGGATCGAAGCCTTGGGGATGCGGTCGACGAAGGTGACGTCGGTGTGCCAGCTGTTGGCCTTGCCCAGGTCCGAGTCGATGGGCAGAACTTTTGCGCCGTGCGACTTCACGGTGGGGTGGGCAGTGGTCGGGGTACCCAGCAGCTGGGCGAACTCGTACTGCGAATCGTTGTCGAGGTGGTCTTGCCCGCGAAAGAAGATCACCTTGTGTTCGAGAAGTGCTTGCCGGATGAGGGAAATCGTCGCCGGGTCGAGATGCCCGCCGAGAGTGATTCCGTCGATTCGGGCGCCGATATGCGCGCCGAGGGTGGTGACAGTGCCGCGAGCGGCGTCAACGGCCGCTCCGTTCGTTGATGCCGAATTTGTGAGGGTCGGCTTGGCGAAAGCTGTAGACATGGTGCACCTTTCGTGGGGAGTGTGCCCACCCAAACACGCGAGATTTCGCCCCGACAGGGTTGCGTTCAGTGTGATCGTTACCGCACCTGATTTGTGAATCTCGGTGAAGCTGCTACTTTTGGAGCCATGTCGACCGACCAGCCTGCCGCTTTGCGGGTCACCTATGTGACCGCTGCGCTTGGTTCGCGTCTGCCTCTGGCGCGAGAGCTGTGTTGTCGCCGCCGTTCTTTCTGCAGCTAATTTCTGCGCCTTTTCTGTCTATTTCTTCGTGTGACCAGTGGAAACGCTGATTTCTCGGTCGACAGAGATATGCGCCTTCTCCTCCTTCTGCAAGGGACAGCCATGTCGACACCCACAATCTCCGCCATTCCGAACATCCGATCGCGAACCGCGCTCTCGGGAACCCGGACCCGTACCCAGATAGTTGCGCCCGAACTACGCATCGCCGACGGCCCGTCCGCGACTGTGTTGCGCATTGCTCGATCCCGTGGGCCGCTCTCACGTGACACTGCGGCAAAGGCATCAGGACTGAGCATCGCCACCGTGAACCGGCAGGTCACGAGCCTGCTGGACCTCGGGATCCTGCGCGAACGCGCGGACCTGACGGCCTCCGGAGCAATCGGGCGTCCGCGAGTTCCGTTCGAGGTCAACCACGAGCCTTATCTGACAGTCGGCATCCACATCGGTGCCGTCGTCACCAGCATCATTGCCAGCGACATTCGTGGAAAGGTGCTCGGCGCCGTCGAGATTCCGACGCCTGCCACCAATTCTGCTGTCGCGCTTGCCACCATTGCGCGCTCGGCCAAATCCTTTGCCTCGCGGTGGCACAAGCGTCGTCCGCTCGCCGTCGGCGTGGCCATCGGCGGTCGCGTCGATTCAGCGACCGGAGTCGTCGATCACCCGCGTCTGGGATGGAAGGGCGCCAAGGTCGGGTCCATCATCGGAGCCGGCTTGGATCTCCCTGTATCGGTAGCCGCCCACGTCGAGGCGATGGCTGCGTCGGAACTTCTGCTCAGCACCGATCGTGCCGAAGCCCCGACGCCGGGCACTACCGGCTTGTACTTCTACGCTCGTGAAACTGCCGGCATCGCAATCACTTTCGAAGGGCGAGTGCACACGCCGTCCAGCGGACCCGGTTCGATCGCGCACCTCCCCACCGGTTCGTCCGCACGGTGCACCTGCGGAGCCGTGGGTTGCCTTGAAGCGACGATCAGTGACCGCGCCGTAGTCGCGCAGGCTTTGTCTTCGGGCGCCGTGATCCAGGGCAGCGAGCGTGTCACGATCGCGGACGTCTACCGGGCCGCGTCGTCGGGTTCCATTCCGGCACACGAGCTTCTGGTTGATCGAGCACGCGTCCTCGGCCGGACAGTGGCGATGCTGCGTGACCTGTTCAACCCGGATCGGGTGATTCTGGGTGGTCAGGCATTTACCGACTATCCCGCCGGGGTGCCCCATGTCGCCGAGGCCTTCTCGACGGCATCCTCCTTGGAGCGTAAGGACATTCGAATTACCGGTTTCGGCAATCGGGTTCAGGAATACGCTTCCACGGTCGTGTCACTGAGCTCACTGTTTGCTGATCCCGCTGCGGCTATGCGCCGCGCGTCGGCCGTCTGACTGCGAAGAGGGTAGTCAGAGTTCCGGTCGATCCAAGACTCGCAACCATGATCCGTCGGGCTGGCGGCGCGCGACCTGCGTGCGCCCGCCGGTTCCGTCGGAAGGTTTGGTCGAGGTCATTGCCAGGTCGCCGCTGATCACCGTCGGTAGAGATTCCTCGACGGTGAATCTCGGTGCAGCTGCCAGCATCTGAGAGATCACCTCGCGGATGGCTTGGCGGCCCACGGTGAGGGACCCGGGCGGGAAGGCCATCACCGCATCCTCCTCGTAAAGTGCGGCGACGGCGTCTGCGTCACCAGCGTTGGCAAACTGCACGAAAAGCTTCGCGATGTCTTCCGGGGTTCCGGCCTTCTGAACGTCATCTGTTGTTGTCATGCTTCCATCGTTCTACCGCACCGGCGATAAGTCCAAGATCTAGTTTGTCTCGCAGCTAGAATTAGCAGTTATGGAACTTCGGCAACTCGAGTACTTTGTCGCTGTCGTTGAGGAAGCTAATTTCACTCGCGCCGCCGAGCGGCTTCACGTAGCCCAACCGGGTGTGAGTGCGCAGGTCAAACGGCTGGAACGTGAGTTGGGGCAGGAATTGCTCGATCGTAGTGGTCGAACCGTTTGTCTGACCGACGCCGGGCGAGCTGTCCTCCCGCACGCCTACGCTGCACTCGCTTCCGTTCAGAGCACCCGCGACGCTGTCGATGCCTTGAACGGACTGGTTCGGGGTTCCGTTTCGGTCGGGATGGTTACCGCCTGCGCTTCCGCCGACCTCACAGATCTGCTCAGTCGGTTGCACAACAAACACCCCGGACTGGACATTTCGCTGGCCGAGGACGATTCGCGCAGTTTGCTTGCCGGAGTGTTGGACGGAACCTTCGACATAGCCGTCATCGGGGTGGCGGGCAAGCTGCCGGAAGGGCTCGAATCGAGGGTGATCACCGACGAACGACTGGTGGCCGGAGTGGCGGCGGATCATCCGCTGGCCGAGGTGTCGTCTCTGCCGTTTGCCGAACTCGCGACGCAATCGGTCATCTGTCTGCCGGAGGGAACCGGCATCAGAACGTGTCTGGACTTCGCGTGCGCCGCAGCCGGCACCAAGCCGACGGTTGCGCTCGAGGCAAGCAACCTCGGCATCATCGTTTCATTGGCAGCGCAGGGGCTGGGAATGGCCGTGCTTCCGGAGTCGACAGTGGGGGAGTTGCATCGGATCGATCTCGAACCGGAAGCACGATCTCGGCTGGAATTGGTCTGGCGTTCGTCGGGCGGCAAGAATCCGGCGGCCTCTGCTCTCATCGATCTTGCGAGAGCTGTTCCCGCCGAGTGAGTTCGGCCTGCGCCCGATCCAATCCGCCGTGCTCGAGAGCGGCCAACCGTGACCTGTCCTTCCAGACGATGGTGCCGCGCCGGCGGACGATGACCGACATGGTTCCACCGAGATGCTCGAGCGCTCCTGGCACGTTTCGACGCTCGGCAGGTATCGGAACAGGAAGGATGTGTGCGTCGGCGATGGGCGCGGTCCCGTCGATGTCGACGCTCCACTTCCGGCTGTAGCCGCGAAGAGTCCAGCGATCGTCGGACACCGTCGTCTCCACCTGTGACGTCAGCGGATTACCCAGCCGCAATACCGTTCCGTCCGGTAGCGCGGCAACGACGGCGGTGACTTCGGTGCGCAGAGGTCCGGCGCTGACCTGTCCGCCGGCAAACGCCACGCAGGCTCGAGGACCGGTGAACCCCTGTGCCTGTCCCCACCACCAGGATTCCGGGAATCCTCCCTTTCCCCAGTTCTTCTCGCCGTACACCTGCGCTCCGGTGAGATCCCAGCTCTGCCCGTCGATGACGGCGCTTCCCTCGACCCGGCCGCCGAGCAGCCACGGATGCCAGTACTGATTGAGTGCGGGAATTGATTGGAAGTAACTCGATCCCCCGAAGCGGCGGTGCGGCCAGAATCGCTGACTACTGATCCGCACGTCGAGATGACTGTCGCCGAAATCGACCTGGAGTCGATCGGCATTGCCGCGGAAAGCGTTGTCGGCGTAGGCCCCCAGGATACGGGGATCGGCCGATCCGCTCGGGTGCTCAGCAGTACGGAGGAATCCGCCTGGATGTGCCGCGAGACCGAGCGTCGACCAGTTGCCGCCGTCGGACTTGTTGATTCCGGCGAGCGCAATCACCACCCGCCCGCTCTCTGGCATCGTGAATCGCCAGAAGTAACCCTCCATCGCAACGTCATGGGAGGCAAGCAGATTGCCGTACGGCAGGGTGCCACCCGAGGCGCGGTACGCGGGACGCTTCACGGTCCCAATACTGCCTGTGATGCGGTGACCTGAGCGACGAGGCGGCCCTCGTCGTCACGAATCTCGGTCACGACCGCGATGGTGCTGCGTCCCGCGTGCAATGGACGGGCAGTTGCGGTGACCGTGCCTTTACGAACCCCGCGGGTGAACACGGTCGACGAACTGGTGGTGGACGTACTTGCGCCGGGCGGCAGATTGAGGAATGCACAGACGGCGCCGACGCTGTCTGCCAGCGTCATCAAGGCGCCGCCGTGCATTCCGTTGCCGGCGGTGGTGCGGTGGCTGTCCCAATCCAGATGGCCGACAACCTGTTCGGGTGCCGCGCTGTCCAACTGAATTCCGGTGTGAACTGCAAAAGGCATGCTCGCGACAAGTTGTTCGAGGTCCATGCCTACCGATGTTAACGAGCCGCCGAAACCTCCGTCGGGACTTCGGTTTATCGAGGGCGGTGACTCACAGGGGCAGGGCGGTTTCCGACAGCCCTTCCGGCGCGTTGCGACGACGGAACCACTCGGTGCCGAATGCCGCGGCGAGCTGCTCCGTCGGCATTTCGAGGAACGGGCCGAAATCGCCGACCTGCGTTGCGTGCGCGTACATGGCCGCGCGCTTGGACGAGATCACCGAACTGACATCGACCGCGGTGGTGAGTTGGTCAGCCGGAAGCCCGAACGATTCGATGTCCGGCGGCTGCGCCTCCTCGGTCCACTCGGGGTTGGCCTGCATCAGCATCTTCATGTGATCGCGGTTGGTGGACGCCTCGTAGACGAACGGCGTGCCCGCGAGTTCTGCAGCACGAACGCCGACGTGGTGGACCTGGATGTGATCCGGGTGGCCGTATCCGCCGTTGGGGTCGTAGATGGTCAGGACATCGGCGTTCTCTTCACGAAGAACCTCGGCCAGACGCTCGGCGGCCTTCTCGACGTCGACGTTGCAGAACGCTTCCGGATTCTCGTTCTCGGGCGTACCCACCATCCCCGAATCCGGGTAGTGCAGGGACACGACGCGACTGGCACCCAACGCGTCGGTGGACGCCTCGAGCTCACGGCTGCGGCGCTGAGCCAACGTCTCGTATTCGTCCAACAGTCCGTCGGGGAATTCACCGAGAGCACCGTCGGTAGCGGTGACGACTACGACGCGGTGACCTGCGTCGGCGGCCATTCTCATCACGCCGCCCGTAGTGAAAACTTCGTCATCGGGATGGGCGTGGAAACACACCAGGACACTCATTCGCGCAATCGTAAGGCAAGTTACCGACAGGTCAACCCGAGCGCACAGTGAAAACGATTTGTCGAGTCGGCCTCGGCTCTGTGAACCTTGTTCAGTGCACGAGAAGCTGACATGAGCGAATCCACCAACAAAGGCCTGCTGAGCGCCTACCGCGAGATCTTTGCCGCCCCCGGATCGGTCGCCTTCTCGGCCGCCGGATTTGTCGCAAGGCTGCCGATCGCCATGATCGGTATCGGAATCGTGACGATGATCTCGCAACTTCGTGGTGACTACGCGCTCGCCGGCGCGCTCGCCGCGGTTTTTGCGCTCTCGTCGGCGATCATCGCGCCCGCGGTCTCGCGTGCGGTCGACCGCTTCGGACAGCGAGCGGTCCTGCCGATTGCCGCAGCCGTGAGCGTCACCGCGATCGGGGCGCTCCTGCTCGCAGTCCGGATGGAAGCTCCCGACTGGCTGCTGTTCGTTCTGGTCGTCCCCGGCGGCGCCACTCCGACGATCGGCGCGATGATTCGCGCCAGGTGGGTGGCGATCTATGTCGGAAAACCTCAGCTGCGCACCGCCTTCGCCTTCGAATCGGTGGTGGACGAGCTCTGCTTCGTGGCGGGCCCGGTCATATCGGTAGGTCTGAGCATCGGGCTCTTCCCCGAGGCTGGACCACTGGCAGGGTTGATCCTGCTGGTCACCGGAACCCTGCTGCTGGTCATACAGCGCGGAACCGAACCGAAGGTGCATCCGCGTCGACCCGGCCGCGGACGATCGGTTCTCGGTAACCACGTGATGTGGATCGTCATCGTGATCATGGTGATGCTCGGAACGATCTTCGGCGTCATCGACGTCGGCGCCATCGCGTTCACCAAGGAACAGAATTCGCCGGGGTCGGCGACGCTGGTCCTCGCGCTGTTCGCCGGCGGTTCGGGAATCGCGGGACTGATCTTCGGGTCGATGCACCCGGCGCGATCGCTGCGCGGGCAGTTGATGATCGCGTCCTCGGCGGTCGCCGTTCTCAGCGTCCCGCTTCTGTTGGTCGGAAACGTGGCCGCACTTGCGGGTGCCTACGTGCTGGCGGGCGCGACCATCGCACCGACGCTCATCATCGCGACAGCCCTGGTCGAACAGATCGTCCCACCGGAAAAGCTCACCGAGGGAATGACCCTGACGGTTACCGGCCTCGGCGTCGGCGTGGCGCTCGGGTCTGCGCTGGCCGGACAGCTGATCGATCGCTACGGCGTCCCGTCGGCCTACATGCTCGCCGTCGGCGCCGCAGTCGCAGCCTCTATCGTGACGGCATGTCTATTCGTGAAGCCGTCAGCGTCGACGGCACGTCCATCGTCTATCGAGTAACCGGAAATTCGGCGGGGACCCCGCTGGTGTTGCTGCACGGCTGGGCTCAGTCCTCGCAGTGCTGGGGCGAGCAGGTCCTCGCGGACCTGGCCGCGGACTATCGGCTGATCGCCGTCGATCTGCGCGGCCACGGTTACTCCGATGCGCCCGAATCCGGATACGACGATTCCGCGAACTGGGCCGGCGACGTCGCGGCTGTTCTTGCGGCCGAAGGCGTCACCGAGAACGCGATCCTGCTCGGCTGGTCGTACGGCGGTCTGGTGATCTGCGATTACCTGGCAGCGCACGGCACCGGCGCGGTGGCGGGTGCGGTTCTGGTCGGGGCGATCACCAGCATCGGGCGCGGCGAAAAAGGTGGCAAGGTCGGCTCGGCGATGCGTAGCGCAGTTCCCGGCGCGATGTCCGAAGATCCCCGCGAGGCGATCCGTGCACTCGGCGCTTTCGGCAATGCTCTCACCGGCCCACCCGAGGGCAAGGGTGCAGCGTCGCAGGCCTTGTTCGGGTACAGCCTCTCGACGCGTCCGCGGGTGCGCGCAGCACTGTTCAACCGTGCTGTCGGTCACGACGACTTGCTCCGCAACCTGGATATCCCCGTTCTCGTTCTGCACGGAACCGAGGACTCCGTCGTCGACGTGAGCGCAGGTAAGCACGCCGAGGAACTGATTCCCAAGTCCCAGGCGTCGTACTGGGAAGGCTGCAATCACGGCCCGTTCGTGGAGGATCCGACACGATTCGTGTCCGAAGTGCGAACCTTCATCTCGAGCCTCGGTTAGAGTTCGCGCCCGGTGAGGGGGCAGTATGGAGTCGTGACGCCCATGCACATTTCGCGCCCTCGCCGGGTGGCCGTTCTCTCGGTCCACACCTCGCCATTGGCGCAACCCGGCACCGGTGACGCGGGTGGGATGAACGTCTACGTTCTGCAATCCGCCATTCAGCTCGCCAAACGTGGCGTCGAGGTGGAGATATTCACCCGCGCGACGTCCTCGGCCGACGCACCTGTGGTGGACGCCGCTCCCGGAGTGCGGGTTCGGAACATTGCTGCTGGTCCCTTCGAAGGGCTGGACAAGGCGGATCTGCCGACTCAACTGTGTGCCTTCGTCGCAGGAGTTCTGCGGGAGGAAGCGCGCCACGAGCCCGGGTACTACAGCCTGATTCACTCGCACTACTGGTTGTCCGGTCAGGTCGGCTGGCTGGCCCGCGACCGCTGGGGCGTGCCCCTCGTACACACCGCCCACACCCTCGCGGCGGTGAAGAATCTTTCGCTTGCCGAGGGAGACACCCCGGAGCCGGCAGCACGTCAGATCGGCGAGCAGCAAGTAGTCGCCGAGTCCGATCGCCTGGTCGCCAACACCACCGACGAAGCCAAGGCGCTGCACGAGTTGTACGGCGCAGACCCCACGCGTATCGACGTCGTGGCTCCCGGCGCCGATCTCACCCGCTACCGCCCGGGCGATCGCGATTCCGCCCGCGCGTCGTTGGGGTTGGACCCGGGCGAGGTCGTCGTGACTTTCGTCGGCCGGATCCAACCTCTGAAAGCACCGGACGTTCTGCTGCGTGCTGCCGCCGAAGTGATCAGCCGTCGCCCCGAGTTGCCGTTGCGCATCCTCGTCGTCGGCGGGCCGTCGGGAACTGGCCTCGCGCGGCCGGACGTGCTGATCGAACTGGCACGCTCACTCGGCATCACCGCGCAGGTGACGTTCTTGCCGCCGCAGGCTCCTGAGCGTCTCGCCGATGTCTACCGTGCCTCGGATCTGGTTGCGGTGCCGAGCTATTCGGAGTCCTTCGGATTGGTCGCCATCGAAGCTCAAGCCTGCGGAACTCCCGTGATCGCCGCCGACGTCGGCGGACTGGGAGTAGCCGTACGCAACGGGGAGACAGGCCTGCTGGTTCAAGGACACCGCACCGAAGACTGGGCCGGCGCCCTCGAATCCTTGGTGACAGCACCGACGCGTTTGACCGAACTCGCCGCGCAGGCACCGCGTCACGCCGGAAATTTCTCGTGGGAACACACCGCGGACGGTTTGCTCGAGAGCTATCGCAAAGCCGCAGTCAACTACAACAACGGAACCGGTCCCAGCGACTTCTCGCCCCGCCGTGCGCGGGGTCTGTGGCGTCTGCGCCGGACCGGGGGAGTGCGTACATGAGCAGCATTTCGGACACCATCGAGCAGGCTCTCACCGAGCGCGAACTCGACTTCACCAGAAAAGACGACGCGCATTTCATCGTCGAACTTCCCGGTGAACACAAACTCAAGACGTCGACTCTGCTCACCGTCGGCAATCACGGTGTGCGGGTCGAGGCCTTCGTGTGCCGCAAGGTGGACGAGAACTTCGAAGGCGTCTACAAGTTCCTGCTCAAGCGCAACCGTCGTCTGTACGGGGTGGCGTACACACTCGACAAGGTCGGGGACATCTACCTCGTCGGCAAGATCGCGGAGCATGCGGTGACCGGCGATGAACTCGACCGAGTGCTCGGTCAGGTTCTCGAAGCCGCCGACGGCGATTTCAACGTCATCCTCGAACTCGGCTTCTCCTCGTCCATCAAGCGTGAGTGGGCGTGGCGGGTGTCGCGAGGCGAGTCGCTGGCGAATCTCGAACCGTTCAAGCACCTCATCGAGGAAGAGCCCGCGCAGAGCTGATCGAGCGGGGTGAGACACATCGCGAATGTGTCACGTAAAGTGACCTTTACTTGTGACTGTCGTCACGGAATAATACTGTTCCCGTGAGTCACAGTAAGTTGGTCACACCACCCCGCCGCGCAACTTTTCGAGGAGCACAGTGAGCTTCAAGAGTCCGTTCCCCGACGTTGAAATCCCCAACCTCAGCGTCTACGACTTCCTGTTCGGAAATACCGACCCCGCAGACCTCGACAAGACGGCATTCGTCGAGGGCAGTTCGGGCGCAGTCACCACATACGCTTCGCTGATCGCACAGATCAACGGCGTTGCAGGCGCTCTCGCAGCGCGCGGACTCGCCGTCGGCGACGTGGTCGGGCTGCATTCGCCCAACGTCCCGGCCTTCGGTTCCGTCTTCCACGGCATCCTTCGTGCCGGTGGCGTCGCGACCACGATCAACGCGCTCTACACCGCCGAGGACATCGCCAAGCAACTCACCGATTCCAAGGCAAAGTTCCTCTTCACCGTCTCGCCGCTCCTGCCGCAGGCAAAGGCCGCTGCTGACCTGGTCGGTATCCCGGCTGAGAACGTCTTCGTGCTCGACGGGGCCGAAGGCCATCTGTCGCTGCGTGATCTGCTCGGCGAGGGTGCAGCGGCGCCGGAGGTCTCCTTCGATCCGGCCACCCAACTCGCGGTGCTGCCGTACTCCTCGGGCACCACCGGCCGACCCAAGGGGGTCATGCTCACCCATCGGAACCTCGTAGCCAACGTCTGCCAGATCATTCCGCGGATGGGCATCGAGACCGACGACAAGATTCTCGCGGTCCTGCCGTTCTTCCACATCTACGGCATGACGGTCCTGCTCAACGCTGCGCTCTATCGCCGCGCGAGCCTCATCACGATGCCGAAGTTCGATCTCGTCGAGTTCCTGCGGATCGTCGCCGAGCAGAAGTCGACGTACATCTTCGTCGCACCGCCCGTTGCCGTCGCGCTGGCCAAGCATCCGCTCGTCGATCAGTACGACCTCTCGAGCGTGCACACCATCTTCTCCGGTGCGGCCCCGCTCGACGCGGCGCTCGGCAAGGCCGTCGCCGACCGGTTGAACTGCCACGTCCGCCAGGGCTACGGCATGTCCGAGATGAGCCCGGTCTCGCACGCGATCCCGTTCGACCGCGACGACATCGCGCTCGACACCTGCGGTCCGACCATCGCCAACATGGAATGCAAGCTCGTCGACCCCGGAACGGGCGAAGAGGTCGCGTACCCGCCTCTCGGCTCGGACGGCGTCAGCGAGCCCGGCGAACTGTGGTGCAAGGGCCCGAACATCATGCTCGGCTACCTCGGCAACGACCAGGCCACCAAGGACACCCTCGACGACGACGGTTACCTGCACACCGGTGACATCGCGACCGTCGACGGCGACGGCGTCGTCAAGATCGTCGACCGCCTCAAGGAACTGATCAAGTACAAGGGCTACCAGGTTCCCCCGGCGGAACTCGAGGCCTTGCTGCTGACCCACCCGCAGATCGCCGACGCCGCAGTGATCGGCGTGCTCGACGCCGAGGGCGAAGAGGTTCCGAAGGCATTCGTGGTGCTCCAGGACGGCGCCGAGTTGACCGAAGCCGACGTGATCACCTTCGTCGCCGAGCGCGTCTCGCCGCACAAGAAGGTCCGCCAGGTTTCGTTCATCAGCACCGTGCCGAAATCCGCGGCCGGAAAGATCCTCCGCAAGGATCTGCGAACTGCGGAAGTTGCCCCGAGCTGATTTCCGGACAGGGTTGATCAAGAAGGGTTCCGGTACTCGTGCCAGGATGAACGCCATGAGTATCGGAACCCTGGTCCTGCTCCGCCACGGCGAGAGCGAATGGAATGCACTCAATCTGTTCACCGGCTGGGTGGACGTACACCTGACAGACAAGGGCATGGCCGAGGGCAAGCGCGCCGGCGAACTGCTCGCCGAGCACAACCTGTTGCCCGACGTTCTCTACACGTCTCTGCTGCGCCGCGCGATCAGCACAGCCAACCTCGCGCTCGACGCCGCCGATCGCCACTGGATCCCGGTAGTGCGCGACTGGCGTCTCAACGAGCGTCATTACGGCGCTCTGCAGGGCAAGAACAAGGCGCAGACCAAGGAAGAGTACGGAAACGAGCAGTTCATGCTCTGGCGTCGTAGCTACGACACCCCGCCGCCCGCCATCGAAGCCGGCAGCGAGTACAGCCAGGACACCGATCCCCGGTACGCGAACCTCGACGAGGTTCCCTTGACCGAGTGCCTGCTCGACGTCGTCAAGCGTCTGATCCCGTACTGGGAGGACACCATCTCCCAGGAGCTGCTCGCCGGTCGGAACGTGCTGGTCACCGCGCACGGCAACTCGCTGCGTGCGTTGGTCAAGCACCTCGACGGCATCTCGGACGAGGACATCGCGGGCCTGAACATCCCGACCGGAATCCCGCTGCGTTACGACCTCGACGAGAACCTGAAGCCGCTCAATCCCGGCGGCACCTACCTGGATCCGGAGGCCGCAGCTGCCGGCGCCGCCGCGGTGGCGAATCAGGGCGGAAAGTAGCAACCCGATGATGTGCGTCGAGGCCCCCCGAACAGTGATTTCGGGGGGCCTCGGCCAACAGCAGATGAACGACGAACCAACGCCGTCCACCTGGCGGATTACACGGGTGGGAACGTCCGAACCCGCCGTAACCGACTCTTCGCGCGAACGTACGATTGCGCCGTGAGTGTCGTGATTGCAGTGCTGCTGGTCGTGGTCGCCGGCTTGGTCGGCTACCTCGTCGGCGGGGTGCTGGTACCCAGGCTGTCGTCGCGCCAGAGTCAGCGCTCGGACGAACAGACCGGGCTCACGATGTCCCAGGTTCTCGACCTCATCGTGTTGGCTTCGGAAAGCGGTATCGCCGTCGTCGACGGTTTTCACGACGTCGTGCTCTTCAATCCTCGCGCCGAGGAACTCGGTCTCGTCAAGAATCGTCTGGTCGACGAGCGAGCTTGGCGGGCTGCTCAGGAAGTTCTGCGGACGGGTCAACCCGTCGAGGTCGATCTGACGGCGCAGACCGCTCAGCGGGGCCGCGACAAGATCGCGGTACGTGGCACGGCCCGGTTGCTCAGCAAGGACGATCGCAACTTCGTGGTCCTGTTCGCCGACGACGATTCCGAGCAGGTCCGCATGGAGGCGACCCGACGCGATTTCGTCGCGAACGTCAGCCACGAACTCAAGACGCCGGTCGGTGCGATGAGCCTGCTCGCGGAGGCGCTGCTCGAGTCCGCTGACGACCCGGAATCGGTGCGCCACTTCGGCGAACGGGTGCTCGGTGAGTCGATTCGTCTGGGCAAGATGGTCACCGAGTTGATCGCACTCTCGCGTCTGCAAGGTGCCGAGAAGCTGCCGGATCTCGACGTGGTCGACGTCGACACCGTGGTGTCCGAAGCACTGTCGAGGTCGAATCTGTCGGCCGAGGCCGCCGGGATCACGGTCACCACCGACCATCCGAGTGGGCTGGAAGTACTCGGGGATCAGACTCTCCTCGTCACGGCATTGTCCAACCTCATCGAGAACGCTATTGCATACTCGCCCAAGGGTTCTCCGGTTTCCGTCAGTCGGTCGGTACGCGGCGACAATGTCGCGATCGCAGTCACCGACCGAGGAGAAGGCATCGCGAAAGCGGACCAGGAGCGAGTGTTCGAGAGATTCTTCCGCGTGGACAAGGCGCGGTCACGGCAGACCGGTGGAACCGGTCTGGGGCTGGCGATCGTCAAACACGTCGCGGCCAATCACAACGGCTCCATCGAACTGTGGAGCAAACCGGGTACAGGGTCTACCTTCACGTTGCAGATACCGGCACACGTGGAGTCGGACGACGACATCGACTCTGACAACGCGGGAACCGCCGGTTCCACGCGGATCGGCAGACGAGAACAAGGCAGTAGAGAAAACGGCATGGAGGCCAAACGATGACGAGTGTGCTGATCGTGGAGGACGAGGAGTCCTTGGCGGACCCGCTGGCGTTCCTGCTCCGCAAGGAAGGCTTCGAGACCACCATCGTCAACGACGGACCGTCGGCGTTGGCGGAATTCGATCGCTCCGGAGCGGACATCGTCCTGCTCGACCTCATGCTGCCCGGCATGAGTGGCACGGACGTCTGCAAGGCGCTGCGGTCGCGCTCCGGCGTCCCCGTCATCATGGTGACGGCGCGTGACAGTGAGATCGACAAGGTCGTCGGACTGGAACTCGGTGCGGACGACTATGTGACCAAACCGTATTCGGCGCGTGAGCTGATCGCTCGCATCCGTGCGGTGCTGCGCCGCGGGGTGGAGAACGAGGCGGACCTCGCCTCCGACAACGGGGTGCTCGAGGCCGGACCGGTACGGATGGACGTCGAGCGCCACGTCGTGCAGGTCGCGGGTAACCCGGTGACGTTGCCGCTCAAGGAGTTCGATCTCCTCGAGTACCTGCTCCGCAACTCCGGTCGGGTGCTGACCCGCGGACAGTTGATCGACCGCGTCTGGGGCGCCGACTACGTCGGTGACACCAAAACCCTTGACGTACACGTGAAGCGGTTGCGTTCGAAGATCGAATCGGATCCGGCCAAGCCGGAACATCTGGTCACGGTCCGTGGATTGGGTTACAAGCTCGAAGCGTGATCGAACCTCGTCGAGAAGAAATGTCGAGAAGAATTCAGCCGCTCACACGATCGTGTGAGCGGCTGAATTCTTTTTGTTCAGGCGGAGTCAGCCCTGAGCTTTGTTCTGAGCGATCGTGGTCGCCGGATGGACTGCGATGAGGCCGAGGCCCGCGCGACGCCTGCAGAGGCGAGCCAGCTCGTCGTACGCGCGCTTTCCGAGAAGTTCCGTCAACTCGGGCCCGTAGGACTGCCAGACCTGCCGCTCCCCGACATGAGCGTCGGGGGAGCCGGAGCAGTACCACGCGAGGTCGTCGCCGCCCTCACCCCAGCCGCGGCGGTCGTACTCGGTGATCGTGGTCTTGAGGATCTGGACGCCGTCCGGCCGGTCGACCCAGTCCTGGGTGCGGCGGATCGGTAGCTGCCAGCACACGTCCGGTTTCACCTCGAGCGGCTCGATGCCCTTCTTGAGCGCCATGGAATGCAGAGCGCAGCCCTCGCCTCCGGCAAAACCCGGCCGGTTGAGGAAGATGCACGCTCCTTTGTAGCGGCGGGTGCGCAGCGCGGGCTCGTCCTCGAGGTCGTCTTCTTCGACGTAGCCCTTCTTGCCGAGACCCTTTTCCATGAACTGCCAGTCTTCGGCTGTGAGCATTTTCACTGACGCATCGAGCTTGTCCTGATCTTCCTGATCGGAGAGGAAAGCGCCGTGCGAGCAGCAACCGTCGTCCGGGCGGTCTCCGATGATGCCCTGACACGCCGGCGTGCCGAACACGCAGGTCCAATGCGAGAGCAACCACGTCATATCAGCGGAAATGAGGTGTTCGGAGTTATCCGGATCGACAAATTCGACCCATTCGCGCGGGAAATCGAGATCGACCTCGGGGCTCGGAGTCATCTTGTGGGACCGGTCTGGGTTACCTGCTGTCACAAGGGCCGACCGTAGACCCAGTAACGTGGCGATGTGCGACTAGGGGTACTCGACGTCGGAAGCAATACCGTCCATCTATTGGTTGTGGACGCCCATCGGGGCGGCCACCCAACACCCATGAGCTCGACCAAGTCCACGTTGAGGCTGGCAGAGAACACCGACGACCGCGGCGATATCACCACGTCAGGAGCCGATCGGTTGGTCTCGACGGTTTCCGAATTCGCCGGTATCGCCAAGACGTCCGGGTGCGAGGAAATGATGGCTTTTGCCACTTCCGCGGTCCGTGACGCCAACAATTCCGAAGCCGTACTCGCCCGCGTCCGCGCCGAGACCGGAGTCAACCTCGAGGTTCTGTCCGGGGTCGACGAAGCCCGCTTGACCTTTCTGGCCGTGCGCCGCTGGTACGGCTGGAGCGCCGGACGCATCCTGAACCTGGACATCGGCGGCGGCTCGCTCGAACTCACCGCAGGTGGTGACGAGGATCCGGACGTCGCCTTCTCACTGCAACTCGGTGCCGGACGGTTGACGCGCGACTGGCTACAGGCCGATCCGCCGGGCAAGCGCCGGGTCGCTGTGTTGCGCGACTGGCTGGACGCGGAGTTGGTCGGACCAGCCAAGGAACTGCGCGCCGCCGGCGACTGGGACCGCACGGTCGGGACTTCGAAGACCTTCCGATCGTTGGCTCGGCTCACCGGCGCGGCCCCTTCTGCCGCAGGCCCCCGGGCAAAACGGACCCTGACTTCCAGCGGACTCAGGCAACTCATAGCCTTCATATCCAGGATGACGGCGGCGGACCGTGCAGAATTGGAAGGAGTGAGCTCGGATCGGTCACAGCAGATTGTGGCCGGCGCGCTCATCGCAGAGGCAACCATGCGGGCGCTCGGAGTGGACGAACTGGAAATTTGTCCCTGGGCACTGCGTGAGGGTCTGATTCTGCGAAAGCTCGACACAGAAATGGGCGGTGAATTGGTGGTGAGTGCTTGATGACCGAGGACAGTCAGCAGATTTCCGTAGCGGAACTGCTCAAGCGGAACGGTCAGAGCGTCGAATCCCGAGGTGGACGACGCCGGCGCGGCGTAGCCGGTGGCATCTCCGTCGCCGAACTGACGGGTGAGATCCCGATCGTTCGCCAGTCGGGATCGCGCGCGGCCGCCGAGCCCGAGTCCGACGAACCAGCAGCCCAGCCCGAAGCCGCTGCGCCGGAAAACTCTGCACCTTCAGCGCCGGCCGAGGCTGTCGCGGAAACCGCCAAGTCAGCCGAACCGGCACCGAAGGTTCCCGCCGATCGCACCGCAGCCTTCGCCGTCTCGTTCGACGACGACGATGACGATGACGAGCCGCAGGCACCCAAGGGTGAGTCGAAGCCGGTTGCTGCGCCGCCGGTCACCACTCCGAAGCCGACTTCCACACCTTCGCCGGGACAGACCTCGAAGTCCTCGCCCGGGCAGTGGGTGAGCCGGGCACCGCTCAACTCCTCGTCACCGACGCAGGTAACGCAGGAACCAGCCCTGCTGTCGGGTCAGACCCTGGCGGGCGACCTGATGCGTCAGGAGCGCGCCGCAACGCAGTCGCCGTCGTTGCGTCCGCCGATCCTGCCGCCGCGTGTCCCCACTCCCGTCGTGAAGGCACCTGCACCGACTGCTCCTGCTCCGGCCGCGCCGGAAGAGAGCACCGAACTGATCGACAAGATCGCAGACGCGGATGCCGGCGAGGCCGAATCGACCGCTGTTGTCGATCTGGTCAAGGCGCCGGCTGTCGATGACGGTGCAAAAAAGTCCAGTGCCGCCGCGGAGTCCGATGTCGAAACCGAACCGGCAGCGGAAGAGGCAGGCGAGCGTAACTCGATCCGTGAATGGGCAGTGCTTGCCGGTCAGGTGGTTGTTGCACTGATCGTCGGCGGCGCGATGTTCAAGGGCTTCGAGAAGCTGTGGGACATGCTGCCGTGGGTGGCGTTGGTGCTCGCGCTGATCGTGATCGTCGGCCTGGTTGCTGTCGTGCGGGTTCTGCGGAAGACGGACGACATCACGAGTTTCGTGATCGCGGTGGTCGTCGGCATGATCGTGACGCTCGGTCCACTGGCGTTCTTGTTGACCTCGGGTTGATCGGACGATGATCGGGGGATCGCAGCGCATGGTTCGTCGGCCGATAGCCGTCGGCCTGTCGACGGCTTCGGTATATCCGGAGAACACGGAAGCGGCATTTCGCTACGCCGCTGATCTCGGATACGACGGCGTCGAACTGATGGTGTGGGCCGAATCCGTGAGTCAGGACATCGGTGCTGTTGCCGCCCTCGTTCGCAAGTACGCCATTCCGGTGCAGGCGGTGCATGCGCCGTGTCTGCTGATTTCGCAGCGCGTGTGGGGTTCCGATCCGGTCGAGAAGCTCGAGCGTTCGGTGCGCACCGCCGAAACCTTGGGAGCGACGACGGTGGTCGTCCACCCGCCGTTCCGGTGGCAGCGCAAGTACGCCGAAGGCTTCGCGGAACAGGTTGTCGAACTCGAATCGAAGAGCAGCGTCGTTGTGGCGGTGGAGAACATGTTCCCCATGCGCGCCGACAGCTTCTTCGGCGGCAAGGACAAGTCCGCGGAGCGTCTGCGTAAACGTGGCGGTCCAGGGGCAGCGTTGTCCGCGTTCAGTCCGTCGTACGACCCGACCGATTCCGATCATGCTCACTACACACTCGACCTGTCGCACACCGCGACGGCGGGCATGGATGCCCTGGAGTTGGCCTCCCGTATGGGCAAGGGGCTCGAGCACCTGCACCTGGCCGACGGTCGCGGGGCGTCGATGGACGAGCACCTGATTCCGGGGCATGGCTCACAGCCGTGCGCGGAGTTGTGTCAGCAATTGGCTGCGAGCGAATTCAGCGGCCAGGCAGTCATCGAGATCAACACACAGAACGCGCGCACCCGGCGGGAGCGGTCGTCGATGCTGGCGCAGGCGCTCGCGTTTGCACGCGAGCACCTGGCACGCTCAGCGGTGGCCGGCAAGTAGCGCAGCTTCGAACTGCGCGCGCACCTTCTCGACTTGTGCGTCGAGGTCTTTGGTCTCCCAGCCTTCGGTCGAGATGGGATCGAGCACCGAGACATAGACCGGGCCTGGATGGGCGACAAGCGAATTGCGCCACATCCGTTCACCCGCGTTGTGAATCACCACGGGCACGATCGGCACACCGGCTTGGATCGCCAAGTGGAATCCACCCTTCTTGAAAGGGCCCAGACGTGGCGTCGGAGAACGGGTGCCCTCCGGAGCTATGACTATCGAGACACCATTCCTCAGCTTGTCGACTGCCGGTTGCAGTGCAGCCTTCGCCTTCGTGGTGTCGGTGCGGTCGATGTAGGCGACGTCGAGCAGTGCACCGACGGGCATGAACCGCGGATCGCTTGCCGCTTCCTTCTTCGCGACGCCGGTCACGTCACGCTTGATCACGGTGCCCAGGACCAACATGTCCAGGGAACTCTGATGGTTGAACATGAACACCGCCGGGCGGTGATCCCACACGTTGTGCTCGCCGTCGATCTCGACGTCGATGCCCAGCAGTGAGAGCGAGATGTCGGGGCCGTACGTGCCGACCAGGTTCGCACCCAGTTGACGGTTCCCGGTGACAATGCCTGCCGACGCACCGAGGGCGGCGGTGGCAGCAAGCGCGCCCATGGCCGTCGCCGTTCGGATCGTGGAGATCGGTGTTGCGCCTCGTTGCGGTTTACGCAGGCTGACCGAAGGCCAGTGATTGCGCAACGCGATCTTGGCCAGACCACGATCGGGATTCAACGCGACAGGTCGCCCGACGGCCTCGAGCATGAAGACGTCTTCGACACCGTTGGAGTACGCAAACGCGTTCTTCAGATCGGCGCCCATCTTCTCGGCATAGCCTGCAAGGGCATTGGCCTTGGCCGGCCCCCACAGTGCGGGCGAAGACAGTTCGCCGGTGAGCATGCCGTCGACGACTTCGGGTTCGGTGCACAGCACGTCTTCGATGTCGAGATCTTCGGCGACGTACTTGGCCTGGAACGGAGTCGCCGACGTAGCCATCACGATCGTGTGGCCGGCTCGCCGGTGTGCCGCCAGTAGCCCGCGGGCTTCCGGGTAGATCATCGCGGCGATTTCCTGCTTGAACAGCCGTCGGCCCCAGTCGTTCAGTTCCTCGACGGTACGGCCGCCCAAGGCTCGAACGCCGATGTCCATCAGTGCTCCGACGTCAGCACCGCGGAATTGGGTGTCGATCGCGGCACCGGTGGTGCGCAAGAGTTCGCCGACGCTGATATCCAAGCGTCGCAGGCGGTCTCGGTACACAACGCTGGCCGAGTACCCGCTGATCAAGGTGCCGTCGAGGTCGAAGGCGGCGATCGTTCCGGGCCCGGGCGGGGCGGCTTCGATGGCGGAGTGCAGACGCTCGAGTCCGGTCACAGTCCTACTTCCTCGTTCGCGGCGGGCGCTCGGTTTGCTTCTGGAATGGTCACTACCGCAGCGGCGTCCGGTACCGGCATCGCCACCTGATCGAGTCGTGCATGCGCGAGTGCGCGAAGGTGACGCAGGCGCTCGACCTGAACCTTGATCTCGGCAGCGAATGCCAGGCGCCGGGCCCGGACTCCGTCGTCGTCGACTTCGATCAAGTTACGGTTGCGCGCCAAATTCAGTGCGGTGGCGAATAATTCGCCGGAGACGGATTCGTTGCTGGCGATCTGCTGCCGCAGTCGACGCTGATGTGCGACGTCGATGCAGTTGCTGATGAACGACTTTTCGTCGAACGATGTCGAAATCGGCGCGAGCACAAGCTGATCGGCGACAACCTGGTACGCCTCGAGGAACGGTTGGAGCACGCGGTGCGCGAGGTACGGGCGAACCGTCTCGATCATGTGCTCGGTTCGTTTGTCGTCGGCCATGACGGTTTCCCACTCGGGGTCGATCAGCGTCAGCTCGGTCCGCATCTCCTGCTCGAACGTGTCCCGGTCACTGAAGAAGAACTCGAATTTCAACAAATCTCGGATGCGCTTGGCCTCTGCCCACCCGTCCCCGATGGGGTCCTCGAACCGCTCTTCGACGGCTGCCTGAAGTACGAGTTCGGTGATGGCACGCACGACAAGAAAGTGAATCGTGTTGTTGCGGTAGAAGGCAGCGACAAGATGCTGGTCCTTGCCGAGGTAGAAGACCTGCTCGCCGCCCCGATCGAAGCGCTCGAGCACCCCGGAATCGACGTGTGTCTGCAATGCCTTCTCGATGACACGCGGATCGGACAGTTCGACGTCGCCGGCGATCGGAAGATTTCGCGCGGTGATGTAGCCGAACAGCGGCGTGAGAATCGCGGTGAGTTCGCGAACTGTCAACGCCCGGTCTTCGATTCCGAGGAACGCCAACATCGCCAGTGAAGACACGGTCACCGGGGTGACCTCGTTGATGCGGTGACACACCTCGATGCCGGCCTTCTGAATGGCGAGGCGCTGATCGGTTTCCTGGCTGAGTGCGTCCGCGAGTGAGAGCGGCCGGCCGATGGTCACGTGCGCGACACCGTTGCGCTTTCCCTGGGCGCGTACGTAACCCACCATCCAGCGCAGGCCTTCCGGTGTCTTCTCGGCGCCGAGCGCCTCGGCAGCCATGGCCCCGACCTCGTAGAGTTGGTCGTAGCTCAGCGCAACCGGGACGAGGTACACGTCGGACGCTCCGCTGACCTGAAATGCCTTGGTCAGGTAGGTCAGGAGACCGAAGCGCGGCGGGCGTAGTTTCCCGGTACGTCCGCGTCCACCTTCGATGTACCACTCCAGATTGAAGCGCTTGGTCAGCAGATAGCGCATGTACTCGTGCATCGACCACTTGTAGACCTCGTCGTTGCCGATGCTTCGACGAATGAAGACGGTGCCGCTGCGCTTGAGGATCGAGCCCATGGGCCAGAAACTGATGTTGAGGCCGCCCATGACGTGATTGAGCGGCAAGCCGTTCGCGATCAACGCCGGACGCAGGACGAGGGGATCGAGGTACGAACGGTGACTGGGGAGGAAGACCAGTGAGTGTTCCTTGTTCAGCTCACGGAGTTCCTCGAAGCGGCTCGTGTCCACGTCCAGCTTGTAGGCGCGAGCGAAGTAGCGGCCCAGGCGATCCCACACCGCGATGGCTTGGCGACTCTGGGTGGCAACCATTTCTTCGAGAGCTTCACGTGCGCGGCGATCGACTTCGGCGACGGCGATGTTCAACCGGTCGGCCAAAGCCATGACCTCGGTGGCGAATCGGCGGGTGTCGGTGATCTCGTCGACGACGAACCGCGACACCTTGTACTGGCCACCCAGTAGGCCCAATTCGGCGCGTTCGAGTGCCAGAGCGGCCTGCCGTCGGATGAACTCCGGTAGCGAACCGCCACCGCTCTTTTCGAGGCGACGCTCGAGATCGCTCAGTGGTGCGGGTTCACCTTCGATGACCTGGCACCGTGAGGGGTCGGTGCGCAGGGTTCTGCGTTGTGCACCGCGTCCGGGGTGGAGAGGATCGCGTGGTGCCAGCGCATCACGTAGTCGCACCGCCACGTTGTGCTTGGTATGGGTGTCCGGAATCCACACCACGCGAAGCGGTGCGAGCATCGGGTCGTCGGTCCGTGCCGCCAGTTCTGCCAGGGTCTTGTCGGTGATGTTGACGGTGACCGGCCGAGTTTCGGATGAGCTTGCCTTGTCGGCAAGCCACTTTCGCAGCACGCCGGCTTCGGCCTCTGTCATGGTTTCGGTGAGGTACACGCGCGGGTTGGTCGTGTTCTCGCTCATGACTCACGCACCTTCCGTTGTGACTCCGAGAGCGACGATCTCGTCCAGGCTCTCCTGCAAGCACTGCATCAGCAGCGCGGGTTTTGTGATCGCAGCGGTGTCGAGATTGATTCCGATACAGCACACCCCGACGTGGGAGACCAGTGTCGCCATTGCCGCGCAACCGGGCGCCGGGCCGAACGGGAACATCCGCTCGATCTTCGCTCCGGCGAGATAGACCGGTACCGGTACGCCGGCGACGTTGCTGGCCTGCAGGTCCAGACCCGTCGACTGTGACAGATACCAGTTCGCGAGTAGATAATTCGGCAGGCGGGCGAGGATCGGGGCGGCGACGTCGATAGCGTCCAACGCCGGTTCCTCACGCAGACTCAGAACGATCTCTCGCACCTGCCTGATGCGTTTGGCCGGATCGGTTTCGGAGACCGGGCCGTTGAAGCGAACGGCTGCAAACCTGTTGCCGCCGTTGGCGTCTGCGCCCGTACGCATGCTGATCGGCATACCCATCGGAATGCTGTCGACGGACTGTCCGAAGGCTTCGTGGTAGCGACGGAAGCCGCCGAGCAATGCGGCGACGTAAGCGTCGTTGAGTGAGCCGCCGGCAGCTTTTGCTCCGGCCTTGAGCTCGGGAACACCCACTTCGAGAGTTCCGAACCACCGTCCGAGACCACGATCGTGGAGCAGAGGGGAACCGGAACGAGCTGGGGGAGTGACGATCTTGCGGAGTGAATTGGCGTAACCGAGGACCTCGGAAGCCGTCGTGATCGGACTCGAGATCGCCGTGGTCGCAACATTGGTGGCACCGCGGACCAGCTTGGCGATACGCGAGGGCGCACGCCGGATCTCGCTGACGACCTCCTCGCCGAAGGCGCCCACCGATGACAGATGCTCAGGAGCAGGCGGTGTGCGGTCGGGCTTGTTCGGAGTGGGGTCCGGGCGTCTGCTGTGCAGGAGCGTCATCATCTGGATGCCGCCCATGCCGTCGGTGATGGAGTGGTGAGTCTTGACCACGAACACGGCGCGACCGTCGTCGAGACCTTCGATGAGCAGCGCGCTCCACGGCGGTCGAGCCTTGTCGAAAGGTTCCGTCGCAAGGTGACGACACATGCGCAGTGCGTGATCGAAGTCCGCCGGTGCAGGTAGGCGGACGCGTCGTAGGTGGTAGCCGATGTCGAACTCGGGATCGACGGACCACACCGGATTGCCCAGCTGCATTGCCGGTTCCACTGCTCGCATACGAATACGCGGAACCACGTGCGATGCCCACTCGACTGCGTCGAGAAGTCGATCCCAGTCCGGGGCACGATCGAGTACCTCTACCGCAACGATCGGTGAGCGCAGTTGCGGCTGCGCCTCTTCCATCCGCCACATTCCAGTCTCGAAGTCGGACATCGTGCGGTTCGCCCCCCAGGCGACCGCGGAAAGGTCGACGTCGACCGCGCTAGGAGGAACAAATGGATTGCTGTTGGCCATACGTCAAGAACTCCCTCGGTCTGCGGATCCACCCCGCGCATCTCTGCTTCTAAGTGTGGACCCGCGACCGTGGGCGCGTCCCGGTTTCGGTGTCAGCCGACAGGTGTGACGTTCGTCAGTTAAGGGCTAATCGGACATGCCGGGAAGTTCAGTGCTCAAGAAGTGACGCCGACGGCTTTCAGGGCTATCTCGCGGTAGAGAACACTGACTTCGCGCGGAGTCTGCGGTCCGTCGAGTCGATACCAGAGGACGACGGACTGACACATTCCCAGTAGTGCACGGCCCGTTCCGGTGATGTCCGGGACCGTGAACTCACCGCTCTCGACGCCTGCCGTCAGTACGTCGACGAGTAGGTTCTCGAGCTTCTTTCGCTTGGCGGCGTAGCTCTTTCGTTCCGCGTCCTCGAGGTACCGCAGTTCGGAATCGAGGAAGGCTATGTCGGAGCGACTGGTCATGTGCAGAACACACGCCTCGACGAGATTGCCGAACTGTGCCGTCGGCGACGGTCCGGCAGCGTCGACCGCAGCGCTCGCGCGTGCGGTGACGTTCTCGATGCCCGGTTCCATCAGCGCGACGAGGATGCCCTGTTTGTTGCCGTGGTGGTAATACAGCGTCGGCACGGTGACACCGGCACGTTTTGCGATGTCACGAACCGACGCTCCGTGGTAACCGAGTTCGTGGAACACCTCGAGTGCGGCGGTGAGCAGGGGAGTCAGCGTCAGTGGTTCCACGATGCGCCACTGTTCGTCGGGCTGAGCCTCCGACTGCAAATCCGTCATTCCGCCTGTTCGCTCCGTTCGGAAATTTCTGGTGATGTGCGCAAAGAAGGTTCAACCCTAGCGCAAGGCGTGTCCTCCTTACCGATGCTCGGCCATCATTGGATAGCATCACTATCCAGTAATGGGTCGAGCGAGTTGGACGGAGGAGCGGTGAAGGTTTCCGAACTGGCCGCACAGTCCGGCGTTGCACTGGCCACTATCAAGTACTACCTCCGTGAAGGTCTGCTGATGCCTGGTGAGCCGACCAGCGCAACGGGAGCGAGGTACGGCGAACAGCACGTCCGGCGACTCGCGTTGATCAGGGCCCTGGCCGGGGCGGGACTCGCGATTCCACGGATTCGCGCGGTGCTCGAACTGGTGGACAGTGACGAGCGATCCGAATTCGAGACTTTCGGCCGCGCAATCGCGCAACTACCCCCGTACGTCGAACCTGAACCGGATCCAGAGTTCCCCAGAGCTCGCAAGGTTCTGGAGTTTCTCGGTCAGGTCTTCGAGCCGAGGTACGTGGCGGTCGCGCACCTCGAGCGGGCACTGATCGGCCTCGAGGATGCAGGACTGAGTCTCTCGGACGAGCGCCTGCGCGCCTACGGCGACCACATCCGAGGGATTGCCGAAGTGGAAATCGAGCTGATGCCTACCAGTTCGACCGAGGACGGCATTCGCTATGCGGTCCTCGGAACCGCCATGTACGAACCCGTCCTGACAGCTTTGCGACGCCTGGCGCACCAAGATTTGGCCGCACGACATTTCCCGCAACACCGAGAAAGCACCGAACAGGAAAATCGATGAGCACCAGTCCCTTTCAAGATCTCAATCGCCTCACCTCGCTCGGCGACGGGCGATACACCGCAACGATCGATTCGATCTGGACCATCGGGCCGAAAGTGCACGGCGGCTCCATGATGGCTGTGTGCGCCGCTGCAGCGCGTCAATGTCTGCGAGACGGCGCAGGTGAGAACGACTCGCTTCTGAAGATGCAGCCACTCGCAGTGAGCGCCAACTATCTGTCGGCCCCAGATCCGGGTGAAGTCGAACTGGAGGTGATCGTCCGAAAGCAGGGACGCCAGGTCGCGTTATTAGACGTCGAGTTGAGCCAGGCGGGCCGCAGCGCTGTTCGCGCGGCGGTCACGCTCGGATTCCTCGATGACGGCGACCCCACCTTCGTCACGGCCTCGTCGATCGACGACATGTCACCGGAACCGCCGGAGAGTGCGGTGGCAGTCATCGGCGATCACCCGATGGCGCAGGTCGTGCATGTCGGTCAGGGTTGCGACATGCGAATCGACACCACCTCGGCACACTTCCTGACCGGCAGCCAAGGCGAGGCCGAGGTCAGGATGTGGGTCCGTCCTCGACCCGAGGACGAAAACGACCTCGACACCGCTGTGCTGTTCGCGATCATGGCGGGTGACATCAGCGCGCCGGTGACGATGAACCGCGGCCTGTTCGGGTGGGCGCCGACTGTGCAGTTGACGACGTACCTGCGCCGACTGCCGACGCCGGGATGGCTTCGCGTGCGGGCGAGCTCGGATGTTCTGGGCAGCACGTGGTTCGAAGAGGATCATGCTGTTCTCGATTCGACGGGCGCAGTCGTCGTCCAGAGTCGTCAATTGGCGATGATGCCCCGCTAGGGTCGATCGCTGCGGTCGTGGCAGGCTGTTCGCCATGACAAGAATTGCGATTATCGGTGGCGGCAAGATCGGCGAGGCGCTGATCTCCGGGCTGTTGCAGGCCGGCCACGCCATCAAGGATCTGGTCGTCGCCGAGCAATATCAGCCTCGCGCAGACGAATTGATCGCCGAATACTCCATCCGCGTCAGCACGGTCGCCGATGCCGCCGAGGGTGCGGACGTCATCGTCATCGCGGTGAAGCCGAACGACGTCGAGTCAGCGCTCACGGCGTTGACGAAGGTCGATCTGGACGGCGACCTCGAACAATTGATCGTTTCCCTTGCGGCGGGAATCCCCACGGGATTCTTCGAAACGCGTCTGCCCGCAGGGTTCCCGGTCATCCGCGTCATGCCGAACACCCCCATGTTGGTCGGGGAGGGCGTGAGCGTGCTCTCGCCCGGACGGCACGTCAAGGCCGAGCATCTCGAGCTCGTACGCGGCATCCTCGGCAGCGTCGGCAAGGTGGTCACGGTTCCCGAATCGCAGATCGACGCGGTCACGGCTGTCTCCGGTTCCGGCCCGGCCTACTTCTTTCTGGTCGCCGAAGCGATGATCGACGCGGGAGTCGGTCTCGGCCTGACGCGCCCGGTCGCTACCGAATTGGTGGTGCAGACGATGGTCGGTTCCGCAGCGATGCTCGATCGCACCGGCGACAGCGCGACGGATCTTCGCGCCGCGGTGACGTCACCGGGCGGAACGACGGCTGCGGCACTGCGTCAGCTCGAAGCGGGCGGCCTGCGGACGGCGTTCTTCGATGCCTTGGATGCCGCCAAGTCGCGCTCGGCCGCAATGGGTGCAGCTGCGGATTAGTCGTCCGTTTAGCCACACCCGTCGCTTTAACCCCACCAGTACAGCTAAGCTCGACTTAGTACGTACGTGTCTGTTCCGCCGGAGGGGAAGCCGGCGGCGCGAGTCGTGCTGGAGGTATGTGGATTAATGGTGTCTGCAAACAAGCCGTCCATGGGTTCGTCCCACGACGGAAAGCCGGCAGTGGCCGGCACGCAATTCCTCACTGTTGCTGAGGTAGCAACTTTGATGAGGGTGTCGAAAATGACTGTGTACCGGTTGGTACACAGTGGCGAATTGCCCGCTGTACGAGTGGGCCGTTCGTTCCGTGTACATGCGAAGGCAGTGCACGATTACCTCGAAACCTCGTACTTCGATGCCGGCTGACCAGCCGGTTCGAAGAGGATGACCTCGGCGTGAGCCGAGTCGCGGGCACAGCGGTTGCTGTGCCGGAGGCTCGGTTTATGCCGAGTGACTCCACACCGGTACGATGAGTCACTGTCGTACCAGCAAGCTGGTGTCGTAAGGCGCTGAGCTAGTTAAAACGAGGGCCAGGCGCCAATTGCTTGGCGCAGGCGTACGTGACCGGCGTGCGCAGGAACGCTAGAGAAGAACGTGAGGGACACCCGCTATGGGTTCAGTGATCAAGAAGCGTCGCAAGCGCATGTCGAAGAAGAAGCACCGCAAGCTGCTTCGTCGTACCCGAGTACAGCGCAGGAAACTCGGTAAATAAGCAGTACCTGTTGATGCCCGCCACCCCTTCCGGGGTGGCGGGCATCAACATATTCGGGGGGAAGCGATGTGTGCCACGTCTCATTGGCTGGGCGGTTTGTCTTGAATGGCCGAAATTTGGGTAGTCAGCGCGGGACCCCCTCTGCCCGTAAAGTGGGGGAAAATCGCGGGAGGGACGCTTCGGCAGAGCGCGTTTCTACTGGATATGGGGGTACTTGGTGGTTGAAGGTGACAACACTTCAGGGGGCACGACGCCTCGCGTCGTACTGGTGACCGGGGCGAGCAGATTTCTCGGCGGCTACCTGGTGACCAGGCTTGCGCAGAATCCGTCGATCGAGCGTGTCATCGCCGTCGACGCCGTCAGTCCGAGCAAGGACATGATGCGCAGAATGGGCCGCGCGGAATTCGTGCGAGCAGACATCCGCAATCCGCTGATCGGCAAAGTGATCCGAAACGCCGAGGTCGACACCGTCGTGCACGCGTCGACGCTTCAGAAAGCCCCCAAAGCCGGCAGCCGCGCCGCGATGAAGGACATGAACGTCATCGGCGCCATGCAACTGTTCGCGGTCTGCCAGAAAGCGCCGACGGTTCGCAAGGTGATCCTGCGCTCGGCTTCGGTCGTCTACGGGTGCAGTGCCAAGGATCCCGCTCAGTTCACCGAAGAAATGAGTGCGCGCCGCCGGCCG
Source organism: Rhodococcus sp. KB6 (assembly GCF_001445685.1). Taxonomy (NCBI): domain Bacteria; kingdom Bacillati; phylum Actinomycetota; class Actinomycetes; order Mycobacteriales; family Nocardiaceae; genus Rhodococcus; species Rhodococcus sp. KB6. The sequence goes on along the minus strand of NZ_LNAK01000102.1, from coordinate 212,744 downwards.
CCGGGCGGATATGCCCGCGACAGCCTCGAGATCGAGGGATACCTCCGCGGAATGGGGCGTCGGCGCCCGGACATCTCGGTCGGGATTCTGCGGTTGGCGCCGTTGATCGGACCTCAGCTGACTGCAACCGTCGGGCACTACGTCACCGCCCCACTCGTGCCCACCATCGTCGGGCGCAACGCGCGCCTGCAATTGCTCCACGTCGAGGATGCCCTCGCGGCGCTGGAGAAGGCGACCATCGGACACGCTTCGGGTACGTACAACATCGCCGGCGACGGAGTGGTCATGATGTCGCAGGCGATCCGCCGGGCAGGCAGGGTGGAAGTTCCCATGCCGCTCGCTCTGTTCCGCAGCGTCGGGAGCGCGTTGGTGGGGTCGTCCATGAGGCTGTACACCGACGAGCAACTCGAGTACTTCCGGTTCGGCTGCGGACTCGACACCACTCGCATGCGCAGCGAGCTGGGGTTCGAGCCGCGATGGACCACCATGCAAGCACTCGACGATTTCATGCGTGCGATGCAGACGCGCCGGATCATCAAGTCCGAGTGGATCGATCGGGCGGAGAATGCGTTGACCACCATCCTCGGCGGTGACACCGCCGCGGCGGCAACAAGTGCAGACGTGATGCACATGCCGCTGTCGGGACGAAGTGCGGTGAAGGGGTGACTGACGTGGCGAAGGTAATTCCCCTGCGGCCCAGCGCAACTCACACCGGAAAGTCGGCAACTTCCCGTTCGCGTGAGTCCGTCACCGGTGCGGAGCGTGACATCCGTGAACAAAGTGAACGTCGGCATCCGTCCGGAGTGTCCTCGGCGGCCGACCACGGCGGTGAGAGCACGTTCGTCGATTCGGCCAGGTCGGCGATCGTCGACCAGATCGCCTCGGCAGCAGAATTCCTCCGACGTCGGGTGTCCGGCGACTACGAGGTCGACGAGTTCGGGTTCGACCCGCATTTCGCGGACAACGTCGTCATGCCGATGTTGCGCCCGTTGTTCGAGAAGTGGTTTCGCGTCGAGGTCAGTGGGATCGAGAACATTCCCCTCACCGGGGGAGCGCTTGTGGTCGCCAACCACGCCGGTGTGATCCCGATCGACGGACTGATGACGTCGGTTGCCGTGCACGATCACCATCCAGCGCATCGTCCACTGCGAATGTTGGCTGCGGACATGGCATTCGAGATGCCAGTGGTGGGTGGACTGGCGCGCAAAGCCGGTCATACGTTGGCCTGCAACCCCGACGCCGAGCGTCTGCTCAACGACGGTGAAGTCGCGGCCGTGTTCCCGGAAGGATTCAAGGGCATCGGGAAACCGTTCAGTGAGCGGTACAAGTTGCAGCGGTTCGGGCGCGGTGGCTTCGTGTCGGCCGCAATGCGAACCGGTGTTCCGATCATTCCGTGCTCGATCGTGGGTTCGGAGGAGATCTATCCCAAAATCGGTGATCTCACCACACTCGCACGCGTTCTCGGTCTTCCGTATTTCCCGGTGACACCGCTGTTTCCACACTTCGGGCCGCTCGGCCTGGTTCCGTTGCCGTCGAAGTGGTACATCGAGTTCGGAAAGCCCATCGTCACCGACACCTTCGAGAGCGGTGCCGCCGACGATCCGATGGTCCTGTTCGAGGTCACGGACCACGTCCGGGAAACCATTCAGCAGACGCTGTATCGACTGTTGGCCAAGCGTCGCAACGTCTTTCTCGGCTGAGTTCGGTCCGGATCGCTGCTCGATCCGGACCGAACCCGCTCAGACGTTCTGTTCTTTGCGCCTGGCGAGAATTGCCGCGAGCGCCCCGCCGACCGCTCCGAGCACCAGCGCCGTCGGTACGCCGATCTTGGCGGCCTTTCGTCCGGTGCGGAAATCGCGAACTTCCCACCCGCGGTTCTTCGCGAGTTCACGAAGATCTGCGTCGGGATTGATCGCCACCGGTGTCCCCACCAACGAGAGCATCGGAACGTCGTTGTGGCTGTCGGAGTAGGCGGAACAGCGCTTGAGATTGAGTCCTTCACGCACCGCCAACGTCCGTACGGCGTGCGCCTTGCCCATGCCGTGCAGGATGTCGCCGACGAGTCGGCCGGTGAAGACGCCGTCCTCACTCTCGGCGACAGTGCCCAAGGCGCCGGTCAATCCCAGTTTCTCGGCGATGACCTGAGCCAGTTCGACCGGAGTTGCCGTCACCAACCACACCTGTTGTCCGGCGTCGAGGTGCATCTGGGCCAACGCCCTCGTGCCTGGCCAGATCTTGTCGGCGATGACCTCGTCGTAGATCTCCTCGCCGAGGCGGGCGAGTTCGGCGGTGGATCGACCGGCCACGAAGGACAGTGCTTTCTCGCGGCCTTCGGCGACGTCGTCGCTACTTTCTCGGCCGGTGACTCGGAACTTGATCTGCTTCCACGCGAAATCCACCAGATCCGAGGTCTTGAGATACTTTCGTGCAGCGAGACCACGGGCGAAGTGGATGATCGACGCACCCTGCACCATGGTGTTGTCGACGTCGAAGAATGCGGCGGCCGTGAGGTCGCGCGGAACGGCCGGGGGCTCTTCGCCGGTTTCCGGTTCTGTGGGGTTGGCAGCTTCGTGCAATGCCAGAGCTGCGTCAGCGCTCGCCTCGCCGGCGAGATTGGCTCGAACTTCCGACTCACTCGGGCCCAGCGGATTCTTCACATGGCGACGTCCGGGGAGAATGACCCCGGCAAGCCCTGATCCGAATCCGGAGCCGTTCGGTAGTGATCGCGCAGGCACCCGCACCTCCCGTGTTGCATTCTCGAGCAGAGAACTCTTCGAGTCAGCCTATCCTCCGCGATGAGGCCCGATGGGTTGGATGGTGACCTTCCCTGTGGTGTGTGACGTTCCTCTCCGCCGATTTGGCACCGAGTGGGGCTCCGGAGGCACACTCGACCGATCAAGTAGATGGCGTCCCCGTAGAAGAAAGGTATGCGTCGATGACTGCAGCTACGCATGAAGTGACCCTGTTGACACGCGCAGGATGCGCGTCCTGCGTCGGCGCGGCGGAGGTCCTGCGACGGGTCTGTTCCGAGTTCGAGCTGGAATTGACGTGCATCGACGTGGACGAAGCTGCCGCGACGGATCCAGAGCTGAGAGCGGAGTACGGAGACAGATTGCCCGTCATTCTTCTCGACGGACGCGAGCACGGTTACTGGGAAGTCGACGAGGAGCGCCTTCGTGACGATTTACGCAAGTAAGGCAACCCTCAAAGTTGTCCGCGGAGCCGCTTTGCAGGTGAACGGCACATCGAACCCGTCTCGAGCAACTTTGTGCATGGGTTCACAAGCGGTTACCGTGGTGTGAACATTCCCCCGGAGCATCGTGGAGGTCGACAGTCGTGTCGACCGGACGAGGAGCCAGCGACGTGACCGAACCGCACCAGACGCATGAGCCTGTGGCTCAGCGCGTCACCGGCGCTGCGGGCTCTTCCGTCACCGACGCTTCCAGCGCCTCGGTTACCGACCCGATCGCTCAGGATCGCGTCATCCCCCAGGCTACGGTGACGCGCTTGGCCGCATACCTGCGGGTCCTCGGAGTGATGTCCGACCGGGGTACCTCCATCGTCTCGAGCGAGGAACTCGCGCAGGCGTCAGGTGTCGGATCAGCGAAGTTGCGTAAGGATCTGTCGTTCCTCGGACCCAACGGCGTCCGCGGCGTCGGGTACGACGTCAACAGGCTCCGCATCCGCATCGAGCGTGCACTCGGACTCGATCGTGGGCACAAGGTCGTTCTCGTCGGAGTCGGAAACCTCGGCAAGGCACTGGTCGGCTACGGCGGATTCAGCCGCCGCGGTTTCGAGATGGTCGGACTCTTCGACAGTGACGCAGATCGAATCGGAAGCAGAGTCGGGGATCTCGTCGTGCGCAGCACCGAGGAACTGACCGTCGCCTGCCGTGAACTGAATGCGACCATCGGCGTCATCTCCACACCGGACGAGGCAGCTCAGGGCGTGTGCGACCAGTTCGTCAGCGCCGGGCTGCGCTGCATCATGAGTTTTTCGCCGATCGCCCTCGACGTTCCCGATCACGTGGAACTGCGACGTGTAGATCTAGCCGTCGAGATGCAGGTTCTCTCCTTCAACAGTGCGCGCAATGCCGATCAGGCATCCAGCGCGCCGCGAGTACGAGTGGCTCACGCCGCATCCGCTTCGTCAGTCCCATCCACCAGTTCACCCGCTCCGGTCGGAGCAGGTTCGACAAGAAACGGATCAGTGATCGCGCCGTGAGTGTTCTGCTTGTCGGGGTCTCGCATCGAACCGCGCCCGTCCCGGTGCTCGAGCGAGTAGCTGTCACCGACACCGATCGTCCGAAGCTGATCGACAAGCTTCTGGCGTCTTCGCACATCTCCGAAGCGATGATCGTCTCCACCTGTAACCGGGTGGAGGTCTACGCGGTGGTGGACGCGTTCCACGGTGCACTCACCGAGGTCGGTGAAATCCTGGCCGACCATTCGGGTCTCGACCTGACAGCGCTGCACGCTCACGCGTACGTCCGCTACAGCGAAGCAGCCGTCGAGCACCTCTTCGCGGTGGCCAGCGGCCTCGATTCCATGGTGATCGGCGAACAGCAGATCCTCGGCCAGATCCGTTCGGCCTACGCATCTTCGGATGCGCAGCAGGCCGCCGGACGCGTCGTCCACGAACTGGCTCAGCAGGCACTGCGCGTCGGCAAGCGAGTGCATTCCGAAACCGGAATCGACTCCGCCGGAGCATCAGTCGTGTCCGTGGCTCTCGATCGTGCAGCGGGCATCATCGGTGAGGGCGGCCTGGTCGGCCGCACTGCCGTGGTTGTCGGTGCAGGCTCGATGGGCGGTCTGTCGGTTGCGCATCTCACCCGCGCCGGAATCGCACGCATCGTCGTCGTCAACCGGACACAGGAACGCGCCGAGCACCTGGCAGAGACGGCACGCTCCAACGGCGTCGACGCCGACGGTGTTGCCTTCGATCAGCTTTCGGCCGCGATGGCGCAGGCAGATGTCATGGTCACCTGTACCGGCGCGGTCGGGGCAGTGGTCACCCTGGCGGATGTGCACCGCGCACTCGCCGAGCCCGATCGCGACAACACCAAGCACCTCGTCATCTGCGACCTCGGGCTGCCGCGCGACATCGATCCCGCCGTCGCCGGCCTGCCGGGTGTGACCGTTCTCGACATGGAGACGCTGCAGCGTGATCCAGCGGCAGGCGCCGCCGCCTCTGACGCAGATGCCGCACGCACCATCGTCGCCGGCGAGCTTGCGACCTACCTTGCCGGACAGCGCCTCGCGGAGGTCACTCCGACCGTGACGGCTTTGCGTCAGCGCGCCGCCGACGTCGTCGAAGCCGAACTGATGCGACTCGATTCGCGTCTGCCCGGCCTGGACGATCCGCAGCGCGACGAGGTTGCACGCACCGTGCGACGCGTCGTGGACAAGCTGCTCCACGCCCCGACCGTGCGCGTCAAGCAACTGGCGTCGGCCCCCGGCGGCGACTCCTACGCAGCAGCGCTGCGCGAACTCTTCGAACTCAGCCCCGGATCTCCCGCGGCCGTGGCCACACCCACCGATCTGGTGGACGGCGACCGCACTGGAAGGGACCTGCAGGCATGAGCGTCACCACCCCTCGATCGGGGAGCCCGCTGCGGATCGGCACTCGCGGAAGTCTTCTCGCGACCACGCAAGCCGGTACCGTGCGCGATGCCCTCATTGCGGCCGGACATCCCGCCGAGTTGGTCATCATCAAGACCAAGGGCGACCAGTCCACCGATCCCGTCCAGAAGATCGGCGTCGGAGTGTTCACGGCAGAGCTTCGAGAAGCCTTGCTGGACAACCGCGTCGACGTTGCTGTGCATTCCTACAAGGACTTACCGACCGCGCAGGACCCGCGTTTCGTCATCGCGGCGATTCCGCCACGCGAAGATCCGCGTGACGCGCTGGTCGCCCGTGACGGTCTGGTCCTCGGGGAGCTTCCGGCCGGTTCCAAGGTGGGAACCTCGGCGCCGCGCCGTGTTTCGCAGCTGAAGGCACTCGGTCTCGGCCTCGACATCGTGCCGTTGCGGGGCAACCTGCAGCGCCGTCTCGGCAAGGTCGAATCCGGTGAACTCGACGCCGTGATCCTCGCTCGCGCCGGCCTGTCTCGTATCGGTCTGCTCGATCTCATCACCGAGAACATCGAGCCCGTGCAGATGCTCCCCGCTCCGGCGCAGGGTGCTCTGGCCGTCGAATGCCTTTCTGCCAATGTGGAATTGGCGGCGATCCTAGCCGAGCACGACGACGCGGGTACCCGGGCGGCAGTTACTGCCGAGCGCGCCCTGCTCGCCGAGTTGGAAGCCGGCTGCACCGCTCCGGTGGGAGCGATCGCGGAGATCGTCGAATCCCTCGACGACGACGGCAGAATCTTCGACGAACTGTCGGTACGCGGCTGCGCAGCCGCCATCGACGGTTCGGACGTCATCCGTACCGGCGCAGTGGGTGCGCCGGACAAGGCCGAGGAACTCGGCCGAGCGGTAGCGCGCGAGTTACTCGAACTCGGCGCCCGAGAGTTGATGAACGTGACTACAGGCGAGGCAGCCGATGTTTGACGCCCCACTTTGCACTTGCACCAAGTTCCCATTTCGATACAGCGCACTGGAGAATCACCGATGACCCGAGTCCGAAAGAACACTCCCGGACGGATCCTGTTCGTGGGATCGGGACCGGGCGACCCCGCCCTGCTCACCGTTCGCGCACGTGACGTCCTCACCGGCGCCGCAATGGCATTCACCGATCCGGATGTCGACAAGGGCGTCGTCGCACTCGTCGGCATCGACATGGGCCGCGACGAGGAGACCGGCGAGCTGATCGCGGACGTGCGTCCGGCACTCGGCGAGCCTGCCGAGGTTGCAAAGACATTGGTGCACGAGGCCAAGAACGGCCACGACGTCGTGCGTCTGGTCTCCGGCGACCCGCTGACCACGGATTCCGTGATCGCAGAGGTCACCGCAGTCGCCCGTACGCAGGTTCAGTTCGAGGTTCTCCCGGGTCTGCCTTCCGGTTCGGCTGTGCCGAGCTACGCCGGCATGGCGCTCGGCTCGGGTCACACCGAGGCCGACGTTCGCGGTGAAGTCGACTGGGCTGCTCTGGCCGCTGCACCGGGACCGCTTGTCCTGCACGCGACGTCCGGACATCTCGCCGAGACCGCCAGCGCGCTGGTCGAGAACGGCTTGGCCCCGCAGACGCCTGCTGCGATCACCGTCCGCGGTACCACTCGTCAGCAGCGAACCGTCGAGGCAACTCTCGCGACGCTCAACGAAGCCGGATCCGAACTGGTGGGCTCGCTCATCGTCACCGTCGGCAAGGTTGTCGCGCAGCGCAACAAGATGTCGTGGTGGGAATCGCGCGCTCTGTACGGCTGGACCGTCCTCGTGCCGCGCACCAAGGATCAGGCCGGCGAGATGAGCGACCGTCTGGTCACTCACGGAGCGATCCCGATCGAGGTTCCGACCATCGCCGTCGAGCCGCCTCGCAGCCCGGCTCAGATGGAGCGTTCGGTCAAGGGACTCGTCGACGGTCGCTACCAGTGGGTCGTCTTCACTTCCACCAATGCTGTTCGCGCAGTGTGGGAGAAGTTCGAAGAGTTCGGCCTCGACGCTCGCGCCTTCTCCGGTGTGAAGATCGCCTGCATCGGTGAAGCAACCGCAGCCAAGGTGCGCTCGTTCGGCATCAACCCCGAGCTGATCCCGACCGGTGAGCAGTCCAGCGAAGGCCTGTTGGCCGAATTCGCCCCGTACGACGACGTTTTCGATCCGGTCAACCGGGTTCTGTTGCCGCGGGCGGACATTGCGACCGAAACCCTCGCAGAGGGCCTGCGCGAACGCGGTTGGGAGATCGACGACGTCACCGCCTACCGCACCGTCCGGGCAGCGCCGCCGCCGGCCGAGACCCGCGAGATGATCAAGACCGGTGGATTCGACGCCGTCTGCTTCACCTCGTCCTCGACCGTGCGCAACCTCGTCGGCATCGCCGGCAAGCCGCACGCCCGCACGTTGGTCGCGTGCATCGGCCCGAAGACGGCCGAAACCGCTATCGAGTTCGGTCTGCGCGTCGACGTGCAGCCCGAGACCTCGCAGGTGGGACCGCTGGTGGAGGCTCTCGCCGAGCATGCTGCTCGTCTGCGCGCCGAAGGTGCTTTGCCGCCCCCGCGCAAGAAGTCTCGAAGGCGCTAGCGCACCCGTGAGGGGTTGAGGAGTCTGTGGACTCCTCAACCGCTCACAGGTTCCGACGAAGGAGGGCTACTTCTCGTGTTTCCTACTCATCGCCCTCGCCGGCTCCGGCGCACTCCTGCGCTCCGGCGACTCGTGGCAGAGACCTCGCTCGAACCCCGGCACCTCGTTTTGCCGATGTTCGTCGCCGACGGCATCGACGCACCGCGTGAGATCAGTTCCATGCCAGGCGTTTTCCAGCACACCCTCGATTCGCTGCGGTCCGCAGCGGTGGAAGCGGTGGAAGCCGGCGTCGGTGGCCTGATGCTGTTCGGTGTCCCGAAGGCGGAGGACAAGGATCCCCAGGGGTCCGGTGCCTCCGATCCCGACGGCATCCTCAACGTCGGATTGCGCGCTCTGGCAGACGAACTCGGCGATTCGACGGTCATCATGGCCGATACCTGCCTCGACGAGTTCACCGATCACGGCCACTGCGGCGTGTTGACTGCCGGCGGCGCTGTCGACAACGACGCGACCTTGATCCGATACGTAGAAATGGCTCTCGCGCAAGCTGAATCGGGTGCGCACCTGCTCGGCCCCAGCGGCATGATGGACGGTCAGGTGGCTGCGATCCGTGGTGCACTCGATGCTTCGGGGTATGTCGATGTCGGCCAGCTCGCCTATGCCGCGAAATATGCGTCAGCGTTCTACGGGCCGTTCCGTGAAGCCGTCGGATCCTCACTGCAAGGCGACCGTCGTACGTATCAGCAGGACGGCGCCAATCGCCGCGAGTCGATGCGCGAGGTAGACCTCGACGTCGCCGAGGGCGCCGACATGGTGATGGTCAAGCCTGCAATGTCCTACCTGGACATTCTGCGTGAGACCGCCGACCGGTCCCCGGTTCCGGTCGCTGCGTACCAGATCTCGGGGGAGTACTCGATGATCACTGCGGCCGCGCAGAACGGGTGGATCGATCGGGACGCGGCGATTCTCGAATCGCTCATCAGCATTCGCCGCGCCGGTGCCGACGTGGTCCTCACGTACTGGGCGTCGGAAGTTGCCGGATGGCTGTGACGGAGTCACGCATGGTGGCTGCGCCGGTATCGACCGATACGCTGGTGTCATGACCGAGCAGTGGCCGCCGTCGCGCCAGGAACCGCCCCGCCGGGAACCTCCCTACGAGAACCAGCCGTTCGAGAATCAGCCGTACCGCGAACTCGGACCGATGCCGACGGGTCAGATCCCGGGATACGGCCCCGGTTACAACGGATACCCGGGACCTGCGCCGAAACCCGAGCCGCCGACGGACGTCGTGACTGCGATTCAGTTGTGGTGGGCTGTGACGGCGCTGGGGTTGGTCCAGGGCGGCGCGATGATCTGGATGCTGCTCGGGCAGAAGTCGATGTTCGTCGACGAGATGCTCAGAAATCAGGCAGCTGTCGACGCCGGTCTGACGCGTTCCGACGTGGAGGGCATGTTCCCACTGGTCATCGTATTCTCTGCGGTTTTGGTCGTGATCGTCACCGCCGTGTTCCTTCTGTTCGTGCGCGCGATGAGTCGCGGCAAGAACTGGGCTCGAATGTTGCTGACGTTCTGTGGCGTCTTCATGCTGGTCTCCGCGATCCCGGTGATCTTCGGGCTCGGCGGAGACGGCGGCGCGGCCACTCTGCTGTTCGGCGGAGCGGAAATCCTGCAGGCAGTTGCTGCTGTCGGGGCGATCGTGATGATGCACCGAAAAGAGTCCAATCCGTACTTTCTTCGTTTCCCCCCGGCGGGGAACCGGTAGGTAGCTCGGGGTACTGTGAAACGGGTCACTGAAGTAGTAGGGGAGAGGTCGGACGCGATGAGTTCTCAGGAAGCCCTGCGTACGGAAAGCACCCACGACGCGCCACTGCGCCAACGTGGTTCACGCACCGAAGTGATCTTGTTCGCGATCCTCGGAGCCTCTGTTCTGGTGACACTCCTGATGCTCATGATTCCGGGCATCGTCAGCGGATAGCGCACACTTGAACCCGTGAGTATCTCTACGAAGGTCAGGCGCCCGACGGCTGTCGAGGCAGCATTCTGGCTGTGGATCGCCAGCGCGTTCCTGCTCATACTCTTCGGCCTGATCAATGTCACCAGCGCTTCGTATTCGTTGCGTGAGCAGTTCACCGATCAAGGCGTTTCGGCCGGAAACATCGACATCTACGTCACCTTCGTGCGGGTGTCAGGGCTGGTTCTGCTGTTGACCGGCCTCGCGATCGGCGGCCTCGCCGGTCCCACTCGCGCCGGAAGGGCGCTGTGCCGACGGATCCTGGTGATCGTGTCCGGAGTGTTCGCGGTGCTGCAGATCGCGCTGGTCGTGGCCGGGATAAGTACCGTGCTCGCGCTGGTTGTTCCCGTCATGCTGATCTGTGCCTGCGTCGCGATCTACCGCGACACCACCCGAAGTTGGTTTGCCCGTGGCTGATCGCGCGCCGGAAATCGGCCCGGACGTTCTGTACTACGAACCGGGTTCTCGGTGGTGGGCCGTCGCGTTCGGTCCGATCTTCTGCCTGATCGCCTTGGTCATCGAGCTGTTCACCGGCCCGGTGGTGCATTGGTTCGGTCTGGCGATGTTCGCCGTGATCCTCACCGGATTGGTCTACGTGCAGGTGATCGCAGCACGGCGGCACGCGAGCGTACTTCTGACGGCGACCACGTTGCGTCAGGGAACCGAAGAGGTGCCGATCACCGAGATCGCCGAGGTGTTCCCGGAGTCCGACGACGCTGCCTACGAGGACGAAATGGAACCGTGGGAAACGGCACGCGCGCTCGGTGAGCTGTCCGGAGTGCCCAGGCGTCGGCACGGTATCGGCTTACGTTTGACCACCGGGGGATTGGTGCGGGCGTGGGCAAAGGACGATCAGGCACTTCGCGAGGCGTTGAGTCAGGTCGTTGTGGTTGGTGTCGAACCGGACGGGTCTGCCGATGACTGAGCCACCGCCATCCCCGCGTGTCGACGTGAAGACGTGGATCGGTGTACTCGGTATCGTCGCCGCAACGATTCTGGCGGTCGTGTGCTGGCGAGCGGGTACGACGACGTCCGACTTCGGACCGATACTGGAGGGCGCTCCACCGTTCGAGAGCACGCACTACGACGGTCTCTGGATCTCGGGCGCCGGGTTGTCGATTCTGGTTGCGGGGCTGATGGCCATCGATGTCGTGCGCCGCGTCCGGGTGGGCTTCGTCGCATCGCAGTAGCCCTCATACGGGTAGGGGGTATAGTTGCGGTATGAGTAGTTACAGCCCCGAGCAGGACGATCTGCTCAAGCGCCTTCGTCGTATCGAAGGTCAGGTAGCCGGAATTTCACGCATGGTCGCAGACGACCGGTACTGCATCGACGTGCTCACCCAGGTATCCGCCGCGACGAGCGCGTTGCAGTCCGTGTCCCTGAAGCTTCTCGACGCCCACCTTGCGGGTTGCGTCGTCGAAGCTGCCAAGCAGGGTGGTCCGGAAGCGGACGTCAAGATCAAGGAAGCTCAGGCGGCCATCGCTCGCCTCGTTCGTTCGTAAGGTGTCGGTCCGTCACTCCGTGATGGACCGCGCGAGCGCCCGGGCGGAGAAGCTCACGAAGTACTCGGGTGTGACTTCTTTGGCGATGTTGATGACGATGGTGTCCGACAGGCCTTTGAGTCCGGAGAGCACGAGATGGATCAACGCGGGGTCGTCGATCAACCGGCTCCCTTCGGCTGCAGCAGATTCGGTGAGCGCTCGAATCAATGCCGAGTTGTAGACCGCTACGGATGCGTGAAGTTCCCGCATGCTTTCTCGGTCGGACCCGGCCATGCCTTCGATGTCGCGCCAAGTGGTGGTGAGTCGACCCACCCGTGCCCAGTGCCGAGCAAACTCGGAAATCATGGACTCGAGTAAGGCGCTCAGTCCCTGCTCGCGGGGGAGCGAGTTCACGAAGTCCGCCATTTCCAGCTGACTTTCGCTGAGGAGGGCGGCGAAGATGTCCTGCTTGTCGACGAAGTACTGGTAGATCAGGCCAGTGCTGGTGCCGGCTCGTTTGGCGACAGCGCGGATCGTGAGCGCGGAGTAGCCTCCTTCGTCCAGAAGCGAGATCGCCGCGTCGAGAGTTCGGCGTCGACGCACTTCGGCGTCGCCGTAGATCGACTTGCTGCTGGTACTGCTCATTTGATCACCGTAGTCGCGGTGGTCGGCATCCTCAATTCACATCGAACACTGTTCGTTGTCGAACGCCACCCAGAAACCAATGTGACTCAGATCATAGAATGAACATTGTTCGAAATAGAATGAACATCGTTCATTCTGGTGTTACGGTATGGCGCAGACCACATCGAGGCCAGTGCAAAGCGCTGGACACTCTGCGGTCTGCCTGACCTTTCTTCCCGTATCGATCGGGAGGTCTACACAGTTGTGGAGTACCTATGACACGCACTAACGATGAACGCGCGGCGATCGACATCGCCGCTGCGGCTGGAGAACTTCTGCTCGACCATCGGAAATCCCTCGGCGAAAACGACGGTGATGTCGCGACTTTCAAGAACGCGGCCGATCGGCTCAGTCATGAATTCATCGTCGCCGAACTTGCCCGACGCTTTCCTGCGGATGCAGTGCTGTCGGAGGAAGGGGCTGACGACCTCGCGAGGCTGGCTGCGGATCGGGTGTGGATCGTCGACCCTCTCGACGGCACCCGTGAGTACGGCGAGGCCGGACGATCGGACTGGGCCGTTCATGTTGCGCTGACCGAAAACGGTGTCCTCACAACCGGTGCGGTCGCAATGCCTGCCCTTGGCGTCACCTATTCGAGCAGCGATGATCGGACCGAACGGGATGCCGCGACGCCGGTTCGAGTCGTCGTATCGCGGACGCGTCGTCCGGAACCGGTCATGCGCATGGCCGACTCGATGGGCGCGGAGTTGATCGAAATGGGATCCGCCGGAGCCAAAGCAATGGCGGTCGTCTCGGGTGAGGCAGACATCTACGCACATGCGGGCGGACAGTACGAGTGGGATTCGGCGGCGCCCGTTGCTGTCGCACATGCTGCGGGACTGCATGTTTCGCGTATCGATGGCAGCGAACTGCGCTACAACCAGGAAAACCCGTGGTTGCCGGATCTGCTGATCTGCCGACCCGAACTCGCCCCGAAAGCACTGGAGGAACTGGGCCGATGACCGCGACACTGACGCACCTCGAACGACTCGAAGCCGAGAGCATTCACATCATGCGTGAAGCTGTTGCCCAGAGCGAGAACCCGGTGATGTTGTACTCGGTGGGCAAGGACTCCGCCGTGATGCTGCATCTGGCGCGCAAGGCCTTCTATCCGTCGAAGCTGCCGTTTCCGCTTCTGCACGTCGATACCACGTGGAAGTTCCGTGAAATGTACAAACTTCGTGACAGTACCGCCGCTGCAGGCGATCTCGATCTGATCGTCCACACCAACCCGGACTGCGTGAAGCAGGGGATCAACCCGTTCACTCACGGCAGCGCTGTCCATACCGACATGTGGAAGACCGAAGGCCTCAAACAAGCCCTCGATCACTACAAGTTCGACGCTGCATTCGGCGGCGCCCGCCGTGACGAAGAAAAATCCCGCGCCAAGGAACGCATCTTCTCGATCCGATCAGCTGCGCACCGTTGGGATCCCAAGCAGCAGCGACCGGAACTGTGGCGGATGTACAACGTCCGCAAAGCGCCGGGCGAGAGCCTGCGCGTCTTCCCTCTCTCGAACTGGACCGAGCTGGATGTGTGGGAATACATACGCCAGGAAGAGATTCCGATCGTTCCGCTGTATTTTGCCGACAAGCGGCCCGTCGTCGAGCGGGACGGTGCGCTGATCATGGTCGACGACGACCGGATGCCCTTGCTGCCGGGAGAGACTCCGGAACTCAAGAGCGTTCGTTTCCGCACCCTCGGCTGCTACCCGCTGACCGGAGCCGTCGAATCGACCGCCACGAGCCTGACCGAGATCATCTCGGAAATGTTGCTCACCACCACTTCCGAACGCCAGGGACGGGTCATCGACCACGACTCCAGTGCGTCGATGGAGAAGAAGAAGCAAGAGGGGTACTTCTGATGACTGTTTCCTCGGATCTGATCGCTGACGACATCGAGGCGTACCTCGAACGTCATGCGAACAAGAGCATGCTGCGATTCATCACGTGCGGCAGCGTCGACGACGGCAAGAGCACCTTGATCGGCCGTCTGCTCTACGAATCGAAACTCGTCTTCGACGACCAGTTGACGGCGCTCGAAGCCGATTCGCGCAAGAGCGGAACCCAGGGGGAGGGGCTCGATTTCGCGCTCCTGGTCGACGGTCTCGCCGCCGAACGTGAGCAGGGCATCACGATCGACGTCGCCTATCGCTACTTCACGACCGAGCGACGCAAGTTCGTCGTCGCCGATACTCCGGGGCACGAGCAGTACACCCGAAACATGGTGACGGGCGCGTCGACCGCCGATCTTGCTGTGATCCTTGTCGATTCCCGCAAGGGGATACTGACTCAGACCCGCCGGCACTCGTATCTGGTGTCGTTGCTGGGGATCAAGCACGTGGTGCTTGCCGTGAACAAGCTCGACCTCGTCGACTACTCGCAAGAGGTCTTCGATGCCATTACCGCGGATTACGCAGAGTTCGCTCACGAGATCGGTCTGGACGGGTTCGTCGCCATCCCGATGTCGGCATACATGGGTGACAATCTCACCGAGCGCAGTGCGAATACCCCGTGGTATTCCGGACCAAGCCTGATCGAGCATCTCGAAAGCGTGGACATCGACGATGCTGCCGCCGCGGCTCCGTTCCGGATGCCGGTGCAGTGGGTCAACCGGCCGGACCTCGACTTCCGCGGATTCTCCGGCCAGATCGTTTCAGGCACCGTATCTCCCGGAGATCCCATCCGCGTGCTCCCCAGTGGAAAGACGTCCACAGTCGAGCGCATCGTGACCATGGGTGGCGACCTCGACGTTGCCGGTGCGGGCCGCTCGGTCACCATCACGCTCGCCGACGAGATCGACATCAGTCGCGGTGATGTGCTGTCCATCGGCGACAATCCGCCGGCCGTAGCCGATCAGTTCGAGGCCTGCATCGTCTGGATGGGTGAGGCTCCCATGCTGCCCGAACGGCCGTTCCTGTGCCAGATCGGTACCGTCACAGTCACTGCGCGCATCACCAAACCGAAACACAAGATCAACGTCAACACTCTCGAGAAGACCGCAACGACTACTCTCGCGCTCAACGAAATCGGTGTGTGCAACCTCAGTTTCGATCGACCGGTCCCGTTCGACCCGTACGTCGGCAACCGTGACACCGGTAGCTTCATCCTCATCGACCGCCTCACCAACGGCACTGTCGGTGCGGGCATGATCACGCACTCGCTGCGTCGATCGGACAACATTCACTGGCAATCCGTCGACGTCGACGAGGCCGCGCACACCAGGCTCAAGGGACACCAACCCGCAGTTCTGTGGTTCACCGGTCTCTCCGGTTCGGGAAAGTCGACCATCGCGAACGATGTCGAGCGTCAACTGCACGCACTCGGCGCGCACACCTACCTCCTCGACGGAGACAACGTCCGTCACGGGCTGAATCGAGACCTCGGATTCACCGAAGCCGACCGCGTCGAGAACATCCGTCGCGTCACCGAGGTCACCCGACTGATGGCGGACGCCGGTCTGATCGTGCTCGCGTCCTTCATTTCACCGTTCGAGGCCGAGCGTCATGCCGCCCGCGAATTGATCGGCGACGAACAGTTCGTCGAAATCTTCGTCGACACCGCGCTTGCCGTCGCAGAGGAGCGAGATCCCAAGGGGCTGTACAAGAAGGCTCGACGGGGCGAGTTGGTGAACTTCACCGGCATCGATTCGCCGTACGAACCGCCGCAGAACCCTGACATTCACATCGACACCAGTGTCACGACGACCGAGGACGCTGCGATCGCGATCGTCGACCATCTCCGCGCCCGCGGAACCATTTCTTGATCCGCCTGAACACGAGGAGCATCCATGCCTGACAGGGCTGAAATAGTTTCTGCCGTAGAAGATTACGTCAAGTGTCTCGGACGTCACGACGTCGACGGACTGGTTGCGCTGTTTGCGCTCGACGCAGTTCAACACGAACCGCTGGGGGTCCAGACCTACCGCGGAATCGACGAGATTCGCGAATTCGATACCGCGAACGCGCAGGTCGATTTCACAGTCAGCCTGCTCGGTCCGATTTCGGTGACGGGAAAGTACGCAGCCATGCAGCTTCGGGTGCAGCGCGCCGGTATCCCTGACTTCGCTGCCACCGATGTGTTCGAGTTCGACGAGAACGGCAAGATCATCTCCCTGAGTGTTGTTCTCGATCCGCAGGCGCTGTGCTGACCCATCAGGGCCTGCTGGCAGGCAAGGTTGTCGTCGTCTCGGGAGTGGGCCCGGCGCTGGGTCGTTCGATTGCGCTGCAGAGTGCGGCGGCCGGAGCGAAGGTTGTTCTGGCTGCCCGCACACCCGAGCGCTTGGAATCGGTGGCAAGGGAGATTCGAGACCGCGGCGGAATCGCGTTGGCCGTCCCGACGAACCTCACCGACGTCGATTCGATCGCTTCGTTGGCGGAGACAACTGTCGCTGAGTTCG
This sequence comes from Rhodococcus sp. KB6, assembly GCF_001445685.1. NCBI lineage: Bacteria > Bacillati > Actinomycetota > Actinomycetes > Mycobacteriales > Nocardiaceae > Rhodococcus > Rhodococcus sp. KB6. The sequence goes on along the minus strand of NZ_LNAK01000102.1, from coordinate 195,993 downwards.
GTGCGGTGCATTGCTTGGTGAACAACGCATTTGTTCAACCCGCGCAGGTCCCGCTCCTGGACGCCGACGTGGTGTCCATCCAGTCGGGCATCGACATCAACTTGCTCGCGGCGTTGAACGTCACCAGAGAATTTGCTCCGGCATTGATCGAGTCGCACGGGTCCGTCGTGATGGTCACGTCCATGGTGTTGCGCAACCAGCTTCCCGGGTTCGGGGCCTACCGCATCATGAAATCCGGGCTCCTGGCAATGGCACGCAGTTTGTCGATCGATCTCGGTCCCAAGGGCGTTCGAGTCAATTCGGTTGCTCCCGGCTATATCTGGGCGGACTCGGTCAAGAACATGTTCGAGAAGAAGGCGGCGGCGGCAGGAGTCGACCCCAAGATGATCTACGACGAGATCGCAGCGGGCGCCGATCTGCGCCGATTGCCGGAGCCAGATGACATCGCAAACGCTGTCGTCTTCCTCCTGTCCGATTCAGCGAGGGCCATCACAGGGCAATGTCTCGACGTCAACTGCGGTCACACGCACCACTGATCAACTCATACAAGGACTAGCCATGACACAGGATTACGACGGCATCGGTTCCATCGATGACCTGCACCAGGCTGCGCGCGAGGCGGCCGGGTACGAAAACTTCGGCAGCGAAAGCTATCTCGAAGGACTTCGAGTTCTCCTCGAGTCGTTCCAGAACGAGGCCGACCTCACTCCTCACGGCAAGGTGATCGCTCGCAAGATGATCGTCGGAGCGCTCGCGGGTCGCCTGACCAGTGAGGCCGGATTCGCGAAATATCCAGAGCACGTAGATGTTCCGATCGAACGCCCGATCTTCGTGGTCGGGTTGACCCGCACCGGCAGCACCGCGCTGCACCGTTTGCTCGGTGCCGACCCAGCGCATCAGGGCGCCGAGATGTGGCTCGCCGAGACGCCGCAGCCGCGCCCCGAGCGCGACACGTGGTCGGAGAACGAAGATTACGTTCGCTCCGACGCCTTCTACCGTGCTCGCCAGCGTAACGAGGCAGACCTGATGAAGGTTCATTTCATGGGGGCGGAGGAGGTCGAGGAATGCTGGCGGCTGCTGCAGCAGACGATGCTCTCGACCGCGTTCGAGACGGTGGCGTACGTGCCGAGTTACACCCGGTGGCTGGCGGAGCAGGACTGGACCGAAACATATGCGCGGCACAAGAAGAACCTGCAGTTGATCGGGCTGCACGACCAGGACAGACGGTGGGTGCTCAAAAGCCCGAGCCATGTCTTCGCGATCGACGAGATCATGTCGGTCTATCCGGATGCACTGTTCGTTCGGACCTTCCGGGACCCGTTGACATCGATGGCGTCCACCTTCAGCCTCGTCGAGCAGGGCGGACACGACATGTCGAGGGCCTTCGATCGTCCGGCCATCGGGCGCACGCAACTGGAGTTGTGGGCGCGAGGGAATGCGAACTTCAACAATGCCCGTAGCCGTTACAACCCCGATCAGTTCATCGACGTCGACTACAAGGACTTCATCGCCGATGCGGTCGGCACCGTCGAGAAGATCTATGCACAGTTCGCCCTGCCCTTCACAGACGACGCCCGCGCCGCGGTGGAGGCGTCGCATCAGGCCAGCCTTGCCGAGCACCGTCGTCCGTCGCATCGCTATTCGCTCGAGGATTTCGGCGTGAGCGCTGCCGACGTCGAAGCGAAGTTCGCCACCACACCCTGAAGCCCTCCGGCCCTGTGCGCCTTTTTGGTAGTGCCGACTACCAAAAAGGCGCACAGGGCGAAGCCCCAACCGAAACAAGGAGATTCACATGAATGCTGTTTGGGAAAAGTTCTGCGCAGATCTGCTCGAGGTCGGAAAGGTCCTGGAAGACGAGATCGTCCCTCAGGATCCGCTGACTCAAGCCGAGGGCGTCCGCTACCTGAGTCGGTTGCTTCGGTACGGCACGATCAACTGTGTCGAGTACACCGATCCACGGTGGCCGCAGTTCTCGTCGGCTCCGAACCCGAACATGATGACGAAGATCGGTGCCGACAACCCGGACAACGTCTACATGCGCGCCAACATTTCCGGTAAGTACAACTACCGGATCATCGGCACCCGAGGCACCGTCCCGCTGATCACCTTCGGCTCGCGCGTAAATCGGTACCACATCGACGGCACCATGCTGCAGACCGGCGATCTGCATATCCACGACCTCGAGGTCGACGAGAACGGCCGTTTCGAGTTCATCGCGAGCGTCGACAAGCCCGACGAGGGTGCTTGGCTGCCTTTGGCGCCCGACAGCAACCTCATCTCCGTTCGGCAAACTCACAGGGATCGGCGCAACGAGGTCATCGGTGATCTGACCATCGAATGCCTGAACCCGGACGGGGAGTTCGTCCCGTTGAGTCCGGAAGAGATCGGCGAGCGCCTCACCAAGTCCGTCGGGATCGTGAAGGGGATGGCGGAGACCTTCCTGGAATGGTCGCGCAAATTCCAGCCGCACACCAACGAGATTTTCGACTGGGGACAGGACTACTTCCAGGATGCCGGCGGCGATCCGACGATCTTCTACTTCCACGGTTACTGGAAGCTCGCCGAGGACGAGGCGTGGGTCATCGAGACCGAGGTTCCGAACTGCGAGTACTTCAACTTCGTGCTGCAGAACTTCTGGGTCGAGTCCCTCGACTACAACCGCACGAACATCTACATCAACAATCACACCGCGAAGCTCAACGACGACGGCACCATGACAATCGTCGTGGCGGCGAAGGATCCGGGTTATGGCAACTGGATCGACACCGATTCGCATGCCGAGGGGACATGGGCGCTGCGCTGGATCAAGGCGGACTCGCACCCGATCCCGACGTCGAAGGTAGTCAAGATCTGACACGCTGACGGAGATTGGGAACGTATGTACACCAGGAAGATTAGGTTCGGCCCTCGCTTTGTCGCGCTCGGGCTTGCCGGTGCATTGATGTTGGCCGGCTGCGCGTCGAGCAGTGGGGACAACTCGGGATCGGCTTCATCGAGCAGTAGTGGCGCAGCTGGTTTTGTGGGCGCCCCAGATGTGGGGGAGCGGATCGACGGCGGTGTTCTCACCTTCGGGTCCTATTCGTTCCCTTCCTCGTTGGACCCCACGAGAACGCAAGCCGCCGGTTCGACCGGCGGAACCGAAATGGCCGCGATTTACGACACGCTGGTACGCAGCGACTCCACAAACGGGAGCTTCGTGCCACAACTCGCGAAGACACTGTCGAACAACAGCGACTTCACTTCGTACACCGTCACTTTGGCTGATGGCCTCACCTTCAGCGACGGAAGTCCGCTCGACGCGGAAGCGGTGAAGTGGAGTATCGATCGATTCGTGGCAGGCAAGGGTGATGTATCGCAGACCTGGCTCAACATCGTGGATCGGATCGAGACGCCCGACGCCACCACAGTCGAATTCGCGCTCGAGCGGCCCTGGCGTCAATTCCCGGCGCTGTTGTCGCTCGGGCCCGGAATGATCGTTGCGCGAAGTTCAGGGGGAGAGGCAGGGTCGGTTTCAGGAACCGGGGAGGGAGCGTTCACACCGATCGGGGCGGGTCCGTTCACCTTGGCCAAGTTCGCCCCGCACGAAGAACTGGTACTCGCCGCACGCACGGATTATCAGGGCGGTAAACCTCCACTGGACACAGTGCGGTTTGTTCCTACATCGGGCGCGCAGTCTCAGTACGAATCGTTGAAGAGCGGCCAGATCGACATGACGTACATTCTCCGCGACGAGGCCGTGATCGAACAAGCTCTCGACGACGGATACTCGGGTTACCTCAGTCCGACCGGACAGAACGGGATCGGCACGATCAACAACCGTGAGGGCAAGCCCGGGGCTGATGTTCGCGTCCGTCAGGCGATCGCCTACGGGGTGGATCCGGCGGCGGTCAATACCCGGGCGAACAACGGATTGGGCACCGCCAGTTCCGAACTGGTCCCGCAGACGTCACGTTGGTACAACAACACAGCAGGCATTCCGTTCGATCAGGTGAAGGCAAAGGCGCTGCTCGATCAAGCGAAGTCCGACGGGTACGACGGGAAACTCCGCTACCTCACCACCTCGGAGCCGAGCCAACAGGCGACGGCACTGACGGTTCAGGCGTCGCTGAACGCGATCGGTTTCGACGTCACCATCGACTACGCGACCGATGTGACCGATCTGGTTCGACGGGTATACAAGGACCACGATTTCGACATGACCAGAGGTGGCGCTCCGGTCGGAGAAGAAGCGCCGTACCTCAATTTGTACAACAGTATGGCCAGTGATTCGAAGAACAACCCGTCCGGCTTCGCGGACCCGGAGATGGACGCGATGATCACAGCTGTGCAGACGGCATCAACGGACAATGCTGTCCGTGAGGCGATCAGCAAGGTGCAGGAGTACGCCAACGCGACTGTGCCTTACGTGATCTGGGGGCCGGCGTCGGTGTTGACCGCATGGGACGGCAACGTTCACGGCGTCGTACGCAACATCACCGACATCATGTTCTTGGGCGGCGCTTGGATCTCGCCCAACGGCGAAACGGTGGAACGATGAAGTGGTCCTTGGCGGGTGCGATGATCGACGCCCTGGAACTGTGCGAGTTGGCGCAGGTCGCCGAAGAGGTGGGGTTCGACGGAATCGCGATGCCGGATTCCGTGTTCTATCCGGAGCAGGTGTCGGCGCCGTACCCGTACACTGCTGACGGGAAGCGGATGTGGGCGCCGGAGACGCCGATGCCTGATCCGTTCATTGCCATGGCGGCGATGGCGGCCGTCACATCGCGAATTCAGTTCTACACCAACGTGTTCAAACTTCCACTGCGCGATCCGCTGTTGACAGCCAAGCAGGTCGCGACCATGGCCGTGATGTCGAGGAACCGCGTCGCTCTCGGCGTCGGTTTGTCCTGGATTCCCGAGGAATTCACCTTCACCGGTACCGAGATGCGCACCCGCGGCGCGCGTACCGACGAAGCCATCGAGATCATCAAGGCGGTGTGTGCGGGACGTGGGCCGGAATGGGTCGAATACCACGGCAAGCACTACGATTTCGACGCTCTGATGATCAGTCCTGCTCCGGAGATTCCGGTTCCGATCTACATCGGTGGGCACAGCGAACCGGGGTTGCGTCGTGCAGCCAGGCTGGCTGACGGTTGGATGTCGGTGAACACGACCAAAGCCGAATTATCCTGCGCCATCGATTGTCTCACGGAATTGCGGGTCGAGTACGGTCGTGCCGATGTTCCTTTCGGCGTCAACGTCTCGCCGACGGATGTTCGTGATCTGGACGGATATCGCGAACTCGAGACTCTCGGAGTCACGGAAATCAGAGTTTTGCCCTGGTATCGCTACGGAGTTGACGCCGGTGATCGTCAGGGGCGACTCGACTCCGTTCGGCGGTTTGCCGAGGAGGTCATCGCTCAGTACTGATCGATCAGCGTCTGCATCGCCCGGCCGTAGAGTTTTGCCAACTCGTCGCGATCTGCGGACTGGGGGATACTCTCGTCGCTGAGGACGCTCAACAGCCCGGACACCTGGGCGGAGACCAGGAGTGCGCGGGTGTACGCGTCTTCGCCGTCTAGACGAGCGGCGAGATTGGTGGCGAATACTCCGGTCATGTCTCTGAGTCGCTCCCGGATGCGTGGACTGTCCGACGCTCGCATGAGCGCTGTGTACACCGACAGCATCCGGGCGTCGGCCTTGCCCAGGACGAAGGCGGCGATTCGCTCACCGAGGGTGTCGAGTGGGCCGTCGAACTGGCCTTCGAAGTAGTCCGCAACCGGCGTGGTTTCCAGGAACAGTGCTTCTTTGGACCCGAAATGCCGGATGACCAGGGCCGGATCGATTCCGGCAACTTTGGCGATGGCGCGAACTGACGTGCCGCCGAACCCGTGCTCGCCGAACAGTTGGAACGCCGCCGCGCGAATCGCCTCGGATGTCGAGGGTTGCTCCTGCTCTGGCGTGTGCCTCGTGGGTGTCACGACATCGACCTCCGTGCTCGCTCGCCGACCGCGTTGTCAACGGCGTTGACTATAACGTGTCAACGGTGTTGACTGTTGAGTCTGTCAACGGTGTTGACAGCTAGATGCGGTTAGTGAAGAGAGCGTGGAATATGACAGATACCGACGTCCGAGTACCCAGCGAAGAAGTTGTCGATCCGCCGACCAATTGGAAGATGGTGGGCAGTGGACTCGCATTTCCGTTGTTCTTCGTCATCATGTTCTGCCTGTGCTACGTCAGCGCCTTCCATGCGCCGACGCCGAATCAGGCACCGATCGTGGTGGTCGGGTCGCCGTCCGTCACGGCCCCGCTGATCGACGGAATCCAGGCTTCGTCGGGTGACAAGTTCGACATCGTTGCCACAGCCAACGCCGCCGACGCACTCTCTCGGATCGACAACCGCGATGCGATCGGCGCCATCGAGATCGGTGACACCGTGACCGCACATATCGCCACCGGCGCGGGCGCCTCGACGGTTTCCGTGGTGAGCAGCTTGGCGCATTCGGTTGCGGAGCAGACGGGGCAGCAGGTCACGGTGATCGACTCGGCGCCTGTCACGGCGCGCGACTCCTCGACTGTCGGACTCTTCTACTTCCTGATCGTCTGCACCCTCGGTGGCTACCTGGCCATCACGGTGCTCAGTCAGGTTGCGCCGAGAATGCGGTTGCGCGAGCAGTATTCGATCCTGGCCGGTGCGGCGATACTCACCCCGCTCATAGCCTTCGGCATCACCAGCATCTTCATGCACGCCTTCGGGGCGTCGTTCGGCCAGATCCTGCAACTGCTGGGAATCTCGATGGTTTACACGTTCACCGTCGGTGCGGTGAGCATTCTGCTCAATCGACTGCTCGGCCAAGCCGCGATCTTCGCGGTGCTGACGGTGCTCGTTTTCATCAACTTCCCGAGTTCGGGTGGTGCCATTCCGGTGTCGTTCCTGCCGGGATTCTGGCAGCACATCCATTCGTTCTGGCTCGGATCGGCAGCCATGGAGCCCATCCGCTCCGTCATCTACTTCAGTGGCAACGGCGCCGGACCGCACCTGCTCGTTCTGGGGATCTGGCTGGTCGCGGCACTCGGCCTGACCGGACTGCTCGCCTCTCGCCAGTCGAAAAAGGCAGCAGCGCACTGAGTGTGGTGGGGCCGGCGATTGCCGACCCCACCCGAACCCTTTACTTCAGCCGTACCGCGTCGGTGCCCGGTCCGTCGAGCATCGCGGACCCCAGCAGGATGTCCGGAATGCCGAACCCGTCGATCAGTGTCTCGACGTGGGGGCGCAGGGTGCGGCAACGCTCGTTGATTCCGCGCGTCACGGCCTTCGAACGCTCCACCGACAGATGCCGGTGCTCCATGAACCAGGCCTTGTCCTCTTCGATCACGGACAGTGCGTAGAGATCGCACACCTCGCCGAAGAGTTCCTTTGCGGTCTCGTCCTCACACGAGTCGATGCCGGCGACGAATGCTTCCAGGATGACGCGCTCGATGTGCGCCTGAGCGGCTTTGAGTACGTGGTCCTGCACGAAGTTGAACGCGTCGAACGGGTTCTCCTCGCGCTTCTGTGCTGCCTGCAATCGCCTTGCCGCAGTGGCGAGTAGGTACTCTTCGCGGTCTTCGAACATCTTCATCTGGGTGCCGCGATTGAAGAGGCTGCCGTCCTCTTCGTTGTCCTGGCGAGTGTCGACGATCGTCTGCAGGATCTGCTGCGCTGCCGTGCGTTTCTTGACCACGTCGGAGACCGTCGTAGCGGCGAAGCGCATCCAGTCGACAGGGCTCATGCCGCGGACTTCGTCGGCGTAGGAGGTGAGGAGTTCTTTTGCGACCAACTGCGTCAGAACGTGGTTGTCACCCTCGAACGTGGTGAAGACGTCGGTGTCCGCCTTGAGTGCGGTGAGGCGGTTCTCGGCGAGATAGCCTGCGCCGCCGCAGGCTTCGCGTGCCTCCTGGATGGCCCGAGTGGCATGCCAGGTGTTGGCGGCCTTGAGTCCGGCGGCGCGACCTTCGAGTTCGCGCTGCTCCTGCGGATCCGGGTCGTCGCTGCTCTGGATGTCGTGCATCGCGGCGACGAGTTCGTTCTGTGCGAACTGCAGAGCGTACGAGCGGGCGATCAACGGCAGCAGACGCTTCTGGTGGACGAGGTAGTCCATGATCAGGACTTCGTCGTCACTCTTCGGAGCACTGAACTGCCTGCGCTGCAGGGCGTATCGACCGGCGATGGCCAATCCGACGCGGGCGGCCGCTGCCGCGGAACCACCGACGGTGACACGTCCACGAACCAGTGTGCCGACCATCGTGAAGAAACGACGGTTCGGGTTCTCGATCGCCGAGCTGTACGTGCCGTCCTCGGCGACGTCGGCGTAACGGTTGAGTAGATTCTCACGCGGGATGCGGACCTGGTCGAAGACGATGCGGCCGTTGTCGACTCCGGGCAGTCCACCCTTGAGCCCGCAGTCGGACGTCGTGACGCCGGGGAGGTCGTTGCCGGCGTCGTCACGAATCGGCACGACAAAGCAGTGGACGCCCTGACTTTCGCCTCCGGTGATCAGCTGTGCGAACACCGCTGCGACGGTGGCGTGCTGGGCAGCGCCGCCGATGTAGTCCTTGCGAGAGGACGGAGTGGGGGAGTTGACGACGAACTCGCCCGTCTCGACGTCGTAGGTCGCCGTGGTTTCGAGTTCCTGGACGTCGCTGCCGTGACCGGTCTCGGTCATCGCAAAGCAACCGAGCAGGTCCAGATCGATCAGCGGCTTGACGTACGCCTGGTGGTGACGCTCGGTGCCGAGGTTTTCGATGGCGCCGCCGAACAGACCCCACTGGACGCCGGCCTTGACCATCAGTGAGAGGTCGGACATCGCGAGCATCTCGATGCTGGTGACGGCGCCACCCGCGTCGCCCGTTCCGCCGTGAGAGACGGCGAAACCGTTTGCGGCGTACCCGAGATCGGCGAGGACCCGCATCTGTTCGAGAGCCTTGGAGCGCGCAATGGCGGTGTTGGGTGTGTAGTGCGGAGCAAAACGTTCGTCGTTCAATTCGCCGCGAACGCGCTCACGCACCTCCCGCCAGCGTCCGTCGAGTGTTGTCCTGAGGTGGTCCGCTGTGGTGGCCATGGAACCGACGATAGCGCGTAGCGCACCGCGGGCAACCCGGTTCGATCCCAACCTCACATTCAGCAGGAGCCCGCGGCACCCGCTTCGATTCCTTGGCGGAAGAGTTCCTTCTCGCTCTCGGACATAGCCTGGTACGAAGGGTCGTTCTCGACGATCTTCAGGAAGTCGGCGCCCGCCGTCTGGGTCGACGTGTCGCCGCTCTGAACACGCTGCTGAACGTAGACGGACACCGCCGAACACCCGCCGAGAAACGCGGGGTCGGTGCTCGTCGCCGCGGTGGTTCGAGCCGAGTCGGTGGCGCTCGGCGGCGACGAAACTGTCGCCTTGTCGTCGTTCGAAGCGTCCGAACCACACGATGTGAGAAGAATCGCAGCCGAGACCATCAGCGTCGTCAACAGTCGCTTCATGCCCGGAATCGTCTCACGCGGGGCCCGGTTCGACCGGAAAACTCGCCTCGAGCACCGAAGTCCTACACCCTGTCGTTGTCAGATTCGACAGAACTGGGACACTGGAAGCCGTGACTGTGTCTTCCGGTGATCCCGACGTGCATGCAACGAACTCCGCTCGGCTCTTCGAACGTGCCGGCAACGTGATTCCGGGTGGCGTCAACTCGCCCGTCCGCGCGTTCGGTTCGGTCGGCGGAACACCGCGATTCATTCGCGAAGCATCCGGCTACACCCTCACCGACGTCGACGGAAATAACTACGTCGACCTGGTGTCGTCCTGGGGTCCGATGATTCTCGGGCACGCTCACCCGGCAGTCGTCGAAGCCGTTCGCGAAGCCGCGCTCGGAGGTCTCTCCTTCGGTGCGCCGACCGAAGGCGAAGTCGCTCTCGCCGAGGAAATCGTCGCCCGCGTCGCGCCCGTGGAAAAGGTTCGCCTGGTCAACTCCGGAACCGAAGCCACGATGAGCGCAGTCCGCCTCGCCCGCGGATTCACCGGGCGGACCAAGATCGTCAAGTTCTCCGGTTGCTACCACGGCCACGTCGACGCCCTTCTCGCCGACGCCGGATCCGGCCTCGCGACGTTCGGGCTGCCGACCTCTCCCGGCGTGACCGGCGCTCAAGCAGAAGACACCATCGTCGTGCGCTACAACGATCTCGACGCGGTGGCCGCGGCCTTCGCGGCCAATCCCGGCGCCATCGCGTGTGTCATCACCGAAGCTGCCGCCGGAAACATGGGCGCCGTCGCACCGCTTCCCGGTTTCAACGAGGGACTGCGTCGTCTCACCCGTGAGCACGGCGCACTCCTGATCATGGACGAGGTGATGACCGGATTCCGCGTCAGTGCCTCGGGTTGGTACGGCATCGACAACGTCGCAGGCGACCTCTACACCTTCGGCAAGGTCATGAGCGGCGGACTGCCCGCCGCAGCATTCGGCGGCCGCGCCGACATCATGGGCCACCTCGCACCGGACGGTCCCGTCTACCAGGCAGGCACCCTCTCGGGTAACCCCGTAGCCGTCGCCGCCGGACTCGCGAGCCTGCGCGCCGCCGACGCCGAGGCGTACGCCAAGCTCGGCCGGAACGCGACCGCCCTCGGCGACCTCATGACCCAAGCACTCACCGCCGAAGGCGTCGAACACCGAGTGCAGTACGCAGGCACCTTGGTGAGCGTGTTCTTCACCGAGAACACGGTGACCAACTACGACGAAGCCAAAGCCGCGCAGACCTGGCGATTCCCCGCCTTCTTCCACGCACTGCTCTCCCGCGGCGTGTACCCGCCGCCGAGCGCGTTCGAAGCGTGGTTCGTCTCCGCAGCACTCGACGATCGAGCCTTCTCGATCATCGCCGACGCCATGCCGCACGCAGCCAAGGCCGCAGCTGCTGCCGTCAAGCCCTGACCAGTTCCCATTCCAGAACACCCGCACGCTTCCGACATCCATCATCTTCAGCGAGGACCCTCGACTGTGACCGACGCCGATCACCCCGACCACACGTCCACCCGCACCATCGTCCACGTCCTGCGCCACGGCGAAGTACACAACCCGCGCGGGATCCTCTACGGACGGCTCCCGGGCTTCCGGTTGTCGGTGGCGGGCGAAGCTCAGGCTCGTGCGGTCGCGTCGGTGCTCGCCGATCACGACATCACCCACGTGGTCGCGTCGCCGCTGCAGCGGGCGCAAGAGACCGCGACTCCGATCGCCGAGGCACACAAGCTCGACATCGTCACGGACGAAAACCTGATCGAGGCAGGCAACGAGTTCGAGGGTCTCAAGGTTGCCGTCGGGGACGGTGCGCTCTCGCGTCCGCGTCACTGGTGGAAACTGCGTGACCCGTTCACCCCGTCCTGGGGCGAGCCCTACCTGCAGATCGCGCATCGCATGCTCGCAGCCGTCAATGCCGCACGCGTCGCGGCAGTCGGACACGAAGCCGTCGTCGTCAGCCATCAGCTCCCGGTCTGGACACTGCGTCGATTCCTGCAGGGCGAGCGTCTCTGGCACGACCCCCGTCACCGTCAGTGTGGACTGGCCTCGTTGACTTCACTGGTCTACGAAGGCGACACCCTGGTCGACATCGTCTACTCCGAACCTGCCGGCGCCTCCGACCCGAGAGTGACAGGAGCATGATTTCGCGCCGCATCGCCGCAGCATTCGCAGCCGCTGCGTCGGCGATGCTTCTTCTCTCGTCCTGCGCGACCGGCGACGACGCCGTCGCACAGGGCGGAACTTTCGACTTCGTCTCACCGGGCGGACAAACCAAGATCTTCTACGATCCGCCGTCCGACCGAGGCACCATCGGCAAGCTCTCCGGGCCCGATCTGATGAACGAAGGTCAGAAGGTCGGTGTCGAGGACTTCGAGGGCAAGGTCGTCGTTCTCAACGTCTGGGGTCAGTGGTGCGGACCGTGCCGCGCCGAAGCCGACGACCTGGAACAGGTCTACGAGCAGACCAAGGATTCGGGCGTGCAGTTCCTCGGCATCAACGTCCGCGACGACACCAAGAACAAAGCGCAGGACTTCGTGGTCGACAACAAGGTCTCGTACCCGTCGATCTACGACCCGTCGATGCGTTCGCTGATCGCCCTCGGTGACGGCTACCCCACGTCGGTCATTCCGACGACGATCGTCCTGGACCGCCAGCATCGCGTCGCCGCGGTGTTCCTCCAAGAACTTCTCGCCGAGGATTTGCTGCCCGTCGTCCAGCGAGTAGCTCAGGAAGACGCGCAGTAAAGATGACAACCACGACCACTACGCTGCTGGCCGGCAGCGACACACTGAGTGCCGGTGTGGGCGAAGCGTTTCAGAACGCGGCGTCGTCCGGTCCGCTTCTGCTCGCCCTCGGCGCCTGTGTGCTCGCCGGTCTGGTGTCGTTCGCTTCACCGTGCGTCGTGCCGCTCGTTCCCGGCTACCTGTCCTACCTGGCCGGCGTCGTCGGTGCCGACGCTCCCGCGATCACCGCCGAAGAAGCGAAGACGCGGACGATCACCCGGAGCAGTCGACTGAGGGTGGCCGGTGCGGCCGGACTGTTCGTCGCGGGCTTCACCGTTGTGTTCGTCCTCGCGACCGCGTCGGTATTCGGCGTGATCTCCACGCTGCTCGTCAACCGCGAGGTCCTGATGCGAGTGGGCGGTGTCGTCACCATCGCAATGGGTCTCGTCTTCATCGGGCTGATTCCGGCGCTGCAGAAGGACGTTCGTTTCGAACCGCGTCGCGTGTCGTCACTGGTGGGTGCGCCGCTGCTCGGGGGAGTGTTCGCTCTGGGCTGGACGCCGTGCCTCGGTCCGACATTGGCAGGCGTGATGTCCGTAGCGGCGGGAACCGACGGGATGACGGCCGCGCGTGGTGTCACGTTGATCGTCGCGTACTGCATCGGACTCGGCCTGCCGTTCATCATCTTGGCGCTGGGATCCGCGCGCGCGCTGACCGGCGTCGGCTGGTTGCGTCGTAATGCACGCACCATTCAAATTTTCGGCGGAATCATGTTGGTGGCAGTGGGGATCGCCCTCGTCACCGGCGCGTGGGACCAGTTCGTCGGCTGGGTTCGCGACGCATTTATCTCGGAGGTGACGCTGCCGATATGACAGCTGACGACAATAACGACCACCCGAAACCCGTGCTGCCGAAGCAGTCGGTGATCGGTCGAGTCGTTGCACTCGGGCGCAACACCTGGCGCGGGCTCACCTCGATGCGGACCGCGCTGGTACTGCTGTTCCTCCTCGCGCTCGCTGCGATCCCCGGCGCCCTGCTGCCACAGCGAACCCTCAACGAGGGCAAGGTCACCGACTACATCGCCGCGCGTCCGACGCTCGGTCCGTGGATGGACCGCCTCGAATTGTTCGACGTGTTCAGCAGTTTCTGGTTCACCGCGATCTACGCATTGCTCTTCATCTCGCTGGTCGGCTGCATCCTGCCGCGTTGCGTGGAGCACGCGAAGGCGCTGCGCACCCGTCCGGTGAATGCGCCGCGCAATCTTGCTCGCCTGCCGCACCACACCACGAGCGTCGTGGACGGCGAGACTCCCGACGAACTTGCTGCCCGGGTGTCGAAAGAACTGCGCGGGTGGCGCGTCGAAACGCGTCGCGGCGATTCGAAATCACGACGCGAAGGCGAGATCACCATCTCGGCGGAGAAGGGATACCTCCGCGAGTTCGGCAACCTCGTGTTCCACCTCTCGCTGGTCGGATTGTTGATCGCGATCGCCGCGGGCAAGTTGTTCGGCTACGAGGGCAATCGCATCGTCATCGCCAACGACGGCCCCGGGTTCTGCACGACCTCGCCGGCAGTGTTCGACTCCTTCGTCGCCGGTCTGAGCCTCGACGGCACCGGCATGACCCCGCTGTGTGTACGTGTGAAGAATTTCCAGGCCGACTACCTCGAGACCGGTCAGGCCGAGATGTTCACCTCGGACATCTCGTACCAGGCAGGCGACGACCTCGAGTCCGATACCTGGCGGGACACGACCATCCAGGTGAACCACCCACTGCGGATCGCCGGCGATCGTGTGTACCTGCAGGGACACGGATATGCGCCGACATTCACCGTCACGTTCCCGAACGGTGAGACCCGCACCGAGACGCTCCAGTGGCGTCCGGACGACGCCACGACGTTCCTGAGCAGTGGTGCGATGCGCTTCGACCCGCCGGGCGGCATGTATCCCGATGCGGACGAGCGTCGGAAGAATCAGATTGCCATCGAAGGATTGTTCGCGCCCACCGCGCTGTTCCACGGCAACCTGCTGTCGTCGAGTTACCCGGCGATGAACGATCCGGCAGTCGCCATCGACATCTACAAGGGCGACACCGGACTCGATACCGGTAACCCGCAATCGCTGTTCGAACTCAACACCGAACTGATCAATCAGGGCCGACTGGTCAAGCAGGATCGAGTCAATCTGTTTCCGGGGGAGAGCGCGACGCTTGCCGACGGAACCCAGGTGCGATTCGATGGTGCCGTCGACTTCGTGAACCTGCAGGTCTCCCACGATCCCGCTCAGGTGTGGGTGTTGGTTTCGGCGTTGACCATGATGGCGGGCCTACTCGTCTCGCTCGTGATCAAGCGTCGCCGCGTCTGGGCACGTATCTATCCAGATGACGAACGACGTACTGTAGTAGAACTTGGTGGGCTTGCCCGCACCGACCACGCAGGCTGGGGCGACGAGTTCGACCGCCTCGCCGACCGCTTGCTGAAAAGCAATCCGACCACCGCGGTGAACCAACCGCACGCGCAGGAGAACGCCCGATGACAACGAACGAGACACTCGCGCAGTACAGCGACTGGGCCTTCAAGTCCGCCTTCACCGTGCTCGTGCTGGCGTTTGTGCTGCTCATCGTGCAGTACGCGTCGGCCAGAGCAAAGGCGGTCCAGGACAAGGAACTGGTCTCCGCCGGCGGTGTCGACGCGTCCGTGCCTGGCAGGGTCGCGGAGACTCCGAGCAAGTCGCTCTCGGAACGATTCGGCGGAATGGGCCGAGCTGTCCTGGTCGTCGGAACGGTGCTGATCATCGCGTCGATCGTGCTCCGCGGATTTGCGACGGAACGATTCCCGCTCGGCAACATGTACGAGTTCGTGGCGATGGCGTGTGCGGCGTCGTTGCTGGTCGGGCACGTCCTGTTGATCAAGCCGGCGTACCGTCCGATGTGGGTCTTCCTGCTGGTGCCGGTTCTGATCTTGATGTTCCTCGCCGGCACGGTCCTCTACGCCGACGCGGCTCCCGTGGTGCCGGCGCTACGCTCGTACTGGCTTCCGATTCACGTGACGATCGTCAGCGTCGGCTCCGGAATCTTCATGATCGGCGGTATCGCGAGCCTTCTGTTCCTGCTGCGACTGAAGTTCCCGCCCGGTGACGAAGGCACGAGCATCGGTGGCCGGATCGCAGAGCGACTGCCCGATGCCCAGACTCTCGACCGCTTGGCGTACAAGAGCACGATCATCGCGTTTCCGCTGTTCGGCGCCGGCGTCATCCTCGGTGCCATCTGGGCGGAAGCTGCGTGGGGACGCTTCTGGGGTTGGGATCCGAAGGAGACGATGTCCTTCATCGCCTGGGTGATCTACGCGGCCTACCTGCATGCGAGGGCAACGTCCGGGTGGCGGGAGACGAAGGCCGCCTGGATCAACATCGCCGGTTTTGTTGCGATGCTGTTCAATCTCTTCATCATCAACATGGTCGTCTCCGGCTTGCACTCCTACGCGGGACTCACCTGATCCTCTCGAGGTACCGTGGGTGGCTGCCGACCGGTCTGTAGGTATTACCGGTAGGTACGTCAGGGGCGGGCAACAGTTACGATGCAGCTTGGCGAATTACTAGCTGTCTGGTAGCTGTGGGATCGACGAGGGGGAGCGGCGAGATGGCCGACAAGATTGAAGACGCCGGAGCAGGATTGTGGGAGCCGGTGCGCCCTGCCGAGCCGACGCGGCGCGAGCCGCGCGCATCCGCGCCCGAGCCGTCATCGGACTCGGTTCCCAGCGACGTTCGTAGTCTCTTCGTGGCCCCGGTCGACTCCGGGCCGCTCCAGCAAGTCGCCGGCCAGGCGCCCAGTGCACCCGCCGCTCCGCCGCCGACGACGACCCCAGCGGCTCCGGTGCCAGGTCCCAAGACTCCGGTCATCCAGTATCCGGCAGCGCAGCCAGGCCCGATCAACGGCCAGTTCTCGACCTCGCCTGCGATGCCGATGCAGACCTACGAACCTACGAATCGTGGAGGGTCGCTTCCGGATTCACGAACTGGCGTTCCGCAGCCTGTTCAGAATTCGCAGCCTGTTCGGAACCTGCAGCCTGTCCAGAATTCGCAGCCCGGCCCGACGGCGCATTCATCCGCGAGACCGCTCCAGCAACCGCAGGCACCTTTTTCGCCCGGCGTCCATCCGCCCAATCCCGCGATTCGGCAGTTCGGTCATCCCGGCGCTGCGCCGGTGCAGAACGGCCACGCCCTCCAGAATGGTCAGGCCGTGCCGATGGCCCCGCCGACGGCGCCACCTACTCGCGCTCCGATGCCGCAGACCGGACTCACCTCGGCTCCGGACAGTCGCTTCGAGTCCGCTCTCCCGATGACTGCGCAAGATCTCTCGGCTGCGCTCCTCGTCAAGCGGCCTGTCCGGCCTGCGCCGGTGGGCGGCTGGCGCAAGGCGCTGTACACGTTGTCCGGCCGATCGGTGAACCTCGGAAACGGTGCAAAGGAGCAGCACCTCGTCGAGTTGACGCGCCAGATCAACCAGCCGCTGCAGGGCTGCTACAAGGTTGCGGTGCTCAGTCTCAAAGGCGGCGTCGGAAAGACCACGACCACAGCGACACTGGGGTCGATGTTCGGCTCGATCCGCGGCGATCGCGTCGTCGCTGTCGATGCAAACCCCGACCGGGGAACGCTGAGCCAGAAGATCCCGCTCGAAACTCCGGCAACAGTGCGAAACCTGCTGCGCGACGAGAACAGCATCGAGAAGTACAGCGACGTCCGTGGCTACACATCGCAAAATCGACACCGGCTCGAAGTGCTTGCCTCCGACAGCGATCCAGCAGTTTCAGAGGCCTTCAGCGGTGGGGACTACACGCGCACGGTCGACATGCTCGAGAAGTTCTACAGCATAGTTCTGACCGACTGCGGCACCGGATTGATGCACTCGGCGATGCAGGCCATTCTCGAAGGTGCAGATTCGTTGATCGTCGTCAGTTCCGGTTCCGTCGACGGTGCACGTAGCGCCTCCGCAACACTTGACTGGCTCGACGCTCACGGTTACAGCAGGCTGGTCGCCACGTCCGTAGCTGTCATCAACGCGGTACGGCCTCGCTCGGGCAAGGTTGATCTGCCGCGGGTCGTCGAGCACTTCGAGCAGCGCTGTCGAGCGGTGAAACTGATTCCGTTCGATCCGCATTTGGAAGAGGGCGCCGAAATCGATCTGGACCGGCTGCGTCCAGGTACTCGGGAAGCGGTGCTGGAGTTGGCTGCGGTGGTTGCGCAGGACTTTCCGGCCTCCCCGTTCGCGTTGACGGGGCGGTAATCGGATAGCCGGGCGAGCCCGGACGCTACGTCGACGCGTCAGTCGGCGGTACGTCCGGACCTTCCGTGCGCTTGCGTCGTGTTTGCTGGTTCACATTCCACAGGAATTCGGGATCGTCATCCGGCCCGCGTACACCGCTCACCGGGGTGCGCGTCGACGGATCGGGCCCGAATGCCTTCCACATCAGAACGATCAATGTCACCAAACCCACCAACGCCAACAGATACAACACGGCGCACCTCCTCAGGGAACTGAAGTCGAGCCTACTCAGTCTCCGCCCCGCTTCACCAGAAGTGGTGCGGACAAGCGTTTCGGCTCAGTGCGCTAGTGCTGTATCTGTCGGGTACTGCAAGATCTGTCGGGTACTGCAAAGTGCTTCGAAGTGAGGTGAAGTTGCTCAGTTGTTGTCTGCTTCGGTGGTCAGCGAGCGCAGAAGCTGCATGACCTCGGTCTCACGGAATCGACGATGTCCTCCTGGCGTGCGAAGCGAGCCCAGTCGTCCTGCGTGTGCCCAGCGGGTCACGGTCTTGGGATCGACATGAAACAATGCCGCTACCTGTCCGGGCGTCATGAGTGCGTCTGCGGCGGTATTGAAGGTTGGTGCGCTCATTGTGAGGTCCTCCATGTTGATGTCGAACGTTTGACGAACAGTGATTCCGAACCGAGCAGTGATTCCGAACTTTGGTTCCGAACCGGTGTGTCGACCAGTTGCCAAAAACCTGCGTCGAGTTTGTTTCGAAGTCCTTCGCTCACATTCGACCGTTTTCTGAGTGGTAGCGCAATGTTTGCACAGATATAGCCGGGTAGTCGATCTTTCAAGAAAAAGTAATGTTTAAGTAAAGGACAAAATGGATATAGCGGGCTCGGTCCCACCCGTATTCGGAATGGGTAACCTGAGAGGGTGAGTCAGTTGTCTGAAAACCCCGAAAATGTTCCTTCTGAGCCGGTCAAGGCCAGTAAACCTTCCGCAAACTCTGGGCAAGCAAAGTCGGCTTCCGGGCCGGTGACCAAGGGTCAACTAGCCCGCGACGTGGTGCTGTACTCGGTCGCTCGGCTGCTGCTTGTCGTCGTGATCGGTGCCGTCATCATCGGTGGCGGAAAGCTCGCCGGCACGGACGTTCCCTTGATCGTCGCGGCGCTGTTCGCAGTTCTGATCGCGCTGCCGCTGTCGTTGCTGCTCTTCGCGAAACTGCGCAAGCGTGTCAATGCGGGCATTGCGGCGGTCGACGCCCAGCGTCGGTCCGATCGTGACGATCTTCGCTCCAAGCTGCGCGGAGACGGGCGGTGACCACGGGGTCGCTCGACGTCGACCGTCGGACCTCACGCCAGTGGGTCGACAACGCGGTGCGGTTGATCGAAGCCGACGCGCAACGCAGCGCGGACACACACCTGCTGCGCTATCCGCTGCCGAGTAACTGGACCGTCCAGCTTTATCTGAAGGACGAGTCGACCCACATCACGGGGAGTCTCAAGCATCGACTCGCACGGTCGCTTTTCCTCTACGCGATCTGCAACGGCTGGGTTACCGAAGAGACCACTGTCATCGAAGCGTCGTCCGGATCGACGGCTGTCAGCGAGGCGTATTTCGCGAAGTTGCTGGGCCTGGATTTTGTTGCGGTGATGCCCGCGAGCACGAGTCCCGCCAAGATCGCGTTGATCGAGGCGCAGGGGGGACGTTGTCATTTCGTGAGCGATCCGTCGTCGATCTACTCGGAATCGCATCGGCTCGCGAGTGAGTTGAACGGTCACTACATGGACCAGTTCACCCACGCCGAGCGCGCGACGGATTGGCGCGGAAACAACAACATCGCCGAATCGATCTTCACTCAGCTCGAACACGAGGAACATCCGATTCCCGACTGGGTGGTCGTCGGAGCCGGGACGGGCGGAACCGGTGCCACGATCGGCCGCTTTCTTCGTTACCGGAAATTCGACACGGGGCTGTGCGTGGTGGACCCGGAGCACTCCGTGTTTTTCGACGCGTGGCGAGCGAGCGATCCGTCGATCGTCGGTACGCGAGGTTCCCGGATCGAGGGCATCGGCCGTCCGCGCGTCGAACCGTCGTTTGTCGGTCAGGTGGTCGACCGAATGATCAAGGTGCCGGACGCAGGCTCGATCGCGGCCGCCCGGCACGCCAGCGCAGCCCTGGGGCGCAAAGTGGGCGGCTCGACGGGGACGAACCTGTGGGGAGCTTTTGCGTTGATTGCCGAAATGATGGCGGCCGGGCGCAGCGGCAGCGTCGTCACCCTCCTGTGCGACGGCGGAGAGCGTTACTCGGGCACCTATTACAACGACGAATGGGTGGCTTCGGAAGGGATCGACCTGCTCGGCCCGACGACAGTGCTGGACGAGTTCGTCCGTTCGGGTGCGTGGACGGCCAGTTCCTGAATCGCCGGCGCCGGACCGTGTGACGGGCGGCTCATCGTCACGCGCGGCCAGGCGTCCAACCCGGACGACTGCTCGTCCGTTCTGATGCGTATCAGGCCGGGGGAGAGCGTGTTCTCGGCCAGGCGCACGAACCCGAGGCGCTCGTAGTACGGCGCGTTCCACGGAACGTCGACAAACGTCGTCAGAGTCACGAGATCGTGGTGATGGTCCGCCGCCCATTCGGTGACGGCGTCGATCAGCTGGGCTCCGAGGCCTTTGCGGGCATGATCGGGGTGAACGGAGACCTGTTCGATATGCGCGCCGCCGTCCACGATCTCGACGAGTGCGTACGCAACGGGCACGTCGTTCGCGTCGGTCTGAACCCAGATGTGCTCGGCCGCGAGAAAATCGTTCAACTCGTCGAGCGTCGGCGGTGGATCGTCTGCGATGGCGTCCATCCCGATGTCTCGGAACGGTTCGCCCGCGGCGACCTCGATCTGTTGCAGTGCGGGTAGGTCGGTGGATATGGCCGAGCGGATCACAGAAACCGTTTTACCTCGAGAAGTGCGTTTCTCCCAGCGCTACGCCTTCTGTAACGCAAACCTACGCAACCGTAGGTTGTGTATCGTTTGGTCAAGGGGCACTTCTCCAGCGAGGGCGGATCATGGGCAATCCTGAAGTTTCACTCGACAATTACGAGGCTGTGTACGAGTACTACCGCAGTCATCAGCAGAACCGATTCGTGGCGAAGCTCGCCTATGCCGCATTGGCGCTGAAGTACCGCCCGCGAGTGAGGTACGCGCCGGGTGCGGAAGCTGCGCTGAAGACTCTCCTGGAACGTAAGACGCAGTTGGTCGTGGCAGTCAATCATCTGACCGAGAGCGACCAGTTCACGCTCGCCGCGACCGCGTGGCGTACTCCGTTGCGTCGAGTGATCGGACGGACCCGGGTCCTCGCCAAAGACGAACTCTTCGTTGATCCTTCACAGCGCAAGAAGGTCGACATGATGGGCAGCATCCCGGTTTTTCGCAGCAAGAACTACGGCCTCCGTGCAGTTTCGGATGCCGGCCGAGTGATGATGGACGTCGCGGCCGAGCGGCTGGGCAACGGGGACTGTCTGGCGATTTTCCCGGAAGGGACGTGCAACACCGAAGATCCGACGCGGCTGCAGCACGTCAACAGCGGAATCGGCCACATCGTCGCGCGCGCCGAGAAGTTGGGATGCTCACCGGCGCTGGTGTCGATCGGCATCAATTACGGTCCGGTGGCCGGCGACGTCAAGGCCGCGAGTGTCTTTGTCGGAATGCCGGTGACCGAACTTCCGGACAAGCCGATGGATATCGCCCGAACTGTGCAGGCCGACTTGCAGGTGGCAGTGGACGGGGCCGTCGCCGGGTACTAGGCGCGCCTGTCAATTTTGGTTGACAAATTCCGGTTGTCAACCTAAATTGACAACATGACCGAAGCAACCTCTCTCGCTGCTGCCGCCGGTAGCCCGGATCCCACCGAGGGATTGCGTGCTGTTCGAGCGCTGCGTCGTCTACTCGAAAAACTCGAGGCCATTCAGGTCGCCAATGCGCGCCGTCACGGATGGTCCTGGCAGGCGATCGCGGAAGCTCTCGAGGTCAGCCGTCAAGCCGTCCACAAGAAATACGCGTCCGCGCAGTCGGAATCGATGCTGCGTTCACTGCGCGAGAAGGGCAGGTAATTGCCATGTTCGAAAGGTTCTCCGCACAGGCTCGAGGCGTCGTTGTCGATGCTGTCGCCGGCTCCGGTCCTGTCACTCCGATGGAACTGTTGACCGCGCTGCTCACCTCTGATCGGGGCATCGCCACCGAGGTGCTCACCGAGTCTGGTGTCACGCTCGACGTGATCCGCCACGCCGGCGCCGGCTCGAACGAAGGTAGCTCGAACAATTTCGACGACGACGCCGAGATACTCAAGTCGATCGGCATCGATCTCGATGCGGTTCGGGAGAGTCTCGAGCAGTCCTTCGGCGAAGGTGTGCTGGACGAGACTCCTGTGCCGGACGGCGTCGATACTTCTCGCAAGAGCCGATTCGGGTTCCCTCGTTCACGATTCGAGAAGGACTCCAAGAAGGTGTTGGAACTCTCGCTCCGTGAAGCGCTCGCGCACAAGGACAATCGCATCGGCGCCGAACACATCCTGCTCGGCATCCTGCGTGTCGCCGACGGGCCTACCCGTCAGGCCCTCGAAACGCAGGTCACGATGTCGGCGATCCGTGAGCGGTTGGAAGCGAAGATGAATCGCGCGGCCTAGATTCGGCACGGTTCCGCATGCACGGGAGGGATGTGCCAGCATTCAGACATGACATTTCTGGCACGTCTCATCATCAACGGCATAGCCATCTGGCTGGCGTCGGCGTGGGTCACCGGCATCACGATCGCCAACCACGACAACGGCACCTGGGGCACGGTTCTCGTGATCGCGGTGATCGCTTTGATCTTCACGGTGGTCAACGCGTTCATCAAGCCGGTAGTGCAGCTTCTCTCGCTACCGCTGCTCATCCTGACTCTCGGATTGTTCACGCTCGTGATCAACGCCCTCATGCTGATGCTGACGGCGTGGATCTCGTCCGGAACGTCCTACGGCTTGACGGTCGACGGCTTCTGGACGGCAGTCTGGGGCGCGCTGATCATCTCGATCGTGAACTTCCTGCTCAGCGCGTTCGTCCCGGACAACCGTTGAGTCCGTCGACTTTCAGGCGAGACTGAGCGCAACTGCGGTCGCGGCACCCCAGACGAGCATGGCGAGTCCGGTGTCGCGCAACGCGGGGATCAGGGCCATACCCTGCCCGCCCGAACGCAGTGGGGCGTTGGCTCGGATTGCCAGTGGCAACGCCAGCAATCCGAGCAATGCCCACGGAGTACGCAGGATCAGCAGCAGGGTCGCGACGAACGGGACGGCCAGCAGGATCACGTGCAGCGTGCGTGTCCTGGCGTCGCCGAGCCGGACTGCGAGAGTGATCTTTCCGGACTCGGTGTCGGTCGGGATGTCTCGAAGATTGTTGGCAACGAGCACCGCGCTCGAGAACGAGCCGATGGCGATCGCGCCGGCCAGCCCGGCCAGATCCACCCGCTCGGCCTGTACGAACTGAGTTCCCAGCACTGCAATCAGTCCGAAGAAGATGAACACGGCGATCTCGCCGAACCCGCTGTATCCGTAAGGCTTCTTGCCGCCGGTGTAGAACCAGGCACCGATGATGCAGAACACGCCGACCGCAACCAGCCACCAGGCTGTGGTCGCCGCCAGAACGAACCCGGCTACCGCGGCAACGGTGAAGCAGCTGATCGCCGCGGCCTTCACAGCTCCGGGACTGACCAACTTCGATCCGACCAAGCGCAGTGGCCCGACGCGGTCGTCGTCCGTTCCGCGGATTCCGTCGGAGTAGTCGTTCGCGAAATTCACCCCGACGATCAAGGCCAAGGAGACGATCAGTGCCAGGAGCGCCTTCCACCACACTGCGAGGTCCAGGGACGCCGCGGCTCCGGTGCCGACCAGCACGGGCGCAATCGCGTTCGGGAGTGTGCGCGGCCTCGCGCCTTCGATCCATTGAGCAGCTGTTGCCATACAACGATCTTTGCACTGTGCAATACGATCGAACGCGGTGGATCAGCACATGACTCGAGACGTGAGTGAGCGCGCCAGGTACGCGCAGTCGGGCGAAGACCTGGCAGACATTGCCTTGCTCGGACCCGTTTCGACCAAAGTGGGCGATCGTCTGGTTCCGTTGCCGGGTCCGCGAGCTCGAACTCTGCTGGTTGCGCTGGCTCGCAATCCGGGTGAGCCACGTACCGCGCAGAGCCTGATCGACGACGTCTGGGGGCTGGAGCCGCCGCGCTCACCGATGAACGCCCTCCACACTCAGGTCTCGCGCCTGCGATCTGCACTCCCGGACGGGGCCCTCGAAGTCACGGCGGCCGGATACCGGCTCACTCTCGCTCGGGAGCGTGTCGACCTGGCCAGGGCTGCGGACGCCGCCCGTGGTCTGCGCACCGTCGGCGCCGACGCGTCCGAAGCGCTCGCCGTCACGACCGCGTCATTGCGCCTGTGGCGCGGTACCCCCGGGAGTGACGTCGTCGGCGACGTTGCAGATCGTCTGGCGCTCGACGCAGGCCGGGTGTACGACGAACTGGAGACGGCGCAGATCGACGCGTTGCTCACATTGGGGGAGTACGCGGCAGCCATTCCCCTGGTGCGCGGACGCCATCTGGCGAGCCCATTCGACGACACAGCGGCCGAGGCGTTGATGCGTGCGCTCGCCGGAGCAGGCCGAGTCAACGAGGCACTCGAAGTGTTCGCGGAGTTCCGCAACCACCTCGCCAATCGCCTGGGCGCTGATCCGTCACCCGCACTGGTGACCCTCAATGCTGAACTTCTCGGGGCACCTGCGGCTACACCGCGGGCCGCGCGTGCGATCGGTCTCCGCGCTGCCCCCAACACCTTGCTCGGTCGCGACAACGACATCGACCAGATCGAATCCTTGCTCGCCCGCTCGCGCGTCGTCACCATTCTCGGACCTGGTGGCGCCGGAAAGACCCGTCTCGCACACGAATTGGGCTTGCGCGGATCCGTGAACCAGCCGGGCGTCTCGGTGGTCCTCGTGGAGTTGGCGTCGTTGCGCAGCAGCGAAGATGTCATCGCGGCCATCGGAGGCACCCTCGGAATCAGCGAATCCGATCTGGCGCCAGGCAAATTGACCGTCGGCCGAACGCATTCGGCGAGAGAGCGACTCAAAGAGGCGCTGTCCGCCGGTCCGATGTTGCTCATCCTCGACAATTGTGAGCACGTGATCGGCGCGTGTTCGGAGATCGTGGCCGAGATGATCGCGGCCGGTCGTCAGCTGACGGTACTGACCACCAGTCGTTCTCCGCTCATGATCAGTGCCGAGGCGGTGTACCCGTTGCCGCCGTTGGCGATCGAAGACGGAACCGGCTCGGCAGTCGAACTCTTCTCGGCGAGAGCCCGTGCGGTGCGGCCGTCTGTTCATCTGGACGTCGACGCGGTCGTCAAGCTGTGTACGACGCTCGACGGACTCCCGCTGGCGATCGAGCTCGCTGCCGCGCGGGTCCGCACCATGAGCGTCGACGAAATCGGTTCGAGACTGCGAGACAGGTTCGCGTTGTTGCGCTCCGATGATCCGACGTCTCCGGATCGGCATCGCACCCTGCACGCGGTGATCGACTGGAGCTGGAATCTGTTGGGCAGCGGGGATCAGATTGCGTTGCGTCGATTGTGCCGATTCCCGGCCGGCTTCACCCTTTCTTCGGCGCAGGCCGTTGCCGGGTGGGGCGAGTTGACCGATGTGGCAAGTGCCGTCGAAGCGCTGGTGAATCAGTCACTTCTTTCCGTCAGCGACGGGCAGGGAGATCTTCGGTACTACATGCTCGAGACTGTCCGTGAATACGGCGAGGAGCAACTCGCCGCGTCCGGGGAGGGACCGGAAGTGATTCGGCGCCTCGACGACTGGGCGATTGCGATCGCCGAGGATGCCGTCGTGCGTGCACGGACGGATCAGCTCCGTCTGATTGCCGACCTCGACGCCGAGCACGACAACCTTCTGGCTGTACTTCGCTGGGCCGTGGAACGCGGCGACGCGGTGACCGTAGCCAACGTCTTCCCCGTCCTTGCGATTCTGTGGGCCGTACGAGGATCGAACTCGGAAATTTCGAACTGGGCGTCGAAGATCGTCGGGGCGACCGCGGACAACGATCTGCGCGACGTGAATGCAGAACTGGTGGGCGCTACGTTCATCCTGGTGGCGATGCATCTCTTCTTCGGAGAGGCCGATCGAAACCATGCCCGTGCGCGGATCCGACTTCGAAAGCTGTTGCGTGAGCGCGATGATCTCGGTCCGTTGTTCGCATTTCTGATCAAGCTGACCACGAGTGGGATCGCCAACCACAAACTTGCGCGGTTGGTGGCCGAAGGCGTTCGCAGTTCCGATCCCGAGACCCGAATGGCGGCGCTGTCCGCGCGTTCGAACATGCGGGAGAACATCGGAGATCTGCGCGGTGCGTTGCTGGACGGGGAGACTCTGTTCGACTACGCCACCAGCATCGGTGACGAGTGGGGTCTGGCGATGGCGGCCCAACATGTCGGGTCGGTTCACAGCCAATCCGCCCGCTATGGCGAGGCCATCGAGTTCTACGCGATCGCGGCGGCGTCGATGGAACGCCTCGGTGCGCGTGACGAGGCGATGCAGCTCATCTGCTTTCAAGCCGGAGCAATGATCGCGGCCGGTGACACCGCTGGTGGTCGGGTGCTTCTCGATCGTGCACGTCCGGCATTGGCGCATTCGGGTGGGACCGGGGCCATCGAAACCGATCAACGGCGCGCGGCGCTCACAGCGAGTATCGCCGAGGCGGATCTCGCGGACGGCCGTATCGACGAGGGCTTGGCTCGGTATCGAGAAGCGCTGGAGCTGTTGGGTTCTGCGATCGAGAACATCTTCGGTGATCCCTTCGTCGTTCTGCTCGGTGCCGCGGCTGTGTGCGCTCACGCAGTTCACGGCCGGCACGAACTGGTGGCGGGCCGCGTTCTGCAGATGAAGGAGTCGAGTGCTCTCAAGCTCGATCCCAACGGTTACGCGGACCTGCCGCTCGCGGGTTCGTTGGCGTCGGCGATCGGGTCGTTCGATCTTGTCACGGGCAACATCGAACGCGGAGTCGAACTGATGGCTTTGTCGTTGAAAATGCCGGGGAGACAAGACTTCGTCTCGCTCCATCACGCGCGCCTCTCCGACTTCGCGGTTGGTCTGGTCGGAGCCGACAGGTGGTCTGTGGAAACCGAGAAGGTATCGGGTTACTCACGCAGAGCGGTCCGCGAAGCAGTGTTGGCTGCGCTTCGCGGACCGGTGCTGGACTAGGTCTGGACGATGGTGCGGGACTTATGTCTTGCGCATGTACATCCGCACGGTCAAAGGTGCCATGACGGCAACGATCACCGCGGCGCCCACCAGCGACCACACGACGTGGATACCGAAGTGGCCGTCGTTGGCCAGCTCGCGAACCGCGGTCACCAGGTGTGAGACCGGATTGACGTTCACGAACTTCTGAAGCCAACTCGGCATGGTGGCAGGATCGACGAACGCATTCGACAGGAACGTCAGCGGGAACAGCACGAGCATCGAAACACCCTGCACCGTGGACGCTTTGTTCATCAGCACGCCCATGAGAGCGAAGATCCAGCTGATGGAGAACGCGCACACCATGACCAGGATCGCGGCAGACAGAATGCCGACCACGCCGCCTGCGGGGCGGTAACCCATCGCGAAACCGACGATGAACGTGATGGTCGTGGCGATGCCGTAGCGCACGACGTCGGCGAGCAATGCACCGGACAGCGGGGCGATACGAGCGATGGGAAGGGACTTGAAGCGGTCGAACACGCCCTTGTCCATGTCCTCACGAAGCTGAGTGCCCGTGACGATGGAACCGGTGATGACGGTCTGGACGAGGATGCCGGGGATGATCGTCGGCAGATATGCCGTCACGTCACCGGCGATCGCGCCGCCGAAGATGTAGGTGAACATCAACGTGAAGATGATCGGCTGGATGACGACGTCGAACAGTTGCTCGGGGTTGTGCTTGATCTTGAGAATTCCGCGGTACGCCATCGTGAACGTGTTCGCGAAGCTCTGCTGCAGGCTGATGCGGCGGGGTGCGGCATCCGGCTGGGCTATCGGCGACCGGGGTTTGGTGAGAGTGGTTGTCATGCGACGCTCCGATCGGAGTCGTTGTCGGACTGGGCGTCGTTGCGACCACCGTCTTCGGGCTGGTGCCCGGTGATGGTCAGGAACACTTCGTCCAGGCTGGGTTTCTGTACGTTGATTTCGTCGACGGCGATACCTTGCTCACGCAGACGGATCAACAGGTCCGCCGTGATCGACGGGTCGCTCAGCGGGGCGGTGATCCGCCCGACCTCGGGAGTGACACCCACCTCGACGCTCAGCGCAGCGGCGATGAGCGAGCGAGCCTCCTCGGTGCGATCACGATCGACCAGCTTGAGTTGGAGCGAGGAGATCCCGACCGAAGCCTTGAGTTCGTCGGCGGTGCCGTTGGCGATCACGCGGCCGCGGTCGATCACCGCGATGCGATCGGCCAGTTGATCGGCTTCGTCGAGGTACTGCGTGGTGAGCAACACCGTCGAACCCTCGGCGACGAGTCGCCGGATGGTCACCCACATCTGGGCGCGGGTGCGCGGATCGAGGCCGGTGGTGGGCTCGTCGAGAAACAGCAGCGGCGGGCGCGCGATCAGGCTTGCCGCCAGATCCAGGCGTCGACGCATGCCACCGGAGAAGTTCTTCAGCGGTTTGGTCGCGGCCTCGACCAGATCGAACTCCTCGAGGAGTTCGAGGGACTTGGTGCGCGCATC
The DNA here is from genome assembly GCF_001445685.1 of Rhodococcus sp. KB6. NCBI lineage: Bacteria > Bacillati > Actinomycetota > Actinomycetes > Mycobacteriales > Nocardiaceae > Rhodococcus > Rhodococcus sp. KB6. The sequence goes on along the minus strand of NZ_LNAK01000102.1, from coordinate 167,720 downwards.
GCGGCGGCTCAGGCCGAGCAGCCGCGAGAAGATCACGAGGTTCTCGGTCGCCGTCAGATCCTCGTCGACGGAGGCGTACTGACCGGTGACGCCGATCAGGGATCGGACCGCGGTGGGTTCACGGCTGACGTCGTGGCCGAAGATGCGCGCCTCACCGCCGTCGGGGCGAAGGAGAGTGGCGAGCATGCGGACGGTGGTGGTCTTGCCGGCGCCGTTCGGCCCGAGGACGCCGAACACCGAGCCGGTGGGGACGGTGAGGCTGACGCCGTCGACCGCGCGGTGCTCGCCGAACTTCTTGACGAGTCCGTCGGCCTCGATGGCAAGAGGCGAAGCTGTGTGGTTCATGGGATGAAGCTTGGCAGACCGATCTTGCATGGACCTTGCGTGGAACTTGCGGTTACTTGCACAGTGCGCGAGGTCGGTGCTCCACAACCGGCAAACAATCCCCAGACGGATCTTGCTTGTCGGTGTGCGGGCGCGGCGGCATCACGCTCGCTGCATGGAGATTCTTACGCGGGCACAGGCTCACCGGGACGGCACCAGCGACGCGCAGTTGCAGCGAGCGGTCAGGCGCGGCGAGCTGCACCGAATCGCAGCGGGGATCTACATGCGCGCCGATCACTTCCGCGAACTCGATGCGAGAGCACGCCACCGCTGCGCTGTCATGGTAGCCACCGAAAGCTGTGGACCAGGCGCAATCGTGAGCCACGCTTCGGCAGCGGTCATGCACGGATTGGATTGCGGCGGATTGCGATTGGACACCGTGCACATGACGCGTAACCGGTGCTCGGGTGGGCGGAAGAGTCAAACCTTGCATCTTCATCCGGCAGTGGTCCCGGCCGAGGAGGTCGTGCTGATCGACGGCGTCGCAACCACGTCGCTTGCGCGAACGTTCGTCGACCTCGCACGGACGACGCCGTTCGAGACCGCCGTGGTGATCGGTGATTGCGCCCTGCGACGTGGGATGAGGCGTGAGAACGTCGACGCTTCGCTCGATCATGCGCGCGGACGGCTGGGAATGAGTCGCGCTCGAGTGGCGGCGACGTTCATCGAACCAGGTGCCGAGAGTCCGGGGGAGTCCATCAGCCGGGTACGCATGCGCGACGACGGTTGGCCGATGCCGACCCTGCAGCACGAGATCCGTCACGGTGGCCGGTTCATCGGGAGAGTCGATTTCTTCTGGAAAGAGCACGGTGTGGTGGGCGAGTTCGACGGGATGGTCAAGTATCGCGGCGACAATCCAGGGAGGGCGGTAGAGCGCGAGAAACTGCGGGAGGACGCGATCCGGGACGCGGGGTTCGAGGTGTTCCGGTGGGTATGGGCGGATCTTCGCGACTTCGAACGTGTCCGCGAAAGGTTCGAGCGGGCTTGCCTCCGCGGAGCCGCGCGCTGATTGTGCAGCCGCGGCGCTGATCAGGCCTGCGGCTGAACAATCGGGCTGCGGCTGCTAGCTGAACCGAGCCACCAGGGCGGCGCGGTCGAGCTTGCCCGGTCCGCGCAGGGGGAGCGCGTCCAGGACGAAGAGTTCCCGCGGCGCTGCGGTGACGTCGAGTGTCCGCTGAGCATGTGCGCGTAGTTCGTCGAGCGTCGGAGCTTCGCCCTCGGGTACGACGACGGCCACCACCCGCTGCCCCAGCCGCGGGTCCTCGATGCCGATCACCGCGCACTCGCGAACGGCGGGGTGATCGGCCAGCGCGGCCTCGACCACCTGCGGTACGACGGTCAGCCCGCCGGTGGAGATTGCCTCGTCCAACCGGCCGCTGATGCGAAGGACCCCGTCGACCACAGCTCCGGCGTCGTCGGTCCGGAACCACCCGGGCTCGGCGAAAGCGGGGTGGTCGGGAAGCCCGCGGTACCCGGACGCGAGCATCGGTCCGCCCAGCAGTACTCGCCCGTCGTCGATACGAATCTGTGCTCCGGACAACGGGATTCCGTCGTAGACGCAACCGCCGGACGTTTCGCTCATCCCGTAGGTGCGGACGACGGTGATGCCCGCTTCGGTGGCCTGCGCGAGTACCGGTGCGGGAGTAGCAGCGCCGCCGAGCAGAACCGCGTCGAGCGAAGCCAGAGCCTCGACCGCGGCGCGATCACCGAGTGCCTTGACCAACTGCGTCGGCACCAACGAGGTGTAGCGGCGCGGTCCGCTCATCGCGGCGACAGCGCCCGGCAATGCGGCAGGGTCGAAACCCGCACTGACGTCGACGATCACCGGTTGTGTTCCGGCGAGGACACTGCGCAACAGAACTTGCATCCCGGCGATGTGGTGCGGGGGGAGAACCAGCAACCAGGATCCGGTGCCGCCGAGGCGTTCATTGGTCGCGTCGCCGCTGGCTCGCAGTGCGCTCGCGGCGAGCATCGCGCCCTTCGGGGTTCCGGTGGTCCCCGACGTGGCGACCACCAGCGAGATGCCGTCGTCGATTGGCTGATCGGGGTGCAGAGCGTCGCTCAGTCGGGCCGTCTCGCGTGCGTCGGCCGCCGGGACGGGAAGCACGGCGTCGTGCACGCCGTCCAGGATCTGCGCGATGGCAGGCAGTACCTCGAAGACCGCCTCACCCTGTGGAACGGCCAGTGTGCGAAGAACGTTCACCGGACGTCCGGCCCGGCCAGCGGCCAACCACCGGCAGCCAGATGGCTTCGTACGCGGTCGACGTCGGTTTCGAGTGGCATCTCGTTGGTGATCTTCGTGATGAGGACCTGGATGTCGGTCTTCTCGATGGGCAGATCGCCGTCCTCGATCAACGCGTCGGCGACGGCGTCGACCTCGGTTTCGGAGAGTCTGCGAGTGAGGAGCGCGAAAAGTGGGATGTAGTCCTGCTCGGGGACGCCATTGGGATAGCCGGCCCGCAACCAGCCGACTATCGACGTGAGGAAGGGCGGAAGGGCCATGACGTCAGCTCACGTCTCGAACTTCGTTGTCGGTGTCCACGTCTTCGATGACCGGCCACCCACCTGCGCGCAGCCTTTCGGTGACACGATCGACGTCGTCCTCGGACGGCTCCTCGTTGAGGATTCCCTCGATGATGGCGCGGATGGTGTCGTAGTCGACGTGGCGGTCCGGCACTTCGTGTGCCGACTCGATGGACATCGAAACGACCTGCTCGATCTCCTCGTCGGTCAGACGACGACGGAGAACGGCGAGCAGCGCAAAATGATCCTTGTCCGGGATGCCCTCGGGATACCCGGCACGCAGCCAGTCGAGCACGCTGCGCAATGAATACTTGCTCAAATCCTCGGCCTCATTTTCGTTTCGGTGGTTTCAGTGGTGCGCCGCGACGACCACTCAGAAGACGTGGATTCCGAACGTGCTGGCCAAGAAGTTCTTCATCAACAACAGAATTCCGGCGAAGATCGTGACGAGCACGACCGCAAAACAGAGGTACGCACCCATTTTACCCAGGGTGGACGGTCCTTCGGTGCCGTCGGCGTTCGGCAGACTCAGCGACTTGAGGCCGAAGGCGAAGATCGCCGGCAGTCCGGCTCCGAAGAGCAGTCCGACTGCCACTACCTGCCAGAGCGAATCGAGGGTATCGGTGAGTAGATGCATTCTCTTGCGCCCCTTTCAGGAGTTGCGAGTGGGTTCGGTGGACGGAGTGGGATCAGCAGTCGGAATCTCGCGAGCCGTCGCATCCGGATTCTCGTCCCATTCGGCGGTCACGTTGGCGGCGTCTACGGGTTCCTTACGCGAACGCAGGTACATGAAGATCGCGAACGCGATGAGGGCAGCGAAGACGACGAGCACGCCGGCCAGGCCGCCGATCAGATGCGCGAGTGCCCAGCAGATGGCGCCGACCACTGCGGCCGACGGCAAGGTGATCAACCAGGCGGCGGCCATCCGGCCTGCGACGCCCCAGCGGACCTCGGCGCCCTTGCGCCCGATGCCGGTACCGAGGATCGATCCGGTGGCGACGTGGGTGGTCGAGAGGGGGAGTCCGAGGTGGCTCGACGTGAGAATGATGGCGGCGGACGACGCTTCGGCTGCCAGACCCTGCGGCGCGGCGATCTCGACAAGGCCCTTGCCCAGGGTGCGGATGATGCGCCAACCGCCCAGGTAGGTGCCGAGAGCGATCGCGACGGCACAGGTGAACTTCACCCAGAACGGCATCTCGGTCTCGGCGGTGATGGTGCCGTGAGCGACCAGGGCCAAAAAGATGACGCCCATAGTCTTCTGGGCGTCATTGGTGCCGTGCGCAAGTGAGATCAGCGAGGCGGTGCCGATCTGGCCGAAACGGAAACCGCGCTCACGCTCGTCTTCCTTGACGGATGCGGTGATTCGGTACACGAGCTTGGTACCGACGCCTGCGACCAGGGCCGCGACGACCGGCGCGAGGATCGCGGGGACGACGACCTTGGTCAGAACTCCACCCCACTCGACGCCGCCCATACCGATGGAGGCGATTGCGGCGCCGATCAATCCGCCGAACAGTGCGTGTGAGGAGCTCGACGGCAATCCGAGCAGCCAGGTCGCCAGATTCCAGATGATTCCGCCGACGAGACCGGCGAAGACGATCAGCAGCAGATCCTGCCCACTGACCGCACCGAGGTTGACGACGCCTTTGGCCACGGTCGCAGCGACCTCGACGGACAGGAACGCACCGACCAGGTTCAGGATCGCGGAAAGGGTGACCGCAACTTTGGGCTTGAGTGCTCCGGTCGCGATGGAGGTGGCCATTGCGTTACCGGTGTCGTGAAAACCATTCGTGAAATCGAACGCGAGGGCGGTGACAACTACCACCAGGAGGATTACGAGCTCTGCGGTCACAACGTGAATTGTGCGTATCGAACGCGTAAAAGTACAGCGAACGGGATGCGAACAGGGGCTCCGCGGAGTACGTCCCCGCGCGTGGGCTGCGGCGCTGCCGTTCGCGATGTGTTCAGCGCCACGAAATCGGAACCCTGTGTGGGACCTCACTTTTTGGTCTCACTCACCGGGAAGGCACATTCGGACCGTTTTAAACGCTGATTACCTACGGGCACCGAGCGCACCGGAACAGGGGTTTCACCCCTGTTTCTCGGTGTCTGTCAGTGAGAAGGAGAGCTCCGACCGTGAAGCCCAACAAGTCCACGAAGCTGATCGTGGCACTCGCCGCGACCGCCGTTCTGGCGTCAGCCTGCGCATCGAATCGTGGTGACGATCCCTACGCCGTCGCTGTCGGCGGACCCGGCGTCAGCGCAGACCTTGCGTCGAGCACATCCGACGCGAAGTTCGGCACCCTCGATTCGCCCTGTGGTGAAGGCGACGCCACCGGCGCAACCGATCAAGGCGTCAGCGACACCGAGATCAAGATCGGGTTCGGTGACGACCGCGGTTATGTGAAGTCTCCTGGGCTGAACAAGGAAATGAGCGATGCGGTGAACGCGCTCATCTCTTGGTGCAACGATCAGGGTGGCATCAACGGCCGCAAGGTTGTCGGTACCGACTACGACGCCGCGATGACGCAGGCCAACTCGGTCATGCAGGAAGCGTGCGCGAGCCAGTTCATGATGGTCGGCTACGGCTTCGCGATGGATCAGACCGCCGAGCAGACGCGTGTCGCGTGCAACCTGGTGTCCGTGCCAGGCTTCACCGTGTCACCCGACGCAGCCAACGGACCGATGACATTCCAGGGTGTCCCGTTCCCGGTCGACTACGCGAACGGTTCGCAGTGGTTCCAGATGGCCGAGATGCACCCCGATCTGGTAAACGACTTCGACGTCGTCAACAGCACGATGCCCACGATCATCAGCTCCACCACGAAGATTCGCTCGATCGCCGAGGCTGCGGGTTTCAAGCTCAAGGATTGCGGCGTCACCCTCAACTACGAGGGGGAATCGAGCTATGTGCCGTTCGCCGAGAAGTACAAGGAGTGCGGCGCGAAGGGGATCTGGACGTCACGATCGGCGAGCCCGTCGGAGCTGAACTTCGTGAAGGCGCTCGATCAGGTCGGGATCGATCCCATCTTCTTCGGTGAAGCCACCTGGTACGGCGCGACCGTCTCCGATTGGAACAAGGACACCGGACTGCTCGACAACCTCAACGCGGGCATGACCTTCCAGATGCTCGAGAACGCGGACAAGGTCCCCGCAGTGAAGAAGTACGTCGATCTTGTCTCCGAGCAAGGTGGCAAGACCGCGCTCCTCGGTATGCAGGCGGCGTCGTCGTTCCTGCTGTGGGCGGCCGCCGCGGACGAGTGCGGTAGCGATCTGACGCGTCAGTGCATGGTGAACGAACTCTCGAACATTCACGAGTGGGACGGCGGCGGATTGCACGCCGTCACCGATCCCGGCAAGAACATGCCGGCCACCTGCGGACTCATGACCTCTCTGAAGGGCAGTACCTACGCGCAGGCGTTCCCGTCCACCGCGGGCGAATTCAAGTGCGACCCCAAGTACCTCGTCGCGACCGACAAGAGCACCTGGGGAACCGAACTCGGCGCTGACCGCGTGTCGACGAAGTACCAGAACGCCAACGTCATCAAGCCGCAGTCCTGATTCTTCCGACTCGGGCGGCGAGCGCCAACCGCCGCCCGAGTCCCTAACGAGGGTTCAGCCATGAACACTTTTGTCACTTTCACGATCCTGGGCCTGGTCCTGGGGTCCGTGTACGCGATCGCCGCCTCCGGGCTGGTACTCACGTACAACACGTCAGGCATCTTCAACTTCGCGCACGGTGCACAGGCAATGCTCGGTGCGTTCATCTACTGGCAGTTGCGCTACGGCTGGGAACTTCCCACCGTCGTCGCCTTGCTGATTTCACTCGTCCTGGTCGGGCCACTGATGGGCCTCGGCCTCTACGTCCTGATCATGAAGGGTCTGCGCGATACCGCCGAGGTCACCAAAATCGTTGTGACGGTCTCGATCCTGCTCGGAATGCTCTCGATCTCGCACTGGTTCTGGCACCCCGAGACCGCTCGGACGATGCAGATGTTCTTCGGCGACCAGTCCAAGATCACGGTGTTCGGCGCGAGCATCCGCTACCACGAGTTGATCTGCATCCTCGTTGCGATCGCCATCGCCGTGGGCCTGCGCATCCTGTTCACGCGCACCCGCGCCGGTGTCGCGATGCGCGGCGTCGTCGACGATCCGGAACTGTTGCGCCTCAACGGCCACAATCCGGAGCGTCTTGCGGCCCTGTCCTGGGCGATGGGTTCGACGCTCGCAGTCCTGGCCGGCATCCTGATCACCCCGATCAGTGGCGGCACACTCGAGGCGAACATGTTGACACTCTTGGTGATCGACGCGTTTGCCGCGGCCATGTTCGGCCGGTTGCGCAGCATTCCGCGCACGTTCGTCGGCGCCGTGGTCCTCGGGCTTGCCGGTACGTACGTATTGGCGTACTTCCCGACGAGTTGGAGTTGGACGTCGAATTTCCGTGTCTCCCTGCCGATGATCGCGCTGTTCGTGGTGCTGATCGTGCTCCCACAGGACCGGTTGCGTGGAGCGGTCACCCGTACTCGCGAGCGTTACCACGTGCCGAGCGTGCGCAAGGCCGTCGTCTGGGGCTTGGCACTGATCGTCATCGTCTACCTGATCCGTCTGCTGATGGTGACGTCCGCCGTCACCACACTGACCATCGGAATGACTTTCGCGATCATCGCGCTCTCGCTCACACTCCTCACCGGTTACGCGGGTGAATTGAACTTGGCGCCGGTGTCTTTCGGCGCTATCGCTACCATCGTGGCCTTCCACTTCGGGATCTCCGGTTCCGGGTTGGCTGCGCACCTCAACCTGTGGGGCATCGTCGTCGGAGTCCTCGTCACCGCCGTGATCGGTGGCCTCGTCGCCCTACCGGCGCTGCGGCTGAGAGGGCTGTATCTCGCGCTGGCAACCATGGCCTTCGGAGTGTTCCTCTCCAACATGGTTCTTCGTGACACCACCGAACACGAGATGTTCGGCATGAAGTACTCGCTGTTCAAGGACGGGAACATCGCCCTCCCGCCGCTGAAGATCGGTCCGCTCGATCTGAGCAACGAGACGGTGTTCCTGATGACCGTGACCGCGCTGTTCTCGATACTCGGCGTCGGCGTCATCGCGTTGCGTAACAGCGGCTACGGGCGCCGACTCGCGGCGATGAAGGACAGCCCGGCCGGTTCGGCCATGCTCGGACAGAGCCTGGTTCGGCTCAAGCTGAGCGTCTTCATGATCTCTTCGGGGATCGCCGGTCTCGGCGGCATTCTGATGTCGAGCGCCATGGGGTCCGTCTCGGGCGAGAGCTTTGCCATCATGGTCAGCCTCTCGCTGCTCATGCTGACCGTCGTCGCGGGTATCGGATACGTCACCGGCGCCCTGTTCGGTGGACTGATGGCCGGAATCGGGTTTGCGGTCATCATGGTCTCGTTCACCAATCTGGCTTCGGCGCAACCGGAGTTGGAGGGAATGTGGCTGCTCTTCGGCAACATCGCGGCAGTCAGCCCGGCACTGATCGGCATCGGCGTCGGCGCGAACCCCAGCGGAACGGTCCACAGCGTGATCGAGGGCTACCGACGGCTCGCCGGTGCCAAGCCTGTTCTGATCGGCGGCGCCGCAGTCGTTCTGCTGACCTACGTCCTTGCTCTGACCGGTGTACTCGGCAACTGGTGGTTCGCGTCCATCACGATCGCGGTGGTGTTCATGCTGCCGGTGATCGGTGAGATGGTCATGCCCAGCGCGGTTCTCACTCCGGAGGAACTGGCCGCCAAAGCGACAGTCGTTCCCGAGGACATCGGGATCGATGTCCCTTACAGCCCCGAGATCCGTGACGAGATCGACCGCGAACTGGGGATTCCTCAGGACCAGGGTGGCTCGCCGAAGGAGTTGACCGTCCATGTCTGATACACCACTTCTCGAAACGCGCGGTGTGAGCGTTCGTTTCGGTGGACACGTCGCGGTCAAGGACGTTTCGCTCACCGTGCAACCCGGAACGGTGACGGGACTCATCGGACCGAATGGTGCGGGCAAGACGACGCTCTTCAACACCATCACCGGGCTGCAGAAACCCACGTCCGGTCAGGTGTTCCTCGGCGGCGTCGACGTGACGAAGCTACCGCCGCACAAGCGGGCAGGTCGCGGGCTTGCACGTACCTTCCAGCGGCTCGAACTGTTCGTCTCGCTGTCGGTGCGTGACAACCTGCGCGTCGCCGGAGACATCCACAAGGCGAACGGCCGCAACAAGATCGACGTGGACAGCGAGACGGATCGTCTGCTGGAGCTGACCGGGCTGACGGATGTCGCGGACAAGGACGTCGCGGACATCCCCACCGGACGCGCCCGCGTCGTCGAAGTTGCACGGGCGCTCATGACCGATCCGCGAGTGCTGCTGCTCGACGAACCGGCCTCGGGTCAGACGGAGCAGGAAACCGAGGTCTTTGCCGAGATGCTCACCGAACTTGCTGCGGGTGGACTCGGAATCTGTCTGGTGGAGCACGACATTCCGCTGGTGATGAAAGTGTGCTCGACCATCCACGTGCTCGACTACGGCGCAGTCCTCGCCTCGGGTGATCCGGAGAAGATCCGGACGGATCCGGAAGTGATCGCGGCCTACATCGGGACCGAGGAGGAGGCGGTATGACGTCAGCGAAAATTGGCGAGGCGAAAATCGACGAGGGTATACGCAGCCCCGACCGCGCCGAACCGTTGCTCGAACTGTCCGGTGTCCGCGCCGGTTACGGATCCATCGAAGTTCTGCACGGGGTGGATCTGGTACTCGAACCGGGCGCCGTGGTGGCGCTACTCGGACCCAACGGCGGCGGCAAGACGTCGACGCTCAAGATCTGCTCGGGCGTCCTTCCGGTCACCCGCGGCGAGTTCCGGCTCGCGGGCCAGGTCGTGAACGGAGTCGAGCCTTCGGAGTTGGCTCGGCTGGGGGTCTGCTCCATCCCCGAAGGACGCGGGATCTTCGCCAACCTCACTGTGCGGGAAAACCTGTGGATCGCCACCGGAACGGGCGTCGGGCTGGCCGAACTCGAAGAGGTTGCGTACGGCAGGTTCCCGATCCTGGGGGAGCGGCGCGGACAGTTGGCCGGATCGATGTCCGGTGGTGAGCAGCAGATGCTGGCGCTGTCACGGGCACTCGGCACTCACCCGACGGTGCTCCTGCTCGACGAGCTGTCGATGGGTCTCGCACCTCGAATCGTCTCGCAGATGTACGACGTCGTCGGCTCGCTTGCAGCCGAAGGCATTTCCATTCTCGTCGCCGAGCAGTTCGCACGAGCGGTGCTGCCCATCGCGACCTCGGCCGCACTGATGTTGCAGGGACGCGTCGTCAAGACCGGCGATCCACACGACATCGAAAACGAACTTTCTACCAGTTATCTAGGAGGATGACGATGACTACTCTCGCCGAAGATCGCCGTGAGGAATTCAAGAAGAACATCGCAGAGTTGAAGCTGGACAAGAAGCAGGCAGGCGGCGACGCGGCGACGCGCATCGCGGGCCTGGTGCTCATGGTCGTCGGAGTGGTCGGCGCCTTCGTCGTCTACATCTCTTCGCTGACGCTCTCGGACCTGCGGGATCTGGTGTCGTACCAGATCCTCACCGTGGTTTTCCTCGCCCTGACAGTGGTCGGTGCCGCACTCTTCCTGGCCGCATCGGTGGCAAAGGTGCTGCGGCTGTGGTTGGTTCGCCAACTGCTCGAGGGCCAGGCACAGACAGATCAGATCTCTCAGGCGCTGAGCACGCGCAACTGATCTCTGCGAAGAACCGACAGATGCCCGCCACGAAAGTCGTGGCGGGCATCTGTCACTGCTCGGCTACAGCTGTGTCTCGACTACGCGGACGGTGGCCGGGAATCGCGTCGGATGGGATGGTCCTCCGGGATCTGCACCATCACGATCGGTGTCCCGTCCGGGTCGGCGATCCACATCTCGTGTAGACCCCACGGTTCCTGTCTTGCCTCGCGCGCGATCTTGACCCCGGCGAGAACCAGTTCGGTCTGAACGGCAGTGAGGTCCCGGACCTGCAGCCAGATCGCGCCGCGAAAGCCGCCCTCGCCGGTGCCGCCGTGCGCAGCGACTTCGATCAGCCCTTGGCCGGCGAAGAAGACTGTGCCGCCGGGATATTCACGAGCGATCGCCAGACCGAGGGTGTCTCGGTAGAAGCTCAGCGTTCGTTCGTACTCGCTCGGGCGCAATATCGTCCGACTGCTCAGAATCTCCACGTCCGACCTCCCTCTCGCACCTACTGTGTCAGAAATACCAGGGATATGGTGACCAGTCGGGATCACGCTTTTCGAGGAACGAGTCACGACCCTCGACGGCCTCGTCGGTCATGTACGCCAAACGTGTTGCCTCACCGGCGAACAGCTGCTGGCCGACCAACCCGTCGTCCTGCAGGTTGAACGCGTACTTGAGCATCCGCTGTGCCTGCGGCGACTTGCCGTTGATCTTGCCGGCCCAGTCGATCGCGACGTTTTCGAGTTCCGCGTGGTCGACAACCTTGTTGACCGCGCCCATCTGATGCATTTCCTCGGCGGTGTACGTCTCACCCAGGAAGAAGATCTCGCGAGCGAACTTCTGGCCCACCATCTTTGCCAGATAGGCGCTGCCGTAGCCGCCGTCGAAGCTTCCGACGTCGGCGTCGGTCTGCTTGAACCGTGCGTGCTCGCGGCTGGCGAGCGTCAGGTCGCACACCACGTGCAGGCTGTGGCCGCCGCCCGCAGCCCAGCCGTTGACCAGGCAGATCACGACCTTCGGCATGAAGCGGATCAAGCGCTGGACCTCGAGGATGTGCAGGCGCCCGGCGCGTGCTTTGTCGACGGTGTCCGCCGTTTCACCTTCGGCGTACTGGTAGCCGCTGCGGCCACGGATGCGCTGGTCTCCGCCCGAGCAGAACGCCCAACCGCCGTCCTTCTCGCTCGGTCCGTTGCCGGTCAGGAGCACCGCTCCCACGTCGGAGGTCATCCGGGCGTGATCGAGTGCGCGGTACAACTCGTCGACGGTGTGCGGGCGGAACGCATTACGTACTTCCGGTCGGTCGAAGGCGACGCGAACGGTGCCTTGGCTGACATGCCGGTGGTAGGTGATGTCGGTGAGGTTCTCGAATCCGGGGACAGGGCGCCAGAGCTGCGGGTTGAAGGTCACCTGAGCCACGATAGAGGCACGGCTCGCGCGTCTAACGGATACCTGAGGTAGAACACGTTCCCGGGCGCGCTAACGTGCAGGTCATGAGCGAACAAACCGCAGACGGCACGGAGATCGTCACAGACGGTGAGAAGCGGGGCGGATTTCCACGGTTCCGGCACACTCCCGCAGGTCCGGACTTCGGCCGCTTCGTCGAAGCGATGCGCAGTTTGCAGGACCTTGCCGTCTCGACCAATGTTCCCGACGACGTACTCGCAGACATCGCTACGCAAGCCGAGGAGCTTGCCGATCGGTTGACTCCGTACGAGGTCCCGGAAGGCAAGTCGCCCGCAGGCTCGAACATCCAACTGCCCGGACGCGGCAGCCTCCTCATGCTCCCGTGGATGGTCGAGAAGTTCGACACCGAAGGAGTCCGCAGTACCGGCGTCTTCCGTCGCTACCACCTGGGCGGCAACGGCGCCGCTCACGGCGGTGTCCTGCCCTTGCTGTTCGACGACGTCTTCGGGATGACGGTCCACGCGGGTGGCCGTCCGATCTCCCGCACCGGCTACCTCCACATCAATTACCGCGCGATCACTCCGCTCAATCAACAACTGGTGATCGAGGGGCAGGTGGATCGGGTCGAGGGTCGCAAGACTTTTGTCAGCGCGCGCCTGACCGATCTCGACGGCAAGCTCCTCGCCGACGGTGAGGCGCTCATGATCGAACTGCTTCCGGGACAGCCCTGACATGTTCCCCTCGTTCGACGATCTGATCGCGGACGCCGTGGTTCTCGCGCTGCCGATGCGAGTTCGCTTTCGCGGCATCACGACTCGTGAGGCCCTGCTCGTTCGCGGCCCGGCCGGGTGGGGAGAATTCGCCCCGTTCGTCGAGTACGACGACGAAGAGGCGTCGCAGTGGCTGCTCGCGGGTATCGAAGCGGCGTGGCTGGGTCCGCCGCCTGCGCTTCGTGACGCAGTTCCCGTCAACGCGACCGTGCCGTCGATCGACGCGTCTGCCGTTCCGGAATTGCTGGAGCGCTTCCCCGGGGCCCGGACCGCCAAGGTCAAGGTCGCCGAGAAGGGACAGTCGCTGGCGCAGGACGTCGCCCGGGTGAACGAGGTGCGTCGGCACATCCCGAACGTGCGCGTCGACGCCAACGGCGGGTGGAGCGTGGACGAGGCGATCACGGCCTTGCGAGCGATCACCGATGACGGTGAACTCGAATACGCCGAGCAGCCTTGTGCAAGCGTCGAGGAACTGGTCAGGGTCCGCGCCGCGGGGACCGGTGTGCGGATCGCTGCCGACGAGAGCATTCGCCGTGCCGAGGACCCGCTGCGCGTCGTACGAGCGGGGGGAGCGGACGTCGCCGTCGTGAAGGTGCCGCCGCTGGGCGGAATGCGTGCTGTGGTGGCGCTGTCGGCGCAGCTGGCGGACTACGGGGTGCCGGTGGTGGTCTCGAGCGCTCTGGACACGGCTGTGGGGATGTCCGCGGGACTGGCGGCCGCGGCAGCCTTGCCCACCCTTCCGTTTGCCTGCGGACTCGGTACCGGCGGCCTGTTCGTCCGGGATGTCGCGGTCACCGGGGCAGCTGTCGACGGTGCTTTGTCGGTGGGTGCCGTCGAGCCTGATCCGGTTCTGCTCGAGACGCTGGCCGCGCCCGCGGACCGGCGCGACTGGTGGTTGGAGAGGGCTCGGCGCTGCCATCGGATACTCGGCAGTAGGGACCAGCCGAATTTCGTATAGTCTCGGGCGCGACCTGATGAACATCAGTGAAGAATGAAGGGATCGAAAGTGGTTGCAGCTCTGAACGAAACCCTGCTCGAGGAATCACGGGTTCCCGCGGTCGTCGCGGACGTGCAGACCTTGATCGACGCAGAGGTTTCGGATAAGTCGGGGGCCTCAGGGCTGGCTCTCAAGGGTGGCTACGGCGCGGTCAAGAAGGTGAGCCCGTCCATCGTGCCGGACGCCGTCACCGCGCTTCTGCCGGCTTTCGTGGCAAAGCTCGAGCCGTACTGGCAGGAATTCTCGGCTTCCGGCGAAGGCAGCTTCGCCGATTTCATCAGCGCCCGCGGTGACGCGGTTGCCGATTCCCTCCTCGAGGTGACGGACGAGCGTATCGAGGGCAGCGACAAGGCCGTCGTCAAGTCGATGTACTCGAAGCTGCGCGGTTCGGCGAAGAAGCATGTGACTGCAGCTCTGCCGCGTCTGGGCGATGTGATCCAGAAGCACGCTGCATAAGCGAACGTAAAACGACGAGTGGCCCGGGAGTTTCTCTCGGGCCACTCGTCGTTTTCGGTGCGTTTGTCAGTGAGCCGAATGTCCGTGGCGCCAGAAGCCGGTGAAGGTGATGTCGGTTTTGGCGAACTTCCGGTCGTTCACGAGGTGCCGACGCAGCCCGGTGGTGAGTGCCTGTTCGCCGGCGACAAAGGTGTACGACGGCCCCTCGGGCAGTTCGGCGGCGCGGACGGTCTCGAGGGTCAGAACACCCGGCGTCGCGTGTTCGTCCTCGCGAACGAGCCAATGCACGTTGACGTTCGCCAACTCCGGAATGTCTTGCTTGTCTTCGATGTTCGGAATCTCGACGAAGACCTCGGCACGCAGGTCTGCGGGCGCGGATTCCAGAATGCCGATGATCGCGGGAAGTGCACTCTCGTCGCCGACGAGCAGTTGCCACTTGGCCTCGGGTGTGGGGTTGTAGATGCAGCCTTCGTCCAAGAGAGCGACCTCGTCGCCGGCCGACGCGGTGTCCGCCCACGCGGATGCCGGGCCGATGTCGCCGTGATAAGCGAAGTCGATGTCGATCTCCGTGGTCTCGCCGAAGAGACCGGATCCGGCGGCACGGTAGGCGCGAATCGTGTAGTTGCGCACGACGGGTCGCGTGTCCTTGGACATCAACAGGTACTGCGCATACCAGAGATTGCTGGCCGCGCTCGGCAACCGGAGTTCACTCTGGCCGACCTGCGGGATGAACATGCGGAACCACTGATCGGCACCCATCGGAGCGATGGTGGACAGCTCTTCGCCGGCAATGGTCACCCGGATGAAGCTGGGGCTGATTCGTTTGTTCGCCACGACCTGCGCCGACACGATGCTGCGTGAGGCCGGTTTCACGAACTTGGCGCGCTTGGCCATGACTGGTTGCTCCCTGATTATCTGTTACTCGTACCTAATCAGGTAACCCTAACCTGATTTACGGTCGCTGTGGAGTGGTGGGTCTGTCCTTTTCGACGACTTCGGGAGGAAGACCCCACTGCGCTCGGCCAAGTCGGCTCATCGGTGCGATTGCCGCGAAGTCCGGTAGGCCGTCGTCGGCGACAGCCTCGGGACGTACTGCGACCGCCACCACATTTCCCATCACGACAAATGAATTGCCGACCTCGATGACCTGGTGGAGCGTGCATTCGATGGCGATCGGGGAGTCGGCGACCCGGACGGGGCGAACCCGCTCGCTCGGCTCGCTACGGATGTTCAACTCGAGAAACTCGTCGGCCTCGGCGTCGTAGAAGGCGGAACTCTGGTTCACCACGTCGGCAAGCCTGGCAGTCGCCAGGTTGATCACGAATTCGCCGGTCGCTTCGATGTTGCGCAGACTGTCCTTGCGTCCGACCGACGTGAACTGCACGATCGGCGGCGCCGAACTTGCCACGGTGAAAAAGCTGTACGGAGCCAGATTGCCGACGCCGTCCGCCGACAGGGTGGACACCCAGGCAATCGGCCGGGGGACCACCGAAGCGGTGAGTAAGTGATAGAACCGGCGGGGTTCGAGCTCGGCTGGATCGAAGAGTGTGCGCACCCACACATAATGCCGCTGTCCCCGCCCCTGGGCATGCTTGCGCCCGAACATCTGACACTCTTGAAGGCGTGAATCCGTCCACTGCACAAGCCACAGCCGTCGTCGACGAACTGGTTCGTGGTGGCGTGCGTGAAGTCGTGCTGTGTCCAGGCTCTCGCAACGCGCCCCTCGCATTCGCCCTCCAGGCCGCCGACCTCGACGGCCGGTTGCGTCTGCACATGCGGATCGACGAGCGGACAGCAGGCTTTCTGGCACTCGGACTGGCAATCGCCGGGAAACGACCGGTCCCCATCGTGATGACTTCCGGGACCGCCGTCGCGAATCTCGGACCTGCTGTCCTCGAGGCCAACTACGCGCGAGTGCCGCTGGTGGTCCTGAGCGCCAACCGGCCGTACGAGATGCTCGGCACCGGCGCCAACCAGACCGTCGAGCAACTCGGGCTCTTCGGCAGTCAAGTCCGCGCAACCATCAGCCTGGGCCTGGCGGAGGACGATTCGACGCAGAACAGCCAGTGGCGCTCGGCGGTATGCCGGGTCCTCGCCGCTGCCCGCGGAACCCGATCCGGAAATGCGGGTCCGGTGCATTTCGACATTCCACTTCGTGAGCCGCTGGTGCCGGACGTGCACGTGCAGGGACCGGTCCCGGAGGGCCGTCCCGGCGGTGCGGCCTGGACCACCACCCAGAATGCGACGCTCGACGTTCCCGTCGATCTGGATCTCACCGCAGATACGGTGGTCATTTCCGGACACGGCAGCGCACTTCGGCCTGAGCTGGCCGGCCTGCCGACCGTGGCCGAGCCGACGGCTCCGATGCACGGGATCGCACTGCATCCACTCGCGCTATCGCAACTCAAGCCCAAGCAGGCGATCATCACCGGCCGCCCGACGTTGCATCGTCAGGTCTCGAAGGTGCTGGCCGACCCGGGCGTCGACGTCTACGCGCTGACTACCGGGCCGCGCTGGCCGGACGTATCCGGCAACGTACTCGCCACCGGAACCAGAGCAGTGGTCACCGGGACTCCCGATCCCGCCTGGATCGCTCGATGCGCCGCGCTGACCGAACACGCCGAAACTGCCGTCCGCAAGCAACTCGACGCCCACCCCAAGGCCACCGGCCTGCACGTGGCCGCTGCTGTGATGGATGCTCTCGCGGACGGCGACCAGCTTCTGCTCGGCGCATCCAACCCTGTTCGCGACGCGGCACTCGTGAGCTACCCCAAGCCCGCCGTGCGGGTGCTGTCGAATCGTGGCGTCGCAGGTATCGACGGCACCGTCTCGGCGGCGGTCGGTGCTGCGTTGGCGTACGACGGTGGCCGGACCGTCGCTCTCATGGGCGACCTGACCTTCCTGCACGACGCTTCCGGGCTGCTGATCGGGACCGGTGAGCCGAGGCCGAGCGACCTCACCATCGTCGTCGCCAACGACGACGGCGGCGGTATCTTCGAGCTCCTCGAACAAGGCGACCCGCAGTACGCCGGCGTCTTCGAGCGAGTGTTCGGAACACCACACGGCATGGACCTCGCTGCGCTGTGCGCGGCCTACCGCGTGCCGCACGCAGCGGTCACCGTCGACGCCCTGGCAACGACGCTGGCGCAACCGGCCAACGGCATTCGTGTGCTCGAGGTCGCGACGGATCGCAGTGGGCTGCGCGAACTCCACGCTTCCGTGCGGGCACAGCTGTGACGCAAACGGTTCTGCGTCGTCTCCGCATCGGCGTACTGGTGGTTGCGGTCGGCATTTCCGTGCTCGCGGTGATCCTGGTTCTCGGTGCCTGGCGCAACGATCGGACCATCGAATCGAACATGGGGACCGCAACTGCCGAGGTGCTCTCGGCAGGCTCGCTACGTTCGGCGATCAGCTTCGTGACACCGGACGGCGCCAACCACAACCCTGAACTCGGCGTGCTCTACCCCACCAATCTGACTGTGGGACAACGCATCGAGGTGGAGTACTCCAAAGCCGACCCTGATTTGGTCCGGGTAGCGGGACGCAACGCGACGGTGGCGCTGATCCCGGCAGGATCGGTGATCGTCGTGACGTGGCTCCTGGCTGGACCGTCGATCTGGTACCTGCGTAAGCGGGAAGCGCAGGCGGCAAGTTCGGCGCCGGTCGCCTCGAGTTAGTTCGCGCTTCGCCCGAACTTCACACGAACATGACGTGGACTTTTCCTGGCCCTGTCACCGTTCTCGGTGTGAGAGTAGCCATCGTTGCGGAGTCATTCCTGCCCAACATGAACGGCGTCACCAACTCGGTACTACGCGTGCTCGAACACCTCGATCGCACTGGCCACGACGCCATGGTCATTGCGCCGGACACTGTCGGATCCGACACCTCTGCCGCCACCGAACACGAAGGCGTTCAGGTGGTTCGGGTGCCAGCCGTCATGGTGCCCAAAGTCAGTTCACTTCCCGTCGGCCTGCCGCAACCACGATTGACCACGGCCGTGCGGACCTTCGCGCCCGACGTCGTCCATCTGGCGTCACCGTTCCTGCTCGGCGCCGGGGGAGTGGCCGTCGCGAAGCGGCTCGGGATCCCGACCGTCGCGGTCTACCAGACCGACGTCGCCGGATTTGCCGAAAGCTACGGTCTCGGCGTCACCAGTCGCGCCGCATGGGCGTGGACCCGTCGAATCCACAAGAGCTGCAACAGGACACTCGCGCCCTCCACGTCGGCAGTCGACGCCCTCGAAGAGCACGGCATTCCGCGCGTGCACCGATGGGCCCGCGGCGTCGACGCGCAACGATTCGCGCCTTCGCGTCGTAGCTCGGTGTTGCGGCGGTCCTGGATCGGTGACAGCGACCGGTTGGTGGTCGGCTTCGTCGGTCGCCTCGCGCCCGAAAAGCACGTCGAGCGACTGGCCGTGCTGGCGGCCGATCCCAGCGTGCAGATCGTGATCGTCGGAGACGGCCCGGATCGCGAGAACCTACGACGACTGATGCCGGACGCGATCTTCACCGGACAACTGGGCGGTACCGAGCTGGCCGACGCCTATGCGAGCCTGGACGTATTCGTTCACCCCGGCGAGCACGAGACCTTCTGCCAGGCGGTCCAGGAAGCCCTCGCGAGCGGTGTGCCTGTCGTCGGACCGGACGCCGGCGGACCACGTGACCTGATCTCGCATTGCCGCAACGGCTACCTCCTGCCGACGGACAGGTTCACCGAACTCCTGCCAAGCGCCGTGGACGCACTTCGTCAGCGTGATCTGCGGGTGCAGTTCGGCTCCGCGGCGAGGCGCTCGGTGCTGCACCGGACCTGGCCGGCAATCTGCGAAGAGTTGCTCCGTCACTACGAGGACGTGCAGGGCCTCGGGCGGCGAACGGGTGCCAGAGCAGCCTGAACGCCCTCCCTGCTCGAGGGTTGGTAGCGTTTCGGGTGTGGCCACTACACACGGAACCCGAGCAACTCTCGAGAAGCAACCGCACGAAGTAGCGTCGATGTTCGACGACGTCGCGGAGCGATACGACCTCACCAACACCGTGCTGTCCTTCGGCCAGGACAAGGGTTGGCGCAAGGCCACCCGCGAAGCCCTCGATCTGAAGCCGGGCGAGAAGGTGCTCGACCTCGCCGCCGGAACCGGAGTCTCGACCGTCGAACTGGGGCGCTCCGGTGCCTGGTGCGTCGCCACCGACTTCTCCAAGGGAATGCTCAAGGCTGGAATCTCGCGCAAGGTCCCGATGGTCGCTGGTGACGCGATGTACCTGCCCTACGCCGACAACGTGTTCGACGCCGCGACGATTTCCTTCGGTCTGCGCAACGTCTCCGACTTCGAAGCCGGACTGCGTGAGATCGCCCGCGTCACCAAGCCGGGCGGACGTCTCGTCGTCAGCGAGTTCTCGACGCCCGTTTTCGGACCCTTCCGCACGGTCTACATGGAATACCTCATGAAGGCGCTCCCGCAGGTCGCACGCAGCGTCAGCAGCAACCCCGACGCCTACGTCTACCTCGCCGAATCGATCCGCGCCTGGCCGACCCAGGAAGAGTTGGCCCGCAAGATCGAGGCTGCCGGGTGGAAGAACGTCAAGTGGCGCAACCTCACCGGCGGCATCGTGGCGCTGCATTACGCCACTGCCTGAACTGCTGTGCGCCTTTATCAACCCCCGGCGGTTATTAAAGGCGCACAGCACTTGCTCAACCGAACAACGGTCGGGAGTCGATCTTTCTCGACGCGGCCCCCGACGCCCGCCAGGCCCTCGCCGTCAGGTCGACGTCGGCGTAGGTGACGAGGTTCCCCATCACCCGAACGGCGACCGTCATCAGTGCCCGTGAGCGCATCGCGATCGGACCCGACGCGGGCAGGAACTGCGGAACCGTCAGCAGGCCGGCGAGCCGGCGCGCGACCGAGAACGCCTGCCCGTAATGCTCCCGAAGCACGGTCGGCCACAGCTCCGTCAGATCGTCGGTGCCGAGCTGTTCGACCACCAGACGTCCGCCTTCGAGTCCGTAGTCGATTCCCTCACCGTTGAGCGGGTTCACGCACGCTGCGGCGTCGCCGATCACGGCCCAGTTGCGTCCGGCGATGTTGGAAACGGCTCCACCCATGGGTAGCAAAGCCGAAGCGACGGAATGTATTTCGCTGCTCCACTGCCACTCGCTTCGGCGCTGATCGGTGTAGAGGTCCAGCAAGGGTCGCAGGGCACCTGGTGCCGGGCGCTTGGACGTCGCCAGTGTCCCGACGCCGATGTTCACCTCGCCGGTACCGAGCGGGAAGATCCAGCCGTACCCCGCCTGCAACGTGCCCTCCGCGTCCCGCAGTTCCAGATGCGAGGTGATCCACGGGTCGGCGCTGCGCGGCGTCGCGACATACGCGCGTGCCGCGACGCCGTACGCGGTGTCCCGGTGCCACTGCCGTCCCAGCTTCTTGCCGAGCGTCGAGCGAACGCCGTCGGCGATGATCAGCGTCTGACAACGAAGGGTGCTTCGTCCCGAGGGGCCGGCGAGTACGACGGCGGCTACTCGATCACCGTCGAGTTCGACGTCGACGGCCTTGGTGCCCTCGACCATGACCGCGCCCGATTCGACGGCGCACCGGCGAATGGCGTCGTCGAGTTCGGTGCGGGGGATCGCACTGCCGATCGGCGGGAACGACGTCCCCGGCCACTCGAGTTCGAGTTCTTGTCCGAAGCCGGACAACCGTAGTCCCTTGTTCGTCGTGTGTGACCGAACCCACTCGCCGAGGCCGAGGAGATCCAGTTCGGCCACGGCGCGCGGAGTGAGTCCATCACCACAAGTCTTGTCTCGCGGGAAGACGGCAGCGTCCACCAGCACGACGTCTCGGCCGCTGCGGGCGGCCCACGCCGCGGCCGAAGAACCCGCGGGACCTGCGCCGATGACCACAATGTCGGTTTCGTTCGGAAGCGAATCGACGACGGGGGACTGCTCTTCTACGGACACACTCACATCTTCCCAGGCTCGCGATCGCCACCGTGGCGAGGCCGTCCCGAGTGCGAACCGCTAGGTTCACTACCGTGGGAACCGAGCCGTCACTGACGACAGGAATGGGTACTGACATCGTGAGCACCGAAAAGACTGCTGCCGACGCAACCGCATCGAGCACCGTCGTTGCAGGCATCGACCTGGGCGACGAACAGCTCGCCGCAGTAGTGCGTGGTGGACTCTCCGATGTCGAAGAGTTGTTGGTCAGCGAGCTGTCCGACGGAGAAGACTTCCTCACCGAGGCTGCGCTGCATCTCGCGCGAGCTGGTGGAAAGCGCTTCCGTCCGTTGTTCACGATCCTGACCGCGCAACTCGGACCGGTGCCGAACGATCCGTCGATCATCACCGCAGCGACTGTCACCGAACTCGTTCACCTGGCGACGCTCTATCACGACGACGTCATGGACGAGGCGTCCATGCGGCGCGGAGCACCCAGCGCCAACGCCCGCTGGGGAAACAGCGTCGCGATCCTGGCCGGCGACTATCTGTTCGCGCACGCATCACGACTGGTGTCGACGCTCGGACCCGAGGCCGTTCGGATCATCGCCGAAACATTCGCCGAACTGGTCACCGGCCAGATGCGCGAGACGATCGGTGTCAAGAAGGAGCAGGATCCGGTCGAGCACTACCTCAAGGTCGTGTGGGAGAAGACCGGTTCGCTGATCGCTGCTTCGGGACGCTTCGGCGGCACCTTCTCCGGCGCCGACGCAGCTCACATCGAGCGCCTCGAGCGCCTGGGTGACGCCGTCGGCACCGCGTTCCAGATCTCCGACGACATCATCGACATCTCGTCCGTCTCGGCGCAGTCCGGCAAGACGCCCGGCACCGACCTGCGCGAGGGAGTCCACACCCTGCCCGTCCTGTACGCGTTCCGCGAAGAAGGGGCCGACGCAGATCGCCTGCGGGAGCTTCTCGCGGGCCCGGTTACCGAAGATGCCCTGGTGGAAGAAGCTCTCGAACTGCTCGAGCGTTCGCCGGGCATGGTCAAGGCGAAGGCAAAGCTCGGCGAGTATGCCGTCGCGGCGAAAGCTCAGTTGGCTGAGCTCCCGCAGGGACCGGCCAACGAAGCGCTCGTGCGTCTCGTCGATTACACGATCGAACGAGTCGGCTGACACCTCGGCGAATCGGGGCTACCGGGTGGAAACCCCGACAGTCACTGGGTGGGAACCCTGATGCCCCTGTCCTTCGTTGACTGAACAGAACCGGTGCATACACCGGGGAGTTCGGGTGAGCCTTCGGCTCCAGCGAGGCAAGAGGTGAGCGGTTTGCACGGCTACGCGAACGGTGCGAAGACATTCGGCTTGTTGGTGGGGATGTCGGCGCTGATCGTCTTCATCGGCTCGCTGTTCAACAGCCCGTTCCTTCTGTGGGGATCCGTTCTGTTTGCCGTCGGCATGAATGCCTACGTGTACTTCAACAGCGACAAGCTGGCGCTTCGATCGATGCGCGCCCAGCCCATCACCGAGGTCGAGGCACCGGCGATCTACCGGATCGTGCGCGAACTCGCCACGACGGCGCACCAACCGATGCCCAGGCTGTACGTCAGCCCCACGAACGCCCCGAACGCGTTTGCCACCGGTCGTAGCCCTCGGCATGCCGCGGTGTGCGTGACCAGCGGCATCATGCAGATCCTGAACGAACGCGAACTGCGTGCCGTGCTCGGGCACGAACTCTCCCACGTCTACAACCGGGACATTTTGATCTCGTCCGTGGCCGGCGCGATGGCCAGCGTCATCTCTGGCCTGGCCAACTTCGCGATGTACGCGAGCATCTTCGGCGGCCGAGGGAACGGGCAGGGAAGCAATCCGATCGCGCTGCTGCTCGTCTCCCTGCTGGGACCGATCGCGGCAACCGTGGTCAAGCTGGCCGTTTCGCGCTCTCGCGAGTACCAGGCGGATCAATCGGGAGCCGAGCTCACCGGTGACCCGCTGGCGTTGGCGTCGGCGCTGCGCAAGCTCGAGTCGGGCGTCGCAGCCGCGCCGTTGCCGCCTGAGCCCAAGCTCGCGGCGCAGTCCCACCTGATGATCGCCAACCCCTTCAGGGCGGGGGACAAGGTCAGCAAGCTGTTCTCGACGCATCCGCCCATGGCGGACCGGATCGAGCGTTTGGAGAAGATGGCGGGGATGTAGGGGCCTTCGGCCCCTGTGAGCCTTTCTGGTCGTCGGAACTACCAAAAAGGCGCACAGGGGCGCAGCCCCTACTACCGGTAGTTCACGAACTGCAGGGCGATCCCGAAGTCCTCACCCTTGAGCAGGGAGATGACGCCCTGGAGGTCGTCGCGCTTCTTGCTGCTCACACGAAGTTCCTCACCCTGGATCTGCGCCTTGACGCCCTTGGGGCCCTCGTCGCGAATCTTCTTGGTGATCTTCTTCGCGTTCTCGCTGCTGATGCCCTGGACCAAGGTTCCGGACAGCTTGTAGATCTTTCCGGACTGCGCCGGCTCGCCGGCATCGAATGCCTTCAGCGAGATGTCACGACGGATCAACTTCTCCTTGAACACGTCGAGGGCGGCCAGCAGTCGCTCCTCGGTGTCGGCGTTCAACGTGATCGTCTCTTCACCAGACCACTCGATCGACGCTCCCGTGTTTCGGAAGTCGAAACGCGTGGTCAACTCCTTGGCAGCCTGATGCAGGGCGTTGTCCACCTCTTGACGGTCAACCTTGCTCACCACGTCGAAGGACGAATCAGCCACTTCACACTCCCGCTTTCCGGTAGTTCACGAACATCGAGTTCCGCCCACCTTCCATACCGGTGGACACCTCGACGTTATCGGGTCGGCACCGCCCGTTACCACCCGGTTTGCAAAATGGGGGTGTGTTCGTTGTATTCTTCTCACCGCACCGAGGAAGCCGTTTTCGGCCGCCGCACGTCGCGATATACTTGCGAATGCGCCGGATCGAAGCCTGGTGCAAGCACGGCAGATTGCCCGAGCGGCCAATGGGAGCGGACTGTAAATCCGTCGGCTTATGCCTACGTAGGTTCGAATCCTACATCTGCCACACCAAGTCAGCCCCGATTCTCTTCGCGAGAGTCGGGGCTGACTTTTTTGTGCGTGTACCGAGGTCGAGCGCGCGTTGGCGACGCAGGCGCCGGCTTCGGCTCAGGGGTGTCGGGGGCTCAGGGGCCTCGGGATGGGCACCGGGGGATGGTTTCAGGGGGAGTGCAGGGTCGAGCTGGTTCCCGCAAAGCCCTCGCCAGCGGCCCCGATCGGTGCAACAATGGGCTCCGGCACCATTTTTGCCCCGATGACCAGCGGATTTGGTGCTGGCGCTCGTTCGTGTGTAATCTTTCGGAGGCTTCAAGAGAGCGGCAACGCACTCCTGAGCCACGCCCCCTTAGCTCAGTCGGTAGAGCGTTTCCATGGTAAGGAAAAGGTCAACGGTTCGATTCCGTTAGGGGGCTCGCTGGATTGTGGTGCCGTGCTTTCCGCGCGACACTCGACACCGAGGCGGTGTAGCTCAGTTGGTAGAGCAAACGACTCATAATCGTTGCGTCGCCGGTTCAAGTCCGGTCACCGCTACACAATATGCATGATCCACCCTGATTGCTCGTAATCAGATACACCCGAAAGAAGGCATCCCGTGGCCTCCTCGACCGACGTTCGGCCCAAGATCACCTTGGCCTGCGAGGTATGCAAGCACCGCAACTACATCACCAAGAAGAATCGGCGCAACGACCCCGATCGCCTGGAGCTCAAGAAGTTCTGCCCCAACTGCGGAACCCACCAGTCGCATCGCGAGTCGAAGTAGTAAGTCCTTAACAGGACGACGATTTTCGCGGAAGACCCTCTCTGGGCCTGCGTCTTCGGGTCCTAGCAAGAAGAGAGTCTCACCGCGTGACAGATTTGCAAGAGAACCAGGCAGCGGCCGAGGTCCCTACGGACCCGGCCGCTCATGCCGTCCAGATGGTCGGTCACCACTATCGTGTCGAAGACTTCTACGAGGTCGGACGCGAGAAGGTGCGCGAGTTCGCTCGCGCCGTCCAGGACGCCCATCCCGCGCACTACGACGAGTCGGCAGCAAAGGGCCTCGGATACGACGGCCTGATCGCTCCCATCACGTTCGTCGCCATCGTGGGTGCCATCGCTCAGCGACGTCTGTTCGAAGAGATCGTCACAGGCTACGACCTGAGTCAGATTCTTCAGACCGATCAGCGCTTGGTGCTGCACAAGCCCATGCAGGTCGGTGACCGACTCTTCTGCGACGTCTTCCTGGATTCGTTCAGGCAGGCCGCAGGTAGCGACATCATCGTGACCAAGAACATCATCACCGATCAGAACGACGAAGCCGTCGTCACCACGTGGACGACGCTTGTTGCTCGAACGGGTGGGGAAGTGGACGAGAACATCGCCCACGCAGTCAAGGACGTGATGATGCATGTCGCTTCGTAAATTTTCCGACGTGAGTGTCGGCGAACTTCTCCCTGAGAAGTCCGTCACCCTGACGCGTGGAAACCTCGCCAACTACGCGGGTGTTTCGGGAGATCCCAATCCGATTCACTTCAGTGACGAGGTCGCACGACTTGCCGGCTTGCCGGACGTCGTCGCGCACGGCATGCTCTCCATGGGCATCGGTGCCGGCTACGTCACCGAATGGCTGGGAGATCCGGGCGCAGTGACCGAGTACAACGTACGGTTCACGAGCCCGGTGATCGTGGCAGCCGACAAGGCTGCCGAGATCGAGTTCACCGCCAAGGTGAAGTCGATCGACGAAGAAAGCAAGACCGCAGTACTGGCAATTGTGGCCAAGTCCGAAGGTAAGAAGATCTTCGGTCGTGCCACTGCCACGGTCCGTCTAGCCTGATCGCAGGGCGGATTGTGTTTGTTCCGGGGCTTTGAAGTACACTGAGATTTCTGGGATTCCTCAGCGCTGCGCGCTGCCCTGAATGTTGCAAGACATTCACCTCGGGTAGCGCGTATGTTGTGTGATCGCAGAACGGTTGATTCAGGCAGGGTCTACCTGTCGAGGTCAACCAAAGGGGCGTAGCTCAACTGGCAGAGCAGCGGTCTCCAAAACCGCAGGTTGCAGGTTCAAGTCCTGTCGCCCCTGCCCCCGGATGCCAGCGACTGAGAGGAACGACGTGAGCGAGGAGCGCGCCAAGCGCGACGCCGACACTTCGGATGCGGAGACTTCACCGTCTGCCGATTCGACCGGTGTCGACGACACTGCAGCTGACGCGACTACGCGTTCCGATCTTTCGTTGGACAAGGACGGTGCCGAAAAGGCTCCCTCCGCATCCAGTGGGGTTTCCAACAAGCCGACCGGCAAGCGCGCTGCACGCGGCGCCTCGGTCAGCGCGTCCACCGTGAAGACTCCGGCCCGGACGGCATCCCGGACATCTTCGGCCAAGCCGACTGCAACGAACCCCGGCAAGAAGCCCAAGGCGAAGAAGGACAACATCTTCAAGCGCCTGCGCAAATTCTTCCGCGAGGTCATCGCAGAACTCCGTAAGGTCATCTGGCCGAACCGCAAGCAGATGATCACCTACACCAGCGTCGTGCTGACGTTCGTGGTCTTCATGGTCGCTTTCATCAGCGGCGTCGATATCGCTGTGATCAAGGGTGTCACCTGGCTGTTCGGCTGATCGCCGTAGCAGTCGGGCGTCTTTGCCTGCGAGCGCGACAAGACCCGACCCGGGTCCGAGTAACGAGAGGAAGCGAGTGCCCCAGTGAGCACCCCCGAGAACGACACGAATGAGGCTTTGGCCGAAGAGCGTGTTTCTGCCGAGGCGGCAGCCGAAGTAGACGTCGTGGTTGCCGAAGGCACCGATGCAGACGTTGCCGAAGGCACTGATGCAGACGCTGCAGCGACCGAGGACGTCATCTCCGACGATGCCGAGAACTCCGACGAGGCCGCTCCCGCCGCCGAGCTCGAGGTCGAGGATCCCGTTGCCGAACTCAAGGCTGCGCTGCGCCGCGCCCCGGGTGACTGGTACGTCATCCACTCGTACGCCGGTTACGAGAACAAGGTCAAGACCAACCTCGAGACTCGCGTTCAGAACCTCGATGTCGGCGACTACATCTTCCAGGTGGAAGTTCCCACCGAAGAGGTCACCGAGATCAAGAACGGCCAGCGCAAGCAGGTCAACCGCAAGGTTCTGCCCGGATACATCCTCGTTCGCATGGAGCTCAACGACGAGTCGTGGGGCGCCGTGCGCAACACGCCTGGTGTCACCGGTTTTGTCGGTGCCACGTCGCGTCCCTCGCCGCTGACCCTCAACGAGGTCGTCAAGTTCCTGCTCCCGCAGCAGGAGCAGAAGAAGCAGCAGGCTGCAGCGGCCGCCGTCGCAGCAGGCGAGGCACCGTCCGAGTCCTTCGGCAAGCCCCTCATCGAGGTCGACTTCGAGGTCGGCGAGTCGGTCACCGTCATGGACGGCCCGTTCGCAACCCTTCCGGCCAGCATCAGCGAGGTCAACGGCGAGCAGCAGAAGCTCAAGGTTCTCGTGTCGATCTTCGGTCGTGAAACCCCGGTTGAGCTCAACTTCAACCAGGTCGCGAAGATCTGACCACCCCAAAACTTGCAATTTGTTCGACGCAAGACACACACCCAAGCTAGAAACTAGGAACTAGAGATGCCCCCAAAGAAGAAGAAGCTCGCCGGGCTCATCAAGCTGCAGATCCAGGCAGGTCAGGCTAACCCTGCACCTCCCGTGGGTCCCGCGCTCGGTCAGCACGGCGTGAACATCATGGAGTTCTGCAAGGCCTACAACGCGGCGACTGAGTCCCAGCGCGGCAACGTTGTGCCGGTCGAGATCTCGGTCTACGAAGACCGGACCTTCGATTTCAAGCTGAAGACCCCTCCCGCCGCCAAGCTGCTCCTCAAGGCAGCCGGCGTCGCCAAGGGCTCCGGCGAACCGCACAAGACCAAGGTTGCCTCGGTGACCATGGATCAGGTGCGCGAAATCGCGAAGACCAAGGCTGAAGACCTCAATGCCAATGACATCGAGCAGGCCGCGAAGATCATCGCCGGCACCGCTCGTTCCATGGGCATCACGGTCCAGGGCTGATAGTCCGCTCCACAGCATTACGTGGGAGGGCCGGCCAGGCCCCGACCACAACTGAACCATTCACCACTGCACAGGTAATTCGCTGCAGTGACAAGTAAGGACAGAACAAATGGCAAAGCGCAGCAAGGCGTACCTCGCCGCCGCTGAGAAGATCGACGCAGACAAGCTCTACAGCCCGCTTCAGGCTGCAAAGCTCGCCAAGGAGACGTCGTCCACCAAGATGGATGCAACCGTTGAGGTTGCAGTTCGTCTGGGCGTCGACCCCCGTAAGGCTGACCAGATGGTCCGCGGAACGGTCAACCTGCCCCACGGCACCGGTAAGACCGCTCGCGTCATCGTGTTCGCTGTTGGCGAGAAGGCAGCAGAAGCCGAGGCTGCAGGCGCTGACGTAGTCGGTGCAGAAGACCTGATCGAGCGCATCCAGGGTGGATGGGTCGATTTCGACGCCGCAATCGCGACTCCTGATCAGATGGCCAAGGTCGGCCGCATCGCCCGTGTCCTCGGACCGCGTGGCCTGATGCCGAACCCGAAGACGGGCACCGTCACGGCGGATGTCACCAAGGCTGTCAACGACATCAAGGGCGGAAAGATCAACTTCCGCGTCGACAAGCAGGCCAACCTGCACTTCGTCATCGGCAAGGCATCGTTCGACGATGAGAAGCTGGTGGAGAACTACGGCGCAGCCCTGGACGAGATCCTGCGTGCGAAGCCCTCGTCGGCCAAGGGTCGCTACGTGAAGAAGATCACGGTCTCGACCACCACCGGTCCGGGCATCCCGGTGGATCCGAACCGTACTCGCAACCTCCTCGAGGATGCTGCAGACGCGTAAGCAGTCCGCATACGAACAAGAAGGCCGGCAGGGATCACTCCCTGCCGGCCTTCTTGCCGTTTCGGGAGAGTGTGATCCCTGCCGGTGGTATCGGTCCAACGGTGGTATCGGTCCAACGGTGGTATCGATCTAACGGTGGCATCATCGGGGTATGCACGAAGCGTTCCAGTTCCTCGGAAACTTTTGGTGGCTGATCTTCGTTTTCGGCGGCACCATCGGTGGGGCGCTGAAAGGTGTCGCGGTTGCCAACGAAAGGCGGATCGAGCGCCGGCAAGAGCGCTTCCGGCTCAAGCAGTAGACCAAGGTCGCCATCGCGCAGGCCAACGCACAACATCACGCCGACGAAGAAACACAGCGCCGAGAGCTGGCCAAGGCAATCGAGCAGCACGATGCGGTCGACGCCCGATGGTTCTCGTACGAGCTCGATCCGGTCACACTGCTCGACACTCCGATGATGACGGACATGCGTGAGCCTTTGACGGCCGATTTTCATCGAGCCAAATATCGTGCCGATCTGCTTCGCCCAGGCAATCCGGAGACGATGATCGGCAACCAGCAGGCACAAACCGAGTACCGCGAGGAGGTGCACGCTTACTCGATCGCCTTCGAAATCGCGGAAGCTGAGGCGAAGCGCCGCCGACGGAGCGGATTCACCCTCGACGAACAAGAACGCCTGGTACGGGCGCAACGTCTGCTGCGACTGGCCATGGACGAGGGCGCGACGCCACAGGAACGTCAGAGTGCGTATCGGAAGGCCCACAAGGAACTCGATGGACTGCTGGTGTTGCCGGACCGAGCTCGGGCAGCAATCGAACACAAGATCGCCAGGGCTATCGGTGCTTGAAGAAACCGGGTGCGTGACGAACCCGATTTGGTTGTGCAGCGAGCAGTCAGGTAGTCTTCGACGCGGAGTTCAGTGCTGGATATGAACTTCACCCCAAAATCATGTTCTACCCAAGACCGTTGGTGATTGCACTCAGTGATGGGTGTGGTTGAAAGTCCGGGGGTGCCCGGCGGCCCACGTAGGTGAACGAGGTAGGGGGATAGCTTGATGTAGTGGTTCTACAGTTTGCTGGTTATGCACTGCCTCGCTTTGCATCGTTACGCTGATTCGTAAGCCTCTTCTTCATGTTTCCTCTGTACGCCCCGTGCGCTTGCGCCGGGGCGTTTTGCATGTCGCGGACTGTGTCTTCTCGGGTTCACCCCGATGAGGTGCAGCGGTTCCTGAGTGGGACAACGACTGTCACGAGAGGAGGCGAAGTATGGCAAAGCCTGAGAAGGTTTCCGCAGTTGCGGAAATCACCGAGCAGTTCAAGGGTTCGACCGCCGCTGTGGTCACGGAATACCGTGGCCTTTCGGTTGGCAACATCACGACACTGCGACGCGCTCTCGGAGAAGGTGCCACCTACTCCGTCGCCAAGAACACCCTGGTCAAGCGTGCCGCCGCAGAGGCTGGCATCGAGGGCCTTGATGACCTGTTCGTTGGTCCGACCGCCATTGCATTCATCAAGGGCGAACCGGTCGACGCTGCGAAGGCTCTGAAGAACTTCGCTAAGGACAACAAGGCGCTCATCATCAAGGGCGGCTACATGGACGGCGCTGCGCTGTCCGTGGAAGAGGTCAACAAGATCGCGGATCTCGAATCCCGCGAAATCCTGTTGGCAAAGCTTGCCGGCGCGATGAAGGGCAACTTGGCAAAGGCCGCAGGCCTGTTCAATGCTCCCGCTTCGCAGATGGCCCGTCTGGCCGCTGCCCTGCAGGAGAAGAAGGCTGCAGAAGGCGGAGCCGCAGAGGCCCCCGCAGAGGCTGCCACCGAGGCTCCGGCCGAGGCCGAAGCCGAAAGCTGATCCGCACCCGCGCATCACTGCTATAACCCCGCCCGGTCGCGGATCAGCGACATGGGACTTACAGGAAGGACCGCCACAATGGCGAAGCTCAGCACCGAAGAGTTGTTGGACCAGTTCAAGGAGCTCACCCTCCTCGAGCTCTCGGAGTTCGTTAAGGCATTCGAGGAGACCTTCGAGGTCACCGCTGCTGCTCCCGTCGCCGTCGCCGCTGCAGGCGCACCGGCTGCCGGCGCAGAAGCTGCTGAAGAGCAGGACGAGTTCGACGTCGTCCTCGAGTCGGCTGGCGACAAGAAGATCCAGGTCATCAAGGTCGTCCGTGAGGTCGTTTCCGGCCTCGGCCTGAAGGAAGCCAAGGACCTCGTCGAGAGCGCTCCGAAGGCCATCCTCGAGAAGGTTGCCAAGGACGCCGCAGAGGCTGCCAAGGAAAAGCTCGAAGCTGCCGGCGCAAAGATCGTCATCAAGTAAGACGGTTTTCCCGCTGCTCTTCGCGAGTAGTAACGAAGAGGGCCACTCCCCACGGGGAGTGGCCCTCTTTTTTTGAACTTTTTTCGCGGGTGATATGCCGGAATTCATGCAGGTGGGAGGGGTGTCCGAACTAGGCTGTGATCTGAATTATGCTTCTTCCCTACTCGTTAGTAGTATTCGCAGTCACGGGTACCACTCCCATGCGATAGAGTGACCCAACCCACACGGGTGCATGCATGCAACGGACGTCGCGGAGGTAATGGTGGGAGTCGAGGTAGCGGTACAAGGACTGACAAAGTCTTTCGGGTCGCAGAGGATTTGGCAGGACGTGTCGTTGACACTTCCCGCGGGTGAGGTCAGCGCACTGCTCGGGCCTTCGGGTACCGGTAAGTCGGTGTTCCTGAAGTCCCTGATCGGACTGCTCCGCCCTGAACAAGGCTCCATCGTCATCGACGGCACGGACATCCTGCAGTGCTCCTCCAAGGAGCTCTACGAGATCCGCAAGCTGTTCGGCGTTCTCTTCCAGGACGGCGCACTGTTCGGCTCGATGAACTTGTACGACAACATCGCCTTCCCGCTTCGTGAGCACACCAAGAAGTCGGAATCCGATATCCGCAAGATCGTGATGGAGAAGTTGGACCTCACGGGTCTGGTCGGCGCCGAGGACAAGCTTCCCGGTGAGATCTCCGGCGGTATGCGCAAGCGTGCCGGTCTGGCGCGTGCACTCGTTCTCGATCCCGAGATCATCCTCGTCGACGAGCCCGACTCCGGTCTGGATCCGGTGCGTACGACGTACATCAGCCAAACGCTGATCGACATCAACGCCCAGTCGGACGCGACGATTCTGATCGTCTCGCACAACATCAACCTCGCACGCACGGTGCCGGACAACATCGGCATGCTCTTCCGTCGTCAGTTGGTGATGTTCGGTCCTCGCGAGGTGCTGCTCACCTCGGACGAGCCCGTCGTCAAGCAGTTCCTCAACGGAACGATGATCGGTCCGATCGGTATGTCGGAGGAGAAGGACGAGGCTCAGATGGCGCACGAGCAGGCGCTCGTCGACGCCGGTCACCACGCCGGTGGTGTCGACGACGTCGAGGGCATCGTGCCGCAGATGAAGGCCACCCCCGGAAACCCGGAGCGTCAGGCTGTTCGTCGTCGCCAGGAGCGCGTCCGTCAGATCATGCACACCCTCCCAGCTAACGCTCAGGCGGCAATTCAGGACAGCCTTGACGAGGTTGACGGAACTGGGCAGTACGCTCCCCAGTACGCCGACGCGAGCGGCTATCAGGGGGAGTGGAACGACAACTCGCAAGACACGCAGGTCATTCCTGCATACGAGGGCGATCCCTACGGAAACACGACACACGGGCAAGGGTAGGCATATCGGATGGGGGTTACCCGCAACTCGGTTCTGAGTCCGGTCAACGGAGCATTAACTCAGGCCGGAAACATCGTCGAACTGTTTGTCGACGTCGTCAGGAATACGTTCCGGCGTCCATTTCAGTTCCGTGAGTTCATCGAGCAGGCCTGGTTCATCGCCAGCGTGACAATTTTGCCGACGGCATTGGTAGCCATTCCTTTCGGCGCCGTCGTCTCACTGCAGACCGGTTCGCTGATCAAGCAGTTGGGCGCAGAATCGTTCACCGGCGCTGCCAGCGTCCTGGCGGTGATCCAGCAGGGTAGCCCTCTGGTGACAGCATTGTTGGTCGCCGGTGCGGCCGGATCGGCCGTGACGGCCGACCTCGGTTCTCGAACCATTCGCGAAGAGATCGACGCGATGGAAGTCCTCGGAATCAATCCGATTCAGCGCCTGGTGGTTCCGCGTGTACTCGCGATGGTGCTGATCGCTGTTCTGCTCAACGGACTGGTGTCCGTCGTCGGTATCGCGGGTGGTTACTTCTTCAACGTGATCCTGCAGGGCGGTAACCCCGGTGCCTATATCTCGTCGTTCTCAGCTTTTGCGCAGCTACCGGACATTTGGAGCGGTGAGATCAAAGCCGCGGTGTTCGGTGTCATCGCTGGTGTGATCTCCGCGTACAAGGGACTCCACCCGTCCGGTGGCCCGAAGGGCGTCGGTGAGGCGGTGAACCAGGCCGTCGTCATCACGTTCCTGCTGTTGTTCTTCGCCAATCTG
The DNA here is from genome assembly GCF_001445685.1 of Rhodococcus sp. KB6. NCBI lineage: Bacteria > Bacillati > Actinomycetota > Actinomycetes > Mycobacteriales > Nocardiaceae > Rhodococcus > Rhodococcus sp. KB6. The sequence goes on along the minus strand of NZ_LNAK01000102.1, from coordinate 134,198 downwards.
ATTCTGACGATGGTGTACCTCCAGATCGTGCCGGCGAAGGGATCTTGACCTAAATGACCATCGCACGAGGCCGCGGCGATCAGTTCCTGCTGAAGAGTCGCAAAGTAGCCAGAATTCCAGTGAACGCGTTGGACCGCGCGGGCGAGCAGATGTCGTTCTACGCGCGCGCCATCGCGTGGACCCCTCGCACGCTGCATCGGTACCGGAAGGAGACGCTTCGACTACTCGCCGAAGTGACCTTCGGTAGCGGTGCGCTCGCGGTGATCGGCGGAACCATCGGCGTCATCGCGATGATGTCCGGATTCACGGGTGTCGTCGTCGGCCTCCAGGGCTTCGCCGCTCTGGAGCAGTTGGGTAGCTCGGTCCTGACCGGCTTCCTCTCCGCATACGTCAACACCCGTGAGATCGCTCCGATCGTTGCGGCTCTTGCGCTCTCGGCCACGGTGGGTTGTGGCTTCACCGCCCAACTCGGTGCCATGCGAATCTCCGAAGAGATCGACGCGCTCGAGGTCATGGCAGTTCCGTCGGTGCCGTTCCTGGTCACGACGCGCATGATCGCCGGCTTCGTCGCCGTCATCCCGCTGTACATCGTGGGTCTACTCGCGGCGTACCTCGCCTCGAGAGTGATCAGCACGGTCTTCAACGGGCAGTCGACGGGCTCGTACGACCACTACTTCAACCTGTTCCTGCCACCGCAGGACGTGCTGTATTCGTTTGCGAAAGTCCTGGTATTCGCCTTCGTGCTGATCCTGATCCACTGCTACTACGGGTTCCATGCCTCAGGTGGTCCCGCAGGTGTCGGTGTGGCCGTCGGCCGCGCTGTTCGCGCCGCAATCGTGACGATCGCCGTTCTCGACTTCTTCCTCAGCCTCGCAATCTGGGGCACCACGACGACAGTGAGGGTGGCCGGATGATCGAGGCTCCGTCAGTCCTGCGCCGCCGTGTGCTCGGACTCGTGTTCTTCGTGGTGTTGGCATTGTTCCTGGCCTTCACCATCGGAACCTTCAACAAGACGTTCAAGGACGTCGTGAAGATCGACCTCGTGACCGACACAGTCGGAAATGCGTTGCCACCCAACGCGGACGTCAAGGTCCGTGGGCTGCTGGTCGGCGAGGTGCGATCCGCGTCGACGAAAGACGGCCAGGTCACCTCGGTCCTCGCGATCGAGCCGGACAAGGCTGATCTGATTCCGTCCAACGTCACGGCGCGTCTGCTCCCGAAGACGCTTTTCGGTGAGCGCTACGTCTCCCTGATCATTCCGGAGGGAACCACCGCGACCCCGATTTCCGCGGGAACGGTGATCCACCAGGACAAGAGCGGCAATGCTGTCGAGGTCGGCGACGTTCTGGACGGACTGCTCCCACTTCTGCAGGCGATTCCGCCGCAGGATCTGGCGAACACTCTCGGTTCTCTCGCGCAGGGTCTGACGGGACGCGGCGCCGAGCTCGGTCTGACGGTCGATCGTCTCGAGGAGATCTTCCGCGGCGTCAATACCGAACTGCCCGCGGTGCAAGAGGATCTGCGCAAGTTCGCGGACTTCTCCCAGACGTACTCGGACGCTGCGCCCGATCTGATCAACGCTCTCGACAATCTGCGGACCACGGGTAACACGGTGGTGCAGAAGCAGGACCAGTTGCGGACACTGCTGGCGTCGCTCACCGTGACATCGTCGGACACCGCAGCCTTCCTCGAAGCGAACTCGTCCTCGATCATCACGCTCGCTGCGGATTCGAAGGAAGCTCTCCAGCTTCTGGCCCAGTACTCTCCGACCTTCGGGTGCACGTTCAAGGGCTTCTCGGACACCGCTCCGGAAGCTGCCAAGATCCTGTCCACCGACGCGCCCAATCCTGGTGTGCGTGCGAGTATTCAGATCGTGAACCCCAAGGGTCGCTACCTGCCCAACCAGGACGAGCCACGGCTCGTCGACAACCGCGGCCCGGTTTGCTACGACAACGTCACCGAGCCCGGTCGTCCGTTCCCGCAGTACCCCGGCGGTTCGTACGGTGACGGTTCCTACCAGGTTCCTTCCCGCAATCCAGGTCCCGCCACCATGGAATTCCTGCCTGCACCCGAGGGCTCCGGACCTCAGTTGTTCTCGACCAACAACAGCGGTCCGGCTCAGCAGGCCGGCTACGCGGGCTCGAAACTCGAAGAGGATACGTTGAAGGTGATCTACGGACAGGCCAACGGTGTTGCGCCGGACGATGTTCCGGCGTGGACCACGATGGTCAGCGCTCCGGCATTCGCAGGTGCGGAGGTGAGCGTCCAATGAGAGGACTCGCAGCTCCGCTGACAAAGCTCATCATCTTCGTTGTGGTGACGGTCCTGGCGACAGGACTGCTGGCAGCCAGTATCGCCAACCTCGGCGGCGGTGGCGGCACCAAGTTCAACGCCGTCTTCTCCGACGTCACTTCGTTGAACGAGGGCGACGAGGTTCGCATTGCCGGTGTTCGTGTCGGCCAGGTCGAGAAGATTGCCATCGTCAACGACAACCAGGCCGAGGTCCAGTTCTCGGTATCCGACCGTGATTGGTTGCCGGCCAGTTCCATCGCCACCATCCGGTTCCGCAACCTGGTGGGGCAGCGGTACATCTCGCTCTCGCAGGGTGAAGGCAGCCAAGGCAAGAAGATCACCGGCGGCGATACCCTGCCGCTGTCTCAGACGCGCCCGGCAGTCAACCTCACGACACTCTTCAACGGCTTCAAGCCGCTGTTCACCACCCTGAGCGCGGACGACGTCAACAAGCTGTCGTACCAGATCATCCAGGTCTTCCAAGGCGAATCGGGCACCATCAGTGAGCTCGTGCGCAACACCGCGAGCCTGACCAACACCGTCGCGGACAAGGACGCGGTCATCGGCGCGGTGATCAAGAACCTCAACGACGTTCTCGACACCGTCAACGCGAACGACAAGAACCTCGATTCACTGATCGTCAACACCCAGCAACTCGTCACCGGGTTGGCCAACGAGCGTGGGGTGGTCGGTTCGGCCGTCACCTCACTCGCCGGCCTGACCGACGCGACGGCAGACCTGCTCGAGCCGACGCGGCCGTCGATTCAGGGCTCGATCACGGCACTCAACACGCTGGCGACCACACTCAATCGTCGGAGTGACGACGTCAACGCGGTGCTCGAGACCTTGCCGGTCAAGCTCGAGAAGCTCGCACGCGTAGCGAGCTACGGTTCCTGGTTCCAGTTCTATCTGTGCGGAATCGACATCGTTGCCGGTCCAGGACAGTCTGCCTCGCTGAATCTGCCCACCGGCCTGCCGACGGTCAATCAGCCGATTTACACCAATGCGGCCACGCGATGCACTCAAGACGGTATGAGGGAGTTGCAAGGTCGATGAGTAAACGTCGCAGTCCGGCAATGGCCGGAGCCATCGGTATCTTCGTGGTGCTGCTGGCCACTTTGTCCGCGTTCTTCCTTGATTCGCTTCCGTTCGTGGGAGCAGGCTCGTCCTACTCCGCCGAGTTCTCCGAAGCCGCGGGTCTCAAGCCTGGTAACGAGGTTCGTATCGCCGGCGTGAAGGTCGGCAAGGTCACTTCCGTCGATCTCGACGGTGACCGTGTTCTCGTCGACTTCAAGGTCAGTGACGCGTGGGTGGGAGATCAAACCTCTGCGTCCATTCAGATCAAGACCATTCTGGGACAGAAGTACCTCGCACTAGATCCGCGCGGAACCGACAACCTCGATCCCAAGGATCGGATTCCGCTCGAGCGCACCACCTCTCCGTACGACGTCGTTCAGGCCTTCTCGGCCGCGGCGGACACCGTCGGCGACATCGACACCGACCAGTTGGCGAAGAGCATGGAGACGTTGTCCCAGGCATTCTCCGAGACACCTGGCGATGTCCGCGCTTCGCTCGACGGTGTCAGTCGGCTGTCGCAGACGATCGCGAGCCGCGATCAGGACTTGCAGAAGCTCTTCGCCGCCACCGGGAAGACGTCGCAGATTCTTGCTGACCGCAACAAGGAATTCACCCAGCTGATCCGAGACGGTGGACTACTGGTGCAGGAGCTCAACAATCGCCAGCAAGCGATTTCGCAGCTGCTCACCGGAACCCAGCGCGTCTCTCAGCAGCTCACCGGTCTCGTTCGTGACAACGAGGCGGCAATCGGGCCGGCGCTGACGCAGCTCAACGGCGTCATCGACATCCTGAAGGCAAACAACGAGAACTTGGACAAGGCACTGAAGCTCTACGAACCCTTCATTCGCTTGTACGCCAACGTGGTCGGCAACGGCCGTTGGTTCGACCAGGTCGTCGTGAACCTCCTTCCGCCGGGTCTGCCGGACATTCCGGGCTACCGTGACCCCGTTCGCACGTTGGGAGGCAACTGATGGCTGATACTGCCGAAGCCGGAAGCGGCTCCAAGAAGCGCTCGGTCGCGATCATCGCCGCTGTTCTGATCGGGTTACTCGTAATCGGTGGTGCGCTGTGGTGGGTGTTCACTCGCGCCGGAACCACCAAGATCACCGCCTACTTCGACAAGTCGGTGGGTATCTACGACGGCTCCGACGTTCGTGTTCTCGGTGTCAAGGTCGGCACCGTCGAATCCGTCGAACCCCAGGGAGATCAGGTCAAGGTCGAGCTGCGTGTCGATCGTGGGATCGACATTCCCGCGGGTGCCAGTGCCGCTCAGATCACGCCGTCGGTGGTTGCCGACCGCTACATCCAGCTGACACCGGTCTTCACCGGCGGCGACAAGATGGCCAGCGGTGCAGTCATTCCGATCGAGAAGACGGCGACGCCCGTCGAGGTCGACCAGTTGTACTCCAGCATCGACGAACTCGCGTCGGCTCTCGGTCCTGAAGGTGCCAACAAGAACGGAGCACTGTCCGATTTCGTCGAGACAGGTGCGGCCAACCTCGAGGGCAACGGTGAAGCGTTGGGAGACAGCATCACCAACCTCTCGGATGCCGCACGGACGCTCAACGATTCGCGTGACAACATCTCGCTCACCATCAAGAACCTGGATACTTTTGTGGGCGCTCTCGCGGCCAACGATCAGCAGGTGCGCCAGTTCAACACGCAGTTGTCGGACCTGACCGGATTCCTGGCAGGTGAGCGCGACGATCTCGGTGCCGCTCTGAACCAGCTCTCGATTGCGCTCGGCGACGTCGCGAAGTTCGTGGCCGACAACCGCGATCAACTGGTCCAGACAACCGAAGGTCTCGTCGAACCGACACAGACATTGGCGAACAACAAGGAAGCCCTGGCCAACACGCTCACCATGCTTCCGTTGGCGATCTCCAACCTGGTCAACTCGTACGACGCCGAATCAGGTGTGCTGGCTTCACGTCTGGCGTTCCCTGATCTTCAGAACCCGGCCGGAGTTCTCTGCAAGTTGATGGACCTCGGCAAACTGTTGCCCGGTGATCCGCGGTTCGAGGCGTTGGGACGGCAGATGCAACCGGCCATCGACCAGTGCGCAAACGTCGCAGCGATGACCGACGCAGCCAATCAGGCTGCAGGCCTGAACCTTCCCTTCGGCATCCTTGCCGGTTCCGAACGACAGATGCAGGTAGTTCCGGGCACTGTGCCCGGCGTCGTGTCACCGCGACTGACCAGTGGAAACGGGGAGGGCGAGTGAAGCGTTCGTTGATAGTCGGCGCCGGATTGTGCGCCGTCCTGATCTCGGCAACCGCCTGCTCGTCCGAGGGGATCTACGCTGTCCCGCTTCCCGGCGGTCCTGATGTGGGTTCCGATCCGATGCACTTGACCATTCAGTTCGACGACGTGCTCGACTTGGTTCCGCAGTCCGCTGTGAAGGTCGACGGCGTTCCCGTCGGTCGAGTCGACGACGTGTCGGTCGGACCGGACGGATGGACCGCGGACGTCGGAATCATCCTCGACTCGTCGGTTGATCTGCCCGCCAACGCAATTGCCGCGGTCGAGCAGACCAACCTGCTCGGCGAGAAGTTCATCCAGCTGTCGGCCCCGCCGTCCGGACCGGACTCTACGAAGCTGGCCGACGGTGACCTCATTCCGCTGGATCGCACTCGCCACGCCACGGAGATCGAGCAGGTTCTCGGCGCATTGTCGCTGCTGCTCAACGGCGGCGGTGTGGGCCAGTTGCAGCCCATCGTCGAAGAACTCGGTGCCGCGTTCGACGGTCGCGAAGGCAAGACGAGAAGTCTTCTGGAGCAGGCGAACACACTCATCGGTGGACTCAACGAGCAGCGTGACGACATCACACGCGCCCTCGACGGCCTGGATGTGCTCTCGACTCGCGTCAACGATCAGAACGAGAAGATCGGGAAGATTCTCGAGGAACTCCCCGTTGCGACACAGGTTCTCAACGAGCAGCGTCCGCAGCTGACGCAGATGCTCGCTCAGGTGGATCGACTCGGAACAGTGGGAACCGACGTCCTCACACAGTCCAAGGACGATCTGATCGCTGATCTTCAGGCTCTGCGTCCGACGCTGCAGGCGCTCGCAGACTCCGGTGACGACTTCGTGGGGGCACTTCCGTTCCTTCCGACGTTCCCGTTCCCGGACGGTGTCGAGAAGATTGCACAGGGTGGTTCCGTCAACCTCTTCCTGAGTGTCGACCTGCAGATCGGCAATACACTCTCGGGTCTCGGTGTCGGGCAGGGAGAACCGGAATACCGCCAGCCCAAGTTCGGCAATCCCAAGCCGGTGGTCGACCCCTCCAACCCGTACTACAACGGCAACGGGCCGCGACCGGGGTGGCCGACAGTGTCACTGCTGCCGATCGCTCCGATCCTGCCGCAGGTTCCCGTTGTCGCCGGCCTTCCCGCCACAACAGCGGGTGACCCGGCAACGCCGGCGCCCGCGGCGAACCCACTCAACCCCATCCAGGGAATGCTGGAACAGTTCGGAATCGGCGGTGATGGACAGTGAGATCAGCTCTGGTCAGATGGCAGCTCGTCGGCTTTGTCGTGGTTGCGCTCCTGGGTCTCATCTACGTCGGCGCCAAGTACGTGCGCCTGGACAACCTCATGGGGTTCGGTCAGTACACGGTCAAGACCGAATTGGCCACGTCCGGTGGAATTTTCACCAACGCCGAGGTGACGTATCGCGGCGTGCCGGTCGGGCGAGTGGGCGACATGTCGTTGACCGAGGACGGAATTCAGGTCGACCTGAAGATCGACAACAGTGCTCCGGAGATTCCCGCGTCGGCCCGTGCCGTCGTGGCCAACCGCTCCGCCATCGGTGAGCAGTACGTCGACCTTCAGCCCGATACCGACCAGGGACCGTTTCTCGAGGACGGCTCGGTGATCGCGGTGGGGGACACCACAACTCCGATCCCGATTGAGGATGTGCTGACCAGTGCCAACGGCTTGGTCAAGTCCGTGCCCGTCGACGCGCTCCACACCGTCGCCGTCGAACTCGGTGCAGCGTTCAACGGCAAGGGCGAGGACATTCAGGTCCTGGCCGATTCGCTGTCCGGCCTCTCGCAGTCCGGGCTCGACACTCTGCCTCAGACGCTCGCGCTGATTCGGAACAGTGAGACGGTATTGACGACGCAGTCGGATCAGTCCTCCGCGATCAAGCAGTTCAGTACCGATCTCGATGCTGTCACGGCGCAGTTGCGGACCAGTGATCCGGACATCCGTCGCTTGATCGACAACGGCATCCCGGCCAGCGATCAGATCGGTGCTCTCATCAACGAGGCGGGCCCGAGCCTGACGACTGACCTGACCAATCTTGCCGCGACCACCAAGACGCTTGCGCCGCGAACGATCGCGCTGCAGCCGTTCCTGATCTTCCTTCCCGGTCTGGCCGCTGCCGCACCGACGGTTGCTCCCGGCGACGGAACGGTCCATCAGGGCTTGGTGCTGGAGACCAACAATCCGCTCTCGTGCACGGTGGGTTACGAAGGCACCATGGCGATCCTGGACGAGATGAAGCGTCAGAATCCCAATTTCGACGACACCCAGCAGGACTTCCCGCTCAACACCGCCGCGTCGTGTGAGACGCCGCTGGGCAGCGAGACGGGCGTCCGCAGTGCCAACCGCGTGGTGTACGCCGATCCCGACACGATCCAGCCTTGGGACTTCAAGCCGAAGGTCGATCCGGACAAGTTGAACCTCAACCCGATCGCGACGCAGTTGGCGCCGTTGCTCGGAGTGACACCGAAGTAGACCGATCCGAATGTGGTCGAGTTTGTGCAGTTCAGGCTACTGAGTTGTGGCAGTTGACGATTCGCGGCCAGAGGCTGGGCAAAACAGGTAAGTAGGGTAGTGAGTGTGATTCAGAGAAACAGTTCCCCGCAGTCCGGCGGGCCCGAGCAAGTGGAATCGGGAGCGCCGACAACCGGTAGACCGAAGGGGCTGACAGCGTCTCTGATTGCGGTCGGTGTCTTGCTTCTGGCGGCCGTGGTTGCGCTCGGTGTGTTCGGCGTCCCGTACGTTCGGGCGCTCACCACCGACCGCACCACCGCCGAGATGCGTGACGACGCGCTTATCGGTGCGCAGCAAGTCGCGATCAACCTCAACAACGCGGATTCGGCCAATCTCGACCAGTCGATCGAGAACATGCGTTCTTCGGTGACCGGTGACGAGATGACGACGTATCTGCAGACCGTTCAGGATTCCATCACAGACGAGTTGCGTAACTCGGGCTCGAAGGCTGACACCGAAGTCGTTCAGTCCGCGCTGACCGAGCTCAATACCGATGACCGGACCGCCACGGCACTGGTCGTCGTTCGAGTCACCACGACCCAGGGCAACCAGTTCGTCAAGAATCAGCTCGGCATGCGGCTGGGCATGGTCGAGGTCGACGGGGTCTGGAAGGCTCAGTCGGCTGATCCGATCGGCTCTCGGCTCGATCTCGGCTCCGGCACCCTGCCGGCCACCGACGGCTCCACGCCTGCTCCTGACGCAACGCCCGCACCCGGTTCGGGGACCGAGGCACCTGCCTCCGGTGCTCCCGCACCGACAACCGAGGGTGGTGATTCCGGTGGCCAGTAGTTCGTCGAACCTGCACACCGACATCCCTCGAAGGAGAAGCGCGTAATGCCACCCAAACGTCGTACCGGCGGACCGTCCTCCCCGCAGAACCGTCGGCCGAAGATCGCCGGAAGCGCTCGCTCGCTCAACGTCCCCGCGGGGACGTCCGATTCGGATCCGGTCGAGCCCACGATCGAACAGCCGGAAGAGGAAACACAGGAGGCTGTGAAGCCGGAGGTTGCGAAGCAGGAGGTTGCGAAGCCGACGCTCACGAAGGCAGAGTCCGGAGACATCGAGCCGCCGAAGACGGAAACCGACGCTCCGGAATCCACACCGGGCCCCGATCTGACCAAACCGGCGAAAACCGTCGCAGACGAGCCCAAGGCCCCTGCTACCCCGGAGACGGGCGCGGGGGAGTCGGCGACAACACCTACACAATCCAAGGCCGGTTGGCGCCTGGTCGCGATCCTGGGGGCCGCAGCGGTCATCGTCGCGATCCTCGCCGGCATCGCCTTCTTCAAAGTCGGCGCGAAGACGGACGACATCGCCTGGGTGGACGAAGGCGCCACGGCTGAAGTTCTTCGTGTGACGCCGTCGGCGTTGGCTGCAGTCTTCACGTTTTCTCCCGACACCTTCGACGCCGATTTCGACAAGGGTGTCCAGGGCCTGAACCAGTCGATGCGCGATCAGCTGACGCAGTACAAGGACACGCAGAAGGCCGGCGTCGAACAAACCCAGACGGCAACGACCGCTGATGTCCCGCTGATCGGGATCACACGGCTCGAGAAGGACCGGGCGCAGTTGCTCGCCCAACTGAACGTCAGCTCGACGCAGAACGGCGTGGCGGCAGACTCTCGCTCCGGAATGGTCATCGTGAGTCTGGAGAAGCAGGACGGAAACTGGCTGATCTCGGAGATTCGCGACCAGTAGCTCGGAGATTCGCGACCAGTAGCACCTGCGCACCAGCGCGAAGATCTGGATCGACGCACGATGTCGGTCCAGATTTTTCGTATGTGACGCCGTTGCTGGCTACACTCCCGGTGGCAGTGTTCGAATGCGCGTCACGAATGTTCGAATGCTGCGACACGCGCTCTCGCCCTTGACGGAGCGGTCCGCAAGGTCCACTCTGATCGGTGAACATGCACGGACGAGTGATCGGCAGTCTCACGTCAGTATCTGAATTCGACCCTCAGTTACACCCGACTCGACATTTCCAGAGTAAGGGTGTACTTTTGGACGTTGCGCTGGCTGCCTCCTGTCCACCCCTCGTCTCAACCGCTGCGAAGTCAAGTACTTCTTGCTTTCTGCGACGGGTTTCGTTCGGGTTGTAACCAGCGAAATTCGAAGCAGATACAGCGGCGGTCGCAACAGCACGGAGCGGCCCGCGTGAGGTGCTGGAAGGACGCATCTTGGCAGTCTCTAGCCAGACCAAGGCAGTTTCCGGAATCCCCGGAGCCCCGAAGAGGGTTTCGTTCGCGAAAGTTCGCGAACCCCTCGAAGTTCCCGGGCTTCTTGACGTACAGACAGATTCGTTCGAGTGGCTGATCGGCGCGCAGAGTTGGCGTGAACGAGCAGCGGCACTCGGCGACAATGCAGTGTCCGGTGGTCTCGAGGACATCCTCGCGGAGCTTTCTCCGATCGAGGATTTCAACGGCACTATGTCGCTGTCCTTCTCCGACCCTCGATTCGACGAGGTCAAGGCCTCGACGGACGAGTGCAAAGACAAGGACATGACCTACGCGGCGCCGTTGTTCGTCACCGCGGAGTTCATCAACAACAACACTGGTGAGATCAAGAGCCAGACGGTCTTCATGGGAGATTTCCCGATGATGACCGACAAGGGCACCTTCATCATCAACGGCACCGAGCGTGTGGTCGTCTCGCAGCTCGTGCGTTCCCCCGGTGTGTACTTCGACATGAGCGTCGACAAGAGCACCGAGAAGGATCTGCACAGCGTCAAGGTGATCCCGGGTCGCGGCGCATGGCTCGAGTTCGACGTCGACAAGCGCGACACCGTTGGTGTCCGTATCGACCGCAAGCGTCGTCAGCCTGTCACCGTCCTGCTCAAGGCACTCGGCTGGACCACCGAGCAGATCACGGAGCGCTTCGGCTTCTCCGAGATCCTCATGGCCACGCTGGAGAAGGACAACACCGCCGGCACCGATGAGGCGTTGCTCGACATCTACCGCAAGCTGCGTCCGGGCGAGCCCCCCACCAAGGAGAGCGCGCAGACCCTGCTGGAGAACCTGTTCTTCAAGGACAAGCGCTACGACCTCGCTCGCGTGGGTCGTTACAAGATCAACAAGAAGCTCGGCCTGAACGCGGGTCAGCCGATCGTTGCATCCACGCTCACCGAAGAAGACATCGTCGCCACCGTCGAGTACCTCGTGCGTCTGCACGCAGGTGACACCTCGATGACGGCTCCGGGCGGCGTCGAGGTTCCCGTCGAGGTCGACGACATCGACCACTTCGGCAACCGTCGTCTGCGTACCGTCGGCGAGCTCATCCAGAACCAGATCCGCGTGGGCCTGTCCCGCATGGAGCGTGTGGTTCGTGAGCGCATGACCACACAGGACGTCGAGGCAATCACGCCTCAGACGCTGATCAACATCCGTCCCGTCGTCGCTGCGATCAGGGAGTTCTTCGGAACCTCCCAGCTGTCGCAGTTCATGGACCAGAACAACCCGCTGTCGGGGCTGACGCACAAGCGTCGTCTGTCCGCCCTCGGCCCGGGTGGTCTGTCCCGTGAGCGCGCCGGCCTCGAGGTACGCGACGTTCACCCGTCGCACTACGGCCGCATGTGCCCGATCGAGACCCCGGAAGGCCCGAACATCGGCCTGATCGGTTCGCTGTCGGTCTACGCCCGCGTCAACCCGTTCGGTTTCATCGAGACCCCGTACCGTCGCGTCGTCGACGGACAGGTGACCGACGAGGTCGACTACCTGACCGCTGACGAAGAAGACCGCCACGTGGTCGCGCAGGCCAACTCGGCCATCGACCGCGAGGGTCGCTTCACCGACTCGAAGATTCTCGTCCGCCGTAAGGGTGGCGAGGTCGAGTTCGTCGCGTCCTCGGATATCGACTACATGGACGTTTCGCCGCGTCAGATGGTGTCCGTCGCAACCGCGATGATTCCGTTCCTCGAGCACGACGATGCAAACCGTGCCCTGATGGGCGCGAACATGCAGCGTCAGGCTGTCCCGCTGGTTCGCAGCGAGGCACCTCTCGTTGGTACCGGCATGGAGCTGCGTGCAGCTGTGGATGCCGGCGACGTCATCATCACCGAGAAGACCGGTGTCGTGGAGGAGATCTCCGCGGACTACGTCACGGTGATGGCTGACGACGGAAGCCGCAAGACGTACCGGATGCGCAAGTTCGCGCGTTCCAACCAGGGCACGTGCGCCAACCAGCGTCCGATCGTGGACGAGGGACAGCGTGTCGAGGCCGGCCAGGTTCTGGCCGACGGCCCTTGCACCGAGAACGGTGAGATGGCGCTGGGCAAGAACTTGCTCGTCGCGATCATGCCGTGGGAAGGCCACAACTACGAGGACGCGATCATTCTGTCGCAGCGTCTCGTGGAAGAGGACGTCCTGACCTCGATTCACATCGAGGAGCACGAGATCGATGCCCGCGACACCAAGCTCGGTGCCGAGGAAATCACTCGCGACATCCCGAACGTCTCCGACGAGGTCCTCGCCGACCTCGACGAGCGCGGCATCATCCGTATCGGTGCCGAGGTTCGTGACGGCGACGTGCTGGTCGGAAAGGTCACGCCGAAGGGCGAGACCGAGCTGACCCCCGAAGAGCGCCTCCTTCGCGCCATCTTCGGTGAGAAGGCTCGCGAGGTTCGTGACACGTCCCTCAAGGTTCCTCACGGTGAGACCGGCAAGGTCATCGGAATCCGCGTGTTCTCGCGTGACGAAGACGACGATCTGCCTCCCGGTGTCAACGAGCTGGTCCGCGTCTACGTGGCACAGAAGCGCAAGATCCAGGACGGCGACAAGCTCGCCGGCCGCCACGGTAACAAGGGCGTCATCGGCAAGATCCTGCCGCAGGAAGACATGCCGTTCCTCTCGGACGGCACGCCTGTCGACATCATCTTGAACACGCACGGCGTCCCGCGTCGTATGAACATCGGTCAGGTCTTGGAGACCCACCTCGGGTGGATCGGCAAGACCGGGTGGAACGTTCAGATCGCGTCCGACGGCTCTCGTCCCGACTGGGCTGCGACCCTGCCGGAAGAGATGCTGTCCGCTCCGGCCGACTCGAACATCGCCACCCCGGTGTTCGACGGTGCGAAGGAAGACGAGCTCACCGGTCTCCTCGGCGCGACGCTGCCGAACCGTGACGGCGAGCAGATGGTCGGACCCGACGGAAAGGCCACCTTGTTCGACGGCCGCTCCGGCGAGCCGTTCCCGTACCCGGTCTCGGTCGGTTACATGTACATCATCAAGCTGCACCACTTGGTCGACGACAAGATCCACGCTCGTTCGACCGGTCCGTACTCGATGATCACGCAGCAGCCTCTCGGTGGTAAGGCCCAGTTCGGTGGCCAGCGCTTCGGTGAGATGGAGTGCTGGGCGATGCAGGCCTACGGCGCGGCTTACACGCTGCAGGAACTGCTGACCATCAAGTCGGACGACGTGGTCGGTCGAGTCAAGGTGTACGAAGCCATCGTCAAGGGCGAGAACATCCCCGAACCCGGCATCCCCGAGTCGTTCAAGGTGCTCCTCAAGGAGCTCCAGTCGCTCTGCCTCAACGTGGAGGTGCTGTCCTCGGACGGCGCGGCCATCACGATGGCGGACGGCGACGACGAGGACTTGGAGCGGGCCGCAGCGAACCTGGGCATCAACCTGTCCAGGAACGAAGCTGCGACGGTCGACGACCTCGCGAACTAGGTTTCGGTCCCCGGGTTGCTCTTGAAAGAGCGGCCCGGGGGCGTAGTTCACATTTGAATTGGCAGTCAGGTTGCCGGGTGACCGGCAACCGTAACCCCAACGGGGAAAGGAAGTTACGTGCTCGACGTCAACTTCTTCGATGAACTCCGCATTGGCTTGGCCAGTGCAGAGGACATCCGCAATTGGTCCTACGGCGAGGTCAAGAAGCCGGAGACCATCAACTACCGCACGCTCAAGCCCGAGAAGGACGGCCTCTTCTGCGAGAAGATCTTCGGCCCCACTCGGGACTGGGAGTGCTACTGCGGTAAGTACAAGCGTGTCCGCTTCAAGGGCATCATCTGTGAGCGCTGTGGCGTCGAGGTCACTCGCGCCAAGGTTCGTCGTGAGCGCATGGGTCACATCGAACTGGCCGCACCGGTCACGCACATCTGGTACTTCAAGGGTGTTCCGAGCCGTCTCGGTTACCTGCTCGACCTGGCTCCGAAGGATCTCGAAAAGATCATCTACTTCGCTGCCTACGTCATCGTCGGTGTCGACGAGGAGCTCCGTCACAACGAGCTGTCCACCCTCGAAGCCGAGATGCAGGTCGAAAAGAAGACCGTCGCAGATCAGCGCGACGCCGATCTCGAGGCACGTGCGCAGAAGCTCGAAGCCGACATCGCCGAGCTCGAGGCAGAGGGCGCGAAGTCCGATGTCCGCCGCAAGGTCAAGGACGGCGGCGAGCGCGAAATGCGTCAGCTCCGTGACCGCGCGCAGCGTGAGCTGGATCGTCTCGACGAGATCTGGACCACCTTCACCAAGCTGAGCGTCAAGCAGCTCATCATCGACGAGCTCCTGTACCGCGAGCTGGTCGACCGTTACGGCGAGTACTTCACGGGTGCGATGGGCGCAGAGTCCATCCAGATCCTGATGCAGAACTTCGACCTCGACGCCGAGGCAGAGTCTCTCCGCGAGACCATCCGCAGCGGCAAGGGCCAGAAGAAGCTGCGTGCACTCAAGCGCCTCAAGGTGGTTGCGGCATTCCAGACCAACGGCAACTCGCCGATGGGCATGGTCCTCAACGCTGTTCCGGTGATCCCGCCGGAGCTTCGCCCGATGGTTCAGCTCGACGGTGGACGTTTCGCGACGTCCGACCTCAACGACCTGTACCGCCGCGTCATCAACCGCAACAACCGCCTCAAGCGACTGATCGACCTCGGTGCTCCCGAGATCATCGTCAACAACGAGAAGCGGATGCTGCAGGAGTCGGTCGACGCCCTGTTCGACAACGGTCGTCGTGGACGTCCGGTCACCGGACCGGGTAACCGCCCGCTGAAGTCCCTGAGCGATCTGCTCAAGGGCAAGCAGGGTCGCTTCCGTCAGAACCTGCTCGGTAAGCGCGTCGACTACTCGGGTCGTTCCGTCATCGTCGTCGGTCCTCAGCTCAAGCTGCACCAGTGTGGTCTGCCCAAGCTGATGGCTCTCGAGCTGTTCAAGCCGTTCGTGATGAAGCGTCTGGTCGATCTGAACCACGCGCAGAACATCAAGTCGGCAAAGCGCATGGTCGAGCGCAAGCGCGTCCAGGTGTGGGACGTCCTCGAAGAGGTCATCGCCGAGCACCCCGTGCTGCTCAACCGTGCACCTACGCTGCACCGTCTGGGTATCCAGGCATTCGAGCCGCAGCTCGTCGAGGGCAAGGCCATTCAGCTCCACCCGCTGGTGTGTGAGGCCTTCAACGCCGACTTCGACGGTGACCAGATGGCTGTTCACCTCCCGCTGTCGGCAGAGGCACAGGCCGAGGCACGCATCCTGATGCTGTCCTCGAACAACATCCTCTCGCCTGCTTCGGGTCGCCCGCTCGCCATGCCGCGTCTGGACATGGTCACGGGTCTGTTCCACCTGACCCGTCTCGACGAGGGTGTCACCGGTGAGCTCGTTGCTCCGACCAACGACGAGGCAGAGCAGGGCGTGTACTCCTCGCCCGCCGAGGCTCAGATGGCAGTCGACCGCGGCGCGCTCTCGGTTCAGGCTCAGATCAAGGTGCGTCTGACGCAGCAGCGTCCGCCGCGCGACCTCGAGAACGAACTGTTCCCCGAGGGCTGGAACTACGGTGACGGCTGGACCGCCACCACGACACTCGGCCGTGTGCTCTTCAACGAGCTGCTTCCGGCGGACTACCCGTTCGTCAACGAGCAGATGCCGAAGAAGCGCCAGGCGACGATCATCAACGATCTCGCCGAGCGGTACCCGATGATCGTGGTTGCTCAGACCGTCGACAAGCTCAAGGACGTCGGGTTCTACTGGGCCACCCGTTCGGGTGTCACGGTCTCGATCTCCGACGTGCTCGTGCCGCCGGAGAAGCCTGCCATCATCGAGGACTTCGAGGCTCAGGCCGACAAGATCGAGAAGCAGTACCAGCGTGGTGCTCTGGACAAGAAGGAGCGCAACAGCGCTCTGGTCACCATTTGGCAGGAAGCGACCGACAAGGTCGGCAAGGCCATGGAGGCTCACTTCCCCGACAGCAACCCGATCCCGATGATCGTGAAGTCCGGCGCAGCCGGCAACATGACTCAGGTTCGCTCGCTCGCCGGTATGAAGGGCCTGGTGACAAACCCGAAGGGTGAGTTCATCCCGCGTCCGATCAAGTCTTCCTTCAAGGAAGGCCTGACCGTTCTCGAGTACTTCATCAACACGCACGGTGCTCGTAAGGGTCTGGCCGATACCGCACTCCGCACCGCCGACTCGGGTTACCTGACCCGTCGTCTGGTGGACGTTTCGCAGGACGTCATCGTCCGCGAGGTCGACTGTGGAACAGAGCGCGGCATCGTCACCACGATCGCCGAGAAGCAGGCCGACGGCACGATGATCCGCGATGCTCACGTGGAGACCAGCACGTACGCCCGTACCTTGGCGGCCGATGCAGTCGACGCGAACGGCACCGTCATCGTCGAGCGTGGCCACGATCTCGGTGACCCCGCGATCGATGCTCTGCTCGAAGCCGGCATCACGACGGTCAAGGTCCGCTCGGTCCTGACCTGCACCACCGGCACCGGCGTTTGCGCCACTTGCTACGGCCGCTCGATGGCCACCGGCAAGCTGGTCGACATCGGTGAGGCTGTCGGTATCGTCGCCGCACAGTCGATCGGTGAGCCCGGTACCCAGCTGACCATGCGTACCTTCCACCAGGGTGGTGTCGCAGGAGATGACATCACCGGCGGTCTGCCGCGTGTCCAGGAGCTGTTCGAGGCACGTGTGCCCAAGGGCAAGGCTCCTATCGCGGACGTCACCGGTCGGGTACAGCTCGAAGACGGCGATCGTTTCTACAAGATCACCATCGTTCCGGACGACGGCGGCGAAGAGGTTGTCTACGACAAGCTCAGCAAGCGTCAGCGTCTGCGTGTCTTCAAGCACGCCGACGGTCGCGAAAGCCTCTTGGCTGACGGTGACCACGTCGAGGTCGGACAGCAGCTCATGGAAGGTGCTGCCGATCCCCACGAGGTCCTGCGAGTCATGGGTCCGCGTCAGGTTCAGATCCACTTGGTCAACGAGGTCCAGGAGGTGTACCGGAGCCAGGGTGTGTCGATCCACGACAAGCACATCGAGGTCATCGTGCGCCAGATGCTTCGTCGCGTGACGATCATCGATTCCGGTGCCACCGAGTTCCTGCCCGGTTCGCTCACCGAGCGCGCCGAGTTCGAGTCGGCAAACCGCCGCGTTGTCGCCGAGGGTGGCGAGCCCGCAGCCGGCCGTCCGGTGCTCATGGGTATCACGAAGGCGTCGCTCGCGACGGATTCGTGGCTGTCCGCGGCATCGTTCCAGGAGACCACTCGTGTCTTGACCGACGCGGCTATCAACTGCCGCTCGGACAAGCTGATCGGTCTGAAGGAAAATGTCATCATCGGCAAGCTGATCCCTGCCGGTACCGGTATCAACCGTTACCGCAACATCCAGGTTCAGCCCACCGAAGAGGCACGCGCCGCTGCTTACGCAGTGCCGTCGTACGACGACCAGTACTACAGCCCGGACGGCTTCGGCCAGAACACCGGTGCTGCAGTTCCGCTGGACGACTACGGCTTCAGCAACGACTACCGCTAAGCGTTAGTTCGTAGAAATCCCCCCACTTCGAAAGAGGTGGGGGGATTTTTCATGTCAGGAGTGGGACGTTTTCAGGAGTTGCTGCCGCTGAGGTCCGGGATGACGATCTCCTGGACGGCCCACTTGTTCCCGTCGGGGTCGGCGAAGTAGATGAACCGCCCCCAGGCCTGGTCGTCGATCGGGCTGATGTCGATGCCGCGGCTCTTGAACTCGCGCTCGGCCTCTTCGATGTCCTTGACCACTACCTGCATGCCGACGACCGAGCCGGGCTCGGCGTCGGTGATTCCCTTGCCGATGCAGATCGAGCAGGCCGAACCGGGAGGGGTCAGCTGGACGAATCGCAGGTCTTCGCTGACCGTGTGATCGTGGTCGGCATTGAATCCGAGGCGGACGTAGAAGTCCTTGGCGCGGTCGATGTCGGTGACGGGAATGGCGACCAGTTCGAGCTTGATGTCCATGACGTGCCCTTCATGTGATGGTGAATTCCGGCGACAGGTCCAGTGTTGCGGGTATTGCGGTCAGAAACGGTCCTCGTTCGGCGTCCGGATGAAACTTTCCGAATTCCTTGTTGCTCCGAGGGTGCTTCTCTCACTGCTCGACCGATCCCGAACCAGGAGCGGATACCCCGACTCCGCAGCTCTGACGCATTCCGTCGAACGTGCCGCGCACGCCGACGCTCTCGGCTACCACCGGTTCTGGGTCGCCGAGCATCACGCGGTGCCCGGGATCGGGAGCGGGTCGCCGGCAGTACTGCTTGCCGCGATCGGCGCGCATACGCGCGATATCAGACTCGGCAGCGGTGGAGTCATGCTGCCGAATCACCAACCGCTGATCGTCGCCGAGCAGTTCCTGATGCTGGAGGCTCTCTACCCGGGGCGAATCGATCTCGGCCTCGGCCGATCGCTGGGATTCACGGAGCCTGTTCGTCAGGCACTACGACGTGGCAAGGACGCTCCGGACACGTTTGTGTCGGACCTGGACGAGGTGAGGCGTTACCTGGACGGATCCGCCGCAGTGACGGCACGGCCGGCGTCGCAGACTGGGGTGCCGATCTTCGTGCTGGCGACGCGCACAGGTCTGAAAGTGGCAGCGCAGCTGGGGCTTCCGGTGGTCGTGGGTGGGCCGATACTGGGAATCGGTAGCACCGATCGGGTGGATGCGTTGGACGAGTACCGCCGAGCTTTCCAGCCCACCGACACACACCCCGAACCCTATGTGGTGGTTTCCCTCGAGGTGGCGGTTGCCGATACCACCGAGGCGGCCCGTGAGTTGCTGATCCCGGAGGCGTACGCGCTCGCAGAATCGTCACGGACAGGGGAGTTTCCGCCGCTCGTGTCGCCGGACGAGATCAGGCGCGCCCCGCGCAGTGATCGAAACGCCAGGCGCATCGAGTCGTTCACGGCTTCGGCGCTGCACGGGACGCCCGTCGAGGTGAAGCAGCAGCTTCACGATCTGGCCGAGCGAACCGGTGCCGACGAATTGCTGGCGTCCACGTCGACGTACGACCGTGACGCGCTTGCACTTTCGGACCGCCTACTGCGTGAGGTGGTTTAGCAGTGTGGTTGATCTAACGAGGCACGTGAAACTCGAGCAGAGTGGCGACGGAGTCGTCGAGTTCGGTCCACGGCACCGGTACGGAGAGGACGGCGATCGCCGAAGTCGGGAACTTGTCGCGGATACGTTGGGCCGCTTCGGAGTTTTCGTTCGATGCGAGATCGAGTGCAGTCCAGGGAATTCCGGGTTCGTGTCCGACGATCAGGAGCGTCTTGACGTGGTCGGACGTGGTTCGCGCAGCTGCAATGACGTCTGCGGGTGAGCCGCCGTAGATGGACTTCTCGAACCCGGCGGGAGCTTCGATTCCCGTCGAGGCAAGGGTTTCGACGGTCCGCCGGGAGGTGGAGCACAGAACGGCGTCGACGGGCGGGACGTTTTCACGGATCCATTCGCCGCCGATGCGGGCCTCGCGCAGGCCCCGTTCGGCGAGCGGACGCTCGTGATCACGGATGCCCTCGGGGTAGCTGGACTTGCCGTGTCGCATGAGGACGAGGGTGCGGTGGTCGGCCATGCGTTCACGGTATCCGCTTTGTGCCCGTCAGTCCGGTTACTCTGGATGGTCAGGACCTTGAAGGAGGTTTTCGATGGCCGGTAAGAAGCTCGATCGAACTAATGCCCGAACTGCACTCGAGGTGGTACGCGAAAGCCCCACCATCGCTTTCATCACCGTTGCCCCGGCAGTGGTCGTGTTCGGCGTGGTGTGGTGGCTCTTCGGTTTCTGGGCCGCGATTCTTCTTGCGTTGGTGTTCGGTGTCGCGGCTGTCGCGACCCAGAAACTGCGTTAGAGGGCGCTCACCTGCGCAACTGCGCGGAGCGCTTCGCCGACCAGGAACCAGACCGTGACGGTCTTGTCGTCGACGCGGCTGCGCAGGACGACGTCGTCGCTGGAGACGATGGGGGAGAGGTACTCGATCAGTGCTCGATGCGGAACTGTCCGTAGTTCGGTGCGAGCGCTGAGGACCTCTTCGACTGCCTGCCAGTAGACGGCGTTGTTGACGTGGTCGAACGGGTCGATATCCGTGGCGCGCAGAGCGAACGGCGTGTCCAGAACACCGGCGTCGTCCGCCTCCGGTGCGTTCTCGGCGAGTACCCGCTTCCACTTCAGGCGATGCTCGTCGGTGGATTCCTCCAGTGGCCGCATGAAGTCGTCGCTCATCCGCGTGGGCATGCCCGACTCGGCGCTGATGTTGATCCAGAAGCCTTCGGTTTCCATCAGCGCGCCGTTGCTGCCGTCGAAGCGCACACGCATGTTCGCCCATCTCGTGGAGAAGCCGGAGCACCAGCGAGTCATCGTCAACTCTTCCGGCCAGATCGCCGGGCGTACGACGTCGACGACCGTACGACGCACTATCCAGAGCGGATGGGTGTCGATGGCTCCCGCGGCCTCGATGTTGTCGTTGCCGATGTCCTGCAGGTAGCGGGCGACGGCGTCGAGCCTGACCTGCTTGGCGACGTCGATGTCGCCGGTGCGGACCGGGCGGGACTTGACGAAGATCGGTCCTCGGTCCGGCTGTTGCGCGAGCGTGAGATCTGGGTTCACGTGAGATTCCTGTTCGCTGGAGTGAGCCGATTCTGTCAGGCTTTTCAGCGAGTGGCGATTATCTGCTTTCCGCAGCCGGAGCCGTCGACCATTCGTGCCACGGCGACGGCGGTGTCGGCAAGGGGATGAACGGAGTCGATCACCGGGGTGATGTCACCTGCGTCGATCATCTGCGTCAGGACCTCCAGATCGTCGGCGTTCTCCGAAGCGATGAAGGTGCCCATTTTCTGAGATATGAACGGAGACAAGCACTGTGCGCGTATTTGGCGATCGGTTCCGCCGAGCCACCGTCCGCCGTTCTCGCCGCCGACGATCACCAGCGTTCCGGTGCGTGTGAGCGCCCGTCGAAGATCTCGCAGTCGGCGGTTGCCGCCGGTGTCGATGATGACGTCGTACCGATGCGATCCGTCGGTGGCGTCGTCGACGCGGTAGTCGAGAACCTCGTCGGCACCGATGGAGCGGACGGTATCGGTTTTCGAGGTGCTGCACACGCCGGTGACGTGAGCGCCCATGGCTTTTGCCACCTGCACCGCGTAGATCCCGACGCCACCGGATGCGCCGAGTACGAGGACGGATTGGCCCGCCTGCACGCGGCCGTGGTCGCGCACGGCTTGCAACGCTGTGAGGGCGGAGACCGGCACCGCTGCTGCTTGTGCGAACGACAACCGGGCAGGTTTTGCGGCAATCTTCGTCTCGAGTGCGCGTGCGTACTCCGCGAACGAACCGACCGCGATCCCGTATACCTCCTGGCCGACTGCCACGCGGGTCACCGAACTGCCGACGGCCTCGACTCGGCCGGATACGTCCAGTCCGCGTACCCGGTTCCTAGGTCTGCGCAGCCCGAAACCCGCGAGGCGCAACGGATATGGCAGTCCGGCCATGAGATGCCATGCCCCGCGGTCGACGGACGCGGCCTCGACGCGTATCAGCACTTCGTTGTCGGCGACAGTGGGGCGCGGAATGTGGTCGACGTAGAGAACGTCGGCCTCGCCGTAGCGATCCTGTACGACGGCGGTCATCAGTTCCTTCGGCATGCGAGTCTCCGTTCGTCGAATACTTACAGCGTAAGTATTGCACTTACGGTGTAAGTTCTGTCAACGTGGAGAAGCGCGCAAGATTGACCCGAGACGACGTCGTACACGCTGCTGTCGCGCTTGCCGATTCCGTCGGAATCGATTCGATGACCATGCGGAAGTTGGGCACCGAACTGGGCGTCGAAGCGATGTCTCTGTACAACCATGTTTCGGACAAGGGGGATCTGCTCGACGGAATGGTCGATGCGGTCTTCGCGGAGATCGATCTGCCGACGCCGGGACGCCCGTGGCGCACGGAACTTCACGTGCGAGCGGTATCGACAAGGGAAGTGTTGGGGAGGCACCCGTGGGCAACTCCGTTGATGGAGTCCCGAACGACGCCTGGTCCCGCGACCCTGCGCCACCACGATGCCGTCATCGGAACGCTACGCGCCGCCGACTTTCCCGTCGCCCTTGCTGCGCATGCCTTTTCGATCATGGATGCGTACATCTACGGCTTCGTGCTGCAAGAAGTGAGCTTGCCGTTCGAAACAGCGCAGGAAACGACGGAACTGGCGAAGGCGATCATGGGCTCGTTCGAGAGCGGTCAGTATCCGCACCTGGCCGAGTTGACCACCGAGCACGTCCTTGCTCCGGGATACAGCTACGCCGCCGAATTCGCTTTCGGTCTCGATCTGATTCTCGACGGACTCGAACGTCTGCACATCGGGAGCGAACGATGATCTGACGTGAGTACCGGGTTAAAGTCGAGAAAACCGGGTTACCGGTCCAGACTTCAGATGTCCCGAAGAGGAGCTTTCTGTGCGCGCCATGGTGGTTACGGAACTGTCCGGTCCCGAAGGAATTGTCGCGCAGGAGGTTCCCGAGCCCGCAGCCGAAGGTCTTGTTCTCATCGATGTGAAGGCAAGTGGCGTCTGCTTTCCGGACCTGCTCATCACCTACGGCAAGTATCAGATCCGCCCGGAACCGCCGTTCATTCCCGGCGCGGAGATCTCGGGCGTCGTGGTCTCCGCGCCGGAAGGGTCGGGTTTCGCTCCGGGCGATCGTGTTCTCGCGGCCGCGTATCTGGGTGGGTATGCAGAGCGGATTGCCGTCAACCCGGCGCAGGTACTCCGAATTCCGGACGGACTCGCCTTCGACGAGGCGGCCTCGCTGATCATCAACTATCAGACGATGGAGTTCGCGCTCGCTCGTCGCGCGAAGATCGTCGCGGGGGAGACTGTCGTCGTGCTCGGCGCTGCAGGCGGAGTCGGAACGGCAACCATCCAGCTGGCCAAGGCGCACAGTGCCCGGGTGATCGCCGTGGTACGACGCGAGGGCGTCGATGACTTCTTGCGTGAGCTCGGTGCCGACGAGGTGGTCGCGCTGGCTCCGGGATGGGGAGAGCGGATTCGGGAACTGACCGACGGCGTCGGCGCTCAGATCGTGGTGGATCCGGTGGGCGGCGATGCGTTCGACGACGCGGTCCGGGTTCTGGCACCCGAAGGACGACTCGTGGTGATCGGATTCGCCGGCGGCGGTATTCCCGAGGTAAAGGTGAACCGGGTGCTGTTTCGCAATATCAGCATTGTCGGCGCGGCATGGGGTGAGTTCACGCGTACCAATCCCGAGGCGGTAGCCGAGGTACACGCATCGCTGGTAGAACACGTCCGAAACGGCTTGCGTCCGCTGGTCAAGGCACGGTATCCGCTTGCCGACGCAGCAGTTGCCCTGGCTGATCTCGAAAGCGGCAAAGTTCTCGGAAAGGCCATTTTGCTGCAGGAATGATTCTTCGCAACGTGATGGTGGTCACCAAATAATAAGTTGCAACATGTTTTCATTTGGGCAATAGTTGCAACCGCACTACCATTTGCCAGGTGATCGCTTCCGATTCTGATGACCTGTATGGAGCACTCGACGAGTTGTTCACTCGCCTGATGAGCGCCGGTGATTCGGAGTCGATCGATGCGTTGATCGAACTGGATCTCTCGTTCTCTCAGGTGCGTGTGCTGTTCGTACTTGCACAACGTGATGCGGCGATCCCGATCAACGAGGTTGCCGACGAGCTTCGGCTCTCGGTGGCAGCTACGGGGCGGAACATCGATCAGCTCGTGAACATGGGTCTGGTCGATCGCCGTGAAGACGAGCGGGACCGACGCGTCAAGCGGGTTTCCTTGTCGGAGGCCGGTCGTAAGGTGACGACCAACCACATCGAGTGCAAGCGCGGCCAGCTTCGCGAATTCGCGTCGCGTGTTCCTGAGCCAGAGCGGATTCGTTTGTTCGAGGCTCTCAAGCCCATTCTCGCGGGTGACTATCTGCGAGCACTTAACCAGGAGACTTCGCGATGACATCGCCGAACGCGCCGGCACCGGCGTCCGACAAACTTGACGGGGCGGTCCTCAAGATCGCTTCCGTGGTGGTGCTCGGCGCCATCATGTCGATTCTCGACGTAACCGTGGTGAGCGTCGCGCTCACCACCTTTGCCGAGGACTTCGAAACTTCGTACGCCACCGTCGCGTGGACGATGACGGCCTACACCCTCGCTTTGGCGACGGTCATTCCGGTTACCGGTTGGGCTGCCGATCGTTTCGGCACCAAGCGCCTCTACATGACGGCCCTGGTGCTGTTCGTGCTCGGTTCGGTCGCCTGTGCGATGGCGTGGGACATCACCTCGCTCATCGGCTTCCGTGTGCTCCAGGGCCTCGGCGGCGGCATGTTGATGCCGCTCGGTATGACCATCATGACCCGGGCCGCCGGTCCGGACCGCGTCGGTCGCGTCATGGCAGTTCTCGGAATCCCGATGCTGCTCGGCCCCATCGGTGGCCCGATCCTCGGTGGTTGGCTGATCGAGGCCGCGAGCTGGCACTGGATCTTCCTGATCAACCTGCCGATCGGCATCATCGCGTTGGCAGCAGCATTCATCATTCTGCCGTCCGACAAGGCGAAGCCTTCGGAGTCGTTCGACTTCCTCGGCATGATCCTGCTGTCGCCCGGCCTGGCGCTGTTCCTGTTCGGTGTGTCGTCCATCCCTGAGGTGGGAACCGTCGCGTCCGCTCGGGTTCTGGTGTCGGCCGGTATCGGTCTGGCGCTGATCATCGCCTTCGTGTTCCACGCGCTCAACAAGGATCACCCGCTGATCGACCTGCACCTGTTCAAGAACCGTCAGTTGACCACCGCCGTCATCACGACGTCGCTGTTCATCGTCGCCTTCATGGGCGCCGGGTTGCTGTTCCCGAGCTACTTCATCCAGGTCGGCGGTCACACCACGCTCGCTGCCGGATTGTTGATGGCTCCGCAGGGTCTCGGCGCTATGGTCACCATGCCGATCGCTGGTCGACTGGTCGACAAGATCGGCCCGGGCAAGATCGTCCTGACCGGTTTGCCGCTGATTCTCATCGGTTTGGGTGTGTTCACACAGGTTGCCTCGGATTCCCCGACGTGGCTGCTGATGGGTGCCTTGTTCGTCATGGGCCTCGGTATGGGTTGCACCATGATGCCGCTGATGACCGCAGCTATCGTGACGCTCTCCAACGAGCAGATTGCTCGCGGCTCCACCCTGATGAACATCGTTCAGCAGACCGCAGGTTCGATCGGTACCGCCGTGATGTCGGTGGTCTTGACCAACCAGCTTCTCGATCGTGGCCTCGACACGACGATGGTCGGTGCGGCCTCGCACATTCCGACCGAACCGGGAAGTCCGCAGGAGTCTGCTGCGAATTCGATTCTCAGTGCGGCGTCGGATGCCTTCGGTAACACCTTCCTCGTTGCCACTGTGCTGATCGTCCTGACCCTCATCCCGGCGTTCTTCCTGCCGCGGAGCAAGACCACCAGGCCGGTGGCCGAGGGCGAGACGGCAACGCCGATCGTTATGCACTGACCGCTTTTCGGTAGATCGTTCGTCCAGGTGAGGGCGGCACACATCTTGTGTGCCGCCCTCACCTTTTTGCCGTGGAATACAGCTGGATGGTTGAATGTTTGATCAGTTACATGCAAACGCATGGATCTAGTTCGCGGAGGAGCAACCATGCAGTTCGGAATCTTCACGGTCGGTGACGTCACCACTGATCCCACGACGGGGGCGACCCCGACAGAGCACGAGCGCATCAAGGCCATGACGACCATCGCCAAGCACGCCGAGGAAGTCGGTCTCGACGTCTTCGCGACCGGCGAGCATCACAACAAGCCGTTCGTGCCGTCATCTCCGACCACGATGCTCGGATACATCGCGGCCCAGACCGAGAAGATCACGCTCTCCACGTCCACGACGCTGATCACCACCAATGACCCGGTGAAGATCGCCGAGGATTACGCGATGCTTCAACACCTCGCCGAGGGGCGCGTCGATCTGATGATGGGTCGCGGAAACACCGCGCCTGTGTACCCGTGGTTCGGCAAGGACATTCGCGCCGGTATCCCGTTGGCGCTCGAGAACTATCAACTTCTTCGCCGGCTCTGGGACGAGGAGGTCGTGAACTGGCAAGGGGAGTACCGCACTCCACTCCAGGGATTCACGTCCACACCGCGCCCGCTGGACGGCGTCGCGCCGTTCGTGTGGCACGGCTCGATCCGCAGCCCCGAGATCGCGGAGATCGCGGCGTATCACGGCGACGGATTCTTCGCGAACAACATCTTCTGGCCGAAAGAGCACTACATCGAGCTGATCAATCTTTACCGCCGGCGTTACGAGCACTACGGCCACGGGTCCGCGGATCAGGCGATCGTCGGTCTCGGTGGTCAGGTCTTCATGCGCAAGAACGGTCAGGACGCGGTCAAGGAATTCCGTCCGTATTTCGACAATGCTCCGGTGTACGGCCACGGGCCCTCACTCGAAGAGTTCACCGAGCAGACGCCGCTGACCGTCGGTTCCCCTGAGCAGGTCATCGAGAAGACGTTGGCGTTTGCCGATTTCTTCGGCGACTACCAGCGCCAGCTGTTCCTGATGGATCACGCCGGGCTGCCGCTGAAGACGGTGCTCGAGCAGCTCGATCTGCTCGGTGAGGAAGTTGTTCCGGTTCTGCGCCGTGAGTTCGCGGCCAGGCGGCCAGCACATGTGCCGGACAACCCGCCCACTCACGCGTCGATGAAGGCGGCTCGTGAGGCAAGCAGTGTCACTGCCTGACGAGCAACCGCCTGAGGTTCCGGTCAGCACCACCGAACTCGCCACCGACGCCTGGGAAGCCTTGTTTCGCGCCCAGGTGTCGGTGATGCGGCGGCTCTCTGCCGATGACGTCTGGGATCAGGTGTCGATGCGCGAGTACGACGTGCTGTTCACGCTGAGTCTTGCGCCGAGTAGTTCCCTTCGCTTGCATGACCTGAATCGGGAGATATTGCTGAGCCAGCCTTCGCTCAGTCGCCTGGTGGAACGGTTGGAGGGCGAAGGTCTGGTAACGAGAAGTGTTGATCCACAGGATCGCCGCGGGACGATCGTGCAACTCACCGAAACGGGTGCAGTGCTGCAGAAATCAGTGGGTCGCCGTCATGCGGCGAGCATCCGCCGCCACGTCGGACCGGCCCTGGACGCGGATGAACTTCGACTGTTGGCCGAATTGTGCACGCGTCTGCGTCTCGCGCAGTCATGACTGGAGGCAGGATGGACGATATGAGCAACCTCGAAGCGCAGCCCGTCGAGCAGGAATGCGAAGGCCATCCGGCGGAGAGCGAGATTCAGATCCTCACCCCGCGCGACGTACCGCTCGGTGGCCCGCGGGCCATGCGAGTGCGACGCACCCTCCCGCAACGCGAGCGTTCGCTGATCGGGGGATGGTGTTTTGCAGATCATTACGGTCCGGATGACGTCGGCTCAGGACCGGGCATGCATGTGCCGCCGCATCCGCATACCGGTTTGCAGACGGTGAGTTGGCTGTTCACCGGAGAGATCGAGCACCGTGACAGCATCGGTTCCCATGCGATGGTGCGGCCGGGTGAACTGAATCTGATGACGGCCGGGAGTGGGATCGCGCACTCCGAGGTGTCGACGCCGAATACGAAGGTTCTGCACGGGATGCAGTTGTGGGTGGCCCTGCCGGATGCGGCGCGCGATACCGCACCCGCGTTCGTTCACTATCGACCGGAGCCGGTGACCACCGATGGTGTCACGCTCAGTGTGTTCCTCGGTTCGCTCGCCGGTGAAACGTCTCCGGTGTCTACCTTCACCGAATTACTCGGTGCCGAGGTGATTCTCGATCCTGGGGCCGAGATCGCCCTCGATGTCGATCGTTCACATGAGCACGGCGTGATCGTCGATCAAGGATCGGTTGTTCTGCGTGGTACCACTGTCGGCTGGGCCGAGTTGGGTTATCAAGCACCGGGTTTCGGAAAACTGACTTTGCGCAATCCGGGATCCGAACCGGCTCGACTGCTACTTCTCGGCGGGAAACCGTTGGGCGAGCAGGTCATCATGTGGTGGAACTTCATGGGCCGTACACACGCAGAGATCGTCGAGTATCGACGCAAGTGGCAGGCCGAGCTTGCCTCCGGATTCGACGGCAGCGTCCCGGACCGGCGTTTCGGCGTCGTGCCGGGATACGACGGTCCGGCGCTCCCGGCACCCGAGTTGCCGAACAGTACGTTGCGGCCCCGAGGCTAGTCGTTGCTCTTGCTGCTACCGGCCGCGAGCGTCGTTTCGATCAGGCTTGTTCGATGTCCTGGTGAGCCTTCGCGAGCATGATGTAGCCGGCGCCGTTGGCGGTGATACCGGCCTTTTCACCTTCGGAGAGTTCACGTTTGACTTTGGCGGGCACGCCGGCGACCAGTGATCCAGGTGGGATTTGCATCCCCTGAGACACGACGGCGCCGGCTGCAATCAGTGACCCCGAGCCGATGTGTGCGCCGTTGAGCACCACGGCACCCATGCCGACGAGAACGTCGTCTTCGACGGTGCACCCGTGCAGCACTGCGTTGTGGCCGACCGAGATTCGTTCGCCCAGCACTGCGGGGAACGTCGGGTCGGCGTGCACGGTGCAGTTGTCCTGAATGTTGGTGTCAGCGCCGATGGAGATCGATTCTGCGTCGCCGCGGATAACCGCGCCGTACCAGATGCTGGCTCCCGCAGCGATGGTCACCGCGCCGACAACGGTGGCGTTGGGTGCGATGAACGCACTTTCGTCGATCTGCGGGGTGTTACCGAGAACGGTGGCGATGATCGGGTTGGTCATGGTTCTCCTGTGCGTTGGAATGACGTGCTCTGACGGTACCTGGACTACTTCGCTGTGGGTTTTCGATTCATGACGACTGTGCCGACGCCCGCGGTCACCACCAGTGCGATGGCCACGAGTGTGAACGTGTCGAGCGTTTGCCCGATCACGAGGACTCCGGCCAGTGCGGCCGCTGCGGGTTCGAGGGCGATGAGGACGGCAAAGACTTTCTTGGCTAGAGAGCGCAGCGCCCACATTTCCAAGCTGTACGGGATGACGGACGAGAGGACGGCGACGGCTGCGCCTGCGGCGAGCATCGTCGGATCCAGCAGTTCACTTCCTCCCGAGACGACGCCGAAGGGCAGCGTCAATACGGCCGCGACGATGCTTGCGCCTGCCAACCCGTCGGCGCTCGGGAGCGTCGCGGCCAGGTGGGAACCGGCCACGATGTATCCGGCCCACGCAGTAGCGGCGATCAACGCGAACATCACCCCGATCGGGTCCAAGCCGGATTCGCCGTGATCGCCCAACCCGAGCAGCAACACTCCGCCGAAGGCGAGCAGCACCCATGCTCCGTCGGCCCACCGACGAGACAGAACTGCGGCCAGGGTGAGCGGTCCGAGGAACTCGATGGTGACGGCCGTTCCGATGGGCACCGTGTCGAGGGCGAGGTAGAAGGCGCCGTTCATCACGGCGAGGGCGATGCCCAGCGCGAAGATGCCTTTGCGCTGCCGGTTCGACCATCTGCTCCATCGCGGGCGGACGATGACGCCGAGGATGATCGCGGCGATCGTCAGCCGCAGCGTCGTGGCTCCGGCCGGCCCGATCTGCGAGAACAGTGTCGTCGCGAATGCCGCTCCGAACTGGAGCGACAGTATCGACGTGAGGACTGCTCCGACCGGCAGTAGCTGACTGCCGGCCTTCATTCTCCGGTGAACTCGGGACTTCGACGCTCGAGCATCGCGGCGACGGCTTCGTGGTGATCTCGGGTGTGGTGGGCGATCGACTGCATGGCGGCGGAGAGTTCGAGCAAGCTCTCGAGGCTCTGGTGCTGGCCCTCGCGGAGGAGCTTTTTGGTCATGCGGAGTACCTGCGGGGGATTGGCGGCTACTCGAGCTGCCAAAGCGTGCGCAGCGGAAAGCAATTCCTCGGGCTCGGTCACCTGCGAGACCAGACCCCAGTCGAGTGCTCTCGCAGCATCGATCGGTTCACCGGTGAACGCCATCTCGGCCGCGCGGGCGTTGCCGATCGCGCGGGGGAGCAGCCACGCTCCGCCGTCGCCGGGGATGAGTCCTACCTTGACGAAACTCTCGGCGAAGACTGCGGCGGTCGAGGCGATGCGGAGGTCGCACATGAGTGAGAGGTCGCAGCCTGCTCCGATGGCCGGGCCGTTGACCGCCGCGATGGTCGGCACCTCACACGTGTACAGCGCGAGCGGGATGCGTTGGATGCCGTGCCGGTAGCCCCGGCGGATCTCGCCGGGTGCGCCACCGAACATGCCCTCCTTGTCTCGCATGTGCTTGACGTTGCCGCCGGAGGAGAAGGCCGATCCGGCCCCCGTCAGAATGACCGTGCGCACACTCTGATCTCGGTTGACCGCGGTGACTGCGTCTTCGAGGGCCTCGATCATGTCGATCTCGGAGATCGCATTGCGGGTGTCCGGGCGATTGAGGGTCCACGTGACCACATCGCCGGTTCGCGAGATCAGTACGGCGTCGCTCATGGGTGCTCCTGGTTGTCGATGGCAGTTGAGCTCAGTCTCTCACCACAGGATTTCGCAATAACAATCATTCGTGCTTGATTTTTATGGATGTGAGTGTGATGCTGGTCGCATGGCCGAACTTCAGACGTTCATCGATGACTTGCGGGCCGAAGGCGAGAGCCTCGACGCCCTGGTTGCGGATCTGCCCGAGGAGAAGTGGGCGACAATGACGCCTGCGGAAGGGTGGACCATCGCACATCAGATCGGGCACCTGCACTGGACGGACAGTGCAGCGATCCTGGCGATCACCGACCCGGACGGGTTCGCGGAGCAGTTGAAGGCGGCGTTCGTGAACCCGGCAGGGTTTGTCGACGACGGTGCTGCCGAACAGGCGGCCCGCCAGCCGGCGGAGTTGCTCGCCGATTGGCGAGCGGGGCGCACCGCTCTCGTCGAGGCGCTCACCGCCGCCCCGGCCGGAACCAAGTTCCCCTGGTACGGCCCGCCCATGGGCGGTGTCTCCATGGCTACCGCGCGACTGATGGAGACGTGGGCGCACGGGCAGGACGTTGCCGACGCACTCGGCGTCGAACGCGCTCCGACGGCGCGCATCAAGAACATCGCTCACCTGGGTGTGCGGACGCGAAACTTCGCGTACTCGGTCAACGAGAAGACGCCGCCCGCCGACGATTTCCGGGTTGAGTTGACCGCGCCGGACGGGTCGCTCTGGACCTGGGGGCCGGAAGATGCGCCGCAGAAGGTCACCGGGCCGGCGTTGGACTTCTGCTTGCTGGTCACCCAGCGTGCCAATCGCGCCGATCTCGATCTGGTCGCCGTGGGTGCCGATGCGGACGAGTGGCTCGGGTTCGCGCAGGCCTTTGCCGGACCCAGCGGTGAGGGACGAGCCGCCGTCGGATCCAGCGGTGAGGGACGAGCATCGAAGGTGGGCAAATGAGTTCGGTACGGATTGGTAACTGCTCCGGGTTCTACGGCGACCGCGTCTCGGCGATGCGCGAGATGCTCGAGGGCGGCGAACTCGACTACCTGACCGGCGACTACCTGGCCGAACTGACGATGTTGATCCTCGGGCGGGATCGGATGAAGGACCCGTCGCTCGGCTACGCGAAGACGTTCCTGCGGCAGGTGGAGGACACGCTCGGCCTTGCGCTCGACAAGGGGGTGAAGATCGTCGCGAATGCAGGCGGTCTCAATCCCGCCGGACTGGCCGACGCGTTGCGCGAGGTCAACACCAAGCTGGGGTTGAACGCGAAGATCGCCCACGTCGAGGGCGACGATTTGATCTCTCGGGCAGACGAACTCGGACTCGGCTCCCCACTGACGGCCAATGCGTACCTCGGCGCCTGGGGCATCGTCGAAGCATTGTCGGCCGACGCCGATGTCGTGGTCACCGGACGGGTCACCGATGCGTCGGTGATCGTCGGTCCGGCCGCTCACCATTTCGGTTGGAAGCGAGATGATTTCGATCAGCTTGCCGGTGCTGTCGCGGCGGGCCACGTCATCGAGTGCGGAACCCAGGCCACCGGCGGCAACTACGCGTTCTTCACAGAGATTCCCAATCTGGGCCGGCCTGGCTTCCCGATCGCCGAGATCAACGCGGACGGAACCTCGGTCATCACCAAGCACGCCGGAACGGACGGCGAGGTGAGCGTCGGCACGGTGACGGCGCAGCTGCTGTACGAGATCACCGGTGGACGCTATGCAGGCCCGGACGTGACGACCCGCATCGACAACGCAGTGCTCACCCAGGAAGGCCCGGACCGGGTGTTGATCAGCGGCGTCACGGGCGAGGCTCCGCCGCCGCAGTACAAGGTCTCCCTGAACACGCTGGCCGGGTTCCGTAACGAGGCCACCTTCATCCTCACGGGTCTCGACATCGAGGCCAAGGCCGATCTGGCGAAGACTCAGCTCGAATCCTGGCTGACGAAGAAGCCCGCCGAACTGGTCTGGACTCTCGCTCGCACGGATCATCCGGATTCCGACACCGAGGAAACCGCGAGTGCGTTGCTGCGCTGCGTGGTTCGCGATTCCGACCCCAAGGTGATCGGTCGCCCTTTCTCCGCGGTTGCGGTGGAAATGGCACTTGCCAGCTACCCCGGCTTCTCGCTGACGGCTCCGCCGAGCAACGGCCAACCGTACGGAGTGTTCACCCCCGGCTACGTCGACGCGGGATCGGTGCCGCACGTGGCCGTACTGCCGGACGGCACGCGCGTGGACATCGCTCCGTCCACGTTGACGCAGGACCTCGAACCCGTCGGCGAACCGGAGCGTCCGGAGCCGTTGCCGCCACAGACGTCGCTTTCAGTACCACTCGGCACGATCGCCGGTGCCCGTAGCGGCGACAAGGGCGGAAATGCCAACGTCGGCGTCTGGGTTCGCACGGACGATCAGTGGAAGTGGTTGGCGCACACACTGACCGTCGAGATGCTCAAGGAACTGCTACCGGAAGCAGCAGACCTGAACGTCACTCGCTACCAGCTTCCGCACCTTCGTGCCGTCAACTTCGTGATCGAGGGAATTCTCGGTCAGGGTGTCGCCTCGCAGGCGCGGTTCGATCCGCAGGCCAAGGGAATTGGTGAATGGCTGCGTTCGCGCCACATCGACATCCCGATTTCGCTACTCCCCGTAACTGACGAGAAAGAGGATTCACGGTGACCGTGTGGACCACACCGGAAAGGCTTGCGCTTCGCGAGACCGTACGCGGATTCGTGAACCAGGAGATTCTGCCGCATCTGACGCAGTGGGAGCGAGACGGCGAGATTCCGCGCGAATTGCACCGCAAGGCAGGCGCTCTCGGACTCCTCGGGGCCAGCGCACCCGAATCGGCCGGTGGTGAGGGCGGCGACGCCGTCGACTCCATCGTGATCTGTGAGGAGATGCATCAGGCAGGTGCGTCGGGCGGGCTGTTCGCATCGCTCTTCACCTGCGGCATCGCGGTGCCGCACCTGATCGCGGCCGGCGACGAGGCGCAGATCGAGAAGTGGGTCAAGCCGACCCTGCGCGGCGACAAGATCGGCTCGCTCGCCATCACCGAGCCCGGCGGAGGCAGCGACGTCGGGCACCTGACAACTACAGCCAAGCGCGACGGCGATCATTACGTCGTGAACGGCGCCAAGACGTTCATCACCTCCGGCGTTCGAGCGGACTTCGTCGTTACAGCGGTGCGCACCGGTGGTCCCGGCGCGGGTGGTGTATCACTGCTCGTGATCGAGAAGGGCACACCGGGATTCACCGTCTCGCGCAAACTCGAGAAGATGGGCTGGCGCGCATCCGATACCGCGGAACTCTCCTTTGTCGACGCCCGGGTTCCGGTGGAGAATCTGGTCGGTGCAGAGAACAGCGGCTTCGCGCAGATCGCCCAGGCATTTGTCTCCGAGCGGGTAGCGCTCGCCGCGCAGGCGTATGCCAGTGCAGAACGTTGCCTGGAGCTGACGCTCGAATGGTGCCGCGCCCGTGAGACTTTCGGTCGCCCCCTGATCAGTCGGCAGGCCGTCCAGAACACCGTCACCGAGATGGCCCGCAAGATCGACGTCGCAAAGGTGTACACGCACTCGGTGATCGAGCGGTACATGGCCGGTGACGGCGATCTGATCGCCGAGGTGTGCTTTGCGAAGAACACGGCAGTCGAGACGGGCGAATGGGTTGCGAACCAAGCTGTTCAGCTGTTCGGCGGCCTCGGATACATGCAGGAAAGCGAAGTGGAGAGGCAGTACCGGGACATGCGAATTCTGGGAATCGGTGGCGGAACCACCGAAATCCTCACCGGCCTCGCGGCCAAGCGATTGGGGTATCAGTCATGAGTGTCATCCGGTCAACACTGGACACCAATTCCGAGGTGTACAAGACCGCAACTTCGACCATGAACACCAAGCTCGCCGAGATCGAGGTCGAGCACGCCAAGGCGTTGGCGGGTGGCGGCGAGAAGTACACCGAGCGGCACCACAAGCGGGGAAAGCTCCTGGCACGCGAGCGGATCGAACTCCTGCTCGATCAGGATTCACCGTTCCTCGAACTGTGTCCCCTCGCTGCGTGGGGGAGTGACTTCCCGGTCGGCGCCAGCACCGTGGTCGGTATCGGCGTCGTCGAAGGTGTCGAATGCCTGATCGTCGCCAACGATCCCACCGTGCGCGGCGGCACCAGCAACCCGTGGACGCTGCGTAAGGGTTTCCGCGCCAACGACATCGCCATGCAGAACCGACTCCCGGTGATCTCCCTCGTAGAGTCCGGCGGCGCAGACTTGCCGACGCAGAAAGAGGTGTTCATCCCGGGCGGGCGTATGTTCCGTGACCTCACTCAGCTGTCCGCAGCCGGAATCCCCACCATTGCACTGGTCTTCGGTAACTCGACGGCCGGCGGTGCGTACATCCCGGGCATGTCCGACCACGTCGTGATGATCAAGGAACGCTCCAAGGTGTTCCTCGCAGGCCCGCCGCTGGTCAAGATGGCCACCGGTGAGGAATCCGACGACGAGGCACTCGGCGGCGCCGAAATGCACGCTCGCAAGTCCGGGTTGGCCGACTACTTCGCCGCCGACGAGCAGGACGCGATCCGCATCGGGCGCTCGATCGTCAAGCGGCTCAACTGGACCAAGAAGGGGCCGGCGCCGCGCGCGGAGATCATCGAACCGCTCGAGGATCCGGAAGAGTTGCTCGGCATCGTTCCGGCCGACCTGAAGATCCCGTTCGATCCGCGTGAGGTCATCGCCCGTATCGTCGACGGTTCCGACTTCGACGAGTTCAAGCCGCTCTACGGTTCCTCCCTCGTGACCGGGTGGGCAGAGCTCAACGGCTACCCGATCGGCATCCTGGCGAACGCACGTGGAGTGCTCTTCAGTGAGGAATCACAGAAGGCCACGCAGTTCATCCAGCTCGCCAATCGTTCCAACACGCCGTTGCTGTTCCTGCACAACACCACCGGCTACATGGTGGGTAAGGAATACGAGGAGGGCGGCATGATCAAGCACGGATCGATGATGATCAATGCGGTTGCCAACTCCAAAGTTCCGCACATCTCGATCCTGCTCGGAGCGTCGTACGGCGCCGGTCACTACGGCATGTGCGGACGGGCGTTCGATCCGCGATTCCTCTTTGCCTGGCCCAGTTCCAAGTCCGCCGTCATGGGCGGTGCGCAGCTCGCCGGCGTCATCTCCATCGTGGGACGCGCTGCTGCCGAGGCGCGCGGCCAGGTCTTCGACGAGCAGGCCGACGCCGGCATGCGCGCGATGATCGAGAACCAGATCGAGGCCGAGTCACTTCCGATGTTCCTGTCGGGTCGTCTGTACGACGACGGCGTCATCGATCCCCGAGACACCCGCACCGTGGTGGGAATGTGCCTGTCGGCCATCGCCACCGCCCCGATCGAAGGCACCGAGAACTTCGGCGTCTTCCGTATGTGAGGCACGCCGTGACAATCACTTCAGTACTGGTCGCCAATCGTGGCGAAATCGCCCGCCGTGTCTTTGCAACCTGCCGCAAGAACGGAATCGGCACGGTCGCGGTATTTTCCGACGCAGATGCCGACAGCCCGCACGTCGCCGAAGCCGATGCTTCGGTTCGCCTGCCGGGTAACACGCCTGCCGAGACCTACTTGCGGGGTGAGCTCGTCATCGCCGCAGCCAAGGCTTCGGGCGCCGACGCGATTCACCCCGGATACGGATTCCTCTCCGAGAACGCGGAGTTCGCGCGCAGCGTCATCGACGCGGGACTGACGTGGATCGGCCCGCCCGTCGAATCCATCGAGCTCATGGGGTCGAAGGTCGAGTCCAAGAAGATCATGGACGCCGCCGGAGTGCCGGTGCTCTCCGAACTCGATCCCGCCGCGGTGACCGAGGCTCATCTGCCGGTGCTGATCAAGGCGTCGGCGGGCGGCGGCGGACGCGGAATGCGTGTCGTTCGTGAATTGTCGGCGCTGGACGGCGAACTGGAAGCGGCGCGGCGTGAGGCGCAGTCCGCTTTCGGCGACCCGACAGTCTTCTGTGAGCGTTACCTCGAGACCGGTCGGCACATCGAGGTTCAGGTCATGGCCGACCGCCACGGTGCGGTGTGGGCGGTGGGGGAGCGCGAGTGCTCGATCCAGCGTCGGCATCAGAAGGTGGTCGAAGAGGCCCCGTCGCCGCTCGTGCAACGCATCCCCGCCATGCGCGACAAGCTGTTCGACGCCTCGCGGCTCGCCGCCAACGCCATCGGTTACGAGGGGGCAGGAACCGTTGAATTCCTGGCTGACGAAAAAGGCGACTTCTTCTTCCTCGAAATGAACACGCGTTTGCAGGTGGAGCATCCGGTCACCGAGTGCACCACTGGACTCGATCTGGTGGAACTGCAATTGCAGGTCGCTTCAGGTGAAGCACTTCCGGACGATCAGCCGGAGATCCGTGGGCATTCGATCGAAGTGCGCCTGTACGCCGAGGACCCCGCCAAGAACTGGCAGCCGCAGAGCGGAACCGTCCACCACATCGAGTTGCCCGGTGACCCGCAAGAATTCAGTGTTCTGCGTGAGCAGGGCGTTCGCCTCGACTCCGGCGTCGTTGACGGCAGTGTTGTCGGCGTCCACTACGACCCGATGTTGGCCAAGGTCATCTCGTACGCGCCGACGCGGACCGCAGCTGCCCGGCTGCTCGCATCGACGCTGGCGCGCACCAGGATTCACGGGCTGCGCACCAACCGCGACCTGCTCGTCAACGTCCTGGCCCACCCCGCCTTCATTGCCGGAGACACCGACACTGCCTTCTTCGAGACTCACGACCTCGAGAAGCTGTCTACGCCCTTGGCCGATACCGCCGCCGAAAGACTCTCGGCGCTGGCGGCGGCACTTGCCGATGCCGCGCACAACCGGGCGTCGGCCCGCGTCATCGGCCGCTTGCCCAGCGGGTGGCGCAACCTCCCGTCGCAGCCGCAGAGCAAGAGCTACTCCACTGCGTCGGGCGAGTACGACGTCCGCTACTCCCTGAGCCGAAGCGGCGTGCTGAGTGCAGAAGGCTTCGACGACGTGCGCCTGGTATCGGCAACTGCGACCCGGGTAGTGCTCGAGCAGAGCGGAGTACAGCGCTCGTTCGACGTTGCGGCCTACGGGAGTGAGATTTTTGTCGACTCCTCGCTCGGACCCGTCGCGTTGACGGCAGCACCGCGCTTCGTGGATCCGTCGGCAGAAGTCGCCGCCGGTTCGTTGCTCGCTCCGATGCCGGGATCGGTCATCCGCCTCGGTGCCGCACTCGGTGACACCGTCACCGCCGGCCAGCCGATTCTGTGGCTGGAGGCCATGAAGATGGAACACACTGTCACCGCGCCGACTGCCGGTGTCCTGGTGGAACTTCCGGTCGCCGTCGGCCAGCAGGTCGAGGTCGGATCGGTACTCGCACGTGTGGAAGAACCCGCTACAGAAGAGGAAGCATGATGAGTTTCATCGAAACCGAAGAGCAGAAGGAACTGCGGGCATCCGTTTCCAAACTGGGTGAGCGCTTCAACTACGTCGACTACGTGCTGCCCAAGGCGCGAAAGGGGGAGCCGCTCACCGAATTGTGGAACGAGGCGGGCAAACTCGGATTCCTGGGCGTCAACCTGCCGGAGGAATACGGCGGCGGCGGTGCAGGCATCTACGAACTCGCGCTGGTGCAGGAGGAATTGGCGGCGCAGGGTGCCGGTCTGCTCCTGGTTGTCGTATCCCCGGCCATCTGCGGCACCATCATCGGCAAGTACGGCACGGCGGAGCAGAAGCAGCAGTGGCTACCCAGCCTCGCCGACGGCTCCAAGATCATGGCGTTCGGAATCACCGAGGCCGACGCTGGTTCCAACTCTCATCAGATCACCACGACGGCACGCAGGGATGGCGACGACTGGATCCTGAGCGGCAACAAGATCTACATCTCGGGTGTCGATCAGGCTGACGCGGTCCTCGTCGTTGCGCGGACCGAGGACTCCAAGACGGGCAAGCTCAAGCCCGCTCTGTTCATCGTCCCCACGGATTCTCCCGGATTCGTGAAGACGCAGATGGAGATGGACATCATCGAACCGGACCACCAGTTCATCCTCTTCCTCGACGACGTCCGTCTGCCGGCCGACGCTCTGGTCGGCGAAGCCGATGCCGCCTTGATGCAGTTGTTCGCCGGCCTCAACCCCGAGCGTATCCTGGGTGCGTCGATGGCCATCGGCATGGGCCGTTACGCCCTGAACGCCGCAGTGAAGTTCGCCAACGAGCGCACGGTGTGGAAGACGCCGATCGGTGCGCACCAAGGTATTTCGCATCCACTCGCGCAGGTGAAGATCGAACTCGAGCTCGCCAAGCTGATGATGCAGAAGGCCGCGGTGCTCTACGACAGCGGTGACGATTTCGGTGCTGCCGAAGCCGCGAACATGGCAAAGTACGCCGCTGCCGAGGCCAGCATCAAGGCACTCGATCAGGCGATCCAGACGCATGGCGGCGCAGGACTGACGAAGGAATACGGACTGGCCGCCATGCTCGGTGCGGCACGTATCGCCCGCGTCGCGCCGGTGAGCCGCGAGATGATCCTCAACTTCGTCTCACAGCATTCCCTCGGTCTGCCACGGTCCTACTAGGAAGAGGCGACTCATGACGGATCAGGACAAGCCATACGTACGGTACGAAGTATCGGGCGGTGCTGCCACGATCACTCTCGACTCACCCCACAACCGCAACGCGATTTCGACGCGGTTGGTCACGGAGTTGCAGGCTGGGTTGACGGCGGCTGCCGCCGATCCGGCAGTTCGAGCGGTGGTACTCACCCACACCGGTGGAACATTCTGTGCGGGAGCCGATCTCAGTGAGGCCTCCGGTTCGTCCGCATCACCGGAGGACGCCGTCAAGGAGCGAGGACGGGGGATGCTGACACTCTTGCGCAGCATTCTCGAGCTTCCCAAGCCGGTGATCGGGCGGATCGACGGTCACGTCCGGGCCG
The DNA here is from genome assembly GCF_001445685.1 of Rhodococcus sp. KB6. Classification (NCBI taxonomy): domain Bacteria; kingdom Bacillati; phylum Actinomycetota; class Actinomycetes; order Mycobacteriales; family Nocardiaceae; genus Rhodococcus; species Rhodococcus sp. KB6. The sequence continues at coordinate 94,443 of NZ_LNAK01000102.1, read as the reverse complement.
GAGGCATGGGTCTTGTCGGGGCGTGCGACATCGTCGTCGCCGGACCGGCGAGCACCTTCGCGGTGACGGAATCACGGTTGGGTTTGGCAGCGTCCATCATCTCGCTCACGGTCCTACCGAGGCTCGACCAGCGATCTGCGAGCCGCTATCTGCTCACCGGCGAGAAGTTCGGCCAGCACGAGGCCGAATCCATCGGACTCGTCACCTCCGCGTCGCAGGACACGGAGGAGTCGATCACCGAACTGCTCGGCACCCTGCGCCAATGTTCACCGCAGGGACTTGCCGAATCGAAGTGGATCACGACGCGTTCGGTCCTTGCTGGATTCGACCGGGACGGCGAGGAGATGATCGCGCAGTCGGCTCGGCTGTTTTCCTCCGACGAGGCTCGTGAGGGCATGATGTCTTTCTTGCAGAAGCGTCCAGCGGCCTGGGCGCAGTAGAAACTGCGCAGCTGGGACACAGAAGCGCTGGAACACAGAAGTAGAAGGGATGGCGGCGCGATGACTCGAGAGCCCAAGCAGGACCGAAGTCGAGTCACGCGCTCCCACCTGCTCGAAGTGACTGTGGAGTGTCTCGCCGAACTCGGGTGGAGCGCAACGACGATGAGCGTCGTCGCGCAGCGTGCCGGGGTGTCCAGAGGCGCGATGCAGCATCACTTCCCGACCCGCGAGGACCTCATCACCGCGGCGCTCGAGGTGATGTTCGACGCCCGGATGGATCAGGCACGAAAGGAATCGACCGACCTTCCGGTGGGTGCCGGACGAACCGAGGCGATCATTTCGCGGTTGGTGGAGTACTACACCGGGACTCTGTTCAAAGCAGCACTGCAGGTGTGGACGGCCGCTGCCTCCGACCCCGACCTGCGTGCCCGCGTACTGCCCCTCGAGGAACGATTCGGGCGCATCGCGCACCGCATGGCCGTCGAGAGTCTGGGTGTCGACGACTCCGACCCGGTGACGCACCGCTTGGTACAGGCGACCCTGGACCTGGCCCGCGGGCTGGGGCTGGCTGATGTCTTGACAGACGACTCGCGCCGACGCACCGAGGTGGTCAAACAGTGGGCGGCGCAATTGGATTCCACACTTGTTCGGGTACCGGTGGCAACTCCCTGAATCGGTAGCGGCGGGGCCGGCGCCGGTGCTCTCGACGCGCACGTGGCGTGTGTCGGGGGCCACCGAGAAGTACAGTCGGCTCCATGGCCGCACGCACTCTCACTTCGATCGGGACTTCGGTATTGGTCTCGGCTGCCGTGCTCTCGGCCTTGGTCGGCTGCAGCTCCGGCGACGGGTCCGTCGATCAGCCGGGCGACGGTGCGGGTTCGCAGGCACTCGCACCTACGGATCCGGGCCCGATGTTCGCCGAATGCGGCTCGGTGACCGACGAGGAAGTTGTCAACGCCTTCAATCTCGGCGCTTTTGCGACGACGACGCGCAACGGCGTCGGGTGCCAGTGGGAAGTCGCCGGTTCGAACGGTCCGAGCGTCAGTTTCTCCTGGTACCGCGGTAGCCCGATCGGCCGCGAACGGGCCGGGTCCGACCTGCTCGGACGTCCTGCCGACGACATCACGATCGGTGGACACCAGGGCTTCATCGCGTCCACCGCAGGTTCGTTGTGCGAGTTGGGTATCGCGTTCGGCGGAGACTTCGTGCACTGGTCGATCACCTACGGTTTGCTGCCACCGACCGCGGATCCATGCACGGTGGCGCGGGATCTGATGGAAAAAACAGTTTCGAGGGCACAGTGAAGTTCGAGGGCGCCGTGAAGCGCATAAGGATCGGACTCGCCTTGGCGGGGTCGCTGGTTCTGCTGACAGGCTGCGGCTCGGTGGTCACCGGGACTCCTCGTGCGGAGGGCAGCTACGGCGGTAGTGACAGCCAGGAATTCGCGAACGTCCTCCAAGAATGCGAAGCCGTCACCGACGAGCAGATCGCCGGCGCAGTGGGTGCCGACGCCGTCGGGCGTGGGTTCTTCGGCGCTATCTGCCGTTGGGACGGCATCGGAGCTGCGGGTCCGATCAAGATCACCTTCAACTGGTTCGAGACGGGCACCCTCGATCACGAGCGCGCTGCATTCGAGCACCTGGGATACGTGGTGGCGAAAATCGACATCAACGGCAGTGGCGGGTACCAGGTTCGCCAGCCGGCCGATCCGCAGAGCTGCGGGGTGAGCGCGAGCGCACCGGCCGGGGGAGTGTTCGGTTGGTGGGTCACCGAGCCGCAAGGCGGCGCGGATCCGTGCGAGGCTGCGGCAAAGCTCGGCGCGTTGACGTTGAACCGCAGCATCTGATCGCGACCGGTCCGGCTGCGTGGTCTGAGTGTGCAGCCAGAGTCTCTGGTCAGAGCGTGAGGTCACTATCACCGTGGCCTCGCTTTGACCTCGTGGCGCGCCGACAGGTATCGTTATGGGTCGTGTCCGGCATGCCCGGGCCGATCTGTGTGCCTAGCTAGGTATTGCCGTGCGCGCGTTCGAGCAGAAACTGCTGATGAACGAGCATCCGGCTGCCTGTGTGGGGGTATGCGACACGCCCGACCTCGGGGGCAGTGCGCGGCATGAAAGTGCTGAGTACAGACTCTGAGGTGGGTGAGGAGCAGCAGCTCTCTTGCTCCAACTGCTAGATCCCTAATTTCAGAACAGCCACGTTTTCGAACGGCCCGAGTTCGCTCGAGCAGTCTGTTCGTCACAAGAAAGCCGGTAAATGCCAACCATCAACCAGCTGGTCCGCAAGGGTCGCCGCGACAAGACCGCCAAGGTCAAGACGGCAGCCCTCAAGGGCAGCCCGCAGCGTCGTGGCGTGTGCACTCGCGTGTACACCACCACCCCCAAGAAGCCGAACTCCGCGCTCCGTAAGGTCGCACGTGTTCGCCTCACGACTTCGGTCGAGGTCACCGCGTACATCCCCGGTGAAGGTCACAACCTTCAGGAGCACTCCATGGTGCTCGTCCGTGGCGGTCGTGTGAAGGACCTCCCGGGTGTCCGTTACAAGATCATCCGCGGCTCCCTCGACACCCAGGGTGTCAAGGGTCGCAAGCAGGCACGCAGCCGCTACGGCGCCAAGAAGGAGAAGAGCTAATGCCACGTAAGGGCCCCGCTCCGAAGCGCCCGCTCATCAACGACCCGGTTTACGGTTCCCCGTTGGTGACGCAGCTCGTCAACAAGATCCTGCTGGACGGCAAGAAGTCCACCGCAGAGCGAATCGTGTACCAGGCTCTCGAGCAGGCACGCGAGAAGACCGGCACCGATCCGGTCGTCACCCTCAAGCGCGCCCTGGACAACGTCAAGCCTGCACTCGAGGTTCGTAGCCGCCGCGTCGGTGGCGCTACCTACCAGGTGCCGGTCGAGGTTCGCCCCGGTCGTTCCACCACGCTGGCACTGCGCTGGCTGGTCACCTTCTCGCGTGCACGTCGTGAGAAGACCATGGTCGAGCGTCTCGCCAACGAGCTCCTCGATGCCAGCAATGGCCTCGGTGCAGCTGTGAAGCGTCGCGAAGACACTCACAAGATGGCCGAAGCCAACAAGGCATTCGCCCACTACCGCTGGTGATGTAAAGCGTCGGAGCAACTGCCATCGGGTGGGGCTCCGACGCTTGTCGCCGTTGGCGGCCTGATCATCGCGACGGATTCCGGACGCAGGTGGCCAGGTTCGCCTCGGCAGAGACATAATTGAAAGACCATGGCCCTGACGGTGGAACACACCGATAAGGCCGACACCCGAAAACCAAGCAACGAGCGGGGAAGAAACCTGTGGCACAGGAAGTGCTGACTGACCTGAACAAGGTCCGCAACATCGGCATCATGGCGCACATCGATGCCGGCAAGACCACCACCACCGAGCGCATCCTGTTCTACACCGGTGTCAATTACAAGATCGGTGAGACGCACGACGGTGCGTCGACGACGGACTGGATGGAGCAGGAGAAGGAACGCGGCATCACGATCACGTCTGCCGCCGTGACTTGCTTCTGGAACAACAACCAGATCAACATCATCGACACCCCCGGCCACGTCGACTTCACAGTCGAGGTGGAGCGGTCGCTGCGCGTGCTCGACGGCGCAGTTGCTGTCTTCGACGGTAAAGAGGGTGTCGAGCCGCAGTCCGAGCAGGTTTGGCGTCAGGCTGCCAAGTACGACGTTCCGCGCATCTGCTTCGTCAACAAGATGGACAAGATGGGCGCGGACTTCTACTTCACAGTCCAGACCATCATCGACCGCTTGGGCGCGAAGCCGCTCGTTCTCCAGCTGCCCATCGGCGCTGAGGACGACTTCGACGGCGTCGTCGACCTGGTCGAGATGAAGGCCATCACCTGGCGCGGCGTGGTCCCGACGGGAACCGCTCCGACCATCGAGGAGATCCCCGCGGATCTCGTCGAGAAGGCTGCCGAGTACCGCGAGAAGCTGCTCGAGACGGTTGCAGAGTCCGACGAAGCTCTCATGGAGAAGTACTTCGGCGGCGAAGAGCTCACCATCGAGGAGATCAAGGGCGCCATCCGCAAGATGACGGTCGCCTCCGAGCTGTACCCGGTTCTCTGTGGCTCCGCGTTCAAGAACAAGGGCGTTCAGCCCATGCTCGACGCTGTCATCGACTACCTTCCGAACCCGCTGGACATCGGCGAGGTCATCGGCCACAAGCTCGGTGACGAAGAAGTAGAGATCACTCGCAAGCCGAGCAAGGACGAGCCGTTCTCGGCTCTCGCCTTCAAGATCGCTGCTCACCCGTTCTTCGGCAAGCTGACCTTCGTCCGCGTGTACTCGGGTCGTATCGATCCGGGTGCTCAGGTGCTCAACGCAACCAAGGGCAAGAAGGAGCGCATCGGAAAGCTCTTCCAGATGCACGCCAACAAGGAGAACCCGGTAGACGAGGCCGTAGCCGGCCACATCTACGCAATGATCGGCCTCAAGGACACCACCACCGGTGACACCTTGTGCGATCAGGCGAGCCCCATCGTCCTCGAGTCGATGTCGTTCCCCGCGCCGGTCATCCAGGTCTCCATCGAGCCCAAGACCAAGTCCGACCAGGAAAAGCTGGGCGTCGCGATCCAGAAGCTCGCCGAAGAGGACCCGACCTTCTCGGTCGAGCTCGACGAAGAGACCGGTCAGACCGTCATCGGCGGTATGGGCGAGCTCCACCTCGACATCCTCGTCGACCGCATGCGTCGCGAGTTCAAGGTCGAGGCGAACGTCGGTAAGCCGCAGGTTGCGTACCGCGAGACCATCACCAAGAAGGTCGAGAAGCACGACTACACCCACAAGAAGCAGACGGGTGGCTCGGGCCAGTTCGCAAAGGTCATCATCGCTCTGGAGCCTTTCGTGGGCGAAGACGGTGCTACCTACGAGTTCGAGAACAAGGTCTCCGGCGGACGTATCCCGCGCGAGTACATCCCCTCCGTGGATGCCGGTGCGCAGGACGCGATGCAGTACGGTGTTCTCGCCGGCTACCCGCTCGTGAACCTGAAGCTGTCGCTGCTCGATGGTGCTTACCACGACGTCGACTCCTCGGAAATGGCGTTCAAGGTTGCCGGTTCGCAGGCACTGAAGGAAGCCGCCCGCAAGGCCGGCCCCGTCATTCTCGAGCCGCTCATGGCTGTCGAGGTCACAACGCCCGAGGAGTACATGGGCGACGTGATCGGCGACCTCAACTCCCGCCGTGGCCAGATCCAGGCCATGGAGGAACGCAGTGGTGCCCGTGTCGTGAAGGCGCTGGTTCCGCTCTCGGAGATGTTCGGTTACATCGGTGACCTGCGGTCGAAGACCCAGGGCCGAGCGAACTTCTCCATGGTGTTCGATTCCTACGCAGAGGTTCCCGCGAACGTCTCGAAGGAAATCATCGCCAAGGCGACGGGCGAGTAAGCACAGCGAGCTCCCCAGCCCGCGCCGGCAAGTAACCTCGGTTTCTTCCGGCACGAAGCACGACCTAGTAACAACCAACCGCACTGCTGCATACGGCAAGCAACAACAGTCCAGGAGGACACAAAGTGGCGAAGGCGAAGTTCGAGCGGACGAAGCCGCACGTGAACATCGGCACCATTGGTCACGTCGACCACGGCAAGACCACGACGACGGCGGCCATCACCAAGGTTCTCGCGGATGCATTCCCCGACCTGAACGAGGCTTCGGCCTTCGATCAGATCGACAAGGCTCCCGAGGAAAAGGCTCGTGGCATCACGATCAACATCTCGCATGTTGAGTACCAGACGGAAAAGCGCCACTACGCGCACGTCGATGCACCGGGTCACGCCGACTACATCAAGAACATGATCACCGGCGCAGCTCAGATGGACGGCGCTATCCTCGTCGTCGCAGCTACCGACGGCCCGATGCCCCAGACGCGCGAGCATGTCCTGCTCGCTCGCCAGGTTGGCGTTCCTTACATCCTCGTCGCCCTGAACAAGGCCGACATGGTTGACGACGACGAGATCCTCGAGCTCGTCGAGATGGAGGTCCGCGAACTGCTGGCCGCTCAGGAATTCGACGAGGAAGCCCCCGTCATTCCGATCTCGGCACTCAAGGCACTCGAGGGTGACCCGAAGTGGACGCAGTCCATTCTCGACCTGATGGCTGCTGTCGACGAGTCCATCCCGGACCCGATTCGTGAGACCGAGAAGCCCTTCCTCATGCCCGTCGAGGACGTCTTCACGATCACCGGCCGTGGCACCGTTGTCACCGGTCGTATCGAGCGTGGCGTTGTCAACGTCAACGAAGAGGTCGAGATCGTCGGCATCAAGGAAACCTCGACCAAGACCACGGTCACGGGTATCGAGATGTTCCGCAAGCTGCTCGACTCGGGCCAGGCCGGCGACAACGTCGGGCTGCTCGTTCGTGGCATCAAGCGCGAAGATGTCGAGCGTGGACAGGTTGTCGTCAAGCCGGGCACCACGACTCCCCACACGGAGTTCGAGGGCCAGGCATACATCCTGTCGAAGGACGAGGGCGGCCGCCACACCCCGTTCTTCAACAACTACCGCCCGCAGTTCTACTTCCGTACCACGGACGTTACGGGCGTCGTGACGCTGCCTGAGGGCACCGAGATGGTCATGCCCGGTGACAACACCGAGATGTCCGTCAAGCTGATCCAGCCTGTCGCCATGGACGAGGGCCTGCGCTTCGCAATTCGCGAAGGCGGCCGTACGGTCGGCGCCGGCAAGGTTGCCAAGATCATCAAGTGAGACTCTTGTCTCGCTAGCTGATTCACAGCACTGAAAAGGCGCTCATTCCCTTCGGGGAGTGGGCGCCTTTTCTGTGTCTGTGATCGAGTGTTCGGTGATCGGGTGCCTGCGTGGTTCTTACTTACTTGTTGGCTTCCACCCGGTCGAGGTGCAGCAGAACCTGTACTGCGACGGTTGAGCCGTCGAGGCTGCGCCTGGTTGCGCCGGCGATGCGTTCGGCCGAAGCGGTGAATCCGGCGACGTCGATCGACGGATCTGCAGTGACGACAATCGACAGCGTCGGCAGTCCGCGATCGACCGTCGCTTTGCTCTTGGTGCTCCGCACGCCGGTCAGCTGAGCGAGTTCGGCCGCTACGCCGTCTGCGACGGGTCCGAGATCCACGCTGACGTCGGTACCGGATTCGTTGTGCCGCAATGTGACTGCGCTTGTGCGGCGCCGGCGAAGGTTCAGGTACAACAGCCCGAAACCGGCGAAGACACAGAGGACGAAGGTGCCCGACAGTACCCAGTGCCACCACGGCTCCTCCGGAAGGCCGAAGAGGACCTCCCGATCGAGGCGTGACACCCAGGTTCGAATCAGCGACGCGCCCGCGTCCCACGCGATGGCGTATGCGCCCGCCGCGAGGAGTGCGATTCCGACGATGAGGACGATGATCCGATCGACCGCGGAGATCCAACGGTTCACGAGGCGTCCTTTCGTCGTACTACAGTTTCTCGCACGACAACCGAAAGTTGCAGTGGCCGCTGCAGTATCGCGAGGTGGGGCCGAACCGCCGCGTCGACGGCTGCGGCAAGTTCAGCTCGATCGCCACCGGTCGATTCGATGTGGACCTTGACGTGTTTACGGTCGACGCTGGTGTGAGCCGAGCCGACGCCGGGAACGACCGCTGCGTGGCTACTGCACAGACGTGCAATGTCAGTCGGCCGCATCCACACCGTCGATGCGCTCGGGTTCCCGAGTGGGACATGGGTTTTCGCACGGCGTTTGATCGCCGACATTATCAGGACAACACCCGCGACAACGGCAGCGATTGCCACCGGAAGTAGCCACGGTTGCCAGTGCAGACGAGACGTCCACTCCACGGAGTTTCGGATCCAGGGTGCCGATTCGAAAGTTCCACGGTTGATGAACCATTCGCGCGAGACGACGAAGGCGAGTGCGAGTAGACCACACGCGATGACGACGGCCGAAACCGCGGCCGCCGGGTTCGCAGAGGGGACCCGCGGCGGAATCGGATCCGAGAGTGCCTGCTGTGCCGGGCCCTCCGCGATCTCGACGCCGGAAACACAGGAGTCGTCAGAACCCTCGGTTGCCGCGATCATCACGTTCATGTCGTGGAGTGGAAGCCCGGTCAGCGATTCGACGCTGCGTCCGACTTCCGTTCGCACCCGGCCGGTCAACTCGGTGACCGAACACGGCCAGGACACGGCGAGGAAGAGATTGATGGCGACGGCGTCGCTACCCATCGAGATGTCGGCTCGCGGAAGGTCGCGTCCTGTCAGGCGAGTCAAGCCACCGGACTGGCGGACCACCCCCGGGACGTTCACCGCTGCGGCCGTGGCGATCTTGGCCATCGCACGGTCCTTGATGACCAAGGAGCCGCGTAGACCAGGATCGTCCGCTGCGCTGGGATCGGACGGCTCAGCCACGGCCACGGCTTCGGAGGATCGCGCCGAGGTCGAGATGTCCGTCGCGGTGTGCTCCGATCGCCATACCGGCGGCGCCGAGCAGGACTGCGAAGACGAAACCGCTGAACCCACCCATGATTCCGGCGAGTGCGAGGAGCAGACCGACCAGCAGTCCGACGGTGGTGCTGTTCATGTCAGTTCCCTTCTCGAATGTTCGGTGCAATGTCTGTGACGGTGGCAGGCTCGGTGACTGCATTTTCGGCATCAACGGGTAGATATCCCGCTGTCGACAGGTCGCCGACGGTCACGTTCACCGGTACGTCGACCAATCTCGCCACCACCGCTCGTACGCGTTCGGCGACGCTGCGAACGTCTGCCGGATAGTGAACGGAAATATGTACAGCACAGGAGTTTTCGTCGACGACGACGCCGGTGATGCGGCGTCCGGGGAGGTAGGTTCCCACTTCGCCGAACTGTCCTCCGTGCAGATCTGCCACTTCCGGGATGGCAAGAACCGCGTCGGCGACTACCTCGGCCGCGTCGATCTCGCGGCCGGCGTCGGCGGTACTCACTGAACCCTCGGCTTGGCTTCCGGATCGGTACTGCCGCCGCTCTCTGCATCCTCGAAGAGCATGACGTCGAAGACGGTGATGTTGACCTCGGTGACCTCGAGACCCGTCATGCTTTCCACTGCGGCAATGACGTTGCGGCGGATACCTACCGCCAGTTCGTGGAGTGCGACGCCGTACTCGGCGACAATGCCGATGTCGATGGCGGCTTGTTTCTCGCCTACCTCCACCGCCACGCCCTGGGCATGGTTGACGCGGGCGCCCGGTATGCGGTCGCGAAGTGCCCCCACCGCACGCGCTGTGCCCCCGCCGACGTCGTACACGCCGTTGATCTCGCGGGTCGCGATACCGGCGATCTTGGCGACCACGGCGTCGGCGATGATCGTCTTACCCTGGGTGCTGACTAGTTCCGCGCCACCGTCGGCGCCGAATCGGACGCTGTTCTTTTCACTGGAATCGCTGGTCATGGGGGCTCCCTGCTCATGTGTCAGTGCGTGCGTCTGAAGTACCTCCAACTGTAGTGACTGGTAGGTGACCATGCGGGATGCACCACACCTACTCCGGCATTTGGTATGGCAGAGTCGGAGGCAAATAGTGACGGCGTTCATAGTGAGCGCTGCAAGTGACGTGGGTCGGACAGGGTGGTACGTGGTGGCACGGATAGTGATCGTGGGTGCGGGTTTGTCGGGACTGCGGACCGTCGAGGAACTGCGACGAGCGGGTTTCGAAGGTGAATTGACGCTCGCGGGTGGGGAAACGCATCTGCCCTACGACAGGCCTCCGTTGTCGAAGGAAGTGATCCGCGGCGACAAGGACGAGACGACCTTGCGTCCGGCCGAGTTCTACGTCGAGAACAAGGTCGATCTCAAGCTCGGTTCGCCGGCAACCTCGGTGGACACGGTCGCCAAGTCGGTGGCGTTCGCCGACGGATCCACCCTGGACTACGACGAGTTGGTCATCGCGACCGGACTGACTCCGCGTCGCATCGCCGGCCTTCCGGAGTTGTCCGGAGTGCACGTTCTGCGCTCCATCGAGGAAGCGTTGGCCCTCCGCGCCGACCTTGCTCCCGGTAAGCGTGCGCTGATCGTCGGGGCCGGCTTCATCGGCTGCGAACTGGCCGCGAGCATGAAGTCTCACGGCGTCGACGTCGTGTTGCTCGAACCCCAGCCGACGCCGCTGGCGTCGGTGCTCGGCCCCACGGTCGGCGCCCTCGTCGAACGTCTGCATCGGAACGAGGGCATCGACGTCCGAGTCGGTACGGGCTTGACCTCGCTGTCCGGCGACGGAGCGGTTGCCGCTGCGACCTTGAGCGACGGTTCGGAAATCCCGGTCGACGTGGTCGCGATCGGAGTCGGTTCGGTGCCGGTCACGGGATGGCTCGACGGTTCGGGGATCGAACTCGACAACGGAGTGCTCTGCGACGGCGTCGGCCGCACCAGCGCCGAACACGTCTGGGCGGTCGGCGACGTCGCGTCCTGGCAGATCGGAGATCGACGCAAGCGTGTCGAACACTGGACCAATGCTGGGGACCAGGCCAAGATCCTGGCGGGAGCGATCACCGGAACGGGTGATCCGGATGCGCCGGCGCAGGTTCCGTACTTCTGGAGCGATCAGTACGACGTCAAGATCCAGGCATTGGGGACCGTCGCACCCACGGACACCGTTCACATCGTGAAGGACGACGGCCGAAAGTTCGTCGCATACTACGAGCGCGACGGTGTGCTGGCAGCTGTCGTCGGCGGCGGTAGCGCGGGAGCTGTGATGAAGATGCGCGCGAAGATCGCAGCCGGCACGCCCATCTCGGACGTGTTGGAGTCCACACCGGCCTGAACGGATGAGGCAGGACCGGTTCCGAGACGATAGATTTGTGCGGTGATCGTTGCACTCATCGACTCGGGACTGGGCCTGCTCCCTACCTCTGCGTGGCTCAGACGCCTGCGCCCGGATCTCGACCTTGTGCTGTCCCTCGATCCGGACGGCGCCCCCTGGGGGCCCAAGCCCGAGCCGTGGGTCGTCGACCGGGTACTCGGTGCGGTGCGGCGGAGCCTCGATCGTGGGGCTCAGGTCATCGTTCTTCCATGCAATACCGCGAGCGTCACCGCTCTCCCACACGTCCGCGAACTGGTCGGACCGGGTGTGCCGGTCATCGGAACGGTGCCCGCGATCAAGCCCGCGGCCGCCGCGTGCGATTCAGTGGCGATCTGGGCTACCGCCGCGACAACTGCCAGCCGGTACCAAGCCGATCTGATCGAACAGTTCGGCAACGGCGCCAAGGTCGTCGGGGTGCCGTGCCACGGCCTGGCCGATTCGATAGACCTCGGTGATCGTGCAGGCGCACTTGCAGCTATCGAATCCGCAGTGGCCCGGACGCCGGACGACGTCAACGGCGTTGTCCTCGGCTGCACGCACTACCCACTGCTCGCGGACGAAATCGCAGCGCGGCTACCCGCCGGTGTCACACTCTTCGACAGTGCCGAAGCCGTTGCACGACAGACCCTGCGGCGGATCGACGGGCTCGGTGACGCGGGTGAAGGATCGGGAACCGTCGAGGTTTTCGTGAGTGGACGTCCGGGCGCGCTACCGCCCAGCGCCGAAGCCTTCGACGCCGGGCGGTTGTTGGGCGCGATCAAAGCCTGATCCAGCCTGCAGCCAGCCATTCATCAATGGGCAGCTACTCCGCTCCGTCAATGGGCGGCTACTCCGCTCTGTCAATGGGCGGCTACTCCGCCGTGACCCCCGTGATGCATCCGCGCACTCATCACCGGCATCGCACTCACCGCGACCACAACGGTCAGGACCCCGACCACCCAGGCCGTCCACGACGCACCGCGTAGAGCGTCGAAGCTCATGACCCAGGGTGAAATGAACATCAAGACGCCGAAAACGCCCATCGCGTAATCCGCCATGGCCATGTCCGGACGTGCCATGTGCGCCAGACCCGACAGTGCAACCAGGACACCCAGGACGACGAGTGACCACATTGCCCGATCGGTGGTGTCGAGCCACATCGGCGAGAGAGCCGCAAAGACGCCGAGAACCACCGCGACGGCATCTTGCATTCGATTCCACGACTTCATGACGAGACCTCCAAAGACGAGAGTGTGTCCACCTGTAGTACACGCCCGCGGCAGATCGAGATCAACTCTCCGCCAATTGCATTCGCGTTGCAGTTAGAGGCGATGTGGAGGCTCGAATATCAAGATTTGTGACTATTCGTCCGGATTGCCACGAGCCCGCGCGGAGCGCTGGCCGCGATATGTCCCGAGAGTGCCATGAGGGTGAGAGTGGTGAATGCGATAGCGGCGGTGATCATGGGTGGTCCTTTCACTGACTGTCCTCGAGTGTCGTCTGCCGACCTGTGGCCGAGCAGGGCACACGGTGTGAGGACGCTGAGAGAATCGAAGAGTCCGCACAGACGACCCGTGAGAAGGTTCTGGGGTGACGCAATCGAGTGCTCAGGACGTGATCGAACAGTTGGCCGACCTCGCGGATCCCGCGGATGCCGTCCAGCTACAGAAGTTCTTCAAGACAGCGCCGGGGGAGTACGGCGAGGGTGACGTCTTCATCGGCGTGCGAGTACCGAAGACGCGTTCGGTGGTGAAGAAGCATGTCGGTCTCGAGTTGCCTCAGGTACGCCTCCTTCTCGACAGCGACGTCCACGAGCATCGCTTGGCCGGTCTGTTGATCCTGGTTGCTCGATTCGAAAAGGTCAGTCGCCCAAAATTTTTCGACGACGAGAGTCGCGCCCGCATCGCCGACTTCTATCTCAGCGCTGTCGAGGACGGGCGGGTGAACAATTGGGATCTCGTGGATTCGTCCGCCGGACAGATCCTCGGCGGCTGGCTGTACGACCGAGATCGCCGGCTGATCTTCGAGCTTTCCGATTCGGGTGACCTGTGGCGACGACGGGTGGCGCTGCTGACGACGTACGGATTCATCACTCGCGGCGACGGGTCGACCACGCTCGAGCTTGCCGCGCAGGTGCTGGGTGATCGACGAGACTTGACCCAGAAAGCGATGGGCTGGATGCTCCGCGAGGTGGGCAAGCGGGTGGACCGGGATTTGTTGACCGGTTTCCTCGCGAAGAATGCAGCAGACATGGGACGCACGGCACTGAGCTACGCGTGCGAACACCTGACCGCAGACGAGCGAGCGCACTTCCGGGCGGCCCGCTAGCGAAGTACCGCTCGGTAGGTTGTGGGACGATTCTCGGTATGCCCGCCACCCGTGTCGAGGCGTCTCGAATTGTGACGATCGGTTCACTGATCGCTGCCGGCGTCGCAGCTCTGTGTTATCTCGTGTACTCCGTTCGAGCCGTCCAACCCGTTGATTTTCTCGTCTACCGCTACGCTGCCCAGGCGTTCGCAGCGGGATCGAACATCTACGAGGGCAATCTGACCGGCCGGTTGATCGTCGACGAGGGTATGCCGTTCACCTACACCCCATTCGCGGTGATCTTCCTCTGGCCGACTGTCCTCTTCGACTGGTGGACTGCCTATCTGCTGTGGTCGGGATTGTGCATCGCGGCGTTGGTGTGGACGGTTGCGAGGTTCACTCCCGCTCGCGTCCCCAAGCGGCCGCTCGTCATGGCGGCATTGGTCCTGGCCGTGTCGGTGACCCCCATCGTCAGTGCGCACATCTCATTCGGCCAGGTGAACTTGGTGCTGATGGTGCTCGTACTGCTCGACGTGACTCGCCGAGAGGATTCGAGATTCGGCCGGTGGTTTCCGCGAGGACTGCTGATCGGCGTCGCGGCCGCGATCAAGCTGACTCCGGCTCTCTTCATCGTCTACTTCGTCGTCACGAAGCAGTGGCGACTCGCGATCTGGAGTTCGATCGGATTTGCCGCGGCGACCGCCGTCGCAGCAGTGGTGGACCCGGCCGTCAGCTGGACCTTCTGGTCGGACGTCGTCTGGAACCTCAGCGACCGGGTGGATTTGAGCGGGCAGGCGATCGCGAGTGCCGGCAACAGTTCGCTGCAGGGCGGACTTGCCGCGCTGGGCCCATGGACAGCGTCTCTGGCGATGCCGTCGACCGTGCTGTGCGCGGGGGTAGCGCTATGGATCGCCCGAGATGTCTATCGCGTCGGGCGAGCGGTCGATGCGGCGTTGGTGATCGGATTGAGCGCGCCGATTCTTTCGCCGATCAGCTGGATTCACCACTGGGTGTATCTCGTGCCTGCTGCCGTCACGGTTCTCTTTCGGCTTCGATCGCCGCTGCAGTTCGGTGCGGCCGCTCTGGGGTTGGCCATCGTCTACTGCGGGCCGAGTATGGGACAGCAGTTCATCGAGACGTCGCCGCTCCTGCTGCCGTTCGGGTTGTTCCTTCGTGAGGGTTTCCTGATCGTGACCCTCGCACTGATTCTTGCGCTGTGGCGGTTGCCCACAACGGCGCCGGTGTGGGTTTCGCGGCGGGACTCGGAAGATGACTCGGGAGACTCCGAACATGACAAAGCCCCCGATTCCGCAGGGAATCAGGGGCCGTCATGCATCGAGGCAGGGTTCAGAACTCGATCTTCAGGTGATCGGTGATCGGCTTCGCCTGGCAACCGAGGATGTAGCCGTTCGCCACGTCCTCGGCGTCGAGGATTTCGGAGTTGTCCATCTGAACTTCGCCTTCGGTGACGGTGCAGGCACACGACCCGCACTCGCCTTCCTGGCAGGAGTACGGCACGTCGAGGCCCTTGGCGAGCATGATGTCGACGAGCGTCTGCTTGCGCGGCCAGACGAGGGTGTGGGTTTCACCGTCCAGTTCGACCTCGACGGTTGCGGCGTCGGCTGCTTCCTCGTCGGAGACCTCGGCTACCTCGACGTCACGGAACGGGTCACCCGCGAGTGAATTGAAGACCTCGGCGTGAACCTGCGTGCGGGGCATGCCGGCCTCTGCCAGTGCCTTGTGGACGGCGTCCATGAAGGGGCCTGGACCGCACATGAAGGCCTCGTACGCGACAAATGGCTTGGCCAGTGTCGCCAACTGTGAGACGGCGGGGAGTCCCTGCACGGTTTCGATCCAGTGGACAACGGTGAGGCGGCCGGGGTGTTGCGCTGCCAATTCGCGAAGTTCGGCGCCGAAGATGATGGACTTCTCGTCGCGATTCGCGTAGATCAGCACGACGTTGCCGCTGCCCTGCGTGAGGGCGGACTTGAGGATCGAGATCACCGGAGTGATACCGCTGCCTGCACCGAAGAGCAGGAAGTCGTGATCGAGCGACTTGGGCGTGAAGACACCTGACGGCGGCAGCACTTCGATGGTGTCGCCGACCTGGAGCTTGTCGCACAACCAGTTGGAGCCGTAGCCGTCGACGGTTCGCTTGACGGTCACCTTGGGGGCGTCGTCGGTGAAGGGTGAACTGGCCAGCGAGTAGCAGCGTGCGACCGAGCCGGTCTGATCACTCGGGATGCGCAGGGTCAGGAATTGACCTGGCTTGTAGTCGAACTTGTCCTTCAGTTCTGCGGGAATCTCGAACACCAGCGACCGGGCGTCGGAAGTCTCTTCGATGACTCCGGACACGGTGAGTACCGCCGATCGCGAGCTGTGCGGTACCTCGACTGTCGTCATCGCGAAGCTAGTCCTCTCGTGAAGCTGGGTAAAGCGCAGGTCAGTGAAGTGCAACATCTAGAACGTGTTCTAGTTCAATGTTAGCAGTGATGAAAAGCTACTGGGGATCGTAGTCGCCGAGCAACACGTTCCCGATCAGCGGGAACCATGGCGGTCTGATCCAGCCGTCCTGGCAGTCCGGGGTGGCGTCGACCTGCCCGAACGGGCGGTTCGTGAGCGGCGTCCGGGCGGTTGAGCTGCCGAAGTCTGTGCATGGGCTGTTTGTCGGTACACAGTGGGAACCAGGTGAGACGCCGGTCACAAAGATTCGGCTCGAATCCCTCCCGCAGTCACATTCGTGCACATCCCTGAGGAGATACCGATGGCTATCGAGCTCAACCAGATCTGGGACTTTCCCATCAAGGAGTTCCACCCCTTCCCTCGCGCCCTGATGGGTGTGGGCGCTCACGACATCATCGGGGTGGAGGCCAAGAACCTCGGCTTCAAGCGCACCCTTCTGATGACGACCGGTCTGCGCGGTTCGGGCATCATCGAGGAACTCGTCGGCAAGATCGAGTACCAGGGTGTCGAGGTCGTGCTCTACGACAAGGTCGAGTCGAATCCCAAGGACTACAACGTCATGGAGGCCGCGGCTCTCTACCAGAAGGAGAAGTGCGACTCGATCATCTCGATCGGCGGTGGTTCGAGCCACGACGCCGCCAAGGGCGCTCGCGTCGTGATCGCACACGACGGTCGCAACATCAACGAGTTCGAGGGCTTCGCCAAGTCCACCAACAAGGAGAACCCGCCCCATATCGCCGTATCCACCACGGCCGGAACGGGTTCCGAGACGTCGTGGGCGTACGTCATCACCGACACGTCGGACATGAACAACCCGCACAAGTGGGTGGGCTTCGACGAGGCGACCATCGTCACCCTGGCGATCGACGATCCGCTGCTCTACTACACCTGCCCTCAGCATTTCACCGCGTACTGCGGCTTCGACGTACTCGCGCACGGCAGTGAGCCTTTCGTGTCTCGTCTCGATTTCGCGCCTTCGCTCGGTAACGCGATCTACTCGGTCGAGTTGGTCGCGAAGAACCTGCGCGAGGCCGTCTTCGAGCCGCGCAACCTCAAGGCCCGCGAGGGAATGATGAACGCGCAGTACATTGCCGGGCAGGCCTTCAACTCCGGTGGCCTCGGCATCGTTCACTCGATCTCGCACGCGGTCAGTGCCTTCTTCGACAGCCACCACGGTCTGAACAACGCAATCGCGTTGCCGCGTGTGTGGGAGTACAACCTGCCTTCGCGCTACGAGCGCTACGCCCAGTTGGCCGGCGCACTCGGTGTCGACACTCGCAACCTCACCACGGTTCAGGCCGCAGATGCTGCCGTCGAGGCTGCCATCCGTCTGGCCAAGGACGTCGGTATCCCCGACAACTTCGGTCAGGTTCGCACCGACTCGTACGCGAAGAACCAGATGAACACCAAGAAGTACGAGGGCCGTGGTGATGTCATCAAGGGTGACGAGAAGACTGTGCGCGCCATCTCCGAGCACATTCAGGACGACTGGTGCACCCCGGGCAATCCCCGTGAGGTCACCGTGGAGTCGATGATCCCGGTTGTCGATCACGCGATCAACAAGTCGTACTTCTAGCAGGGCCTTCGGCCCCGTGCGCCTTTTTGGTAGCCCGCACTACCGAAAAGGCGCACATGGGCTGTGCCCCTATCGAAAGGTGTTCCATGTCCGGTCGCAGTTTCTCCAGCGGAATCGAAGTGAAAGATGCTCTGCGAGAGCAGGACTACATTGCCGATGACGAGTTCGCGGTAGTCGTTCATCTGGCGACGGCGCTGGGGCGTCCGCTCCTGCTCGAAGGTCCGGCCGGTGTCGGCAAGACGGAACTGGCGAAGTCTCTGGCTGCGATCGGGGGCCGCAAACTGGTGCGATTGCAGTGCTACGAAGGGCTGGACGACAATCGCGCCCTGTACGAATGGGACTACGCGAAGCAACTCCTGCACGTGCAGATGCTCCGCGACCGGATCAGCGATCAGGTTTCCGAATTCGACAGCGTCGCCGAAGCGTCCAAGTTTCTGGCCGATCAGGATTTCGGTTTGTACTCCGAGAACTTCCTGTCCGTACGACCGCTGCTCGAAGCAATCCTCTCACCCGATCCGGTAGTACTTCTGGTCGACGAGGTGG
The DNA here is from genome assembly GCF_001445685.1 of Rhodococcus sp. KB6. Lineage (NCBI taxonomy): Bacteria > Bacillati > Actinomycetota > Actinomycetes > Mycobacteriales > Nocardiaceae > Rhodococcus > Rhodococcus sp. KB6. The sequence goes on along the minus strand of NZ_LNAK01000102.1, from coordinate 76,349 downwards.
ACCGCACCGAGGAATCGATGGAAGCACTGCTCCTCGAAATTCTCGCCGAACAGCAGATCACCATTCCCGAGGTCGGTACGTTCGTTGCCCGCTCGCAGCCCTGGGTCATCCTGACGTCCAACGACACCCGCGAGCTCTCACCCGCACTCAAGCGTCGTTGTCTGCATTACCATCTCGGCTATCCGACGTCGGAGCGTGAACGCGAGATCGTCACGGCCCGAGCGCCGGAGGTGGATTCGGCTACGGCCACCGAGGTCGTCGAATTGGCTCGCATCCTGCGTGACCTCCCGCTGCGCAAGAGTCCGTCCATCTCGGAGGTCATCGACGCGGCCAGGGCGGCAACAGTGCTCGCGGCCGGCGGATTCGACACCGCCTCCGACGCCAAGGTGCGCGACATCCTGCTCACGGCGTTGCTCAAGTACTCGTCCGATGTGACGCTGGCCAAGGAACGATTCGACGGAAAGCGTCTCGAAGCACCGTCGCGTGACGGCGGCGAGCCGATCGAGCGGTCCACGGTGGCAGGCAAACCCGCCAACACGACGACGGCCGTGTTCCGGGGCACGGGTGGACGTGACCCTCATCAACAGGGAATCCGCGGCGGCAGCGGAATCCGTTCGACGCGATGACGACGCTCGGTGGCCTTGCCGTGTGGCAACCGTCGTTTGTTCTCGACGTGGTGTCCGCGAGTTTCGGCCGATTGCTGAGGGCGGCCGGAGTTTCCGCGTCACCGGCCGAGGTCATCGAGGTTCGGCGTGTTCTCGCGATGGTCGGCGCTTCGGATCGTGAGACGTTGCGAGCATGTCTTCGGGCAGTGTGCGCCAAGTACTCTCACGAGCAGGCCGGTTTCGATCGGGCGTTCGACGCGCTGTTCCGGCCGGCCGCAGGCAAAGCGCACGCCGAGCGGATGGCTTCGCGCGCCGAGGTGGCGGACGGTCTGCCCACCGCGCTGGGGATCGACGAGGATCAAGAAGTTGGTCGGTATGCCGAGTACAACGAGCGTGCAGCCGAGGTCGGCGACTACTTCGACACTCCGGAAGCGGAGAAGGGGTTCAACCCGCACAAGGACGACGACGATGTGTCGATGACGTCGAGCGATGCCGAACTGTCGGTCGATACCGGTTCGGAGACCGGTCGACGCGGAGTCAGTTACACGGTCGACGTGGACCGTGCAGCATCGGCGGTGGTCGGTGACCTGAGCACCAGTGTTGCTGCAGCAGTGGTCGGCTCGTTGTCCTGGGACGATCCGACGTCGATCCTCGCCTGGTTGGATGCCTACGACCCGAGCAAAGCGTATGCGGACGTCTCCGACGACGGGCCGCTGACGCAGGCGCAACTGAACCGGCTCGTCGAGGCGGTCGAAGCGTTCGTGCAAGCACTCTCGGCCGCTGCACTCGCCGAAACCGCTCCCGATGCGCCCGACAGTGAATCTGCCGCGGGCGCAACGCACAACGACATCGAACTCGCGTGCCACGAAGTGCTTCGGCGGATGAGAGGACCGTCCAGACCTCGGCCCCGTGAGCGCTCTCGTGGGCATCTCGACATGCGGCGCACGGTGCGTTCGAGCCTGCGCACCGACGGGATACCCTTCCATCTGGTCGTGAAAGCTCCTCGCCCCGATCGTGTTCGACTACTTCTCATCGCCGACGTGTCGCTGTCCGTGCGCCCCATCACCGCGTTCACTCTGCGCTTGGCTCAGGCAATGCATCGCCGAGCAGATCGTTGTGAAGTCCTCGCCTTCGTCGATCGTCCGGTCGACGTGACCGACACCCTTCTCGCCAGTAGTGGTGACGGCGCACTGGCCGCGGTACTCGCGCACCCGGGTCTGGATCTGGAAGCCAGCAGCGATTACGGGCGGGTGCTCACAGAATTGTTGGACGAGCACGGAAACACCTTGAACTCACGGACGTCTGTCATCATCGTGGGCGACGGTCGGTGCAACGGGTTGCCCCCGCAGGCGGACAAGCTCGAGGAACTCCGCCGAAAGGTCCACCGTCTGGCCTGGATTACGCCTGAACCACAGCGTTACTGGAACCAGGCATCGTGCGCGATGCCGGAGTATTCGGAGATCTGCGACGAGGTTGTTGTTGCCCGAGATGCCGCGCAACTGATGGCAAAGGCCGCCGAGCTGGGGCACGCACTTCGCTGATGTCAGTGCACTTCACCGATGTCACTGCGCGATCTGTCGTGAACTAGTTTGATCTCATGTCCGAAATCAGGGGATCGATCTGGCGACCGATCGCGGCGCTGACAGTGCTCGGCGCCGTGTGTGGGGTTGTGGCGCTCGGCGTGTTTCAGTGGTGGTGGAAGTCGTTGGCGTCACCGCACATTCTCACCGGAGGATCCTATCGGGAGCCGTTTTCCGAACCGACATACACCGGACCCGGATTCATGGACCTCTTTCCGGCAGAACCTGCCCCGTGGCTGTACTCGGGACTGGTCCTCGGACCGACGGCGGTGGGCTTGCTCGCCGGGATCGTGTTCGTGGTGTTCGTCCGGTGTAATCGTGCGCAGAACCGCACGATTGCACCGGACGAATCATCAGAGCGCTAGCAACGCGCGCGAGCGCAGGCGAGGGTCTGCCAACGGACGTAGCGCCAAGCGCAGCAGGACCAAGACGTTGTCGTCGCCGGCAATCCTGTTGACTTTCAACGTATTGCACTCGATACACTGATGAACGAGCATCCATTCACCGTCTTGACGGACCGACAGGCACAGCGCCGCCATGGCACCTCGGCACTGTTGTGCTCGGTCGCCCGGAACGCGACCGTCCACGTGGCGGCTGGCCAGACAGTTCGGGCAGTGGTTCCGATGAGCGGTACCCGGCGCCGCAGTGGAGATGTCCAAACGGCATGTGAGACAACGGAAGCTCGATCCTTGTTCTCCGCCGATTCCGTGCAGCACGTGCTTGGCCCGTTGCGGTGCCCGCCGCGCGCGGGTGCTGGGATTCCTACGTGGCATCTGATTCCCCCTCACAAGTCGCCGAAGGCTTCGAGCGGGAAGGGCGGTTGCGCGAGCGGCCGCACTGCCATTCTCATCAACAACAACTGGTTGTCGTCTCGGCTGACGGGGTTGGAGGTGAGCTCGAGGCACTGTGCGCAGCGGTGGATGATCATCCAATCGCCACTGCGCAGTACTGCGATCGAAATGGGAGCCATCCGCATTCCGCAGTCCGACGGTCCACCTTCCACCTGGTCGAACAGGTGTCGGGAATGCAGGCAACTGGGGCAGTGGTTTCGGCGATCACCATCGGGGCCGTACGTCATGACTGTGAGTCCGCACTGAATGCACGAGAAGGTGTCGGTTTTCGAGATGGAATTGTGTGATTGAGGCACTGGAGAACTCCTAGCTGAGTGAACAAAGCAGTAGGAGCAGGCCGAGGGGGCCTCGCGGCTGTCAGTCCGACGTTTCGAGGATCAGCATGTGACCCTCGAGGTTGCCGGCAGTGCAGGGGCGAGAGGCGCGCTCGGCGCGGGCTGGGTCATAAACACCTTCTGAATCGGTTCTACGGGCCACTCTGGCCGCAACCGAAAGTACAGCGGGACCTTCTCGCCGCGCCATTCATTTTCCCGAGACGCGTTACCTGCCCGAACGGGTAGGTAAGCGCCTCTCCTTCGGTGGGTGTGCCCCGACTGCTGTCCGCGTAGGCTCGGGGCCAGCGATTGTAAGGTGGATCACACCAGTTTGTGCACGTGGGAGTTGATGCGCTGAGAGCGACGGATGCGAAATCCCGACCGGAGATCTCAGAGCAGCGAGAGGAGAGTGGGGTCGTGTCCGTGGCATACCCGGATGCTGTGAACCACGGTGTTCATCGCCGCGGCACTGCTGCTCGACTGGTCAAATTTCACGCCCCCGAGATCGTCTTCGGTATCGGTTCCCTGGTCGAGGCAGCACACGCGACTCTGAGGTTCGGCGGGTTCCGACCATTCCTGGTCACCGATCCCGGTCTGATCGACGCGGGATGGGTCAGCGAACTCGAAGACCATCTCACGGAGCAGGGATTGACCGCGACGGTGTGGTCAGGGCTGACGCCCAATCCCAAGGACTTCGAGATCGCGGCCGGTTTCGAGGTGTACCAGGAAGGCGAGTGTGACGTCATCATCGCGCTCGGAGGCGGTTCCGTCATCGACGCGGCTAAGGGTGTAGCCGTCCTCGCTGCCAACGGTGGCAACATACTCGACTACGAGGGGGTAGATCAGGCGACCAAACCGATCCCGCCGTTGGTGATGGTTCCCACCACGTCCGGCACGGGCGCGGACGTGTCGCAGTTCTGCATCGTCACGGACACGACCCGCGGCACCAAGATCACCATCATCGGCCGGGCGCTGGTTCCAGATGTGACGGTCATCGATCCGCGGTTGCTCACGACGATGCCCGAGTGGCTCAATGCGGCAACAGGATTGGACGCACTGACGCACGGAATCGAAGCCTTCGTCTCACTGGCGCACAATCCGTTGACCGATCATCACGCGCTCCGCGCTGTCGGCCTCGTGACCGAGAATCTGGTGCACACGATCCAGGACCCGATGGAGATGGAAGCTCGATCGGTGATGGCGCAGGCGAGCCTCGAGGCCGGGTTGGCGTTCACCAACGCGATACTCGGAGCCGCGCACGCCATGAGCCATCAGGTGGGCGGCATGCTCGACCTTCCGCACGGCGTCATCAACGGAATTCTCTTGCCCCACGTCATCCGGTTCAATTCCACCACGGACGCCGCCCCCTTTGTCGCCATCGCTGCGGCACTGAGTCTTCCCGAGCAGCGCGGCACCCCGGAGGAAGCAGCGCTGGCAGTGGCCGACCGGGTCGAGCGTCTCGCACGGGAGGTCGGTGTGCCGAAGGGGCTGGGGGAGTTGGGTGTTCGCGAGGAAGACCTGAGTAGGCTCGCCAGCTTCGCGTTGCTCGACGCCTGCATGTCCACCAATCCCAGGGAAGCGACGCAGGAGCAGATGGTGGCGTTGTTCAGAGGTGCGTTGTGAAGAGGGACATCGTGATGCGGTGCAGGGTGAAGCGGTGCAGACGATGACCGCGGACCTGTCCCGGCTCACCGGATTACGATCGGGTAAGAGTTCGTTCTACCCGCAGTATCGCGGTGCGGCCGAGCGCCTCGAACGCGTCGTGCATGCCTTGGAGTTGATCTCGCGGGCTTTGGTGCGCACCGTCGAGGGGCCGGAAACCCTCGTCTGCGCGGTCGCGGAAGCTGCCCGTGCGCATCTGAGTGCCAACTGGATTGTCTTCGCCTTGGCTGACGGAACTTTGCCCGACGCCGGACCACGGCGACTGGTTCTCGGCCCGGACGCCACCCCTTTTCTGGTCGACAACGTCGAGGGGCCGCCACTTCCGGAGGATGTCGTCGAATGCCTCGACGACATCCGGTACGGAAGAATCGAATCCAACTCGGTGATCGACGCGCACTACGCGTTTGTGCCGATCGTGCTCGGTGGCGGCGTGGTAGGTGCCTTTGCAGCCTGGACGCCGGCTAACCGGACACTCGACACGACGGACGGAGCCGTGCTCAGCATTCTGGCCAGCCAGACTGCTGTGGCTCTGCAGAATTCGGCGCTCTATCAGCGCGGACAACTACTGCTCGAGCGTGCCGAAGATGCGTATGCGGAGGCCAATCGTACTGCAGCCGACCTTGCGGTGCGCAACAGCGAATTGGAGTCCACTCAGCGTCAACTCGGAGTGGCGCACCGGCACCAAGTGGTCGACGACGAACGTCACCGGATCGCCCGCGAACTGCACGACAGTGTGACACAGGCGGTGTTGTCGGCGGGCATGCAGATCGAGGTCTGCCGGAGCGACATCCCGGAGGCTGAACGCAGTGAAAGACTGGACTTGGCAAAGGATTTGACCAGGAGGGCGGTCGAGCAGCTTCGTTCGGCGATCTATGCGCTCAATCATTCGTCGGACGCGGACCGGACGTCGTTGCCCGAGATGCTCGAGCAACTCGGCGTGGTTCACATGCCGGACGAGTTGGCGGTGAGCGTTCGCGTCGGCGGTACCCCGACCGAACTTCCGGGCGATGCCGAACACGCTCTTCTCCGGATCGCGGGGGAAGCTCTCTTCAATGCAGCGGTCCATGCTCACGCGAATCGGGCGGTGCTTCGTCTGACCTATCGGGCGGACTCCGTGTTGCTGTCGGTCTCCGACGACGGTGACGGCGACCCTGCGCGAATGCGTCTGATCCTCAAACTCGCAGCCACCAACGACGTCGACGGCCGCCATCGCGGTCTCGCGAACATGCAGGCGCGAACACTCGAGTTGGGTGGTGCGCTCGAAGTACGGCGCGCGCGGATCGGTGGGATTCAGATTCTCGTGCGACTACCACTGCCGTTCGACTCGGGCATGGAAAACCTTTGCTCCACCACTGAAATCGAGAGCGAGGAATCATGACCACTGCGCGTCCCGTCATCACCCGCGGAGCATCGCCGGTTCAGGGATTGGTTCGAATCGTCCTGGTCGACGACCATGCAATTCTGCGGCAAGGGCTCCGCTCGGTTCTCGAGCGCGAAAGCGATCTCGAGATCGTGGGGGAGGCTTCGTCCCTCGCCGAGGCACTCGCCGTGGTCGACAAGGTCGGCCCGGACATCGTCCTGATGGATCTCAAACTCTCCGCCAGTTCCGACTACGAGGGACTGACCCTGTGTGGCCAGCTGTCCTCGGCGCATCCCGGCCTCGGACTGTTGGTTCTCACCACGTTTCTCGACGATCAACTGGTGGTGCGAGCGGTGCACGCGGGTGCTCGCGGCTATGTCGTCAAAGACGTCGACACCACCGAATTGGTGCGTGCGATCAGGGCGGTCTCGCGGGGTGAGAGTGCGTTCGATTCGCGCAGCGCGTCAGCTGTCGTGCGATCGCTCAACGGGCAGTCGTCGTCGAAAGAACGATTGACCGATCGCGAACTCGAAGTGCTCAGACTCCTCGCAAACGGCTTGTCCAACATCAAAATCGGTGAGAGATTGTTCATCTCACCGACCACCGTCAAGTTTCACGTCAGCAACATCATGCGCAAACTCGAGGTGAGCCGTCGAGCAGAGGCCGTCTACGCCGCGAGTAAGCAAGGTCTGATCTAGCTCTGCTCGGAGACCGTCCAGGCGCGCAGCGCTTGATGCTGTAGGAGGAGCACGCTCGAACGAGTTGTGCGCAGAGTCGATGCGGTCATCTCGGCAGTCAGACCCACTGCGATTCGTAGTACCAGAACCTCACGTTGGTCGTCGGTCAGGCGGCGCGGGCGTTTGAATTGTCCGTCGATGTTGCGTGACTGGGGAATTGACGCAATTCGTCGAGAGGCCAACTCGTACGCGAAGGTCTCGATGCGTGTGTCGGCCGAGATCGTGTCGGACATTCGTGTGACGACGTCCAGGGTGCATTGGTGGGCGAGATCGTCGGCGAACGTCGCGACGGGCGTCCCGAGGAGTCTGGCGCGATAGTAGAGAACGACGCGAGGGTGCAACCGGGCCAGTAGTTTCGACAATGCATGGTGATCACCGGCGAATGCCTCGGCGGCGGTGCGATTCAGGGAAATCGATCGTTCACAGGTTTCGGGTGAAGCGGTACGCGCGAAGGGTGGAGTCGGTGAAGTGTTCGCGCCCCTGATCGACAGCTTCATCAGCAACTCCTCGATTACACCGCACCTGACCATGCTGGAACGAGAATTGAGGTACCCCGCCGAAATTGCGGGTAAACCTGAAGTTACCTGCCAGGTGTCCGGTCTTTTCGCCGGGAGCGCCAGTCCGCGAGCATTCGCGGCATTTCCGCGGCCATGAAGTCGAAGAAGTCGCGCAGATCTGCCATTCGATCGCCGGCTGTTGTTCCTTCACCGAGGACTCGTATGCCCTCGTCCGCAACTGCCGAGACCTGGTAGAGCGAGGACTGTTTCGTGACAAACGCGTCGGCCCACATGTCGACGCTGACGCAGTAGTGCTGACGCCGCGATCCGGGGACGGCCACACGCTCGATCAATCCGACTTGCTGGAGGTATCTGACGGCTCCGGAAATGGCGGCGGGGCTCACTCCCAACCGAGATCCGAGATCTCCTGGCGTGGACGAGGGTGCCTCGCTGGTCATCAACGCGGCCCAGACGCGGGCGGGCATCGGCGGAAAACCCATGTTGCTCAGTACGAGTGAGAGTCGCTCGACATAGTGTCGGCTCTCGTCCGGTGCAACGGTGTGGCTGGTGTCGGTCATCGGAACCCTTCGATCTTTCCGTCTTTTCTATCTTCACACATTTGTGAAATCGGCGTACGGTCAAATTCATGGGTGCGGCAATTTCAGTGAAAAGCCTCGTCAAGACCTTCGGTACCACCCGCGCGCTGGACGGCCTCGACCTCGACGTCTCGACGGGTGAAGTGCACGGATTCCTGGGGCCGAACGGTTCCGGAAAGTCCACCACTATTCGGGTGCTCCTCGGCCTGCTCCGCTCGGACTCCGGAGACGCAACCGTTCTCGGCGGCGATCCGTGGCGAGACGCTGTCACTTTGCATCGACGTCTCGCCTATGTGCCTGGCGACGTGAATCTGTGGCCCAACCTCACCGGCGGTGAGGCTATCGATCTGTTGGCGGGCCTGCGCGGTGGCCTGGACCGAAAACGCCGCAGCGAGTTGCTCGATCGCTTCGAATTGGACCCGACCAAGAAGGCGCGCACGTACTCGAAAGGTAACCGGCAGAAGGTTGCACTCGTGGCCGCGTTCTCGTCCGACGTCGACCTTTACGTCCTCGACGAACCCACATCGGGGCTCGACCCGTTGATGGAGGCGGTATTCCAGGACTGCGTCGAGGAGGTGGCTCACGCCGGAAAGACGGTACTGCTGTCGAGCCATATCCTCGCCGAGGTCGAAGCGCTGTGCGATCGCGTGAGCATCATCCGCGACGGGCGGACGGTGGAAGAGGGAACACTGTCCGAACTCAGGCATCTCACGCGCACGTCCGTCGCGGCGGAGACGCAGCGTCCGATCGGTGGACTCGACGGACTCGGCGGTGTCCACGACGCGGTGATCGACGGTAACCACGTCACCTGCGAAGTCGACAGCGCGCAACTCGGACCACTCATGACGTACTTGGTCGGATTCGGAATCGTGGCGCTCACTTCCACTCCGCCGACTCTCGAAGAACTTTTCTTGCGGCATTACGGTGACGAACGGGCCAGGGAGACTTCGGTACACCTGCGAGCCGAGACCGGAGTACGGCCGTGACCGTTGTTGTCGAGGCCGCTTCACCGGTACCGGCCTCGGCAAGTCAATTCACCGGCACACGCCGACTGGTTCGGCTGGCTTTGCGGCGGGACCGAATTCAGCTCTCCGTGTGGGTTATCTCCATCGTCTTGTTCATGCTGCTGGTTGTCGCCAGTGTGACCGGGCTGTACTCGACATCCGAGGAATTACGAAACATCGCAGTCAGTTCCGCGGTATCGCCGGTCGCGCTGGCGACCAACGGGATCGTGTCCGGTGATTCGCAGGGCGCGATAGTCGCCAGTCAGTCGGTGCTCGTGTTCGCGTTGGTGGCCGCATTGATGAGCACCCTCGCGGTGGTTCGCCATACGCGACAGAACGAGGAGACCGGCCGAGCCGAGATGATCGGTGCAGCGGTGGTAGGTAGACGAGCGCTCCTGACCTCCGCACTGATCGTAACGGTCGGTGCGAACGTCGTTCTTGCACTGGGAATTGCACTGGGATCGATCGCCGTCGGTTTGCCTGTCGTCGGTTCGTTCGCGTTGGGCGCCTCGATAGGTGGGACCGGAATCGCGTTTGCCGGAGTGGCAGCCGTGACGGCGCAGATCACCGACGGTGCTCGTACGGCCAACGGCCTGGCGGGTGCCGCGATCGGCGTTGCGTTCATGCTGCGCGCGATCGGCGACGTGAACAGTACGGTCGTCGACGACGGAACTCGCGTTGTGAGCGGTTGGTTGTCGTGGCTCTCGCCGATCGGATGGGCACAACAGATCAGACCTTTCGACGACGACGCCTGGTGGATCCTGTTGTTGCTGATCGGATTCGCGGCTGTGCACGTGGTGGTGGCTTTTGTTCTCATCGGCCATCGCGATCAGGGAGCGGGACTCGTTCAGCCCCGACCCGGCCCGCCAGTCGCGGCATCGTGGCTACCGTCGGCCTGGGGCCTGGCGTGGCGCATGCAGCGAATGACGATGTTCTGGTGGATCTTTGCCGTTGTCATACTCGGGTTCGCGTACGGCGCTGTGGGCAACGAGATCGACGCGATGGTGGGATCGTCGCAGCAGACCGCGGAGATGTTCGAGAAACTTGGCGGCGGCGGATCGGATCTGGTGGATTCCTACTTGGCCACTGCTCTGGGGCTCACGTCGATAGTCATCGCGGCGTATTCGGTCCAGAGTCTTCTCCGGATGCGGGGCGAGGAAACATCGGGACGGCTCGAACCGTTGCTGGCAACGTCCTTGTCTCGGTGGAGGTGGATGCTTTCCCACCTGGGTGTGGTTGTGGGCGGCGTGATCCTCGCGCACGTCTTGATGGGTGCCTTCACCGGTTTTGCCTTCGGGCTCGTCACGGACGACATCGGCGGCAACACACTTCGTATGACTGGCGCCGCGTTGGCCTATCTGCCTGCGGTGCTCGTAGTCGTGGGGTTGGTGTCGTTGGCTTTCGGACTGTTTCCGACGTACGCGTCGGCGCTCTCCTGGGGAATCTTGGCGGCATGCATCGTGCTCGGGCAACTCGGCACGTTGCTGAAGCTTCCGCAGGTAGTGCTGGATCTGTCGCCCTACACTCACGTGCCGGGTGCCCCTGCCGAGCCAGTGACAGTTCTGCCACTGCTGGCAATGATCGTTGTGGCAGTGGTGCTTTCGACAGCATCGCTTGTTGCGTTCCGTCGTCGCGACCTCCAGGTGTAGGAGAGCTGAAACTCAACTCAGAATTCGACGAAGCTGGCGAGCCCGAGCAGCAAGTCGTCCGGTCGAGTCGAATAGTTCGGATTCGTCAACACAGAGAGTGTCCGTCGCCCAGGCAGTCCCGTGGCGTAGGCGATACCACGGTGACAGCGTTCGGGGATCTGCCGTGAGGTGCTCCGGGGTGAAATGCGCGGTGAACTCGATGGTCGGTATGGCCACGGGCATCGTCAGTGTCGCGAACAGTCCGGGCGGAAGCGCGTCGAGAAGGACCGCGGCGCGCTCTTGGGCCGTGAAATCGAGGTCTGTGAGCAGGCGGATCCAGACGTCGAATTCAGGGGAGTCGCCACCGGCGAACGGCCTCGCGGAATTGATCGGCCGGATGTCGAGGTGCTGGGCGAACGGCACAAAATCCACCGGGATCTCCAGCGGCGGCAGGGTTGACGGGTCGGCCGGAGCCGGTTCGGCGACAGGGGCGGACATTGTTGTAGCTCCTATGTCGCGGGCCAACCGAACGAGAGCGGATCCCGAACCGGTCAGCGTGACGTGGCAACTGACGGTCCGCCCGCCCCGCATCTCGCCGACAGTCAACTCGGCCGGCCCAGGAGGAACGGGGCGGTCCAGGTGCGCCGTGACTGCCAGCGGTTCGGCTCCGGACGCGTCGGCCGCCACTCGCAGCATCCGTGCAATTGCGAGTCCGCCCTGGATGCCGTCGAAACTCCGCCAACTGGAGTCGAATTCGGTGTGATGACGCGCTGCGTCGGTCGACGGCGCGGCCGCTACTGATGCCTGACTAGTAATTGCCATAGTCAGCACCCTAGATGCTGACTATGGCTATGGCAAGCTAGGGTCTATTCGGGAGTGCTGGACGACCCACCGAAGAGCATGTAGATGAGGATCTGAAGAATGCCGAGAGGATTGATCTCGCCGAGGCTGCTCATGTGTGAGGAACTCCTGATTGCAGGGATGGGTATTGTTGCGTCGCAACGTCACTGAAAGTACGGCAATTCGGACAGTGTGGTGCGAAATTTACCGATAATTCACTGTCCGCGAGTCGAGCGGCAGTGCAGGTAGGCGTCAGTGACCACGTCGAGAACGCGATTGCCGTGTGCATCGACCAATTTCGCTGTGATGGTCACCAATCCTCGCGCGCGATTGTCGAACACGACGTTGTCGACGGTGACCTTTCCGCTCAGGGTGTCACCGGGGCGAAGTGGACGGAGGAAGCTCACGTCGCGCATGGTTTTCCCGGCGATCACGTTCCACTGGTCGTAGAGACTGGCGACCACCAACTTCTGGCAGATCGACAGGGTGTGCAGCCCGCTGGCGATCAACCCGCCGAAGACGCCGGACTCGGCGGCTTCCTTGTCGACGTGAAACCACTGGGGATCCCACTGAGTTGCGAACTCGACGATTTCCTCTTCGGTCACCGAATACGAACCCAATGGGATCACTTGGCCGATCTCGAGATCCTCGGCGAACACTGCGCGTTTGTGAAGGGCGGCCGAATCGTTCATGGTTGTGAAAATCTCCTGCGTGTTCCGGGTGTACTCGGAACATACTCTCGCAGTGTGTTCGAGTCGGTCTCCGGTGTCGTCGGGCAATGCAGGGTCACTAGAATCGCGACATGGTCGACGACGCGAAAATCGAGCCGAGGGCGCTGGTAGGAAAGTGGCACTTCGAGCGGGACATCGTCGACCGCCTTTCCGGTTCCACCAAGCATGTATTCGGCGAGACCACTATCTCCGACGCCGGTGACGGTCTGATGCGCTGGTACGAGAGCGGCACGCTGCGTGACGGCGACCTGGAATTACCCGTGTTCCGAACTCTGTTCATTGCCGAGCGCGGCCTCGAGTGGGCCGTGACATTCGAAGACGGCAGAGAGTTCCACGACTGGGCGCCGGGGGAGGAAGTCGAGCACCTGTGCGGTGCGGATACCTACCGCGGGCGAATCGACGTCACTGCCGGAGATCGATCGACCTGGACTGTCGTCTGGACCGTGACGGGGCCGAGCAAGGACTACACGATGACCACGCATCTCACCCGGCCCTGATCACATCGCTCGCCAGTTACTCGACGCCGATCGTCACCTCGGTGGACTTCACGAATACCGTTGCGGCTTGGCCTGGTTCAAGATCGAGATCCAGTGCGGCATCGCGGGTGATCGACGAGGTCACAATCTGATTCCCGCCGTCCAACTTCACCTTGACCGTCGCCATGACGGTGCCGAGGTTGACCTCGGTGATGGTGCCGGTGAGTTGATTTCGTGTGGACAGTCGCATCGCTGAACTCCTGTGCTCTCGGGTGGGTGTTCTTCGACCATAATGCGATGGTCGCGTGTCTACCCAGCGATTCCGCAGGTGCGGACATGCGGGCGCCGCCGGTGCGCGAATATTGTCGGGCGGTGGAGGTAGATTCCGGTCATGACTGAACCCGTGAAAGGCCCGGCGTCGTATTTTCCGTCGATCGAGAAGAAGTACGGTCGGCCGATCGGTGAATGGCAAGAGCTGATCAGAAGCTCAGACCTCACGAAGCACATGGAATTGGTCAACTGGTTGAAGTCGGAGCACGGTATGGGTCATGGGCACGCGAATGCGCTTGTCGCCCATACACTGAAAGAAGGCTAGTTCTTTTCAGGCGGCCGATGCGTCCAGCACCAACCAGCCGCCGTGATGCTCGAATACCTCGAACGGCACACGGCTCTGCCGGCCGACCGCACGCAGTGACTCGAGATCGAAAGTGCGGATGTGGCCGTGGCACGCGGTGGCTTCGTCTTCGAAGGGGACTGCAATGACGACCCGTTGACGCGCGATCCGGAGTGCTTGCGCGATCACGGCCTCGCCGACTGCGTCGTCGACGTGTTCGAGGAGATGAATCGCGGTGACGGTGTCGGCGCTGTTGTCCGGTGCCGGTACTTCACCCGCGTCGCAGATCACCGTGTCGATCGTGATGCCGAGTTCGGGGGCAACCGCGTCGAGCAGGATCATCGTTCCGGGCAGGATGTCCGTGGCGGTCACGTCCATTCCGGCGCGCGCGAGCCGCAGGGGCAGGAAACCGAAGCAGGAACCCAGATCGAGCACGGAACCGCGGACCAGCTCTTCGGCTTTGTCGTGAATCGGCGCGAAATCTGCAGTGCCGTCCAGTAGTTCGGCAAGGGAGTTCCGGTAGTAGGTGGTCCAGGATTCGAGAGCGCCGTCCACGGTGGAGCGAACCAGGCCGACCATCGTCAACTCGAATTCGTCCTGACCGAACTCCGCGTCCTGGATCGACGAGGTGACTCCGGCGACGAGTCGCTCACTCAGATCGGCGGGAGTGAGGGAGTGCCTGACGTGGAGGCGACCGCCTCGGCGATCGAGCGAGATCGGACCGGACTCGACGCGTTCGACGGTGACATGCCCGAACGACCACAAGCCCGGCGTCGACGGCGCCAGGGAATCCAGGACGGGTTCGTTCGTGATGGTGGACATGATCGCCTTTCTCAGGTGGTGATGCTTTCTCAGGTGCTGATACCGGTCCGCAGGGACTGCGTACCTGTTTTCAAGAGTTCCGCTAGCTCGAGTGAATCGTCGGTGAGCCACTGCTCGTACGCCGACATCGCGACCCCGAGCAGAAGATAGCCGACCGTGCGTGGGCCGTGATCGGTCGGCTCGAGATTCATTCGGCGTGCGACGTAGTCGGCGACCACCTGCCGCCAACCTTCGTACATCACCACAGAGTATGCCTGAAGCGTCGGAACTTCGAGGATCAATTCCATCCGTTTGCGATGTACCGCAGTCTCTTCCGGTGGGAAGGTGTTGAACGTCAACAATGCGGATTCGAGTGCGTCGACCAACGGAATATCAGCGGGCAGTGAATCCAGGTGCTCGCGCATCTCGTCGAGATGTCCGTCGAAGTCTCCCCAGGGGACGGCGTTCTTGGACGGGAAGTAGCGAAAGAAGGTCCGACGCGCGATGCCGGCGGCATCGGCTATCTGGTCGACGCTCACCTCGTTGAAGCCGACTGTCGAGAACAGTTCGATCCCGATCGTGCTGATTCCCTCCTTCGTTGTGGAGGGGCGACGACCTATCCGAGCGGACGGTTTCTTGCGGCTACGCATACTTTTTTCGCTCCATGTGTGTCATTCTGCACTCGATGCCATTACAGTGGTGAACCGAGTCACAGTGAAGTCCCACTAGTGACCACCAACTCCCAGGTTGGAAGTCTGATCTACAGACTTCCAGACGGAGTGCGACCGCAGGAGGAATCCATGTCAGATCGTGACAACAAGGCGCTCGAGAACGACCTCGTCGAGGAGTCCCTCGTGGAGGAAGTTTCCATCGACGGCATGTGCGGCGTGTACTGACCGTGTCTGCTTTGGATCTCGATGCGGGGTGGAAACTCCACCCGCAGGTAGCGCTTCGCCCCGAACCTTTCGGGGCGTTGCTCTACCACTTCGGAACACGCAAGCTGTCGTTCCTGAAGAACACGACCATCGTTGCGGTGGTCAAGGCGTTGCCAGACCATCCTGATGTCCGGTCCGCACTACGTGCGCAAGGCATCGAAGATGACGCGGCTCCCCAATATGCCCGCGCGCTGAGCACTCTCGCCGACTCGCACATGATCGTGCCTGTCTGAGCCAGACGCTCGCCCCCACGTGCGGAACAGCCCTTCCGCACGTTCGCCCGCTTCATTTCTTCGCGAGGACACAGCCATGACCTCAGTTCTTGAACAGCCCTCCCCGCCCGCCAAGGTGGGTCGCCTCGTCGATCAGTTCGAACTCGGACTCGACGCCCCCATCTGCCTGACGTGGGAACTCACCTACGCCTGCAACCTGTCCTGCGTGCACTGCCTTTCGTCGTCGGGTCGTCGTGACCCCAACGAGCTGAGCACCGAACAGTGCAAGTCCATCATCGACGAGCTGCAGCGTATGCAGGTTTTCTACGTCAACATCGGTGGCGGCGAGCCGACGGTACGCTCCGACTTCTGGGAGCTCGTCGACTACGCGACCGACCACCAGGTTGGTGTGAAGTTCTCCACCAACGGCGTGAAGATCGACAAGAAGGTCGCGGCGCGCCTCGCAGCCAGTGACTACGTCGACGTGCAGATTTCCATCGACGGTGCCACCGCTGAGGTCAATGACGCTGTGCGCGGGCCTGGTTCGTTCGCGATGGCCGAGCGCGCTCTCGCGAACCTGAAGGAAGCCGGCTTCAAGGACGCCAAGATTTCGGTGGTCGTCACGCGGCACAACGTCAGTCAGCTCGACGAGTTCAAGGCTCTCGCGGACAAGTACGACGCGACCCTGCGCATCACTCGACTGCGTCCTTCGGGCCGCGGCGCCGACGTGTGGGACGACCTGCACCCGCGTCCGGAGCAGCAGCGTGAGCTCTACAACTGGCTGGTCGCCAATGGCGAAGGCGTCCTGACGGGCGACTCGTTCTTCCACCTCTCCGCCTTCGGCGATGCACTGCCCGGTCTCAATCTCTGTGGCGCGGGCCGCGTCGTGTGCCTGATCGACCCGGTCGGTGACGTGTACGCATGCCCCTTCGCGATTCACGAGCAGTTCCTCGCCGGAAACATCGTGAAAGACGGTGGATTCCAGGAAGTCTGGCAGCACTCGGACCTGTTCGAGGAGCTGCGATCGCCCCAAACCGGTGGCGCCTGCAGCAAGTGCAACCACTACGACTCCTGCCGCGGCGGCTGCATGGCGGCCAAGTTCTTCACCGGACTGCCGATGGACGGACCTGACCCCGAGTGCGTCATCGGCAACGGTGAAATGGCACTGGCGTCGGCGGGCGAGGTCCCGAAGTCCAGTGTCGACCACTCCCGTTCCGGTCAACGTAAGACCCCACGCGCATCGGTGCCACTGACACTGATGATGCGTCCGCCCGCCAAGATTTGTGACGAAAACCCGCTTGCGGGAATGCAGTAACTACTGCGCGATACCGACAGTGCGGCGAAAGCTGCACCCCAGAGAGGTCAGTTCAATGGCTAAGAATGCTTTCTTCGAGACGGTGGCAGAAGCACAGCGCCGTGCGAAGAAGAGGTTGCCCAAGTCCGTGTACGCGGCGTTGGTAGCGGGATCCGAGAAAGGGCTGACGGTCGACGACAACGTCGCGGCATTCAGCGAATTGGGTTTCGCTCCCCACGCTGCCGGGCTGTCGGACAAGCGCGAGATGTCCACCACCATTATGGGCCAGGACATTTCGTTGCCCGTCATGATTTCACCGACCGGTGTGCAGGCAGTGCACCCCGACGGTGAAGTAGCGGTAGCCCGTGCGGCTGCAGCACGGGGAACAGCCATCGGACTGAGTTCTTTTGCCAGCAAGTCCATCGAAGAAGTTGCCGCGGCCAACCCGCAGGTCTTCTTCCAGATGTATTGGGTCGGTAGCCGCGACGTGCTCCTGCAGCGTATGGAGCGCGCTCGCGCTGCCGGTGCCAAGGGCCTGATCATCACCACCGACTGGTCCTTCTCGTACGGTCGCGACTGGGGCAGCCCGTCCATCCCCGAAAAGATGGACCTCAAGGCGATGTTCCAGTTCGCACCCGAGGGAATCATGCGCCCGAAGTGGTTGCTCGAGTTCGCCAAGACCGGCAAGATTCCGGACCTGACCACCCCCAACCTCGCGGCTCCCGGCCAGCCTGCACCGACGTTCTTCGGCGCATACGGCGAGTGGATGCAGACTCCGCTTCCGACGTGGGAAGACATCGCCTGGCTTCGTGAGCAGTGGGGTGGACCGTTCATGCTCAAGGGCATCATGCGCATCGACGACGCCAAGCGAGCTGTCGACGCCGGTGTCTCCGCTATCTCGGTCTCCAACCACGGTGGTAACAACCTCGACGGCACCCCGGCGCCGATCCGTGTGCTCCCGGGCATTGCCGAGGCCGTGGGCGATCAGGTGGAAGTTGTTCTCGACGGCGGCATTCGACGCGGCGGCGACGTCGTCAAGGCGCTCGCACTCGGAGCCAAGGCCGTCATGCTCGGGCGCGCCTACCTGTGGGGCCTCTCGGCCAACGGCCAGGCCGGTGTCGAGAACGTGCTCGACCTCATGCGGATGGGCATCGACTCGGGGCTGATGGGCCTCGGCCACTCGTCCATCACCGAACTGAGCCCGGCGGACCTGGTGATTCCGGAAGGCTTCACACGCACATTGGGTGCCAGCTGAGATTACGGCTCCGATAGAGCTGTGAGTTGACACTCGACGAACACACGACCCTGGCCGGACGCCTCGTCCGGTCCAGGGTTGTTTTCGGTCCGCACGAGACCAATCTTGCTGTGGGACGCTCGCTTTCCGATCGGCACCGTGCGTACTACCAGCGCCGCGCCGAGGGCGGAACCGGGATCGTCGTCACCGAAGTGGCCTCGGTATCGGAGAACGACTGGCCGTACGAGCGGGCGCCGTTGGCGTCGCAATGTGGCCCGGGGTGGCAGTCGATCGCGGCTGCATGTGCTCCGTACGGAACGCTGGTTCTGGCCGGGCTCGGTCATACCGGCATGCAGGGATCGAGCGCATACTCCCAGTCGGTGCTGTGGGGACCGTCAAGAGTGGCCGACCCGGCGACGCGTGAGTTGCCGATGGCAATGGGGCAGCCGGAAATCGACCAGCTGATAGTCGGCTTCCGTGAGGCGTCGGCGCTGGCCGTCGCTTCGGGAATGGACGGAGTGGAACTCGATGCCGGTCCTCGAAGCATTCTGCGACAATTCCTTTCGGGTCTGACCAACACTCGGCAAGACCGATACGGTAGCGATCGCGTTGCTCTTGTTCGCGAGGTCATCTCGGCAGTGCGCGAGGAAGTCGGGTCGGATCACGTTGTCTCCCTGCGGTTGTCCTGTGACGAGGAAGCTCCATGGGCGGGCCTGACGCCCGATCTTGCCATCGGTATCGCGCGTGAAGTGTCTCCGTTCCTCGATCTCCTTGTCGTCGTTCGTGGCGGACTCTATTCGTCTGACCGGTACCGCCCCGATTTTCACTGCCCGCCGAACTTCAACCTCGATCTGTGCCGTGAGATCAAGGCCGCTCTGTCGATTCCTGTTGTCGTGCAGGGGAGCGTCGTGGACATCGCCGACGCTCACGCGGCGCTGGAAGTAGGTGAGTTCGTCGAGATGACCCGGGCCCAGATCGCAGACCCGGACCTGGTTGTGAAAGCCGCGCGCGGCGATCGTCCCCGGCCGTGTGTGCTCTGCAATCAGGCGTGCCTCGTGCGTGATCCTCGCAATCCTGTCGTGACGTGCGTCGGGAATCCGAGCGCGGGTTTCGAGACGGTGGACCCCGATGAGCGAGAGCAGATTTCGACACTGGGAGCCGTGCTGGTCGTGGGGGGTGGCCCCGCTGGGATGGAAGCCGCACGGATCTCGGCGGTGGCGGGGCACTCGGTCACACTCGTCGAGAGTTCATCGCAGTTCGGCGGCATGATCCGAACTTTTGCGCGAGGTGACGGCCGTAGCCGGTTCGCACTCCTCGCGCAGTGGTTGGAGGACGAATGCCGTCGTAGCGGCGTGACGATGCGGACCGGGGCGGCGCTCGACGCCCAAGACCTGGGTGACGCACGCAGCCGGGGCGAGTTTGTTGTCGTTGCCACCGGTAGTGCTGCGAGGCCGCCGACGTATCCGGTCGACGATTCGGTTCGGTGGTTGGATGCGTCGGAAGCCTTCGAGAAGTTGAGCACCGTGGGGCCGGGTCCGGTCGCGCTGATCGATCCCCTCGGTGGACCGATCGCGGTGGCGCTCGCAGAAGCACTCGCGGCCCATGGCATCTCCGTCTCGATTGTGACTCCCGACAGCATCGTCGGTTCGAGGCTCGGCGCGAGTGGGGATCTGGTCGGCGCCAACACGCGCATCCAGCAGGCCGGGATCACCAGGGTGCTCGCGTCACGTGTCACCGAAATCGCTCGAGGGGCCGTCTGCGTCGAACACGTCCATACCGGCGAGCGGTCACAGCTCGAGTGCGAAGTGGTGATCGACTGCTCGCCTCGTCTGCCGAACGAAACGCTGAAGGAAGAGGCCGACATTCAGGTGGGCGACTCGGTTGCCCCGAGAACTGTTCTCGAATCCATCCGCGAAGGGCGCTTTGCAGGGTTTACTACTAGAACGAGTTTCAATTCTGCAGAGAGGGCTATCTCATGACACAGGGTTCAGTTCGTTCGCTCGAAGGTCGCGTTGCTTTCATCACCGGCGCAGCGCGCGGTCAAGGACGTGCGCACGCGGTCAAGATGGCGCGCGAGGGAGCAGCGATCATCGCGGTCGACGTATGCGCGTCGGTGGCGTCGGACAATTCCTACGACGCAGCAACTTCCGAGGACTTTGCCGAGACGATACGTCTGGTGGAAGCGGAGGGCGGGAAGATCCTCGCCCGTGAGGTCGATGTCCGTGACGGCGCAGCGCTCACCGCGGTGGTCAAGGACGGCGTCGAACAGTTCGGACGTCTCGACATCGTGGTCGCCAACGCCGGGGTCTGCAACTGGAATCGATTCTGGGAAATGTCGGACGAGCAGTGGGAAACTCTGATCGACATCAACCTGACCGGAGTCTGGAAAACCCTCAAGGCCTCGGTGCCGGCGATCATCGAGGGTGGGCGCGGTGGATCGATCATCGTGGTCAGTTCGGTGGCCGGACTCAAGGCGCTGCCCGGACAGGCGCACTACGCGAGCGCCAAGTTCGGTCTCGTCGGTCTGACGCAGGCCGCGGCAAAGGAACTGGGGGAGTACAAGATCAGGGTCAACTCGATCCATCCTTACGGAGTGAATACGCCGATGGGGGTCGACCAGGGCGCTCTCGAGGTATTTGCAAAGTTTCCGCAGTACCTTCCCAACTTCACTCCGATCCTCTCGGACATCGCGTTCGCCGAACCCGACGAGATCGCCGATACCGTTCTGTGGCTCGCGGGTGACGGTTCACGCACCGTCACGGCAAGTCATATCGCTCTCGATCAAGGAAACTCCAAGGTCTGATGACGCCGTACCCGCGCCTCTTCGCGCCACTGCGCCTGGGCAACCTGACACTCCGCAATCGGGTCGTGTTCTCCGCACACCTGACCAATTACGCGGAGAACGGGTTGCCGACGGAGCAGCACGCGAGCTACTACGAGGCGCGGGCACGCGGCGGTGCGGGTCTGATCATCACCGAGGAGCACTCGACGCATCCTTCGGATCGACCGTACGAGAAGATGATTGCGGGCTATCGGCCGGAAGCGATCGAGGGATACCGGCGGATCACCGACGCCGTTCATGCGCATGGTTCGTCGATTCTCGCGCAGATCAACCACAATGGGGGTCAGGGCGCTGGAACCTATTCGCGCTCGCCGCTGTTGGCGCCGAGCGCCGTTGCGGATCCGTTGTTCCGCGAGGTGCCCAAGGCTGTCGACGACGCGGACATTGCCGAGATTCTCGCAGGGTTCGCCCTTGTTGCGCGCAACTGCGTTGCCGGTGGCTTCGACGGGGTGGAATTGCAGGCGTCGCAGTCGTCCATCGTGCGCGCGTTTCTCGCACCCTCGACCAACCTGCGCACTGATCGCTACGGCGGGGGCGTGGCGAATCGTGCGCGTTTCCTTCTCGAAGTGCTCGGGGTACTGCGTAAGGCCATCGGCCCGGATCGTGTGCTCGGTGTGCGCCTGAGTGGATACGAAGGAACGCGGGGTGGCATCGAACTGTCCGACGCGGTAACCACCGCCCAACTCATCGAAGCTGACGGTCACGTCGACTACATCAACACCACCGTCGGAATGGCCACGGAAACACTGCATCTGGTCGAAGCATCGATGGCTGTACCCACCGGCTACGCCAACTTCGTCCCGTCTGCGATCAGGGAGGTCATCGATCTTCCAGTCGTCGGAGTCGGCCGTTTCAAGACGCCGGAGCAAGCCGAAGCTGCACTCGAGGACGGTGTATGCGATCTGGTGGGCGTAGTTCGCGGGCAGATCGCCGATCCGGATTTTGTGAACAAGGCGCGTGCTGGTCAATCGGTACAGGTGCGAACCTGCCTGTCCTGCAACCAGGAATGCGTCGGGCGGATGGGTCTGGGACGTTGGTTGGGGTGCACCGCAAATCCGCGCGCTGGTCGGGAATCGGTACCGCTGCCGATGCCGCGGCGACGGGGCCGCACGGTGGTGGTGGTCGGTGGCGGCCCCGCCGGCCTGCAAGCTGCGGCTACAGCGGCCCAGCTAGGTCATGCGGTGACGCTGTTCGAGCGTGAACGAAGACTTGGGGGACAGATTCTTACCGCCTCGGTGGTACCGGCTCGCCGTGAGCTCGCCGACCTCGTCCGGAATCTCGAATCTGAGTGTCGCCGAAGCGGTGTGACGATCGAGCTGGGTGCTGGAGCTGATCTCGCGATCGTGGAGGAGCGCGCGCCCGAGGTGGTCGTGATTGCAACCGGAGCGCGGCCTTTACGCCCAGCGTGGGCGGGTAGATCAGAGCGTGTGGTGGGTGTTCGAGACGTTCTCGACGGCAAGATTCTGCCGAGTGGAACGGTGCTCGTCTACGACGAACTGGGATTCCATCAAGGTACGTCGGTGGCGGAGTTCCTCGCTGATCGAGGCTGTGCCGTCACGATCGCGACCAACGGCATGGTGGTCGCGCAGGACCTGAGCATCACCCTGGATTTCGAGGGGTGGAACCGCCGAGCGTTCGAGAAGTCGATCGGTCAACGGACAGATCTGATGGTGACTTCGGTGAGCGCTGGGGCCTCGCCGCTCGTGAGCTTGGTTCACCTTCCGACGGGTGAGACCGAGGAAGTTGCAGTCGACTGGGTGGTCTTCGCGACACAGCAGGAACCTGTCGACGAGTTGTGGAACACCTTGCAGGGAAGCTGTTTCGAGAAATTTCGCATCGGTGACGCCTTGTCTCCGAGGCGTTCGCACGCGGCCGTCATCGAGGGGCATCGGGCCGCGTTGGCGATATAAGTCGTCCGTTTTGTCTCTGGTTCTCGAAAGTATGTTCGATTAAACTTTGAGCATGGACAGTCGGGATGCGTGGCAGCTGGATGGTGAGGGCCTCAAGAGTGAGGTTCTCGATCTGGTGCGCGCCCGGCACGAGTTGCAGTCGCGGATGGTGTTGCTGATCGTGGAGATGTTTTCCCGGGAGACTTTGGTCGGGAAGGGTTTTCGGGCGATCGCGCAGTGGTTGCACGGGTCGACGAATCTGGAGATCGGTGAGTGCAGCCTGCTCGTCGGGTTGGCGCGATTGTTGATGCTCGAACCTGTTGTCGCGGATGCATTCCATCGCGGTGACGTTGATGCGTTGAAGGCGCGGCAGGTGGCGTCGTTTTGTCAGCATCCACCGAAGAACATGACCCTGGCGGATGTGGACAAGGCTCGCGGGATCCTGCTTGGCCTGGCGTCGCAGAATATTGCTGATTGTGATGCGGTGCGGGCGACGATCCGGCGGATCGACAAGCAGTACGGAAACCGTGAGGACGGCGTTCCGGTGGGGGAAGATTCGGAGCGTAACGAGTTCTACGCGTCGAAAGGTTTGTACGGGCGCGTGTCGGTGAAGGGAGACCTAGATGCTGTGAACGGGGCGCGTCTGATCACATTGTTGTCGAGTCTGTCGGCTCCGACGCCGGAGAAGGACGGCGCCAAAGACACCCGCACTCCGGCATTACGACGTGCAGACGGGTTTTGCGAGTTGTTGCGCCGGTACGAGCGGGCGGGGTTGGGTCCGATCGAGGGCGGGGTGAAACCACACATCACGGTCACCGCCAGCGCAAAAGACATGACGGACCTGCAAGCGTTGAAAGACCTCCTGCCGTCCACCGAAGAACTCGGATTTGCGTGGGCGGATTGGGTGGGCCCGATCAGTATTGACACCGCACGGATGTTGGCCTGCGATTGCACCGTGACGCGGATCTTGTTGGATGAGAATGGTGTTCCGCTCGAGTGCGGTAAGGAAGCGAGAACAGCGACGGTGCCGCAGCGGCGGGCGTTGGCGGTCCGCGATGGCGGGTGTGCGTTTCCGGGGTGCGGGACACCGTCGGGGTGGTGCGATGCCCATCATATTGTTCACTGGAACGATGGCGGCCCAACAGATCTCGACAATCTGATCTTGTTGTGCGGTCATCACCATCGGACGCTGCACCACACCGAGTGGCGGGTGGAGATCGGCCCGGATCGGAAATCGGTGTTCTATCCACCGATGTCGATCGATCCGTATCAACAGCCGATCGGCGGGAACAGCCCACCGACAGCGGCGTGAACCGCGACAACTGACGAATACGCCGGGGCACAACAATGCCCCGGTGTATCCGCATGCAGTGTTGCGGTGGGAGGGGCCCGCACCAATACGATCGGGGGATGAGTTCTCCGCGTGACCTTGCTGCCATCCCGAGTCCTGCGCTCGAGGGCACTGCGCTCACCGTCGTGGTCCCGGTCGGTTCTTTCGAACAACACGGACCGCACCTGCCTCTCGATACCGACACTCGGATCGCGAGAGCAGTCGCACAGGCTCTGCCCGACGTCGTCGTGGCCCCGGCCATCGAATACGGGGCGAGCGGCGAACACGAAGGGTTTGCCGGCACGATTTCGATCGGTGCCGAGGCTATGGAAACCGTAGTCGTCGAATACGGAAGGTCGGCGTTCAGATGGACGAAGCGGGTGCTGTTCGTCAACGGCCACGGCGGAAATGGTCCCGCATTGGCCAAAGCGGTGGCACTTCTGCGGTATGAGGGGCGTGATGCTGCTTGGGTGCCGTGCGCTGTTCCGGGTGCCGACGCCCATGCCGGACACACTGAAACGAGCCTATTGCTGCACCTTTCGCCCGATTTGGTGCACATGAGCCTTGCTGAGACAGGAAATTTGTCTCCTATCGCGGACCTGATGCCAGGAATGCGTTCGGGCGGTATGGTCGCTGTGTCGCAAAACGGCGTTCTCGGCAATCCAGTCGGGGCTACCGCCGAAGACGGCGCATACATCTTCGGTGAGTTGGTAGGACGCGTGACGGATGGACTGGCCCGGTGGGAGCCTGGTCCAGATGGGAGGCTTCGGTGACGACCACGACCGAGTGGGGGCGGACGGTCCACCTGCGACGGCTTTCGAGGCTGCGACGAGTTGCAGCACGACGGGCTACGTCCCTTACGATCATCTGATGCGACCAGCAAGACTCCCCGACGGCTTCGGCATTCGGTTGGACCCCAAGGTGCGCACGTACTCGGGTGGCCGGGTACTCATCGGCGGATCTCCGACGCGGATGCTCAAGCTGGCGCCGACGGCTGCGGCGATGATCGGTGACGGCTTCCTCGAGGTGGTCGATCAGCAGAGCGCTGCGGTTGCGCGACACCTTCTCGATTCAGGTGTCGCGAATCCTCGTCCGATGTCGACGCCGTCCGCTGCCGATGTCACGGTCGTGATTCCGGTCAAGGACAACCAGGCCGGCGTCGAACGCCTATTGCCCGTCCTCAAGGATCTGACCGTCATCGTTGTCGACGACGGTTCGGAAGTGCCGGTGGAGCCCCGTCGCGCCTGCCCGGGCACCGGCACCATCACAGTGGTCCGGCACGAGAGTGCCCGCGGACCCTCGGCAGCGAGAAACTCGGGATTGCGTTCGGCCCAAACACGTTTCGTAGCTTTCCTGGACTCCGACGTCATACCGCGTGCCGGTTGGCTCGAGTTGATGTTGGGCCACTTCAGCGATCCGGGGGTTGCCCTTGTTGCACCCCGCATCGTCGCCCTCGATCCGTACGGGACGGCGCTGGCGCGGTACGAGAACATGCGATCGTCTCTCGACCTCGGACGCAAGGAAGCTGCGGTGAAGTCGGGCAGTCCGGTCGCCTATGTCCCCAGCGCCGCCGTGATCGTCCGGCGCGACGTGGCACTCGAATGCAACGGTTTCGACGAGAGTCTCGAAGTAGCCGAGGACGTCGATTTCTGCTGGCGACTGCAGGCTGCGGGTTGGCGACTGAGGTACGAACCGGTTGCGCATGTCGCCCACGATCATCGAGTTCAGTTCGACAAGTGGTTCGCCAGGAGAGCGTTCTACGGCACGGGTGCGGCGCCGTTGGCTGCAAGACACGAGGGTTCGGTTCCGCCGATGGCGATGTCGTTCTCGACGCTCTTCGCGTGCATCGCCGCCGCAACACTGACCCGTTCCGGTCTTGCCGGCGCACTCGGCGCTTTACTGTTTACCGTTTACCGGCTGCGAAAGATGTTCACCGGCCTGAGTCAACCCACCCGGATCGCGGCGATCCTCACCGCGCAGGGAGTTGTCGGCGGATTCTGGCAACTCGCCTCGGCAATGTGTCGTCACTACTGGCCCGTGACGCTCCTGGCGGTGATCGCCTCCAGGCGAATTCGGCGGCTGGCCGTCGCTGCAGCAGTCACCGAAGGTTTGGTGGACTGGTATCGCCACCGTGAGCCAGGCGGGCTGGGACCGGTTCGGTACGTCTTCTTCAAACGAGCCGACGACATCGCGTATGGAGCCGGACTCTGGCGTGGCGCATTCGACGCCCGCGACTGGGCGGCGCTGAAACCTCGAATCACCAAGTGACAGAAGCCGACTACGCAGATTTCCTGGTTGTCGGTGGTGGCACGTGTGGTTGCGTGGTCGCAGCCAGGCTCAGTGAAGATCCATCCGCCACGGTGATGCTCCTCGAATCGGGAAGCGGATATCGATCGGCGCTCGAACTCCCGGACGTCCTGGGTGATCCGTACCGACTGCCGGTCGGACCTGCGAGCGAATACACGTGGACCTATCCGGTCGAACTGACGCCGCGTCGGGCGTCCACAATTGCGCGGGGGCGGACACTCGGTGGATCCGGAGCCGTCAACGGTGCGTACTTCACCCGCGCGACCCGTGCTGATTTCGAGAATTGGCCGAGTTCATGGCGATACGACGACGTCTTGCCGTACTTCAAGAAGTCCGAAACGGATCGTGATTTCGAGGGCGAGTTCCACGGGACCGCCGGACCGATCCCGGTCGAGCGTCGAGCGTGGGACCAACTGCATCCACTGAGCGGCGAGTTTCATGCGGCAGCGCTCGGAGCAGGCTTTCCCGACGACGTCGACAAGAATGCGCCGGACTCGTTCGGGGTGGGCCGAGTGCCACTGAACGTGTCGGATCATCGTCGGATCAGTACGGCGATCGGGTATCTGATGCCGGCGTTGCACCGGCCGAATCTGCGGGTGGAATCCGGAGTGAACGTCATTCGCATCGCGTTCTCGGGTACCCGTGCGATCGGCGTCGACGTTCTCGGCGACGGCAATGTCCGACGCATTCGTGCCGACCATGTGGTCGTGTGTTCGGGTGCGGTGGCGACACCGCACATTCTCCTCAATTCCGGTGTTGGTCCAGCGGAACAACTTGTAGAGCAAGGAGTTTCCGTCGTTCTCGATCGACCGGGCGTCGGACAGAACTTCGTCGACCACCCGGAAGTGCTGCTGCCGTACCATTTTTCGAAGCCCCGCACGATTCGATCGCAGACTCCGGTGCTGGAGACAGCCCTCAACCTCGCTGAGATCGAAATCCGTCCGTACACCGCATCTTTCACAGACCTGGTTCCCGGTGTGCCTCGCATGGACCACGGCGTCGGAGTGGTCCTCATGGCGCCGCACAGCCGGGGAAGCATCGAGCTGGCATCGGGGGATCCCGCTGGGGCGCCGCGTATTCGGTACAACTACGTCGCGTCGGCGCACGATCGAGCTGCCATTCGGGAAGGGATGCGGATCGCCGAGAATCTTCTCGAGTCGATCGCCGAGACGGGGTTGATCGATCGCCCCGTCATGGAGTACACCGATGAGTGGGTCGAATCCCGCCTGGGAACGTCGCTGCATATGTCCGGTAGTTGCGTGATGGGTGCCGAGGCGGACCCGTTCGCAGTCGTCGACGGTCGGTGCCGTGTGATCGGCGCGCAAGGACTCAGTATTGTTGACACGTCAATCCTGCCGACGATCCCGACCCGCGGCCCGCATGCGACCGCGGTGATGGTCGCGGAACGAGCAAGCGCCATTCTGCTCGGCGACGAGTGACCGCGAGGGGCAGCAGGCTGGGTCGGCAGTCATACCGAATGGTCGTTCTCGCCTATGGGCTGTGATTGGCGTTACAGTGGTCCACGGAGCGGAGGAACGCAAAATATGGCACGTGAACAGGCTGTGCCCGGCAACCCGTGGGTGGCGGTCAGGCCAGGCGATGACGTCGCGTTACTCGCGCGGCGACTTTCGTCTGCCCATCAGTCGTTCATCGATGCCCGCGGCGTGCCCGGCCAGGGGCTGACCGACGACTCCCATGTCCGCTCGGTCGTACTCGAGTCCTGGATGCGTAGCCGCAACAAGGGGGTAAATCCCGATGTGGTCGGCAACCCTGAGATGCTCGAAGGGTTGGAGCTCGAAAAATATCGCTCCGCGCATCCCATGTCACTGATCCGTCCGGTGATTCGGAAACTCCTGGTGGAAGATGCTGCCGAGACCGGACTACTGATCGCGATCAGTGACGCACACGGTCGATTGCTCTGGGTGGAGGGTGACAACTCGGCCAAGGACAAGGCGTTGTCCATGAACTTCGTCGAAGGCGCCGATTGGAGCGAAGATCGTGTCGGCACCAATGCGCCGGGAACGGCGCTTGCTCTCGATCACTCCGTACAGATTTTCGGATCCGAGCATTTCAACCGAACCGTGCACGACTGGAGTTGTTCGGCCGCACCCGTCCACGATCCCACCACTGGGCAAATCCTTGGTGCCATCGACATCACCGGTGGTCCCAGAGTTGCGGTTCCCGAAGTGCTGTCACTGATCCGTGCAACTGTCGCGGCCGCCGAATCGGAATTGCGATTCCATCTCTTGAACTCGCCCATCCCACTCAGTGCCACGGCTCCGCGCCTCGAAACATTCGGTGCCGGCCGGCCGACGCTGGTTCGCGGCGGTGACCGCATCCCGATTTCGCAGCGTCACGCCGAGATTCTCCTTCTGCTTTCCGAACACCCGGAGGGTCTCAGCTCCGACCACCTTGCGGTCCTGCTCGACGAGGGCGAACTCGACGCAGTGACCATTCGCGCGGAAATGTCGCGGCTTCGTAAGGTTTTCGGTGCCGACCGGCTGGCTTCGCGCCCCTATCGGATCATCACGGAGTTCACGACAGATGTCGGCGAGGTGCGGGCAGCGTTGGATCGAGGCGACGCAGCGACGGCGATGAAACTGTATTCGGGCCCGGTGCTGGCGGGCTCGGCGTCTCCCGGCATCGAAGAGGTGCGGGAAGAACTACGCACCAGGGTCCAGGCAGCTCTGCTGCGTGGAGGTGACGCCAACCTTCTGGCCCGGTGGACCACGTCGGTGCACGGCCGCGAAGACTCAGTCGTGTGGGAGGCCTACCTGTCCACGTTGGATCCTCAATCTCCGCTGTATTCGCAGGTCCAGGCAAGAATTGATCTCCTCGACCGCCAGTTGGGCATCTGAGAATCATCTGCGTTTCTCGCACGCAACGTACTTGCAACGTTGCAACTCCTAGTGTTGTGAATCACACCCCACCGGGGGGTGGGATTGCAGTCACCGATTTGGTGGGTGCGCCCAGGAAGATCACGTTTACATAGGAGCTTGCAATGACCGTGTACGCCCGCCCAGGTACCGCCGACGCGATCATGTCCTTCCAGTCTCGATACGACAACTGGATCGGCAACGAATGGGTTGCTCCGGTCAAGGGTCAGTACTTCGAGAACCCGACACCGGTGACCGGACAGAATTTCTGTGATGTGGCTCGTTCCACCGCAGAAGACATCGAACTCGCTCTCGACGCAGCGCACGCAGCAGCTCCGGCCTGGGGCAAGACCTCGGTCGCCGAGCGCGCGATCATCTTGAACAAGATCGCTGATCGTATGGAGGAGAACCTCGAATCCATCGCACTCGCCGAGTCGTGGGACAACGGCAAGCCGATCCGCGAGACCCTCAACGCCGACATTCCGCTCGCCATCGATCACTTCCGATACTTCGCGGGAGCTATTCGCGCACAGGAAGGTTCGCTCTCGGAGATCAACTCCGACACCGTGGCGTACCACTTCCACGAGCCGCTCGGCGTAGTCGGCCAGATCATTCCGTGGAACTTCCCGATCCTCATGGCCGTGTGGAAGCTTGCCCCCGCCCTCGCTGCCGGCAATGCCATCGTGCTCAAGCCTGCCGAGCAGACGCCAGTCTCGATCCTGCACCTCATCGGCATCATCGGTGACCTGCTGCCTGCCGGTGTTCTCAACATCGTCAACGGCTTCGGCGTCGAGGCCGGAAAGCCGCTCGCGTCCAGCCCGCGTATCAAGAAGATCGCGTTCACCGGTGAGACCACCACCGGTCGCCTGATCATGCAGTACGCGTCGCAGAACCTCATCCCCGTCACCCTCGAACTCGGTGGCAAGAGCCCCAACATCTTCTTCTCCGACGTCCTCGCCTCTAACGACGACTACCAGGACAAGGCACTCGAGGGCTTCACGATGTTCGCCCTCAACCAGGGCGAGGTCTGCACCTGCCCGTCACGTTCGCTGATCCAGGAAGACATCTTCGACGAGTTCCTCGCGATGGCAGCCATCCGCACCAAGGCTGTGCGCCAAGGGGATCCGCTCGACACCGACACCATGATCGGTGCCCAGGCCAGCAACGATCAGCTCGAGAAGATCCTCTCGTACATCGAGATCGGCAAGGCCGAAGGCGCCAAGGTCATCACCGGTGGTGAGCGAGCCGAACTCGGCGGAGACCTGTCCGGCGGCTACTACGTCCAGCCGACGGTGTTCACCGGCAACAACAAGATGCGCATCTTCCAGGAAGAGATCTTCGGACCCGTCGTCTCGGTCACCTCGTTCAAGGACTACGACGAGGCCATCGAAATCGCCAACGACACGCTCTACGGTTTGGGCGCCGGTGTCTGGTCCCGCGACGGCGGAGTTGCTTACCGCGCAGGCCGCGACATCCAAGCCGGTCGCGTCTGGACCAACACGTACCACCAGTACCCGGCACACGCCGCTTTCGGTGGATACAAGCAGTCCGGTATCGGCCGCGAGAACCACCTGATGATGCTCTCGCACTACCAGCAGACCAAGAACCTCCTGGTCAGCTACGCCCAGAAGGCTCAGGGCTTCTTCTGATCTACCCACCGGTACCCGTGAGCCCCTCGCTGCGGGTGCCGGTGAGCAAGACTGCAACACGCGAAACCTGCACAAACACACGGAGGTTGGAATGAGCGCCACGGACACACCCGATACCGGCGCCGTTCCACCCCGGTTGGTGACCACCGCTGGGGCGGCTGACCTCCTGCGCCGCCTCAGCGGGACTCACGGCGAACTGATGATGCATCAATCCGGCGGATGCTGCGACGGCTCGGCCCCGATGTGTTATCCCTCAGGCGAATTCATCGTCGGGGACCGTGACGTACTACTCGGAATCGTCGATCTCCGACTTGCTGTCGGAGAGACTCCCGAAGACCTTCCCACCGGAACCGACGCTGTACAGGTCTGGATTTCCGGATCACAGTTCGAAGCCTGGAAGCACACCCAGTTGGTGCTGGACGTCGTGCCCGGCCGCGGCAGTGGATTCAGCCTGGAGTCTCCTGAAGGATTCAGATTCCTCAGTCGAGCAAGGGCATTCACACCGGACGAAAACGAAGCACTCGGCGCGTCGAGCATTCTCGTGGGCGCTGATTGGGAAGCGGGCATGCGTCCTTTGCCCCCGACGGTTCCCCAGGTGGTCGCCGAGGCCGTCGACGCCTGCCCGGTGCCGGGCGCGGCCGCCCGATCCTGAGAACGGCAGCCTGAAGAAGATCTGAACAGACTCGGGGCCGCTCACATGACAGCCAGTTAACAGCACGGTCATCTCCAGGCGACCTTCTCCGTACATCGCCCACATACCGTTCATTTCACGCGACGCATCCACCGTGCGTCGTCTCATTCTTGACCGATTCAGAGGATGGACATGTCTCTTTCCGACCACGCAACCGGCAAAAACGCCGGTGCCGCGGGTGCACACCACGACGGCGCAGACTTCCATGCGGAAGACAATTCGTATCTGGAGAAACGAACACTCCGAAAGGGAACAGCAGGGTGGGTGCTGCTTGCGGGGTTGGGTGTCAGCTATGTGATTTCCGGTGACTACGCCGGCTGGAACAACGGTCTGGCTGAAGGTGGTTTCGGTGGCCTTCTCATCGCGGCGGTTGTCATCGCGGGTATGTACCTGGCGATGGTGCTCGGTATGGCCGAGATGTCGTCGGCACTTCCTGCCGCTGGTGGTGGATACACGTTTGCCAGACGGGCCATGGGGCCCTGGGGCGGATTTGCCACCGGCACAGCAATTCTCATCGAGTACTCGATAGCACCCGCAGCGATCGCGACCTTCATCGGTGCGTACGTCGAGTCCCTGAACCTGTTCGGGATCACCGACGGCTGGTGGGTGTACCTCGCGGTGTACGCGATCTTCATCGGCATTCACCTCACCGGCGCCGGTGAGGCACTCAAGGCGATGTTCATCATCACCGCCATTGCACTCGTCGGCCTGGTCGTGTTCGCGGTTTCGGCTGTCGGCCTTTTCGATTCGTCCAACCTCACCGATATCGCCGTCGACACCAGCGCAGTCGGATCGTCGTCGTTCCTGCCATTCGGTCTGCTCGGAATCTGGGCCGCCGTGCCCTTCGCGATCTGGTTCTTCCTTGCGGTCGAAGGTGTACCGCTGGCCGCCGAGGAAGCACGTGAGCCGGAGAAGAACGTCCCCCGCGGCATCATCATCAGCATGTTGATCCTGATCGTCACAGGCGCAACGGTTCTCTTCCTCGCCACCGGTGCGCTCGGCGCAGACGCCCTGTCCACCTCCGGAAATCCGCTCGTCGAGGCTCTGGGGGACAGCGGAGCGGCAAAGGCCGTCAACTACATCGGACTTGCCGGTCTGGTCGCGAGCTTCTTCTCGATCATGTACGCCTACTCACGCCAGACGTTTGCGCTCTCCCGCGCCGGCTATCTGCCGAAGAACCTGTCGGTGACCAACAAGCGCAAGGCCCCCACTCTCGCGCTCGTCGTACCCGGAATCATCGGCTTCGCGCTCTCACTCACCGGTGAAGGTGCAATGTTGCTCAACATGGCGGTGTTCGGCGCGGCAGTAAGCTACGTCCTGATGATGGTGAGTCACATCGTTCTTCGTAAGCGTGAGCCGAACATGCCGCGCCCGTACCGCACGCCCGGCGGTATCGCCACCACCTCGTTTGCGCTCGTGATCGCGGCAGTGTCGGTGGTGGCCACCTTCCTGGTCGATCCCGTTGCGGCATTGCTGACGTTGGTCGCCTTCGGAGTTCTGATGGCGTACTTCGGTCTCTACAGTCGTCACCACCTTGTTGCCAACTCGCCGGACGAGGAGTTTGCTGTACTTGCACAGGCGGAAGAAGAATTGGGATGAGTCGCGGGATGGCCAAGTATCACCAGCAGGTATCCGGAACCAACTACTCGTTCGACGGTCTCGTCGATCTGATGGCAAAAGCGACACCACTGCGGTCGGGTGACGAACTAGCCGGTTGCGCGGCAAGCTCCGACGCCGAACGTGCTGCTGCTCAATGGGTTCTGGCTG
Organism: Rhodococcus sp. KB6; assembly: GCF_001445685.1. NCBI lineage: Bacteria > Bacillati > Actinomycetota > Actinomycetes > Mycobacteriales > Nocardiaceae > Rhodococcus > Rhodococcus sp. KB6. The sequence continues at coordinate 43,028 of NZ_LNAK01000102.1, read as the reverse complement.
ATCTTCCGTTGACGGTGTTCCTCGAAGATCTGGTGGTTCCGTACGAGGACGACGAGGTAACCAGGCTCATCATCGACAGCCACGATCGCTTGGCCTTTGCGCCGGTGGCCCACCTGACTGTTGGCGGACTACGAGACTGGTTGCTCGAGACCGCGTCGGCGCCGGAAGCTTCCGCACGGTTGTCCGCCGTAAGTCCCGGGCTCACCCCCGAGATGGTTGCGGCGGTCAGCAAGATCATGCGCAATCAGGACCTGATCGCCGTCGCGAAGGCCATCACCGTGACCGCGGGGTTCCGTACGACCATCGGACTGCCCGGCCGGCTGAGCACCCGACTCCAACCAAACCACCCGACAGACGATCCACGCGGCATCGCGGCGGCCACATTGGACGGTCTCCTGATGGGATGTGGCGACGCCGTCATCGGTATCAACCCGGCGACGGACTCACCCCAGGCCACCTCGGATCTGCTCCACCTGCTCGACGACATCCGTCAGCGATTCGAGATCCCGACTCAGTCGTGCGTGCTCTCGCACGTGACCACCACGATCGGACTGATCGAATCGGGGGTGCCGGTCGATCTTGTCTTCCAATCGATTGCCGGTACCGAAGGCGCCAATTCCGGTTTCGGAGTGAACATTCCGCTCCTGCGTGAGGGCAACGAGGCCGGGCGCTCCTTGAACCGCGGAACGGTCGGCAACAACGTCATGTACTTGGAGACGGGGCAGGGGTCCGCCCTCAGCTCAGGTGCCCACTACGGCACCGGCGGAGCCCCGGTCGATCAGCAGACACTCGAGACCAGGGCATACGCAGTGGCACGTGATCTCGAACCGCTGCTGGTCAACACCGTGGTCGGCTTCATCGGTCCCGAGTATCTCTACGACGGCAAGCAGATCATTCGCGCAGGCTTGGAGGATCACTTCTGCGGAAAACTCCTCGGGCTGCCGATGGGAGTGGACGTCTGCTACACCAACCACGCCGAAGCCGATCAAGACGACATGGACAACCTGCTCACCTTGCTGGGCGTCGCCGGCGCGGCGTTCGTGATCGCGGTGCCCGGCGCCGACGACGTGATGCTCGGCTATCAAAGTCTGGCGTTCCACGACGCGCTGTATGTGCGTAAGGTTCTCGGTTTGCAGCCCGCCCCGGAGTTCGAGACCTGGCTCCACAACTTGGGGATGACCGACGCAAACGGTCGGGTTCTTCCGATCGATGCCGAAATGTCGCCGTTGCGTGCTTTGACGGTGAACTCATGACCGAAGATCAGGCACCGATCCTCGATTTCTGGGGTCTACTGCGCAAGACCACACAATCGCGTATCGGGCTGGGGCGTGCCGGAGATTCGTTGCCCACCAAGCGGGTTCTCGAATTCAAGGCAGCTCACGCCGCAGCCCGCGACGCGGTCCACGAGCCACTCGACTCCGAGACGCTTGCCAGTCGGGTCGAAGGGGTGGGCATCGGGGCGCCGGTGGTGGTGGCGAGCAGCGTCTCCACCCGCAGTGAGTATCTCCGGAGACCCGACCTGGGGCGCCAGCCGGCTGACCTGAGCGCGATCAAGAGCTCCGACAAGGAAATCGGGTTCATCCTCGCCGACGGACTCTCCCCGCGAGCACTGATGGACCACGGCGAGCAACTATTGTCCGCGTTGGTCACGGTGTTGGGGGAGCGGTACTCGATTGCGCCGCCGGTGATCGCCACGAATGCCCGTGTGGCACTGGGTGATCACATCGCCGCCGCGATGGGAGTGCAGACGGCGATCGTCCTGATCGGCGAACGTCCAGGGCTCTCCGTTGCGGACAGCGTCGGGATCTATCTGACTCATCTTCCGCGCGTCGGTCGTACCGACGCGGATCGAAACTGCATTTCCAATGTCCACCCACCCGAGGGACTCGGATACGAGCAGGCTGCTCGTGTCGTCCTGGGATTGGTGACGGGAGCGCGCCAGTTGGGCCGCTCCGGCGTCGACCTCAAGGACACCTCTCGCGCCGACGCCGTTGCGTCGGGAGAAGTGCTGACGCTCGATTAATTGACAACTGCACGGCATACCCGGGTCGATCGACCCGGGTATGCCGTCGTACCCGAATCACGACGAAAACGAGGGAATCGATGTTCCGTTCGTTGCATTCCCGCGCCCTGTGCGCGTTGGCGGTAGGTAGTGTCCTGTTGAGTGCAACTGCATGTAGTTCGGCCGAGAGCGCCCCGAAAGAAGATGTGGCGCAGAGTGGTTCATCCTGCGCGGCGTTGGATCCCAGTCTTGCGTGGTACGGCGACAACCGTGTGACGTTGGATGCCATGATGACGGAGTTCGGAACGTGTGGAGCTGCAGGTGATGTCGATGACGGAGCTCCGTTGGCGCTCTTCGACTGGGACAACACAGTTGTCAAGAACGACATCGGAAGCGCCACCGCATTCTGGATGATCAAGAACAACAAGGTGTTACAGCCTGCCGGAGGGGACTGGGCAACCACCAGCCGCTTCATGACGCCAGCCGGCGTTGCCGCACTTTCCGCCGCGTGCGGCTCCGAGACCGCGCCGGGGCAACCGTTGGCAACCAGCACCGACTTGGACTGCGCGGACGAGATCGTTGCGGTACTCGAAGAGAAGACTCGCGACGGGCAGGCCGCATTCGACGGTTACGATCACCGCCGGACAAAAGCCGCATACGCGTGGGCCGTGCAGTTGATGGCAGGGCACACCGAGGACGAGGTCACCGAGTACGCCCGCGCAGCGCGTGCCGAGAATCTCGCTGCTGCAGAAGGATCCGATCAGACCGTCGGTACGACGGAAGTCGACGGCTCGGTGCGGTACTACGCGCAAATCGAAGATTTGGTGAAATCCCTCGGCGCTCATGGATTCGACGTGCGGATCATCTCCGCGTCGGCCGAACCGGTCGTTCGAGTCTGGGCGGAACAGCTGGGATTGGACGCCGATCACGTGATGGGAGTTCGGCCCATCGTCGAGGGCGGGGTTCTCACCGGGCGCCTGCGTGGGTGTGGTGGCGTTGCGGACGGCGACGACTCGGTCATTCCGTACATCGACGGCAAACGGTGCCAGGTCAACGAGGTTGTCTACGGGGTTCAAGGGCCTACGGCGTTCGAGCAGTTGGCCGCCGATCGACGTCAGGTATTTGCTGCCGGTGATTCTGTCACCGACGTGACGTTCCTCGGAGATGCGACCGGTGCGCGCCTGGTGATCAACCGCAACAATCCCGAACTGATGTGCAATGCCTACGACAACAGTGACGGGAAATGGCTGGTCAACCCCATGTTCATCGAACCGAAGTCCCGGGCGGACGCTCCCTATCACTGCTCGACCGATGCTTACACCGACGCGGCCGGGGCAAAAGGTGCCGTGACCCGCCCAGACGGCAGCGTGATCCCCGATCAGGCCGATACCGTCGCGTGACGGTCGACTTGTCGCGGTGACTTCACAACGATCGATCGGGGTGTGATCTGATTCTGTCGAGCCCTTTGTCGGGCTGCGGAAACCCACGGGTGTCCGCTGTGATGCTGGAGCCGCAGAGGCGGCACGTGAGTAGGAGAAATCGATGGCCTTCGCTGGCAATGTGGACGAGTTGGCACTGCTCCAAGCAGTACGTCTCAAGGAGCGGGTCGGAGCGGTCGTCCTGGCCGAGCACCTGGGCGTCAGCTCGGCTTCCGGTCAAGCTGCGTACGACGCACTTGTCGCGCAGGGCAAAGCGGTCGAAGCGGAAAACGCCATCAGCCTGACCGAGAGAGGTTTGGCAGAACTCGAAGATCAGTTGGACGCCGAGCGCGTCTCGATCGACGAGGACTCCATCGCTGAGGTGTACGAGGCGTTCCTTCCCTTGGACGAGGAGTTCGCCGCGCTCATCGACGACGCAGATTCGGATTCCCTTGCAGAGTTGGATCGCCGGGCGGCAAACCTGTTCGACGATCTGTCGGCATTCGTTCCGCGGTTGTCTCGTTACCAGGATCTCTTCTCGGATGCTCTCGCGAAAGTGCAAGCGGGGGAGTCCAAGTGGATTTCCGAACCGATCATCGACTCCTACGCCACGGTGTGGGGCGAGATCCGTCAGGAACTGTTCGGGGCTGCCGGAAAGGCTTGATCCGTAGCGTTGCACCGTGACGCCGTTTCTCGAGGGCCGTCCGATTCGTGAGAACGAATCGGACGGCCTGCGGCATGTCGAGGGTCGTGAAACTCGTTACCATTGCATACAAGTCGTGACAGAGATCACTCCTACCCCCTTTCGGGGGTAGTGCGGGGGTGAGCCACATCACTACCTTTCCTCCTATCGACGGTGATGCCCACAGGGCGACACCACGGGACCACGGAGGAATCGAGTGACCACAGTCTCTCCCACAGGCGGCACCAGTGCCGCCGGCGCCGGGGGTGCGAGTGCCGCAGGTGCGACGCAGCCCCCGCAGAACACCACCAGTGTGCGGCGCGTCGCAATCGCGAGTTGTATCGGCACGACTATCGAGTTCTACGACTTCTTCATCTACGGAACCGCTGCGGCACTTGTCTTTCCGACGGTGTTCTTCCCCGCGCTCGGTGCCACTGCGGGAACTGTCGCATCGTTTGCGACTTTCGCAGTCGCATTCATCGCCCGGCCCGTCGGCGCAATGTTGTTCGGACACTTCGGTGATCGCATCGGTCGCAAGAAGACGCTGATCTCGACGCTCCTGCTCATGGGTATCTCGACGCTCCTGATCGGCTTGCTGCCGGGTGCTGCAACCATCGGTGTCGCGGCCCCGATCATCTTGGTGCTCTTGCGATTCGGCCAAGGTTTCGCGGTCGGTGGTGAGTGGGCAGGCGCAACCTTGCTCACGGCGGAATACGCTCCACCGGGCAAACGTGGTCTGTATGCGATGTTCCCGCAGCTCGGCCCTGCAATCGCCTTCGTTCTCTCGAGCAGCACCTTCCTCATCACCGGCGCAGTTCTCGGCGACACCAACCAGGCTTTCCTCGATTACGGCTGGCGTATCCCGTTCCTGTTCTCCATCGTGTTGGTCGGCATCGGCCTCTACATGCGACTCGCTATCGAGGAGACTCCCGTCTTCAAGGCGGAGCAGGCAGAGCGCGTCGCGGAGCAGAAGAACGAAGCACCTCGCACCCTCCCGTTCCTGGATGCCTGGCGGTTCCAGACCAAGGAAATCCTCCTCTCGGCAGGCGCCCTCGCTTGCCTGTTCGCGTTCTTCTACATGGGCACGGCGTTCCTCACGAGCTACGGAACCAAGACCCTCGGCTTCTCCCGCCCGTTCGTCCTGTCGGTCGGTATCGCTTCCGCCTTCGTCTTCGGTGCCGCGATCATCGTCTCCGCCCTGTACTCGGACCGCATCGGGCGTCGCAAGGTCATCATGATCTCTTGTGGTCTGGCTGTGGTGTGGGCGCTCATTCTGTTCCCGCTCCTGGACACCGGAACACCGATCGCGTTCATCCTCGGAATGTTCGGCACGCTGATGATCTTCGGAATCGCGTACGGCCCCTGCGGTGCGCTGCTTCCGGAAATGTTCCAGACCCGCTACCGCTACACCGGTGCCGGCCTCGGCTACAACCTCGCCGGAGTGCTCGGTGGGGCAGTGCCGCCGCTGATCGCCGCACCGCTGGCCTCGGCCTACGGGAGTATGGCCATCGGAATCATGTTGGCAATCCTCGGTGTGGTGAGTCTGGTCTGCACCTGGGCGCTCGTCGAGACCAAGGACCACGCGCTGTAACCACTGTGCGCCTTTATTAACCGCCGGCGGTTAATAAAGGCGCACAGCAGGCGGGTGGGGTGTCCGGACTCTGAACAGTTACGGCCACCCCGCACCGGGAAGTATGTCGTGCATCACACCGAATCGAGTAAATTCGTAGATGAGAGGGTCCGCTGCGGCGGTCCCTCTCATAGGTGCCTGAACAGGCAACCGGAGAGGACAGAACACATGAGTACGCCGCTGCCCAGCTATACGTCCGGAGTATGGGACGGTCCGATGCTGGGCGACACCATCGGAGACAACCTCGATCGCACGGTTGCCGCACACGGCGACCGCGATGCGTTGATCGACCACGCCAGCGGTCGACGATGGACGTACCGGGAGTTCGCCGAGCAGGTGAACGGGCTCGCTGCCGGACTACTTTCCCGTGGTGTGGGGAAGGGTGATCGGGTAGGGATCTGGGCTCCCAACTGTCCGGAATGGACGTTCACGCAATACGCGACGGCAAAGGTCGGCGCGATCCTGGTCAACATCAATCCGGCGTACCGCTCGCACGAGTTGCAGTACGTACTCGAGCAGGCCGGGATCTCGACGCTGGTGTCTGCGGCCAGCTTCAAGACCTCGGACTACGCGTCGATGATCGAGACGGTGCGGCCGCAGTGCCCGGATCTGACGTCGGTGCTCCTGCTCGGTTCACCCGAGTGGGACGCGGTGCTTGCAGACGGCTTGGCGGCGCAGGCAAGCGATCCGGCTCCGCTCGCCGCAGCCCAGGCCGCGTTGTCGGCCGACGACGCGATCAACATCCAATACACCTCGGGTACTACCGGTTTCCCGAAGGGCGCGACGCTCAGTCACCACAACATCCTCAACAACGGCTATTTCGTCGGCGAGTTGTGCCACTACAGCGAGGTCGATCGGGTGTGCATCCCGGTGCCGTTCTACCACTGTTTCGGCATGGTGATGGGCAACCTTGCGTGCACCAGTCACGGTGCTGCCATGGTCATTCCGGGTCCGGCTTTCGATCCGCGTGCTTCGCTCGAAGCCGTTCAGGCTGAAAAGTGCACGTCCCTCTACGGCGTTCCGACGATGTTCATCGCGGAGTTGGCGTTGCCTGACTTCGACAGCTTCGATCTGTCGTCCCTTCGCACCGGCATCATGGCGGGCTCGCCCTGCCCGGTCGAGGTGATGAAGCAGGTCATCGATCGCATGGGCATGTCGGAGGTGTCCATCTGCTACGGCATGACGGAGACCTCGCCGGTGTCGTTGCAGACCCGCTCGGACGATTCGATCGAGCAGCGCACCGAAACGGTCGGCCGGGTAGGGCCGCATCTCGAGATCAAGATCGTCGATCCGGCAACCGGATTGACGGTGCCCCGCGGCGAGCCGGGTGAACTGTGCACGCGTGGTTACTCGGTCATGCTCGGATACTGGGAGAACCCGGAGAAGACCGCCGAGGCGATCGACGCTGCCCGGTGGATGCACACCGGAGACATCGGAGTCATGGACGAGGCCGGATACGTCGCCATCACGGGACGCATCAAGGACATGGTCATCCGCGGTGGCGAGAACGTCTATCCGCGTGAGATCGAGGAGTTTCTCTACACCCACCCCGACATTCTCGATGCGCAGGTCATCGGCGTACCCGACGCAAAGTACGGCGAGGAATTGATGGTGTGGGTCCAGATGCGCGAAGGTGCAGACGATCTCGACGCCGATTCGGTCCGCGCGTTCTGCACCGGCAAGCTCGCGCACTACAAGATTCCGCGGTACGTCCATGTCGTCGACGAGTTCCCGATGACAGTCACGGGCAAGGTCCGCAAGATCGCGATGCGAGAACAGGCGATCGAATTGATCGGTCAGGCCTGAGAGTATGTCCGCGAACCCAGGGGAGCGTGAGCCGGTACGCCCCGAGATCGCGCTCTCCTGGAAGCGTTCTCGACTCAGTGGCCTCGACCCGTCGTCGGCCATCGCCGTGGACACCGAGGAGCAGGACGGTGAGTCTCGTCTGCTCCGGGCCGCCGCACCCGTGCTCGACGAAGTTTCGCAACAGATCGCGGGCACCGGTTTCTGCGTGCTGCTTGCTGATCGCGAATGCCGCGTGGTCGCTTCGGTGTACTCCGACAGTCGCGTCGAGCGAACGATCGAGCGGTTGGGTGTCGTCAACGGTTCACGCTTCGGTGAAGAGCACGCCGGCACCAACGCGCTCGGTACGCCCCTCGAGGTCGGACGAAGCGTGGTGATCCACGGTGACGAGCATTTCCTCGACAGCCTCAAGGGTTTGAGCTGCTACGGACAGCCGATCCTGCATCCCGTCACACGTCGTGTCGAAGGCATTCTCGACATGACCGGCGTTGTCTCGCAGGCCAACCCACTGTTCGCGCCCTTCCTTGCGCGTGCTGCAGCGGACATCGAGAAACGGCTGCTCGAAGGCTCGAAAGCATCGGAGCAGCGGCTGGTCGACGCATTCCAGCGAGTTTCACATCAGCGCCACATTGCCGTCGCGGCCATCGGCGACGACATCCTGCTGAGCAACCGAACCGCTTTGGATCTGCTCGACACCGCAGACCATGTATCGCTCCGTTCCTTGATTGCCGACCTGAATCCGGACCAATCACGATTGGTGACAGTCGAATTGGCGTCCGGCGCGCTGGCGCGAGTTCAAGCCGACCGGATTTCCGGGGCTGACGGTGGTGCGCTCTTCCTGGTCGAACCACTCCAACGGGAACGGGCACCGATCCGCAGAACGCACGAGCGGGCACCGTCTCCCGGCGAACGACTGCGGCGCGACCTGATGCGGGCGCGGGCAACCTCTGCCGCCGTGGCGATCTCGGGTGAAGCGGGATCCGGCCGAACCTCGGCAGCATCGGACGTAGTCGGCAGTGTCGATGCGAGTTGGCTCGATGCCACGCGAATCGCGTTCGACGGCCGTGAGCAGTGGGTCACCGATCTCGTGCGAGCATCCCGTAAGCGTTCGGGCGTGGTCGTGATCGAACAGGTACAACTCCTTCCTGACTCGGTGTTGCCGCTGGTCGCAGACCTGATCGACGCCAGCGCCGAGGGGCCGAAAATCGTACTGACCAGCGGAGCGGCAGTTGATCTTCCGCCGACCATCGCCGCGCTGCTCTCACGATGCGCCTCCCGGGTTGTCATCACCCCACTGCGCGAGCGACAGGCTGAGATCGCCGAGTTGGCACAAGTCATGTTGGAGGGGATCTCACCAGAACTGAGATTGACCGCCAGCGCTGCCGAAGCACTCGCGGCGGCCAACTGGCCGGGCAACCTGGCCGAATTGCGCGTCGTGTTGAATCGCGCCTCGGATGAACGCTCGAGCAATCGCATCGACGTCGCTGATCTGCCCGAGGACTATCGCACCACGACCAAGGTGTCGCGGTTGGCAGGGCGGGAGAAAGCCGAGCGCCAGGCGATCATCGGAGCGTTGAAAGACTGCGGCGGCAACAAGGTTCACGCGTCGGCGCAACTCGGAATCAGCCGAAGCACTCTCTACACACGGATGCGGGCGCTCGACATCACTGTGTAGTTTGCTGTCCGACTTCAGTTGTACAAAGTTCGGACAGTTAGCACCCCTGGAAGCGCGGAAGTATGGCGTGCATCACATTCGCACCTCACTACTTCAGGGGAGTTTCCGATGACGGCAGTAGCCGAACACACCATCAGTTCCGCGGTACAGGGTTTCCTGAACGGACCGAAGAAGCTCTACATCGGCGGCGAATTCGTCGACGCCGCTTCGGGTCAGACCTTCGCGACGTACAACCCGGCTGACGGACAGAAGCTCGCAGACGTGGCACACGGTCAGGCCGAAGACATCGACCGCGCGGTACGTGCCGCTCGAACGGCTTTCGAGGACGGCCCCTGGTCACGTATGAAGGCAAACGAGCGCGAGCGGATGATCTGGCGCGTCGGCGACATTCTCAGTGCTCGTGCCGAGGAATTCGGTCAGCTCGAAGCTCTCGACAACGGCAAGTCCGTTGCCATCGCCACCGCCGTCGACGTGGCTTGGGCCGCAGACGTTTTCCGCTACTACGCGGGTTGGGCCACCAAGATCGAAGGCAGCACCGTCAACGTGTCGATGCCCTTCTCTCCGGGCGGCGAGTTCCACGCCTACACCCTGCGTGAGGCGATCGGCGTCTGTGGACTGATCGTGCCGTGGAACTTCCCGCTGCTGATGTCGTCGTGGAAGCTCGCCCCCGCGCTCGCCGCCGGCAACACGGTGATCCTCAAGCCCGCTGAGCAGACCCCGCTCACCGCACTGCTTCTCGCGGAGGTCTTCGAAGAAGCAGGCTTCCCGCCCGGCGTCGTCAACATCGTTCCCGGCTTCGGCGATGCAGGTGCTGCTCTGTCCGGCCACGACGACGTGGACAAGGTTGCGTTCACCGGTTCCACCGAGGTGGGTAAGAAGATCGTCGACGCCGCCAAGGGCAATCTGAAGAAGGTTACGCTCGAGCTCGGTGGCAAGAGCCCCAATATCGTGTTCGCCGACGCCGATTTCGATTCCGCGGTGGAGGGTTCGCTCAACGCGTGGCTGTTCAACCACGGACAGTGCTGCGTTGCGGGTACTCGTCTGTACGTCGAGGACACCATCTTCGAGAAGTTCACCGAGGCCGTCGCGCACGCAGCGAGCCAGGTCAAGATCGGACCCGGCCTCGATCCCACCACCCAGCTCGGACCGCTGGTCTCGCAGGAGCAGTTCGACAAGGTGACCGGCTACCTGCGTGAGGGAATCGCCGACGGCGCACGTGCACTGACGGGCGGCAACCGCTGGGGCGATCAGGGCTACTTCGTCGAGCCGACCGTCTTCGTTGACGTCAAGCCCGAATTCTCCATCGTTCAGGAGGAGATCTTCGGACCCGTCGTGGCGGCGCTGCCGTTCAACGCGGACGACGGACCGATCACTGCCGCAAACGATTCCATCTACGGCTTGGCCGCCGGCATCTGGACCCGGGACATTTCCAAGGCTCACCGCACGGCGAAGCGCTTGAAGGCCGGTTCGGTGTGGATCAACCAGTACAACGGCTTCGACACTGCAATGCCCTTCGGTGGATACAAGCAGTCCGGCTGGGGCCGCGAGCTCGGCGCTTCGGCTATCGATCTCTACACCCAGACCAAGGCCGTCAACATCGCTCTCTGACCGACCCCATCGCTCATTCTCTCGTCCGACAATCAAGGAGATCACCAGTGAAGACCAAAGCTGCTGTACTGCTCGAGCCCGGAAAGCCTTTCGAGATCATGGAACTCGACCTCGACGGCCCGGGTGTGGGTGAGGTACTGATCAAGTACACCGCTGCCGGACTGTGCCATTCGGATCTGCACCTGACCGACGGTGATCTCCCGCCGCGTTACCCGATCGTCGGCGGACACGAAGGCTCGGGCATCATCGAAGAGGTCGGCCCAGGCGTCACGAAGGTCAAGCCGGGCGACCATGTCGTGTGTAGCTTCATCCCCAACTGCGGCACCTGTCGCTACTGCTCGACCGGTCGCCAGAACCTCTGCGACATGGGTGCCACCATCCTCGAAGGCTCGATGCCCGACGGTTCCTTCCGTTTCCACGGCAACGGAATGGATTTCGGCGGAATGTGCATGTTGGGAACGTTCTCCGAGCGCGCCACCATTTCTCAGCACTCGGTAGTCAAGATCGACGACTGGCTTCCCTTGGAGACAGCGGTGGTCGTCGGCTGCGGCGTGCCTTCGGGTTGGGGAACGGCAGTAAATGCCGGTAACCTTCGCGCCGGTGACACCGCTGTGATCTACGGCATCGGTGGTCTCGGCATCAACGCCGTCCAGGGCGCCGTTTCGGCCGGCTGCAAGTACGTCGTTGTGGTCGATCCGGTTGCTCTCAAGCGTGAGACCGCACTGAAGTTCGGTGCAACCCATGCCTTTGCAGACGCCGAGAGCGCTGCTGCCAAGGTCAACGAGCTGACGTGGGGACAGGGTGCCGACGCTGCGCTCATCCTTGTCGGCACCGTCGACGAGGACGTGGTCAGTGCAGCGACGGCAGTGATCGGCAAGGGTGGCACCGTGGTGATCACGGGACTCGCCGACCCCGCCAAGCTGACCGTTCACGTGTCGGGTACCGACCTGACGCTGAATCAGAAGACGATCAAGGGCACGTTGTTCGGGTCCATGAATCCGCAGTACGACATCGTGCGACTGCTGCGTCTCTACGATGCCGGTCAGCTCAAGCTCGACGAACTGATCACCAACACCTACAGCCTCGAAGACGTCAACAAGGGCTACCAGGATCTACGTGACGGCAAGAACATCCGTGGCGTGATCATTCACGACAAGTAACCCCAAGTGCTGTGCGCCTTTATTAACCGCCCGCGGTTAATAAAGGCGCACAGCACTATTTCTTGGCTTTCGACAAAATCTGCATCAACTGAAGTAGCGCCGAGAACTTCGCGAACACCGAACGCGAGACCACCGGACCGAAAGACGCGGTGTCGGTTGCATCGAATGCGTCGAGCAGATCCCGAAAGCTTTCGATCTGCTTGATCATCGCGTCCAGGTCGACGTGCGTGACGGCGTCGGCTTCGCGCAGAGCGAGCAGGTACTGCGGCGCCGTCACCAAGGCGACCGCCGGTATCTTCCGCTCGAACAATGGTTCACCCTCACCGAAATGAATGACCGGTCCCGGCGCCACGATTCGGCGATCGCCCGCCCCGATGTCGCGCCACAGCGGTGCAACGATGCCGTGTACTTCCCGACTCGTCGCGTAGAGCAGTTCCGGTTCCGGAGTGGTCTCCAACGAATAGCTGCCGATCGAGGTGTTCTCGGTATCACCCAGTGCGCCGAGGTGTTCGATTGCGATCCCCGCTACGGCGCGCGCCTGACCGGCTTCGCCCTTCCACATCTCGGGGTGCGCTTCGAGCCAGGTGGACGTTGCCTGTCCGTGCTTGGACACCGCTGGAATACGAAGGTGGCCAGTCGTCAGGACAAAAACGTACGACCGTCGATGCGGCTGCGCCACGGCGTGCCGCGCCAAGGCCAACATTCCCAGATGGCCGTTCTCCTCGACACCGTTGGTTCCGTCGCTGTGAGTGATGAGCAGAATCGTCTCTTCGGGTGAGGTTCCGGGGGACACCGCCCACACCGTGTCGGTCCGGGTGTCCGGATGCAGAGTCGCATCCAGTACCAGAGTCGCCAGCTGACCGGAGCGAGCTGCAGCGACAACCTTCGCGCCCTCGTCGCCGGCCACCCAGACGGCGGGGATGTCGTGATATGGCTGCGTGAACGGAAGATATTGTCCCAGTGCGTTGTCCGGAGCGATGTCACGCCACACCGCGATCACGCCGAGGACACCGGCCTTGCGGGCCTTGTCGAGCTTCGGGCCCAGAAGTGTTGCGGAGAGAACCGGATTTCGAAGTGTCTCGTCGGTGGCGATCGGGCCCCACTCGCTGACCAGTAGCTTGCGGGGGAGATCGATGTGCGGGACCTCGATCACTGCGATCGCGCCCTTGGCCGCCGACCACTTGGGGCGTCGCGCGCTGACGTAGACCAGGGGAGCGGAGATTCCCTGTGGCCCGGTCAATCCGGAGTAGGGGAATGCGGACGAAACTCTGATCGGTCCCGTCGGCAATTCGATGCGAAGTCCGTCAGGTGTCGCCGGCAGATCCCAGCGTTCGAAAGTGTGTGAATCACGCCGGACGTCGAGGCCCAGTTCGGTCAGTTCGTTCGCGACTTCTTCCACCACCTCGTGGTGTGCAGGAGAGCCCGTCAATCGTGGGCCCAGCGCGTCGAGTCGCTGTTGGCCGGCAAGGAGGAGATCGCGATCGACGGCCTGGCCGTGATTCATGGGATTGCCTTTCGTACTACGTGGCGTCTGCTCTGGCGAGGCGCCTGCCCGTGTCGTGTCCACGGTACCGAGCGGTCTGAAAACGGGACGAAGGCGCGTCGGATATGCCGTTTTCGCAGATATACCGGGTGCCAACAGGCCGATCGGTCCGTACCGTATGTCCCTGGCACCGAAAGACTCCGTGTTCTTCGGACAGACCAGTCCACGGCGAGAGAGGCCTACGTTGGCTACGTATCTTTACAGGTTGGGGAAGTTTGCTTTCCGCCACAAGTATCTTGTGGTGGCCGCGTGGATTATCGTGATCGCGGTGGTGGGGGGCGCAATCAGCGCCACAAATCCGACGTTCTCCAAAGAATTCAATCTTCCGGGCACTGATTCCCAACGTGCGACCGAGTTGATGAACGAGAACTTTGCAGCGGCAGCAGAGCAACAAACTCAGGCGTCGACCAGCATTCTCATCGCGGCAGACGACGGACTTGCCGCACACAGCGATCAGATCGACCAGTTGATCGCGCAGGCGAAGACGTTGCCGGATATCGTCGATCCCGAGAAGATCGTCAATCCGGTGACCCTCGCGGAGGCAAATCCGGCGGTGGCGTCGGCCGTTCTCGGCGACAACGGCAAGGTCGGGCTGATCCAGCTCAATCAGTCGATTCGCATCGAGGATCAGACACAGGCCAACAAGACGGCGTTCCTCGACTTGATGGCAAAATTCCGCACCGGTGGCCTGCAAGTCGAAGGCACCGGTTCGATGATGCAGGTACAGGCCGCAGGTGGTCTGTCGGAGATGCTCGGCTTCGCGGTGGCGTTCATCGTGATGATCGTGGCGTTCGGCGCGCTCATTGCGGCCTTTATTCCGCTGTTCACCGCAATTCTGGGAATTGCGCTGGCCACTTTGACGGTCACACTCGGTTCGGGCTTCTTCGACATCAACGAAGGCGTCACGGGAATCGTCACGATGATCGGCATCGCAGTCTCGATCGACTACGCGTTGTTCATCGTTTCGCGTTACCGCAGTGAGCTCAATTTGGGCGGAACGAGGGAAGCCGCTGCCGGGCGCGCAGTGGGTACTGCCGGTTCGTCCGTCGTCTTCGCCGGCCTGACGGTTGTGGTCGCGCTGGCAGCCCTGGCGGTGGTCGGGGTTCCGATGATCACCCAGATGGGAATCTCTGCAGCGGTTGCCGTCATCATCGCCGTCCTCGGCGCAATCACGTTGATCCCGGCTGTCCTGGGTATCTTCGGCAGATTCGCGTTCTCGCCTCGTATCCCCGGGCTTCGCCACGGTGACGAGCCCGAGACGATGGAATCCAACGGACATCGCTGGGCCAAGATAGTCACCAAGTACCCGTGGCCGATCGCGGGTGCTGCGCTGGTGCTTCTGGTGATCGCGGCTATTCCGATGACGAAGCTCGAACTCGGACTCTCGTTCACTCAGGACGAAGAGCGGCCGGCACTTGCCCTGCTGCAACGTGGGTTCGGTGAAGGCGTCAATGGCGAATTGTTCGTCGTGCTCGACGCGCCTGACGGCACCGACATCACCGCGATTGCCGAAGGCACTGTCGCGCACATCAAGGGCCTCGACAACGTCGCAACTCCGGATCAGTTGATGTGGGTCGGAAACGGACCGGACGCAGCAAACCCGATGGCGGGCGCCAACTCTGCGCTGATCGCGGTCACCCCGCAGATGTCACCGAGCGGCCCAGAAACCCACGAGCTGATGAATCAGATCCGGGATTACGGATCGACGGTGAAATCGGAAGGCGCAGAACTCGGTGTAGCGGGGCAAACCGCGATCGTTGCCGACATGTCGTCGAAGCTCAGTTCCGCGCTCATCCCGTATCTCATCGTGGTTGTGGGGCTGGCGTTCATCATCATGATGGTCGTCTTCCGCTCGATCCTGGTGCCGCTGACCGCAACTCTCGGATTCCTGTTTTCCGTCTGTGCGACCTTCGGCGCCACGGTGGCCATCTTCCAGGAGGGCGACTTCGGGCTGATCGAGCACACACAACCCATCATCTCGTTCCTGCCGATCTTCATGATCGGTGTGGTCTTCGGGTTGGCGATGGACTATCAAGTGTTCCTCGTGACGCGAATGCGCGAGGAATACGTGCACGGATTGTCGGCCAAGGACGCCATCATCTCCGGCTACACCCATGGTGCTCGCGTGGTCGCGTCGGCGGCCATCATCATGATCTCCGTGTTCGGCGCATTCATGCTGTCCTCGGAGACGACAAGCAAGATGATGGGCTTCGGCCTCGCGGCTGCAGTCTTCTTCGACGCCTTCATCATCCGCATGATCGTGATCCCTGCGGTCATGTCGATTCTCGGTGATTCGGCATGGAAGTTGCCGGCGTGGCTCGACAAGATCCTGCCGAACGTCGACATCGAGGGTGAAGCGATTCGACGGATTCCGATCGAGCAGGATCCGGATTCCGATCCAGACCCGAATCAGGTGCCTGTGAGGGTGTAAGCACTCAGGCAGTCAGAACGGGGTGCCGGTTGCACAGCAACTGGCACCCCGTTCTTCTGTGTTCATACGGAGCCCGCGCGATAGGAAACCATCCGGTTGGTAACAGAAATTGCTGTGATCGCGACAGGAATTCCAGAGGCGACGCGCATCGGGGGCGAGCCGTGACGGTGACTGCGAGGGTACGTGTCGAAGGAGCAAACCGATTTGAAGCGGGCCGAGAAGTGGACCTTCGCGCTGACGGTCGTCTCCCTGATCGCCGGTGGGACAGTGGTTGCCGGGCTGGTGGATCGGTGGAGCAGTTCGCCGTCCGATGACATCTCGGTAGCTGCGTCATCTTCGATCACCATGACGTCCACACCGGACGAGATTCCGGCGGAAGACGTGCCTGAATTCTCGTACGTCACGCCGAGCGCGGTGTACCCGACCACGATTCCGGGTTGTGAAAGCGTCGAAGCGCCGGACGACGAACACGGAATCTCGATCTTCACATCGACAGGTGGCGACGACGCGTACGACGACCCACGTTTTCCGTGGTTTTCCGGCGCCAAAGCTGTATCGATGTCGGATGCGGTCGCCGATGCGATTCCGGACGGCGTCGAGATCAAGTTCGCCAGTCCGAGCCGATCACTCCAGTTCGGTCCGATCTCGGCACCGTCGACCTCGGACGAGTTACCCGAGGGATGGACGATCGAGGATCTGGCGTCCACTGATGCGTCGGCGACAATACTTCGAGGCGAGGCCAGTGGTGGACTGTCGGTCTCGGTCAACAGCAGTAAGGCGCCGGTTCCTCCGTGCATTGCCGGTTCTCTCGTCGAACGTCGCTCACTCGCGGATGGTTCAGTTGTGGACGTGCAGGACTCGTGGAGTGAAATCAACGGACAACGCACTCTCTCTCGTTCGGCGTTCCTTTACGGCATCGATGGCACACGAGTTCACGCCTATCTCGATGACACTGCCGATCGAGTCGGCGCCGAGGTTCAGGCAAGCGGCGCGCTTCCACTGACCATCGACGAACTGGTGTCCTTGGTCAGCCTGCCGCAACTGCGAATCACGACGCCTGCTCCGCCGGGTACGGCACCGCTTTCGCCCGGGTGCCACGGGATCCCCCGAGACTCTGGCGACGTGGCCGAACTCGATCGCGCGACGATCGAACGTCTCAACGCGGTACTCGAAGTCAGATGGCGCGCTGTACCTCCGGGTTTTCCGATTCTTGATACCGGACCGGGCACTCTGACGGTGGCGGAGAATGACAAGTCCACTGCATGTCAGAGACTTCTCACCCGGACGGGAGACAGCGAGTCGACGCTCAACATGACAATTACCGGCGGACAACCACTCCCTACGGAGCCCAACAAATACGACCCTTCCTACGACGGGCACCCCTTGGAGGTCGTGACGCGACCGGATGGATCCGTGATCGAGCGAGACGAACGGAACTACGCGACCGTGCCCATGACAAATGACGGCTCGAAAGCAGAATCGACGCAGGAAACGAGCAGGTCGGTGGTCGTCACCCGCCCGAATGGGACCCAAGTCTCGGTTTCGTCGTCGGCTGCGATCCCGAACGATCCGATGACGTTCGCGCAGTTGGAGTTTCTCGCGACGACCGAAGGCATGGAGATTCGATGACCACCAGATTCTCCCCGAAATCGCGACTTCGGATCGCGGCCGCCGCAGCCGTAGTCACCGTCACTGCCGCCATCGCCACGGTGGTCACGTCGACGAGTTCCGAACCGACAGCGATCTCGTCGCCGCTATGGAGCGTCGAGGCCTCCGAGATTCTCGGGCGCGAGTTCGCGATCTTCCGGAGCCCACTTGTTGGAACCGAATTCAACATGGACATGGGCGGATTCATCGACGCCGGATCACTCGTGGTCACGATGATCGGTATGCCGGATCGTCAGGCGTATTCGTTGGACGACGCAGAATTGGTCGGATTGGACGCCGAAGATGGCACAGTTCGTTGGCGCACGTCGGCGGTCGACATCGGTGGTTGCTCCGAGACTCTGCTCGGCAGTTCGGTGCTGTGTTTCTCCGGGCCGTACGTATCCGGTGGTTCGTACTCGCTGTTCGACATCGAGACGGGAGAGCGGCGAGACATCAAGACACCGTGGTCGCCGATCGTCGCGGTTGTCTCGGGCGACACCGTACTCGCGCTCGAAGGTGATATCGAGAGCAACGACGTTCGCGTGCACAGCGGAACCGTCGACGATCCGGAAGCGAACTGGTCCAAAGCGTTCGACGTCGGTGGATCGTGGGAAGCCGGATATGTCGATCCGGTGATGTCGGTTCACGGCGACCTGGGCGTGATCGCTCTCGACGAGTCCTTGGGATTCGACGTGAAGACCGGCGAACAGCGGTGGGTACACGGTTACTCCACCTGTTCGACCGCGCACACATCGTCCGTCGGGGTGACATTGGTGTCGGATGGCGGTTGCGAAGGCAATGGCCGTCCGACAAGTGAGTACGCGCTCGATCAGTACGGGCGCGAGTTCGAAAGGACGGACGAACTGCCCTCGGAGTCCTCGTACTACGGCGGACGATACAGCCGAGATGATCCGGCGGGAGGATCGACTCCGATCATTCTGGGACACAGCGGTTTCGACCGGACTTCGGGCGAGAAATTGTGGTCCAACAGTGAAGTCTTCGACACCGCACAGTCGTTGGCGGTGATCGGCAACGTGATCGCCGTGACCCGCTCCGGTTCCGAGCCCGAGGTCCAGTTCGTGGACCTGCTCACCGGGGAGGTCCTGTGGCGCTCGAACGCCGAGCGCGCCGGAGAGATCGCCTGGCACGGGGATGTCGTTATCGACGAGGGCAACGTCTACGGAACAGATGTCAGGACCGGCCAACGGAGTTGGGAGGTCCAAGTCGTCCAGGACGGGGACGACGAGTTCACGCCTTGGGTGATGCCGCGCGAGCTGTGGGCGGGGGAGAAGGTGCTGTTGCGTTCCAGTGAAGACCGCATCACGGCGTTGAAACTGTCGTGAAATTCGGTGGCTGCGAACCTTCGGCGATTAGCGAAATTCGATGGGTTACTGGTGAACTGGCATGATTCGACCTTTCGACATGCCGAACAAGCGCCTGAACTCCAGGCGCTCCTGCTCGAAGTTGTAGATGCGGTAGACGGGCCACACGAGCGCATGGAGCATCGAGTCGCCCCAGATGGTCAGTTTGAGGCGCCAATTCATGATGTTGTGAAGGTGCAGAACCGATTCGGATGCTTGGTTGTACTTCAGGTACTCCAACGGAGGGGTTTCACCGCGTCGACCGGACGTTTCTGCTCGCATGTCGGCGATCTGACCGATCGTCATCCCTTCCTCCCGAAGGCACAGTGAAAGGTCGATATCTTCGTGGATGTCCGGCCGGTCACTGACTTGCTCGCGGACCGACAACCATGCGCTTTTTCTGATCGCCATGTTCGCTCCGGCGACAGCGAGTACTTGACGTTCGCAATCGAACTTCCCCTGCTTCACCTGCCTGTCCAGTGCGTAGCGGTGGATTCGAGCAAACGGCGATTCGAAGAGGTAGGTGAGTCCGGCAACCGCTGAATGAGCGGTGCTGCGTTGGAAGAAACCCTTGACAGCATCTGCCCATCCCGGTTGTACCCGTGTGTCCGCGTCGATACGACCGATGATGTTGCCGGTCGAGGCGTCGAAGCCCGCGTTCCGGGCGTGTACGACGCCTTGGCGGGCCTCGAAGACATATCTGACTTTGTCGTACTTCTCGGCGAACTCCTGGATGATCGATGCAGTACCGTCCGTCGAGTTGTTGTCGACAATCAGAATCTCATCGATTTCCGACTCGGTCAGTAGACGCTCGATGCAGCCGGAAACCGCGTTCTCTTCGTTGAATACCGGAACAACCACCGAAAGTCGATTAGTGGACAAGTGTTCAATATCCTGCATGGATGCGGTCACTGTATTCCTTTGCTGGGCAATCGGGTCCAGTCCTTCGCAAAGGTTACGATAGCAATAGGTGACCATTCGGACAATTTGAACCGAGGGCCATATGATCAATCCCGCAACAGCTTATTGCGGGAAACTATCAGCATAAGTGCAGCTGGCACGGCATAAATGTATGCAGAATAAGGCTTTCGGAACTGATTGATTTTTACCCACTTGAGTCTATTCGTCGGTCGAACACCGGACTTTAGTCCTTCTAATTCCGGCAAATATAATGCTGCCCGTTCGCTGAATTGTGAATCGCCACTGCGGCAACCGTCGGGCAATATCTAGATGTCGCAAGTTGCTTTTCAGTGAAGTGGAGTCGGTGCAGCGCAAGTGCCATATTTGTAGATTCAACGGACCCTTGACGGCAAGGTTGCCGCCATCTGCAAATATTTGCTTTTGTAGCTGTCGGTCTGGATTTTCCAGTGAAGTCTGCCCCCGCGACTTTTCAGCACCGATTTCCGATGTGCAAACAGCAGCCGGCACCTACCTATCGGGTCAGGATGCCTTCGGTTTCGGGTGCCGGAACGGTTTTCCCCGTGATCGGATCGACTTCCTCGAGCGGTGGAACGTCTTCTCCGTCGAGCACTCGGCGCATGCGCTCCTTGTCGAGCTGCCCCTCCCAATTGGCGACCACGAAGGTTGCGACACAGTTCCCGAGCAGGTTCACCGACACCCGCATCGAATCCATGATTCGATCGGCGCCCAGTAGGAGAGCGACTGCGGCGACGGGAATTGCGCCGTGACCGATTGCGGCCACGGTGGCCGACAGCGCCAGGAATGACGATCCCGGCACGCCGGCCATTCCCTTGGACGTGAGCATCAGTACCAGGACGGCAGTGATCTGCTCACCGAGTGTCAGGTCCACACCGAGTGCCTGAGCCAGAAACAGCATGCAGATCGACAGGTACAGCGTCGCGCCGTCGAGATTGAACGAGTAGCCGGTAGGCACCACCAATCCTGTTGTAGTGCGCGAGCATCCGGCGTTGGTGAGCTTGACCATGATTCGGGGCAGAACTACTTCGGTCGACGCCGTTCCCAGAGCGAGGAAGAGTTCGTCCTTGATGTACTTGACGAACTTCCACAGGTTCACGCCCGCGAAGTACCTGACTATCGCGGCCAGGATGAGGATGAACAGGACGGCGGCGAGATAGCATGCGGCGATCAGCTTTCCGTAACTTCCGAGCGAAGCGATCCCGTACTGACCGACGATGTACGCCATCGCGCCCAAAGCGCCCAAAGGCGCCAGTCTCATGATCCAGCCGATGATCGTGAAGAACAGATGGCTCAGACGATCGACGAGTTCGAACACGATCGGTGGTCCACTCTCACCCGCCTTGGCCAATGCGAGCCCGAACAGTACGGCGAAGAAGAGGACTTGGAGGAGTGCGTTCTCGGCGAAGGCCGAAACTATCGACACCGGAATGATATTGAGCAGGAATTCGACGGTGTGGGGAAGTTCGCCACTTCCGGTCTTGGCTGCCACGGCGTCCGCACCGTTCGCCAGCGTCTCCGGATCGATGTCGAATCCCGCACCCGGCTTCATCAGATTTCCGATGAGCAGCCCGAACAACAGGGCGAAGGTGGTCACGACCTCGAAGTAGATGAGTGCTTTGACGCCGATACGCCCCACGGCCTTCAGATCCCCGACGTGGGCGATCCCGATCACAACGGTGCAGAAGATGATCGGCGCGATCAGCATTTTGATCAGCTTGATGAACCCGTCGGCGAGGGGCTTGAGGTTCGCGCCGAATTCCGGCCACAACCAGCCGATGAGAACACCGATGACGATAGCGGCGATCAATTGCACGAACAGTGATCGGTACCAGGGCGGCTTGTTGGCGAGTCGCGCGAGCTCGCTGTTCGGCAGTTTTACGGAAGTTGGCATGGATGGGAACGGTAGGTTCGCTTGATTGCGAAAAAATAACTCGCGAATGTCGTGGATGTAACGCGTCGAGGTTGCATCTCGGACAACAATTCGGTCAACAAGCGACAGTTGTGTGTGACTGTGGTTATTGTTTCCCTGAGCGGTGATCTTCCGTCCGCGTGCATGCACGACGTGTGAGAGGGGCTGTCATGGGGCAAATTATCGGAACCATCATTTTCGGCGCAGTCATCGGAATCCTGGCTCGTCTCGTACTGCCAGGTAAGCAGCAGTACGGCATGATCGTGACCGTCGTGCTGGGTATCGCCGGAGCGCTTATCGGGTACTGGGTCTGGGGAGCGATCTCGGACAAGGGCGACACGGGTGGAATCGACTGGATCCGCTGGATCATCAGCATCGCCGCGGCGGCCGTGCTCTCGATCGGCTACAGCGCCGTCACTGGCAAGAAATAGCAAGCCGACCCAATTCGAGAAGTGCGCCCTCCCGAAGTTCGGGAGGGCGCACTTCTTTTTGTTTGCCCTAGTTGTCCGACCCCAGTTGTGAGCGAACGGCACTTTCGTCGCCTCAGATGCGCCGAAAGGCGCGTTCGCTCAGGGGAGGGGGACCGAAGTCAGAGCGCCCGTCGCTGAAGATGCAGCGCCTCGAGGAACTGCGCCGGCAGATCCTGCTCGAGGATTTCGTCGTCAGGATGCGGTAGCGCTTTGATTTTCGCGAACTCGTCGTTGAGTCGTTCCATCTTGACGTCCAGGCGGTGTGCCGCGGCCGCTGCCTCGGTGAGTTCGTCGAGGAGTTCGACGGGAACCTCGCGGTTGTACTTGTAGTAGATCTTGTGTTCGAGGCTCGCCCAGAAATCCATCGCGATCGTGCGGATCTGAAGTTCGATCGGTACGTGCCTGACGCGGTCACTCATGAAAACCGGGACCTCGACGATCAAGTGCAAGCTCTTGTAGCCGTTGGGTTTCGGATCGGCGATGTAGTCCTCGCGCTCGATCACCCGAAGGTCCGTCTGGCTGGTGAGCATCTCGGCGATTCGGTACGTGTCGGAAATGAAGCTGCAGGTGATACGTACTCCAGCGATGTCGAAGATGTTCTTCGAGATGTCGTCGATCGTCAGCGGGACGTTCAGGCGTTGAGCCTTTCGCAGGATGCTGTCCGGTGACTTGACTCGTGACGTGACGTGTTCGATGGGGCTGTACTGATTGATGTGAGTGAACTCGTCCTTGAGGATGTTCACCTTGGTCATCAGTTCGGAGATTCCGAATTGGTACAACATCATGAAGCGGGAGAACTCGGTCCGCAGTTCGGCGAAATCGGCCCTGCTGACCCCACTGCTGTCTTCCACGTTCGGCACCCTCATCTGTTAGCTGGTGTAACCAGTCTGCCACCGATTGTGCCGTGTCCGGTTTCAGTGGGTGCGCAGTGCGGCGAGCGTCATATCCCGCAGGACTCGACGCGCGCGTGCCGGCGAAGCGGGGTTGGCGCTGTGAGGGGTCGAGTTGATCAGACCGAAGGTGGCATGCGCTTTGATTCGTGCGTCCGCCTGATCGAGTTGGGGATCGAGTTGCTCGAGCACCCCGACCCACACCTCGACGTACTTGCGCTGCGTCTGGCGTACCTGTCGACGCGCGTCGGCCGGCAAGCTTTCGAGGTCGCGGTCCTGGATGCGGATCAGGTCCGGCTCGCCCAGTGCGAAGTCGAGGTGGAACTCCACCAGTGCGTCGAGAGCAGCGCTCGGTGAGTCCGCTGCCTCCGCTGCCGCAGAGCCGCCTTCGTGCAGGCGCGTGCTGATGCCGACGAGAAGTTCCACGAGGACGGCGTCCTTGTTCGGAAAGTGCCGGTACACGGCCGGGCCGCTGATGCCGACGGCCGCGCCGAGGTCTTCGAGTCGCACACTCACGAATCCGCGTTCGGCGATCAACCGTGCGGCGGCGTCCAAGAGCTGACGTCGACGGTCGGCCTTCATCTGATCGCGTCGCGTCGGAGCTGCTACCTGCTCAGAGGTCATTCTCTCGATCTTTCTTCGCTTGTGTTCTGGACAACTCAGTTAATCATAGTTAATCTAGTTTCAGTTATCGAGCATTAACTCATGGCGAAGGCGGCGGGATGACTCCCAGTGGAATCACGCAAGGATCGGGCTACCGGTCCGATCACACCGTTCTGGTGGACGAACTGAAGAAGAAACTGGCGCAAGCAGCGCTGGGTGGCAACGAGCGCTCTCGCGAGCGTCACGTGAGCAGAGGGAAGTTGCTGCCGCGAGATCGCGTCGACTCGCTGCTCGACCAGGGCAGCCCGTTCCTCGAGCTGTCCCCACTGGCGGCCAACGGCCTGTACGACGACGAGTGCCCGGGCGCCGGCGTCATCACCGGTATCGGCCGTGTGTCGGGTCGCGAGTGCGTCGTCGTTGCCAACGACGCGACGGTCAAGGGCGGCACCTACTACCCGATGACGGTGAAGAAGCACCTGCGCGCGCAGGAAGTTGCGCTGCAGAACAACCTTCCCTGCATCTACCTCGTCGACTCCGGCGGCGCCTTCCTGCCGCGCCAGGACGAGGTCTTCCCGGACCGTGAGCACTTCGGCCGGATCTTCTACAACCAGGCGACCATGAGCGCCAAGGGGATTCCCCAGATCGCCGCAGTTCTCGGTTCGTGCACCGCGGGCGGCGCCTACGTGCCCGCGATGAGCGACGAAGCAGTGATCGTCCGCAACCAGGGCACCATCTTCCTCGGCGGACCGCCGCTCGTGAAGGCTGCCACCGGTGAGATCGTGACGGCCGAAGAGCTCGGCGGCGGCGACCTGCACTCCAAGGTTTCCGGCGTCACCGATCACTTGGCCGAGGATGACCGCGACGCACTTCGGATCGTGCGCAACATCATTGCCACGCTCGGCCCCCGCTCCGAGCGCCCGTGGGACGTCATCTCCACGGTTCCGCCCGTCGCCGATCAGAGCGAGCTGTACGACGTCGTTCCGACTGATCCCCGTACTCCGTACGACGTGCACGAGGTCATCACCAAGCTCGTCGACGGTGGCGCGTTCGAGGAGTTCAAGGCTGAATACGGCAAGACGCTCGTCACCGGTTTCGCCCACATCGAGGGCCACCCGGTCGGCATCATCGCCAACAACGGCGTGCTCTTCGGCGAATCCGCCATGAAGGGAGCACATTTCATCGAACTGTGCGACAAGCGCAGTGTGCCGCTGCTGTTCCTGCAGAACATCGCAGGCTTCATGGTGGGACGCGACTACGAGGCCGGCGGCATCGCCAAGCACGGCGCCAAGATGGTCACGGCAGTCGCGTGTGCACGGGTCCCCAAGCTGACAGTCGTCATCGGCGGCTCGTACGGCGCCGGCAACTACTCCATGTGTGGACGCGCGTATTCACCTCGCTTCCTGTGGATGTGGCCGAACGCGCGCATCTCGGTCATGGGCGGCGAGCAGGCCGCGTCGGTGCTCTCGACGGTTCGTAGTGACCAGCTCGACAGCGCGGGTAATCCGTGGTCGGCCGAGGACGAAGAATCCTTCAAGGCGCCGATCCGCGAGCAGTACGAGGCTCAGGGCAATCCGTACTACTCCACTGCGCGGCTGTGGGATGACGGTGTCATCGATCCCGCAGATACCAGAACTGTTCTCGGCCTGGCCCTTTCGGTGTGCGCGAACGCGCCGATCGAGCCGGTCTCCTACGGCGTCTTCCGGATGTGAGCGAAATGACTGAGTTGCGCACTATCGATACTGTTCTCGTGGCCAACCGCGGTGAGATCGCGGTTCGCGTGATCCGCACGTTGCGTGAGTTGGGAATTCGCAGCGTCGCCGTCTACAGCGACGCCGACGCGAATGCTCGCCACGTCCGCGAGGCCGACACTGCCGTCAACATCGGACCGGCCGCGGCGCGTGAAAGCTACCTCGTCATCGACAAGGTCATCGACGCTGCCAAGTCCACCGGTGCTCAGGGTATTCACCCCGGTTACGGCTTCCTGTCGGAGAACTCGGCGTTCTCGGCTGCCTGTGCGGCTGCCGGAATCGCCTTCCTCGGCCCCTCCGAGCACGCCATCGAGGTGATGGGTGACAAGATCACCGCGAAGAACGCCGTTGCCGCGTTCGACGTGCCGGTGGTCCCGGGTATCGCTCGCCCCAATCTGACCGACGAAGAACTGATCGCAGCGGCCGAGGACATCGGCTACCCGGTGTTGGTCAAGCCTTCGGCCGGCGGAGGCGGCAAGGGAATGCGTCTGGTCGAGGATCCGGCCAATCTGGCCGAGGCTCTTCGCAGTGCCCGCCGTGAGGCCGCGTCGTCGTTCGGCGACGACACCCTGTTCCTCGAGCGATTCGTCCTGCGGCCCCGGCACATCGAGGTCCAGGTTCTCGCCGACCAGCACGGCAACGTCGTTCACCTCGGTGAGCGCGAATGCAGCCTGCAGCGGCGTCATCAGAAGGTCATCGAAGAGGCTCCATCGCCGCTGCTCGATCAGGTGACCCGTGACCGGATCGGCGCGGCAGCGTGCAACACCGCTCGAAGCGTCGATTACACCGGCGCCGGCACCGTGGAGTTCATCGTCTCCGCCGACAAGCCGGACGAGTTCTTCTTCATGGAGATGAACACCCGCCTCCAGGTCGAGCATCCCGTCACCGAAATGGTGACCGGACTGGATCTGGTCGAATGGCAGGTCCGTGTGGCAGCAGGGGAGAAGTTGGCCTTCTCCCAGAGTGACATCACGCTGACCGGGCACGCCATCGAAGCTCGTGTGTACGCGGAGGATCCGGGCCGTGGATTCCTGCCGACCGGCGGCAGCGTCGTCGATCTGGTCGAGCCGTCAGGTTCCGGCGTGCGCGTCGATTCCGGACTGCTCGCGGGCACCGTCGTCGGCAGTGACTACGACCCGATGCTCAGCAAGGTCATCGCCCACGCTCCCGACCGCGCGGGCGCACTGCGCAAGCTCGATCGCGCACTCGGTGACACCGCAGTGCTCGGAGTCGTGACCAACATCGAATTCGCACGGTTCCTCCTCGCTGATCCGGATGTGATCGCGGGCAACCTCGACACCGGTCTGCTCGATCGTCGCGTCGAAGACTTTGTCGCAGCCGACGCCTCCGACGAGGTGCTCATTGCTGCCGCGGCGTATCGCTGGCTCTCGCGATGGACAACTTCGGAATCCGTTGATCCCTGGGACGTCCCGAGTGGGTGGCGCGTCGGAACTCCCGCTCCGACCAGCATCAGGCTCGCCGCCGGCACCCGAACGTCGCACGTTGCGATCGTCGGCGTTCCCGCGGATGCAAAGGTCGAGGTCGAAGGTTCACAGCCTCGCGCATTCAGCGCGACCCTGACGGGATCCGAACTGGCGGTGGTGATCGACGGACGTCGACGCACGTTTGTCGTCGCCCAGACCGATGGCGGTCTGTGGCTGGCAGGCGGCGGAACCTGGCACGTGCGCGAGGTAGCCGAAGTCAGCGTTCGCGGTGAGGACAAGCATGCCGGTGACGCCGAAATCGCCAGCCCCATGCCCGGTGCCGTCATCGCAGTCAACGTCGAGAACGGCGCGGCAGTGAGCGCGGGACAACCACTCGTCGTGGTCGAGGCCATGAAGATGGAGCACTCCTTGACGTCCCCGATCGACGGGATCGTGGAAGTGCTTGTCCGTCAGGGCGATCAGGTGATGGTGGATCAGGTTCTGGCCCGCGTGGTACCTGTCGCGGACGAAGAGACTGCAGAAGTAAAGACCGAGAACACGACGCAGAAGGAAGACGCCTGATGTCCGATTACCTTGCCACCGGAGCGCTTCCGGACGAATACCAGCAGCTCGCCAAGACGGTTGCGGATTTCGCGAAGACCGTAGTGGCACCGGTTGCTGCCGAGCACGACGCCAACCACACCTTCCCATACGAGGTAGTGGCCGGGATGGCCGACATGGGACTGTTCGGCCTGCCGTTTCCCGAGGAGTACGGCGGAATGGGCGGCGACTACTTCGCACTCTGCCTGGCGCTCGAAGAGCTGGGCAAGGTCGACCAGAGCGTCGCGATCACTCTCGAAGCTGGTGTGTCCCTTGGTGCCATGCCGATCTACCGTTTCGGTAACGAGGCACAGAAGCAGGAGTGGCTTCCGCAGCTCACCAGCGGCAAGTCGTTGGCTGCCTTCGGCCTGACCGAACCCGGTGCGGGTAGCGACGCCGGCGGAACCAAGACCACCGCGAAGTTCGACAGCGGTGAGTGGATCATCAACGGCAACAAGCAGTTCATCACCAACTCGGGCACCGACATCACCAAGCTCGTGACGGTCACCGCGGTCACGGGTGTCAAGGACGGCGGCAAGAAGGAGATCTCGACGATCCTCGTGCCGACCACGACGCCCGGCTTCACGGCCGAACCGGCGTACAACAAAGTCGGTTGGAACGCATCCGACACCCATCCGCTCACGTTCGCCGATGTTCGTGTCCCCGAAGAGAATCTGCTCGGTGAGCGCGGCCGCGGCTACGCGAACTTCCTGCGCATCCTCGACGAAGGCCGCATCGCCATCTCCGCGTTGAGCGTCGGTGCCGCCCAGGGCTGCGTCGACGAGTCGATCAAGTACGCCAAGGAGCGCGAGGCGTTCGGTCGCCCCATCGGACACAACCAGGCCATCGCGTTCAAGATCGCGCGTATGGAGGCTCGTGCCCACGTCGCACGTACCGCGTACTACGACGCGGCCGCACTCATGTTGTCGGGCAAGCCGTTCAAGAAGCAGGCGTCCATCGCCAAGCTGATTTCCTCCGAAGCTGCCATGGACAACGCCCGTGACGCCACGCAGATCCACGGCGGATACGGCTTCATGAACGAGTACGCCGTCGCGCGCCACTACCGTGACAGCAAGATCCTCGAAATCGGTGAGGGAACGACCGAGGTGCAGTTGATGCTCATCGCTCGTGAGGCAGGGCTGTGACGAACCCCAAGAAGATCACTCAGCGCGGGCTCTGGTTCGAGGAGTTCGAGGTCGGCGCGATCTACGAGCATCGCCCAGGCCGGACGGTGACCGAGGCTGACAACGTCCTGTTCACGACTTTGACCATGAACACGCAGGCGTTGCATCTCGATGCCGCGTACAGCGAGGACACTCAATTCGGTGTGCGGCTGGTCAATTCGATGTTTACCCTGTCGACCATCGTCGGCCTGTCCGTCGCGCAGTTGACGCAGGGCACCATCGTGGCGAACCTCGGTTTCTCCGAGATCAGCTTCCCGAAGCCGCTCTTTCACGGCGACACCTTGTATGCCGAGACGCTCATCGCGGACAAGCGCGAGTCGAAGAGCCGTCCAGGTGAAGGCATCGTGACCCTCGTGCACACCGGGCGTAACCAGCACGGTGACGTCGTCGCACTGGCCACGCGCAAGACACTGGTGCAACTGCGTCCGGCAGAGGTGTCCTCATGACGTGGACACCGCCGGGGCCGGCGTGGTTGTTCTGCCCGGCGGATCGTCCCGAGCGCTATGCGAAGGCCGCGGCTGTTGCCGACGTCGTGATCCTCGATCTCGAAGACGGTGTGGCTCCGGCCGACAAGGAAGCCGCACGTGCAGCCCTGATCGACACGCCTCTCGATCCGGAGCGGACGGTCGTGCGCGTCAATCCGGTCGGTACGCCTGATCACGAACTCGATCTGATCGCGCTGGACGGCACACACTATTCGCGTCTCATGCTGTCCAAGTGCGAATCGGCCGAGGACGTCCTCTCGCTCGCACCGGCGGACGTGGTTGCGCTCGTCGAGTCCCCGCGAGGAGCCCTCGCCGTGGCCGACATCGCGCTTGCTGCGAACGCCATCGGTGTCATGTGGGGAGCCGAGGATCTTGTTGCCGGTCTCGGCGGCAACTCGAGCAGGCACCCGAACGGTTCGTACCGCGACGTTGCCAAGCACGTCCGATCGACGTCTCTCCTGGCCGCGAAGAGCTACGGCCGGTTGGCTGTCGATTCCGTGTACCTCGACATCAAGGACCTCGTCGGCCTGGGCGTCGAGTCCGCTGATGCCGTCGCAGTCGGCTTCGACGTGAAGGTTGCGATCCATCCGAGTCAGGTCGAGGTCATCCGCGGGGCCTTCGCACCTTCGGAAAAAGAGATCGACTGGGCCACACGAGTGCTTGCCGCGGTGTCTACTGAACGTGGTGTGTTCGCGTTCGAGGGCAAGATGGTCGACGCTCCCGTTCTCCGTCACGCCGAGAAGCTTCTTCACCGAGCCGGAATCTTTCAGCAGAAGGAGAACTAACGGATGAGCAAAGTCGTGAATACGGCAGCTGAGGCAGTTGCCGACATCGCGAGCGGATCCAGGCTCGCAGTGGGCGGCTTCGGGCTGTGCGGTATTCCCGACGCACTGATCGCGGCGATCGCCGACGGCGACGCCACCGATCTCGAGGTGTTCTCCAACAACTGCGGTGTCGACGACTACGGTCTCGGCATTCTGCTCGGCGCGCACCGGATCGCCAGGGTGACGGCGTCGTACGTGGGGGAGAACAAGGAGTTCGCGCGCCAGTATCTCGCCGGTGAGCTCGAAGTGGAGTTGACGCCGCAGGGGACGCTGGCCGAGCGGCTGCGAGCAGGCGGTACCGGCATCCCGGCGTTCTACACTCCGGCCGGCGTCGGCACCCCGATCGCCGAGGGCGGCTTGCCGTGGCGATACAACCCGGACGGTTCGATCGCCGTGGCGTCGCCACCGAAGGCGACGGCAGTGTTCGGTGGCCGCACGTATGTATTGGAAGAGGCGATCACCGCTGACTTCGCGCTCGTGCACGCGGACTACGGCGACACCGAAGGAAATCTCGTCTTCAACAAGACGGCGATGAACTTCAACCCGCTTGCTGCCATGGCCGGCCGGATCACCATCGCGCAGGTGGAGAACCTCGTCGAGCCGGGCGACATCGACCCCGCACACGTGCACCTACCTGGAGTGTTCGTCGCGCGGGTCGTGCACACAGGCCCACAGGAGAAGCGGATCGAGAAGCGGACCGTCTCAGGAGGCACCAAGTGACCAGTGCAGAGGAAACCCGTATCGGTTGGACTCGCCACGAGATGGCCGCTCGCGCTGCCGCCGAGATGCGGCCGGGGGAGTACGTCAACCTCGGCATCGGCCTGCCGACTCTGATCCCCAGTTACCTGCCCGAGGGCGTCAAGGTGGTCCTCCACAGCGAGAACGGCATCCTCGGTACCGGACCGTATCCGACCGATGATCAGGTCGATGCCGACCTCATCAATGCCGGTAAAGAAACCGTCACCGTCAATTCAGGCGCCGCGTTCTTCGACTCGGCTCTCTCCTTCGGCATGATCCGCGGTGGTCACATCGACACCGCGGTGCTCGGCGGGATGCAGGTGTCGAAGACCGGTGACCTTGCCAACTGGATGGTGCCGGGCAAGATGGTGAAGGGTATGGGCGGGGCGATGGATCTGGTCCACGGTGCCCGCCGCGTCATCGTCGTGATGGAGCACACCGACCGCGACGGCAATCCCAAGATCGTCGAGGCCTGCACGCTGCCGCTTACCGGTCAGAGCGTCGTCAACCGGATCATCACCGACCTGGCAGTGCTGGACGTCACCGCGGACGGGCTGCAGCTTGTGGAGCTGGCTCCAGGGGTCAGCAGCGAGCACCTGAAGAGTGTGACTGGTGTGGGCTTTTCCTGAAGCTTCGTACCGTAAATCGAAGAACGCGCCGACCGCTGGTCGGCGCGTTCTTTCGTCGGTCTGTCGGCGAGTACCGATAGTCTCGATCAGCGACTGTCGAATCTTGTTCGAGCTCAGACACCCAGTACCCGGCGGCCCTGTAAATTGTCCGAGGTGACTGATGTGGATTGGGGTGTAGATCGTCGGTTGCAATTGATTGTCCCAGGGGGAGAGGTGTCGCGCGCCGCGTCTGAACGGTGCGTTTCGGCAATGCGATCGGGGGGTAGATGAGCTGGGCGATTTGTAACGAATTGCAACAAAACCGTCGATACACCGGGGTATGGATTTCTCTTGTCACCTATGTATCGGAGACAATGGGTGGTTCTGGCTCGTCGAGGTTGGATGAGGTCGGTAGCTGCTGCGAATCGGACGTTCGGCTCGCACGGGTGCGCAATGGTGTGGAAGAGAGGCTGTGGGCGTGAATTCGCTGGGTAACGGAGAACTGGGGAGCGGCAAGCCGGAGGTCGGCAGCTCGCCGGAAGACGTTCAGCGATCCGACGCATTCCCGCTTTCCGCGGCCCAGCTCGGTATGTGGTTCGCGCAACACCTCGATCCCGCCGTTCCGGTCAACATCGCTCAGTACGTCGAACTCCGTGGTGCTCTGGAACTTGACGCCCTTCGGCAGGCCTGCGCAGACGCCGGTCGCGAAATCGGGTCGGCCTTCGTCCGGATCTTCGAGATCGACGCCCAGCCTTACCAGATCATCGACCCCGCACTCGATGATTCGGTCGGTTACGTCGACCTTCGTAGTGAAGACGACTCGCACGACGCTGCCATGCGGTGGATGCGAGCAGATCGCAGCCGGCCGATCGACATGCTCACGGACCGCTTGATCTCTGCCACGATCCTGCGGCTCGGCGAGAATCGCTACTACTGGTACACACGGGTCCACCACACAATTCTCGACGGTTTCGGTGCGTCGACGTTCGTCACTCGTGTGGCGGAGCTGTACTCGGCGCGCGTGGAGGGCCGGGATCCGGAGCCGAGTGAGGCCTCCGATCTCCGGAACGTCTACGAGGTGGACAACAAGTACCGCCAGTCGAGTCGTTTCGAAACCGATCGCAAGTACTGGGCAGACAAGATCGAGAATCTCGACGAGATCTCGAGCCTCGCGGGTCGAAGTGCCGCGCCGGCTCCAGTCAGTCGGATCGACAGTGCAGCGCTGTCCAACCACGTCGAGGCTCTGCTCGGGCGGTTCCTCGAGCGCATCGAGAAGACCACTGTTGCCGGCACTGTCGTCGCGGCGTTTGCGGCGTACCTCGCTCAGATGACCGGACGAGAGGACGTGTCGCTGAGTCTGCCCGTTTCCGGTCGAACAACAGCCGTGCTGCGTCGATCCGGAGGCATGGTCTCCAACGTCGTGCCGCTGCGCCTGACCGTCACC
This sequence comes from Rhodococcus sp. KB6, assembly GCF_001445685.1. Classification (NCBI taxonomy): domain Bacteria; kingdom Bacillati; phylum Actinomycetota; class Actinomycetes; order Mycobacteriales; family Nocardiaceae; genus Rhodococcus; species Rhodococcus sp. KB6. The sequence goes on along the minus strand of NZ_LNAK01000102.1, from coordinate 10,202 downwards.
GCGGACACCACCGTCCAGGAGCTTCTGGACGATGTCAGGAACGAAATGTCCGGCGCACTGCGCCACCAGCGATACCGACACGAGGACATGGTTCGCGGCGGTGACGGGCCGGGCCGGGGCGGATTCTTCGGCCCGTGGATCAACATCATGATGTTTTCCACCGAGTTGGCGTTCGGGCCCCTCGTCGGCGAACTTCACATCTTGTCCACGGGTTTGATCGAAGACCTCGGTGTCAACCTGTATCAGAGCGTCGGCGATACCCGCACACACATCGACTTCGAGTCGAATCCCAATCTGTACGCGCCCGCGGACGCCCAGCGAAATCACTCGCGGTTCGTAGAGTTTCTCGAGAAGTTCGTCTCGGCCGAAACGAGCCGCAAGGTCTGGGATCTTCCTGTCGCAACCGACGAGGAGCGAAACAAGGTTGCCTTGTGGAACCGCACCGGCTTCCACGTTGCCTCGCAGACCATCACCGAAGCATTCGAGCGTCAGGTCGAGAGAACTCCCGATGCCACCGCTGTCATTTTCGAAGGCGCCAGCCTCACGTACGCCGAATTCGACTCTCGCGCAAATGGTTTGGCTCGTCAACTCATCGCCATGGGTGTTGGGCCCGAATCGCTTGTAGGACTGTCGATCCGCAGGTCTTTGGACTTGATGGTCGGTCTGTACGCGATTGCCAAGGCCGGCGGAGCCTGGGTACCGGTGGATCCCGACCACCCAGCCGACCGCACCGCCTACATTCTCGAGTCGGCGCAGCCCACGTGTGTTGTGACCACTGCGCGGGACGACGTGGATCTGCCCTCGGGCACACGGGTCATCGAGATCGACACACTGGACTATGGGCAGCTCGACAGCAGGCCGATCGTCAACGCGGATCGCCTGTCTCCCTTGCATTTCTCGAACACTGCGTACGTGATCTACACCTCGGGTTCGACCGGTCGACCCAAGGGTGTCGCGGTCACTCACGCGGCGATCAACAATCAGCTTCAGTGGATGAACGCCGAGTACGGGCTTTCGGCGTCGGACATCTACCTGCAGAAGACCGCTACGACATTCGACGTGTCGCTGTGGGGATTTTTCATGCCGTTGCAGGTCGGCGCCACGCTCGTCGTCGCGACTCCGGACGGTCATCGAGACCCGATCTACGTGGCGAACAAGATCGCGGAGCTCGGCGTCACGATCACCGACTTCGTGCCATCCATGCTCACGCTGTTCACTGCGAATGCACCTGCCGGATCTTGTGATTCGTTGCGCCACGTGTTTGTCATCGGCGAGGCGCTCCCGCCCGAGACGTCTTCCGCCTTCCGCGAACTCTGTGGAGCCGGACTGCACAACCTGTACGGTCCGACCGAAGCCGCGGTATCGGTCACGTACTACGAGGCCGTGGCCACGGATACTACTTCCGTGCCGATCGGTATGCCGCAGTGGAACACTCAGGCGCACGTACTGGACGGGCAACTTCGCCCGACCCCCATCGGGCAGCCGGGTGAGCTCTATCTCGCCGGCGTTCAACTCGCGCGCGGATACGTTGGTCGACCGGACCTGAGCTCGGATCGGTTCGTAGCCAATCCGTACGGCACGGCCGGTGAGCGTATGTACCGGACCGGCGACCTCGTTCGTCGCCGTGAGGACGGAAATCTCGACTACATCGGGCGTACAGACTTCCAGGTGAAGTTCCGCGGGCAGCGCATCGAACTCGGCGAGATCGAGACCGTCCTTCTGGCGCACCCCGACGTTTCGCAGGCTGTCGTTTTGGTGACCGTCACCCCGACCGGTGATCAATTGGTCGGCTACGTCGTGCCGGGTCCAGGCCGAAACATCGATGCTGCGGTGCTCAGTGAGTTCGCCGGCCGAAGCCTCCCGTCGTACATGGTTCCGGCCGCGTTGATGGTGCTCGATGCGTTGCCGCTCAACACGAGTGGCAAATTGGATCGTGCCGGGTTGCCCGAGCCGGTGTTCGCGAGTGCGAAGCAGTACCGCGAGCCCCGCACCGAAATCGAACGCATCGTGGCGGACGTGTTTGCCGACGTTCTCGGTGTCGAGCGCGTCGGTATCGATGACGACTTCTTCGAGCTCGGTGGAAACTCTCTGGTTGCAACACAATTAGTGACGCGAGTGGGTTCGGCATTGGGAGTGCAACTCGGCGTTCGAGAGCTCTTCGAATCCACCACGGTCGCCACCCTGGCGGCCCGCGCCGAGTCGGTGGCGGGCAACGCCAGGCAGCTCACCCCGCTGATCGCCAAGCCTCGTCCCGAGGTCGTCCCGCTCTCGCTTGCGCAGCAGCGCATGTGGTTCATCAACCGTCTCGATCCGTCGACGCCCGCCTACAATCTTCCGTTCACGGTCCGGCTCACCGGTTCGGTGGACCCGTCCGCCCTGCATGCCGCGGTGATGGATCTTCTCGAGCGACACGAGTCCTTGCGGACGATCTACCCTGATGTCGACGGAACCGCGCAACAGCTGGTTCTGCCGGTCGACCGGGCCGCGGTGGAGTTGAATCCGGTCAAGATTCGGAATTCGCATCTCGACGCGGCGCTGTTCGACGTGGCATCTCGCGGCTTCGACGTGACGCTCGAAATCCCGGTACGGGTTGCCCTCTTCGAGGTGTCTCCGACGGACTACGTCCTGGTGATGGTTCTCCATCACATCGCTGCAGACGGACTGTCGTTCCGTCCGCTCGCACGTGACCTTCTCGTCGCCTACTCGGCGCGAAGTGAGAAGTCTGCGCCGGCGTGGACGCCGCTGCCGATTCAGTACGCCGACTACGCCCTGTGGCAGCGCGAAGCACTGGGATCCGACGAAGACCCGCGCTCGGAGTCGTCTCGCCAGATCAACTTCTGGCGCCGGGCACTTGCCGATCTGCCGGATCAGTTGGATCTGCCGACCGACCGACCTCGTCCTGCCATCGCGTCCAATCACGGTGCCAAGCACCATTTTCAGATCAGCGAACGCACGACGCGCAAGTTGAACGAGTTGGCGCGCTCGAGGAGCGTCTCGCTGTTCATGGTGTTGCAGGCGGCATATGCAACGCTGTTGAGCCGGCTCAGTGGTACCTCCGACATCGCGATCGGTGCCCCGATCGGCGGGCGAGGCGATCAAGCGCTCAACGACGTGATCGGCATGTTCGTGAACACCCTGGTGCTTCGCACCGAGGTCGATCCGAACGAACGATTCGAAGAGTTGCTCGCTCGGGTAAGGGAATCGGGCTTGTCTGCCTACGGGCATGCCGATGTGCCGTTCGAGCGGTTGGTCGAAGTCCTGAGTCCGGCGCGTTCGCAGGCTCGTCACCCGCTGTTCCAGGTTGCGCTCACTGCGGAGATCAGTGGACGACGCGAACTGGAATTCTCAGGTGTCAAAGCAGTTGCAGCTGAATTGGAAGTGCCGGTCGCCAAATTCGATCTCGAGCTCATGGTGTCCGAGAATCCTGAAGGCAGCGAAGACTCGGACGTCTTGAGCGCCACCTTCACCTATGCCACGGACCTGTTCGATCCGGCCACGGTGAACACTTTCGCTACTCGGTTCGTGCGCATCCTCGATGCCGTGGCTACCCGACCTGAAACGATCGTCGGCGATATCGACCTGCTCTCACGCTCCGAGCGCACCGATCTGACGGTCGTAGCCGCGGATGACACGATGCCCCGGCAGAGTCTCGTCGACATCTTCCTGTCCGGCACGGCTGAGGCGGATTCGGTTGCTGTGCGCTTCGAGGGTCGATCGATCACCTATCGAGAGCTCGATGAGCAGTCGTCGAAGCTCGCTCGGGTTCTGATCGGACGTGGCGCCGGCCCCGAGACCATTGTTGCTCTCGCCTTTCCTCGCTCGTACGAGATGGTCTGTGCAGTATGGGCGGTGGCGAAGTCAGGGGCGGCATACGTCCCAGTCGACCCGAGTTATCAGGAAGATCGTGTCCGGCACATGCTGGCCGATTCTTCGGCCGCGATCGGACTCACGTCGGGACAGTTCGTAGATCAGCTTCCTGCGGTCACAGAATGGTTGGTCCTTGACGGCCAGGCGCTGAACGGAGAACTGTCGGCGCAATCTTCAGCGCCGGTCACGGACGAGGACCGAATCGCTCCGATTCACAGTTCTCACGTTGCATATGTCATTTACACATCCGGTTCCACGGGAAAACCGAAGGGTGTCAGCGTCACTCACGGTGGACTCCGTGGCGTCAGAGACGCAGCACAGCGTCGCTACGGGGTAGAACAGTCCTCGCGCTTCCTCCATATCTGTTCACCGAGCTTCGACCCGTCGGTACTCGAATGGATGGTCGCCTTCTCCGCGGGTGCAACTTTGGTGATCGTTCCGTCGACAATTATCGGTGGACACGAGTTGTCGGATCTTTTTCATTCCGAGAAGGTCACACACGCGATCATCACTCCCGCAGTACTCGGGACCATGGAGCCGGCAGAGCTGCCTGAATTGCGAGTCGTCTCCGTCGGCGGTGACGTGACCACTCCCGAGTTGCTGGCGAAATGGGCCCCAGGGCGCGCCTACTTCAATGGGTATGGTCCGACCGAGACCACTATCATCTCGTCGTTCGGCGATCTCGCGATCGGCCGATCGATCGACATCGGGCGTCCCGTCGAGGGAATGTCGGCACTGGTACTCGACGAGCGTCTGCATCCTGTTCCAGTCGGTACCAGGGGAGAGCTCTACTTTGCGGGCGCTGCATTGGCTCGCGGCTACCATGAGCGGCGAGGCCTTTCTGCGGAACGGTTTGTCGCCAACCCGTATTCGCCGGATGGCGAGCGAATGTACCGGACCGGCGATGTCGTGCGCTGGACCGGCGGAGACGCGCGCGGTGACGCGGGGGTTCTCGAATACGTCGGCCGCAGTGACTTCCAGGTCAAGGTTCGCGGATTCCGTATCGAACTCGGTGAGATCGACGCAGTTCTGTCCTCGCACGAGTCTGTGCGCTTCGCGGTGACGGTCGGAAGCGAAGGCGCGGCGGGTGTCACAACCCTCGTTTCCTACGTCGAACTGGCTGACGGGTCGAGTTTCGATCGGGACGTGCTCGCCTCGTTCGTGGCGGAGGCTCTGCCGAGCTACATGGTTCCGTCCGTCATCATGGAACTCGCTGAGGTTCCGTTGACCCCGGTGGGCAAATTGGATCGCCGGGCTTTGCCGGAGCCTGTTTTCGAGGTCCGCGAGTTTCGTGCACCCACCACGCCGGTGGAAGAGATTGTCGCGCAGGTGATTGCAGATGTTCTCGGAGTGGAACGAGTCGGCCTCGACGACGACTTCTTTGAACTCGGTGGCAACTCCCTGGTGGCTACTCAGGTCACCTCCCGATTGGGGCGGGCGCTCGACACGACGGTGCCAGTGCGAACGCTATTCGACGTTTCCACCGTCGAGGCGCTCGCCGCACACATCGAGTCGCACGTAGGTAGCGGCGGGCAGAAGGCGCTCGTCGCACAGGTGCGTCCCGCGGAAATTCCGTTGTCGCTGGCGCAGCAGCGCATGTGGTTCCTGAACCGCTTCGATACCGACTCAGCTGCTTACAACATCACTTTTGCTCTGCACCTGACTGGTCATCTCGATACTGCCGCGATGGAAACTGCGCTCGAGGACGTACTGGCCCGGCATGAAGTGCTCCGAACGGTATATCCGGACGGGGCTTCCGGACCGAAGCAGTCGATTCTGTCGCTTTCGGAGGCATTCGGTGGACTGACCGTGGAGTCGGTTTCGGATCCGGACGAGCTCGAAAGTCGAGTCGCTGCAATCGGATCCTCAGCGATCGACGTCACTGTCGATGTGCCGATCCGTGTCCGCCTGTTGACGGTCAGCGACACCGAGCACACCCTCGCGATCGTGGTTCATCACATCGCCGCTGACGGTTGGTCGATGGCGCCCCTGGCTCGCGATGTCATGATTGCCTACTCGGCACGCAAGAACGGGATCGCGCCGGCGTGGCAGCCGTTGACTGTGCAGTACGCCGACTATTCGTTGTGGCAGCGTGAGGTTCTGGGGTCGGAAGAGGACTCGGAATCACTGATCTCGCAGCAGATCTCGTACTGGACCGAGACTCTGGCAGACCTACCGGATGTGATCGAGCTTCCGTCGGACCGGTCTCGGCCTGATGTGGCGTCGATGCGCGGCGAGCGATTTGCGTTCGAGATCTCCGGGGATGTGCACCGTCGATTGGACGCGCTGGCACGGGAGAACAACGCGACGCTCTTCATGGCGTTGCACTCGGCGCTTGCCGTTCTGATGGCCCGACTGAGCGGGACCTCGGACATCGCCGTGGGCACTCCCGTTGCCGGTCGCGGGGACGAGGCGCTCGACGATCTCGTCGGCATGTTCGTCAACACGCTTGTTCTGCGCACCGAGGTCGACCAGGCCCAGGCATTCACAGATCTGCTGGCTGCGGCGAGTGATTCCGCGCTCGGAGCGTTCGCTCACTCGGACGTGCCCTTCGAGCGGTTGGTGGACGTCTTGGCTCCCGCCCGGTCGCAGGCCAGACATCCGCTCTTCCAGGTTGTGCTGTCCTTGCAGAATCTCGCACAAACGGCATTGGAACTGCCGGGACTGGCGATCAAGGCCGCCGAAATCGACACGACCACTGCCAAGTTCGACCTCGAACTCGCAGTGACAGAGTCGATCGGCGAAGACGGGATCCAGCAAGGGCTCTCGGCCGAATTCACGTTTGCTGCAGATCTGTTCGACGTTTCGACGGTCGAGGGGTTTGCTCGGCGTCTGGTTCGTATCCTCGAGACTGTCGTGTCGGTTCCTTCGATTGTCGTCGGTGACATCGATATTCTCGATGCGGCCGAGCGGGATGTGCTGGCCGATGTTCACGGAGGTCAGTCGGTCTCGGGAACCCTGGTCGAGATCCTCACAGCGGCGGCCGCTTTGGATCCGTCGGCGGATGCGATTCGCTTCGACGGTCAGTCGATCAGCTACCGCGAACTCGACGAGCGGTCGTCGCGACTCGCTCGTGTTCTGATTGCGAAGGGCGTCGGGCCGGAGGATCGGGTCGCGATCGCGATTCCGCGTTCGGCCGATTCAGTTCTCGCTCTGTGGGCGGTGGTGAAAACGGGTGCTGCATTCGTGCCCGTCGACCCGACGTATCCGGTTGACCGTATCGCCCACATGATCTCCGATTCCGGTGCGGTGCTGGGTCTTGCGCTCAGTGACGTCGAGGCAGGATTGCCGTCGGCGTTGACGTGGGTTGTTCTCGACGACGAGAGGACAGTGGCAGCGTGCGCGGCAGAATCTTGCGCGCCGGTAAGTGATTCGGATCGACGCAGTGCGATCGACGAGCGGCAGCCTGCTTACGTCATTTACACCTCGGGCACCACGGGTCTGCCCAAGGGCGTTGTGGTCACCAATGCGGGTGTGGCGAACTTCTGCGCCGAGCAGGTCGAGCGCTATGCGCTGACCGCGGATGCTCGGACGCTGCATTTCGCCTCGCCGAGTTTCGATGCTTCTGTTCTCGAGTTGCTGATGGCATTCGGAGCAGCATCGACGATGGTGATTGCGCCGACGACGGTGTACGGCGGCGCGGAATTGGCCGAGATCTTGCGCTCGGAGGGCGTGACGCATGCGTTCGTGACGCCCGCTGCGCTGGCATCAGTGGATCCGAGCGGGCTCGACGCGTTGCGGGTGGTTGTCGTCGGTGGCGAAGCCAGTTCGCGGTCTCTCGTTGCCAAGTGGGCGGTGCCGCTTCCGGATGGCGGTGTGCGTGGATTCTTCAATGCGTACGGTCCGACGGAGTCGACAGTCGCCTCGAACATCAGCGATACGCTGACCGCGTTTGATCGTATGAACATCGGCGGCCCGATTCGGGGAATGGCCGCGCGGATCTTGGACGGCCGCTTGCAGCCCGTTCCGGTTGGTGTCGCAGGTGAGTTGTACGTGTCGGGTGTTCAGGTCGCTCGTGGATACCTGGGACAGCCGGCATTGACAGCGGGTCGTTTTGTCGCAGACCCGTTCGGGGCGCCGGGAGAGCGGTTGTACCGCACGGGTGACGTGGTCCGGTGGATCGACGGTGGCGCAGTGGAGTACGTGGGCCGCAGTGACTTCCAGGTCAAGATCCGTGGGTTCCGTATCGAACTCGGCGAGATCGAGGCCGCGCTGACCCGTTGCGCGGGCGTTGCGCAAGCTGTTGCTCTCGTTCGTTCCGACGATCACTTCGGAGATCGTCTCGTTGCATACGTCGTGCCGCAGGCCGGCGCCGAGGTGGATCCCGCACAGGTCATCGAGTCGGTGTCGACGTTCCTGACCGGCTACATGGTCCCCGACTCGGTACTGGTACTCGATTCGATTCCGTTGACCACCGCGGGCAAGACGGACATCAAGGCTCTGCCCTCGCCCGTGTTCGAGTCCAAGGTGTACCAGGCGCCGATCACGACCGTCGAAGAGACTGTCGCGCAGGTGTTCTCCGAAGTTCTCGGAGTCGCACAGGTTGGCCGCGACGACGATTTCTTCGAACTCGGCGGCAACTCGTTGATCGCGACCCGTGTCGCCGCTCGGCTGGGAGAGGCGCTCGACACAAGCGTTCCGGTTCGTGCGCTCTTCGAAGCGTCGACCGTGCAGTCACTCGCCGTCCGGCTCGAGCTGCACGCCGGTTCGGGCGCCACCGCCCCACTGGTGCAGCAGCCCCGGCCAGCTCGGATCCCACTTTCGTTGGCACAGCAGCGCATGTGGTTCCTGAACAGGTTCGAACCCGCGTCGGCAGTGAACAACGTCCCGGCGGCGATCAGGATTTCGGGCGCCCTCGATGTGGCAGCTCTTGACGCCGCCGTGATCGATGTCGTGGGCCGACACGAATCACTGCGAACTGTGTATCCAGACGTCGACGGCGTCGGCTATCAGGACGTCCTCGACGTCCAAGACGTTGTCGTCGATCTCAGCCCCGTGTCGATCACGGAAGATCGCCTGGCTGCGGGCGTCGCCGAGCTGGCGACAGTCGGCTTCGACGTGACGTCCGAAGTCCCGTTGCGCGCCAAGCTTTTCAAAGTCGGCGACAGCGAATACGTTCTGGTGTTCGTCGTGCATCACATCTCGACCGACGGTTTCTCGATGGGTCCGTTGACCCGTGACGTGATGGTTGCCTACGAAGCACGTACACGAGCGTCGGTGCCGGCTTGGACGCCGTTGCCGGTGCAGTACGCCGATTACTCGTTGTGGCAGCGTGAGGTTCTCGGGTCCGAGGACGATCCGCGGTCCGTGATCGCGAAGCAGATTGCGTTCTGGTCGGATGCGTTGGCTGATCTTCCGGAGCAGTTGGATCTGCCTGCCGATCGTCCGCGTCCCGAGGTCGCTTCAGGGCGCGGAGCCGAGGTCGAGTTCGATATCGACGCCACCCTGCACGAAGCTGTCAATTCGATTGCGCACAGCAGTAACTCGACACCATTCATGGTTGTTCACGCAGCGCTCGCCGTCGTACTTTCTCGTTTGTCCGCAACGACCGACATCGCGATCGGTACACCGATCGCGGGTCGCGGTGAGGCGCAGCTCGACGATCTGATCGGTATGTTCGTCAACACTTTGGTGTTGCGTACCGAGGTTGATCCGTCGATGTCGTTCACGGATCTGTTGGCGTCGGCGCGTGAAGTGGATCTACAGGCGTTCGCGCATGCGGATGTTCCGTTCGAGCGTGTGGTGGAGGTTCTCGATCCGGTTCGTTCGCAGGCTCGTCATCCGCTGTTCCAGGTGGCATTGACGTTCCAGAACCACGAACAGACAACGCTCGAACTGGGCGACCTCGAAGTGTCGATCGAAAGTGCCGATCTTGCGCTGGCGAAATTCGACCTCCAGTTGACCCTGACCGAACGAACCGACGAGGCCGGCGCACCCGCCGGAATGTCCGCCTCTTTGACGTATGCGACGGATCTGTTCGACGAGTCGACCGTTGTGGAATTCGGTGATCGGCTGGTAAGGACCTTCCGTGCGGTGACTGCTGATCCCACCGTAGCGGTGGGTGACGTTGACATCTTGGTCGATGGAGAACGAAACCTGCTGTCCCGCTTCAGTGCCGGCCAGATCGATCGTGGTGTGGATTCGACGTTGTCGGCGTGGTTCGATGATGCTGCTGCGCGGTTTGGTGATCGGGTTGCGGTGCGGTTCGGTGGCGCGTCGTTGTCGTATGGTGAGTTGTCGGTGCGGGCTAATCGTTTGGCGCGCAGGTTGATTGCTCAGGGTTGTGGTCCGGAGTCGTTGGTGGCGGTGGCGTTGCCGCGGTCGGCGGATCTTGT
>NZ_LNAK01000101.1:0-425 GCF_001445685.1 Rhodococcus sp. KB6 | reverse complement strand
CCGCCGGAGATCTCACCGGGAAGCTTGTCCTCGGCGCCGACCAGACCCGTGAGGTCCAACTTCTCCATCACGATCTTGCGGATATCGGATTCCGACTTCTTGGTGTGCTCACGAAGCGGGAAGGCGATGTTGTCGTACAAGTTCATCGAGCCGAACAGTGCGCCGTCCTGGAAGAGAACGCCGAACAGTTTGCGGATCTCGTAGAGCTCCTTGGAGGAGCACTGCAGGATGTCCGTGCCGTCGATGACGATGGAGCCTTGTTCAGGGCGGAGCAGTCCGATCAGGGACTTCAGGAACACCGACTTACCGGTACCCGAAGGCCCGAGCAGTGCGCTGACCTCACCCGCGGGAAGTGTCAACGACACGTCCTGCCAAATCCTCTGCGACCCGAAAGACTTTGTCAGTCCTTGTACCGCTACCTCGAC
>NZ_LNAK01000100.1:0-262 GCF_001445685.1 Rhodococcus sp. KB6 | reverse complement strand
AACACGCAATGACGTCCTGAAACTTCAACTTGTAGATGTCGCATTCAAACCCGGAACGCGCGACTGCAAAGTCATCGCCGGCACGCTTCACGACCCGTACACCGGAACCGATATCGCGTTCTCCACGTCCAATCCTTCGGCTATTCAGATCGACCACCTGTTATCAGCAGCTTTGTCAAGGAGTCTTCCTCTTTCTGCTGGTCATTATGTCGATGTCATGCCGCTGATGGCTGTGGTGGCAGTGCGATGGGCCAGAGCGTGA
>NZ_LNAK01000099.1:105874-213459 GCF_001445685.1 Rhodococcus sp. KB6 | reverse complement strand
GTGCTTCTCCAACTCCGGTCAGCTGTGCATCTCCATCGAGCGCATCTACGTCGAAGAGTCCATCGCACCCGAGTTCATCCGTATGTTCGGTGACCGCGTCAAGAAGATGAACCTCGCCGCCGGATACGAATTCGGAATCGAGATGGGCAGCCTCGTCTCCGAGGCGCAGGTCAAGGCAATCTCCGCTCATGTCGACGACGCAGTGGTCAAGGGCGCCACCGTCATTGCCGGTGGCAAGGCTCGGCCGGACATCGGACCGCTGTTCTACGAGCCCACCCTGCTCACCGGGGTTCCCGAAGACGCCGAGTGCTACCGCGACGAGACCTTCGGGCCGCTCGTCTCGATCTACCCCGTCAAGGACGTCGAAGAGGCCATCGCTGCGGCCAACGACACCGAGTACGGCCTCAACGCCAGTGTGTGGGCTGGAAGCAAGGCTGCCGGTGAAGCCATCGCAGCGCGCATCCACGCCGGCACCGTCAACGTCGACGAGGGTTACGCACCGACCTGGGGCAGCACCGCAGCACCGATGGGCGGTATGGGTGTCTCGGGCGTCGGTCGTCGTCACGGCGCGGAGGGTCTGATCAAGTACACCGAACCGCAGACCGTTGCCACCACTCGCGTCATGAATCTCGGTGGACCGCGCGGACTTCCGGCCAAGGTGTGGGCAAAGCTCATGCCTCACGCCATCAAGATCATGTCCTGGGTTCCGGGCCGGTAACGGGTGGAAACCGCCAGCGCGTACATCGAGGCAACGCCGGTATCGGTGTGGAAGGTTGTCAGCGACATCGAAGGTATGGGTCGCTTCAGTCCTGAAAATACCGGTGGAACATGGACTTCCGGAACTCCGGGCACTGTGGGTGCAAAGTTCAAGGGCACCAACAAGCATGGTCTGATTCGGTGGAGCACGCACTGCACGGTGGTCGACGTGGTCGACTGCCGGAGGTTCTCCTTCGAATCGGACGAGCCGAAAGCGCGGTGGACCTTTGTGCTCGAGCCTTCGGGAACGGGCACTGTGCTTACCGAGACTCGTGAGATCTATGCGACGCCTGCGCTTTACGTGCGCATGATGTCGGGTAGCGGCCTACTCGGTCGGGGTCGAGATCAGCTGATGCAGACCGGAATGGAAACCACCCTGGCGCGCATCAAGGCGTTTCTGGAGAGCTAGAAACTGACACAAGTGGGGCTGCACTCGATTCGAGTGCGGTCCCACTTCTGTTGTTGGAGATCTAGTTTGCAGTGCTGATGAGCGCAGCGTCGATGAGCGCGGTGTAGACACGCTCCGGTTCTTCGGCGATGCGATTGAGTACGTACAGCCACCACTGTGTTCCGAAGATGACGTATTCGCGTGTGGTGAAGCCCGCTCCTCGGAGTGCGTCCAGTTGCTCGGTGCCGAGGCCGAGCAGCATCTCGAACTCGACGTGCTCGCCTCTGAGCTTCGAATCATGTTCGGCACGTAGTGCTTCGAGGATGTCGCGGTCATGTGTCGCGATGGAGACCTGGTGACCCGAGTCGACGATTCGGGCTGCGTAGTCGAGATACGCGCTGCGCAGTTCGGCACTACCGCGTGGGTAGGCGACGGACTCGGCTTCGAGGAAGGCGCCCTTCACGAGACGGATGCGGCCGGGTCGGTCCAGCAGAGCGGCGAGATCCTTTGCCGTGCGGTGCAGTCGGGCCTGAACGGTGATCCCCACATGAGTGAAGCGCTCGGCCAGTCGCGCGTGCATGTCGAGGACCAGGTCGGTGCGGTCGGACGCTTCGGCAGAGATGATCAGCTCGGCACCGGCGCGTTCCGTGGTCTCGGCCAGGCGCACGACATTGCGAAAGCACTGCTCCGGATCGATGACCAAGCCGATGTGCGAGAGGTCGAACGACACGGTGCTGTCGACGCCCGACGTTCCGATCCGTTCCGCCAATTCCACGAACACATCGGTTTCGGCGTTCGCGAGTTCGGGATCCCGGACGCTTTCTCCGGTGTATTCGATGCTCGCCTTGTGTCCTCGCGCGAAGATCGAGGGGAGTCGGTCGAAAGCGTCGTCGATGGTTTCGCCGCCGATGTAGCGAGCGGCGACTTTCCGTGCGAGTGCTGCCGTCGCGGCGTCCGCCATGGTGCGTTCTTTCAGGGATTCGTCGAGTGCGAGGCGGCGTAGGACGTCCGCGGCCTGGGCTTGTAGATCCGTGTTCACGGCTTCAGCGTATCCGGACGAGGGTGCGGGAATTATTCTACGAACCCTTGCGTTCGATCTATTGTCGATATATCGTCGATACGTCAGACAAACACAGACAGTCCAGGAGGACAACATGTACGCCCCACACAACAACCCAGAAATGCAAGAACGTCGCGAGCATGGCCGCCGAGGCCCGCATCGTGGACACGGCTTCCGTCGAGGATTCGAGGGCGAGCGCCCCGAGGGTCGCTTCGAAGACCGAGCAGAAGGACGCCCCGAAGGCCGACGCGGTCGGCCCGACCAGCGCGGATTCGGTCGACCTGACCAGCGCGGACACGGTCGGCCGGGTTTCGGTGAAGCCGGCGCAGCGCTCCGTCCCGCGATGGGCCTACTCCGAGGTGCCGCTGTCGCGGTAGCCGCAGGTGGGACCGCTGAGCAGGTAGCCAAGGCCGAGGCAATTCTCGCCGAGGCACGCCGAGCACTGTTCGAGATGCTGGCGGAAAAGTCGGCTGACGCGCAGCAGGCTCACACAGAATCTACCGACACGCTGCCGGCAGAGTGATCACGGCGCTCAGGCGCCGACGGTGACTTCCTCGCTGTTCATGCCGGAAACGTGGCCGTCGGCGCCCTCTCGCCAGTACCCGACAACATTGTGCTTGTCGCGAGCAATTCCTCGAACTTCCCTCAGATGCTTACGAATACGACGGCTGGTTGCGCTTTCGCACGCCACCCACGCGTAGACGTCGGCCGTTTCGGATTCGGGAAACTCGACCTTCTCCACAGCTTCGAACAGCGCGCTCGGCGCCTTTCCGAGGCCACTCCCCACGAGCCACGTGTACGTGACGTCGCCGCGAGTGACAAATTCCTGTCGATCCTCTTCGGTTTCGACCTCGATGATCGCCTGTGCGACATCGCCCTTTCGAAGTTCTTCGACAATCCTGCCCAGTCCGGGGAGACCCGTGGCGTCTGCGACCAGCAGCTGCCAGCGAGGACCCGCCGGTGCTTGGTAGTGGGACCGCGAACTGTCCGACCAGAAGACGCCTAGTAGGTGACCTGGTTCGGCCCGCAGGGCCCAATCCGCTGCAATACCGCCAGGGTGCACGACGAAGTCGATGTCCAGACGTCGGCCGCCGTCGTGCACCTTGCGCACGGTGTAGTGCCGCCACGGTGGCTCGGTTCCGAGATCGGCCTTGCCGTAGTCGGGATTGTTGAAGTAGTCGTAATCTGCTTCTGTTTCACCGGGTTTCGGGAACGCGATGTCGATGCGCTCGTCGCCTTGTCCGCCGGTCGGCCAGTGCCAGTCGCCTTCTGCCTCGATGCTGATTCGCCGCATGTGCGGGGTCAGGGACGTGACGGTGACAACGCGGGCGGGTTCGCAGAAAGACATGCCTCGACCCTATTGGTCCTGCGTGTCGAAGTGGAGACAGATGCTGTCGCAAGACGGACATCGAGCGCAGCTGAAAACGCCAGCGTATGCCCCGGGGCATGATTCTTCCCCGGTGCACACGCTGGCCTTTTCAGTTATGTCGGTTCACGCCGCTGTCGGTGGGCTGTTCCCGCCGATCGGCTGCTGATACGGATCCACCGACATCGGCGGATAGAACACCGATTTCCGATCCGGCCCGATCTCCACCCGCCACTCCGTGTGGTGCATCGTCCGATGATGATGACCGCACAACAAGATCAGATTGTCGAGATCTGTTGGGCCACCATCGTTCCAGTGAACAATATGATGGGCATCGCACCACCCCGACGGCGTCCCGCACCCCGGAAACGCACACCCGCCATCCCGAACCGCCAACGCCCGCCGCTGCGGCACCGTCGCCGTTCGCACTTCCTTACCGCAGTCGAGCGGAACACCATTCTCATCCAACAAAATCCGCGTGACCGTGCAATCGCAGGCCAACATCCGCGCAGTGTCGATACTGATCGGGCCCACCCAATCCGTCCACGCGAAACCCACTTCCTGAGTCGACGGCAACATATCCTTCAAGGCTTTGAGGTTGGTCATGTCTTTCGCCGACGCAGTCACCGTGATGTGCGGTTTCACCCCGCCCTCGATCGGACCCAACCCCGCCCGCTCGTACCGCCGCAGTAGTTCGCAGAACCCGTCCGCCCGCCGCAGCGCCGGAGTACGGGTGTCCTTCACGCCGTCCTTCTCCGGTATCGGCGCAGACAGGCTCGACAACAACGTGATCAGACGCGCCCCGTTCACCGCATCCAAATCACCCTTCACGGTCACCCGCCCGTACAAGCCTTTCGAGGCGT
This sequence comes from Rhodococcus sp. KB6, assembly GCF_001445685.1. Lineage (NCBI taxonomy): Bacteria > Bacillati > Actinomycetota > Actinomycetes > Mycobacteriales > Nocardiaceae > Rhodococcus > Rhodococcus sp. KB6. The sequence continues at coordinate 209,026 of NZ_LNAK01000099.1, read as the reverse complement.
AGAACTCGTTACGCTCCGAATCCTCACCCACCGGAACGCCGTCCTCACGCTTGCCGTACTGCTTCTCGATCCGCCGGATCGCCGCCCGCACCGCATCACAATCAGCAATATTCTGCGACGCCAGGCCAAGCAGGATCCCGCGAGCCTTGTCCACATCCGCCAGGGTCATGTTCTTCGGCGGATGCTGACAAAACGACGCCACCTGCCGCGCCTTCAACGCATCCACGTCACCACGATGAAACGCATCCGCGACAACAGGTTCGAGCATCAACAACCGCGCCAACCCGACCAGCAGACTGCACTCATCGATCTCCAGATTCGTCGAACCATGCAACCACTGCGCGATCGCCCGAAAACCCTTCCCGCCGAGAACGTCCCGGGAAAACATCTCCACGATCAGCAACACCAACCGCGACTGCAACTCGTGCCGGACACGCACCAGATCGAGAACCTCACTCTTGAGGCCCTCGCCATCCAGCTGCCACGCATCCCGACTGTCCATACTCAAAGTCTAATCGAACAAAGTTTCGAACACAATAGAATTGTGAGCGAAAATTGCTGCTGTCCAGCTACTTTCGACAATTCGGGCAAATGTCAGATCGAACCCAGCTCCCGCGCACGAGCTACCGCCGACGTCCGCGACTTCACTCCCAACTTGCCGAAGATGTGAACCAGGTGCGACTTGACCGTGGTCTCACTCAGGAACAGTTCTTTGCCGATCTCTCGGTTGGAGCGACCCGCCGCCACCAACTTCAGAACTTCGATTTCCCTTGGACTGAGGCTGGTTTCGGGTTTGCGTACCCGAGTCATGAGCTTCGACGCGATGGCGGGGGAGAGAACGCTGTCCCCGCTCGCAGCGGCGCGGACGGCTGACAGCAACTCGACCGGTGGTGTGTCCTTGAGTAGGTACCCGCTGGCCCCGGCCTCGACAGCGCTCAAGATATCTGCATCCGTGTCGTAGTTGGTCACGACGAGTACGTGCGGCGGATTCGGCAGCGCGCACACCGCGCGGGTGGCGTCGACGCCCGTCTTCCCGGGGCCGAATCGCAGGTCCATGAGCACGAGGTCGACCGGCGTGGTGGCGCAGAAGGCTATGGCTTCCTCGGCGGTGCCCGCTTCGCCGACTACCTCGACGTCGGCTTCGCTTTCGAGCAGCGCTCGTAACCCGGCGCGCACGATCGCGTGATCGTCGGCGAGCAGCAGGCGGATCACGGTTCGCCGACTTCGAGAGGAAACGTCACTGCGACGGCCGTGTGTCCCGGCTCGGACTCGATGGAGAAAGTCCCGCCCTGCAGTTCGACGCGTCGGCGAATTGCATTGAGGCCGAAAGATTCCGCCGGGCCACGTTCGAGAACTGCCACGTCGAAACCGCGACCGTTGTCGACCACGTCGAGGCTGACGGTGTCATCGGAATAGGTCAGTGTCACAGCCATTCTGGTTGCATCCGCATGGCGGAGAACATTGGACACCGCGCCCTGAGCGATGCGTACCAATGTTGCTTCGAGGGGCATCGGCAGCCGCACTGCCTCGCCTTCGACCACGGAGCGCGCTTCCAGTTCAGGACTGCTCGTGCGTTCGCAGATTCGACGAAGCGCGTCGGCGAGCGACTGACCGTCCAAGGCCGCGGGCGTCAATTCGGCTATGAGTTGGCGGGTTTCGGCAAGACTGTCCGCGGCAGTTTCCCGTGCGAGGCTGATCTGACGGATGGCCGGGCTGTCCGGATCGGCGCGTTCGGCAGCGTGAAGGAGCATCTGGATGCTCGAAAGTCCCTGGGCCACGGTGTCGTGAATCTCGGCGGCGAGTCTTTCACGTTCCGCGAATTTTCCGGCATCGCGAGACGTCGACGCCAATTCTTCACGGGTGTTCATCAACTCGTCGATGAGACGACCGCGCTCGGCTGCCTCGCGGTACAGCGCTTGATATCCGAGGCCGATTGCAACCGCTACGGCAGCGCCGATGATCGGGCCGACGGCGCCGGCAATCGTCCATCCACGATGCAGGCCGGTGCCGACCACGGCGACAGCCGTTGCCGCGGTGACGGCGAGAAGACTCCAGGGGCGTCGCAGAATATGGAGATAGAGGAAGAAGAGTCCGAACGCGAGGTAGGCGGCGTCGGCGGATACCGCCATCGTCGCGATCCAGACGAGGGTCAGCACGGCCAGCCACCAGCGGGCAGCGTTGCCGCGCAGCCTTTTGGCGACCCCGAAAAGATAGACGGCAACAAAGATCACGGCCAACGCGATGATTGTTGCGGTCAGGTCGGATTCGTCGATCAGCGCTCGAAGAAACACCACACCGGCCAGCGCCATGACAAGGACATGCAGGCCCAATTGTAGGCCGGCGAAGACAGGCGTGAGCGGAGATCGGTGCATCTCGCCCAGCTTAGCGAGGTTCGGGCCTGGTTCATCCATCAAAAGTTGTAAACCGGGATGGTTCTTTCGAGCGCTGGAATGTCGATCCGAGGTGCGATGGAAAGAGTCTGCATCCGCGAGAGCGTAGAGGCAAGCACAGGAAAGGAATTCACAGTGTTTGTCGCAATGAGGGACTTACGGGCAGCGCGAGGTCGTTTCGCGCTGATCTCCGTCGTGGTTCTGTTGGTTGCACTTCTGGTCAGTTTTCTCAGCGGGTTGACTGCAGGACTTCGCCATCAGAACGTGTCGGCCATCGAGGCCATGAATGCCGACACGGTGGTGTTCGCCGACACCGGAGCCGGGGCGTCGTTCGACGAGTCGGCGCTCACGCAGGACCAGGTCAACGCTTGGACCTCCACGTCGAAGGACGTCGATCCCATCGGAATCGGTCGCGGGAAAGCGGGATTGGCCGACGGAAATCAGAAGTCGGTGGCCCTGTTCGGCGCTGATGGCGGTTTCGGTGACGTGACGCCGTCGGCGTCAGGCACGGTGGTGTTGAGCGAAGGTGCCGCCCGCGATCTGGGGGCGGGCGCCGGCGATCAGGTGAGTGTCGGTACGCAGCAGTTCACCGTCAGCGCCGTTCGCGGTGACGACTGGTACAGCCATTCGCCCGTCGTCTGGATGACGCTCGACGACTGGCAGGCGGCCAATCCACGCGGCGGAGTTGCGACAGTACTGGCTGTCACCGGAGCCTCCGACGCTTCCGCAACGGACAAGGCGGCTGCGACGACGTCGACGACGGTCAGCGGTTCGCTCGACGCGATCGGTTCGTACAAGTCGGAGAACGGGTCGTTGACGTTGATGACGCTCATGTTGTTCGCGATCTCAGCCCTGGTGATCGGTGCGTTCTTCACGGTGTGGACGATCCAGCGAACTCCGGACATCGCGACGCTGAAAGCGCTCGGTGCGACTACCGGTTCGCTGGTGCGCGACGCACTGGGTCAGGCGCTCATCGTTCTGATTGCCGGTGTCACCGTCGGAATCGGGCTGACGGCCGTGGCCGGATCGCTGATCGGTGACGCCATGCCGTTTGTCCTGGACGCATCCACCACCGTCGTACCTGCCGTGGCATTGATCGGGCTCGGTCTGCTCGGCGCGGCCTTTGCACTTCGATTCCTCTCGACCACCGATCCACTCACAGCATTGGGGAGCGCACGATGACCATGACAACCGGCACCACAGTTCTCGACATCCAGAACGTCGATCTGACGTTTCCCGATGGGCAATCGCGGGTGACGGCGCTGGACGACGTGTCTCTGCGACTGCACCGCGGCGAGATCGCCGCGATCACCGGGCCCTCGGGTTCGGGCAAGTCCAGCCTGTTGGCGGTGGCGTCGACGCTGATCCGTCCGGATTCCGGGCACGTCTATCTCCGGACGCCGGAAGGCAGCACCGACATCGCTGCGCTGAGTCGGCGGGCGGCGTCGGAGCTGCGACGCTCGTCGATCGGCATCGTCTTCCAACAGTCGAACCTCGTGTCTTCGCTGACTGCACTGGAGCAGCTCGAGGTGATGGCGCATCTGGGGCAGTCCGTGTTCACGTCACGGGCCCGTCGCAAGGCCGTGAAATCAAAAGCGATGGATTTGCTGGACGCTGTCGGGCTCGCGGATCAGAGCGGAAAACGGCCGTCCCAGCTGTCGGGCGGGCAGCGACAGCGCGTCAATCTCGCGCGAGCATTGATGAACGATCCGCAGCTTCTCGTGGTCGACGAGCCCACGAGTGCGCTCGATCAGGAGCGCGGTGCCGCTGTCATGGATCTGATCATCGGCGTGGTGCGGGAACGCGAGGCGGCAACCCTTCTCGTGACACACGACCGAAGTCACCTGTCTCGGATGGATACTGTCTATCGTGTTGTTGACGGTTCCTTGGCGGAGGATCAGGAGGCGCTCGCGGCGTGACTCAGGCGGGCACGATTCGGGCATTCGTCACTGCATCCGGGCGGGAAGTCAACCCGCGATTTGCTGGGCAGTTAGACTGTTGTCGACTCGGGCAACTTGAGAGGACGTGTTATGGAACGCCGCCGCAACGTTGCGCAGCCGCCACAATCGCCGATTGCGGATCTGGAGCAGATGCCTGCCCTGATTCTCCTCGACAGGCTTCCGGTGCCGGTCATGGCCGTTCACCGCGACGGCAGCATCGTTTTTGCCAATCCGTCCTTCGCTGACATGCTGGGATATCCCAAGAAGGCCGTCTCGGCGTTGCGTTTGCAGGACATCCTCTACGACAAGGATGCCGACGACGTCAGTGCAGAGCAGGCCCATCGTGAACTGAGTTCCGAGCCGGGCTCGGTCAAGGAGTTCGTGCACTCCGACTCCACGTTGGTGCGCGCGACGGTCAGCCAGTCGCTGCTCCGACGGGACGACGACACGATCACCCTGGCCGTCCTCCACGATCTGACGGAGCGCCTGTGGAACAACCCACGGCACATCGACGACAAGCCCACCAAGTAATCCCAGCTACTTCCGGGATTTGACGGTTCGGTCCAGGCCGAGGGTGGCGGCAAGGGTGTTGACCACCCATTCTTCGTACTGTTGGCCGGTCCAACCCGCGCCGACCACGAGGTCTGTATAGGTCTCGGGACTGAGCAGCGTGAGTGCGACGTTCACGGCTGTTTCGAGGTCGACGGTTGGCGCTTTTTCGACGATGCCGACCATCAGATGTTCCTGCACCGTGCGTCTCTGAGTGCGGTTGATTTGCCACAGACGGGCGGCGTCCTCGTCGGCGGAAGCGGCGGCCCGCAGTGCCAGCAGGATGTCTGCGGTGCGTTCCAGAATGAGCCGTCCGTGGTGAACCTGAATCCGGAGTTGTCCGAGTGGATGTGGGGCGCCGAGTGCTGCCGCCACCCACGGACGGTCGAGAGTTGCCGTCTTTTCCTCGTCGCCCGCAACGGCCACGTCGAGTAGTGCTGACAGCACGCTCGGCTTGTTGCCGAACACGAAATAGACACTCTGCACCGACACGCCCGCCGCCGCGGCAAGCTGCTTGATCGTGGCGGCCGCGTAGCCGGGATCGACAAAAACCTCACGCGCTGCCTCGATGATCTTGCGCCGCGCCGACGTGTCTTCCCGAAGAACCTCAGTCATGATTAGAGTTTAACTCTAGAGTCGAACTCTAGCGACTCGGGAGGCGAAATAATGACAAAGGTTCTTGTACTCGGTGGCTACGGTGCCGTCGGGATTCCCCTGATGAAACAACTCGCGAAGGTCCCCGAAATCTCCGCGTACTCCGCCGGCCGTGATCCTGCCCGCGCGGACGTCGTCGTTGATCTTAAAGAACCAGGCGCGTATTCGACTGTGGTTCGAGACTTCGATGTGGTGGTGAATGCGTCGGGTCTCGAGGACGTTGGCCTGGCAGACGAAGCGGTACGCGGTGGGGCGGCATTCGTCGACATCACGGCGACCTCGAGCTACTGCGAAGAATTGGAAGCGGTCGACGGACCCGTTCTGATGGGCGTCGGGTTGGCGCCGGGATTGACCAGTGTCCTTGCAACCGAGGCGCATCGACTCGGCGACGGACCCGTGGACATCCTGATCGGCCTCGGCGGTGGAGAACTACACGGGCCGGCCGCAACGGCGTGAACGTACGGGATGTTGGGCACGAGGTTTCCTGATCCCGACGGACGATCGGTCCGCAACTACACCGGGATGAAGACGTTTCGAATACCGCCCGATGTGACCGGCTACCGCACCGGTCCTGCTGTGCGGGCCGACTTTTCGGACCAGCATGCGTTGACGCGAGACCTCGGTGTTCCGGTCAGGACGTACCTGCGATTGGACACGTCCACCGCGACGCTCGGACTTGCGGCCATGACGTGGGCACCCGCGCTACAGAAGGTCGTGCCGAAGAAGCTGTGGGGCTCGGATCGTTGGGTAGCGATGGCCCGAGCGGATACCGGCCCGGCGCTGTGGGTTTCGGGGCGTAGCCAGTCGGTCGCGACGGCAGCTATCGCCGCGCGCGCCGTGCAGGTGATTCGGGATGCCGCGATCTCGAAGCCGACGTGGTTCCACGCGGTGGAAACCACCGAGTCGTTGCAAGCGGCGGTTCCCGAACTGTCAGTGCGGCAATGGGATGGTGCGAGCCGATCGTCCGGCAAGACTGTCCACTAGTCGGGGCGAGCCGAGAAACGGCAATCCGGCGGCCGCATTGGTGAGACAACCGGGTACGACGACGCGGACGACGTGCAGGCCGGCGTGGAGAACATCAGTTGTGGTGAGATCGACCCATGCCGGCCGGAAACCGGCTGCCGTCAGAGCGCTTTCGGTGCCGGCGGCTGATGTCAGAGAGTCGAGTCCCACCTCGCCGACGACGGCACCGACCAGCTCACTCTCGAATCGTGCTTGGATCTCCGGGTCCAGGTGAAGTTGCAAGTGGCATCCGTAGTCCATCACGTCGGCAAAATCCGATCGGTAGGCGCCTGCATAGCTTCGGTCAGCTCGCCAAGGCGCAAGCGGACTGGTCGGGGAGGCCGCGGCTCGACCGATGCCGCTCTGCGGGTTGTCGTAGTCGGCGGAAAGCAGCTGCAGCTGAAGCGCTTCGCCGAGTGACTTGAACGCAGCGGTCTGGGCGTCTTCGTGGCAGGCGGTACCGATGGTCGAGTATCCGGTGAGTCCGTCGTGGATGAGGGCGCCGAGCACCGGGATCCCGAAATCGCTGTCGAATGACAACCACCTGGTCGAGAGGGTGCCGTGATTCCCCAGTCGCCGAAGCACCTCGGGAATGCCGGTGACGACCCGAACACCACGCCGCCCGGTCCAGGACAGCGTCATCGCGTCTCGTTCGACTATCTCGCGCAAGGCATTGTCGATTGCGAACTTCACCGAGGGTCCGGCGGCGAGACCCGCCTGAGCTACCGGAGAGATCGCCGGACCCGTCCGGGCGACGAAATGAGGATACGAACCCCAGACGAGTTCGGCCGGTACCCAGATATCCGAACCCGTGATCAGGTCGGCTCCGCGAGTCCAGTCCATCTCCAGATCGTCGGTTGGTTCGACGAACGGGAACTGTGGCCGCGCGCACTGGGCGGCGTCGAAACGCGCGAGTTGTGACAGGTCGATGCTTGCTCCGATCAAGGCATCGGCCGACCCGCGGACGATCGGTTTGGCGACGATGTTGCCGCAATATCGTTCCACCGCTTCGCCTATCGCAGCTGCGGTAGGCCGCGCACGGTCACCCAGATCGAAGCAATATCCGGCGCCGGCCGAGTCACTGGACCAGGGTGAAAAGCGTGCTGAATCACTGACATACGAGTGAATCAGCTTGAACTCGGGCGGAAAGTGCTGGGGAACAACGGCGTCGACCAGCTCTCGAATGATCCCAGTTCGGCGGTCGACGAGCGAAGATGTCATGCGAGGGGGACCGGCAGATGCAGATGGGTGGTCGATGCGCTGGTCAATCTGCTACCTCCAAGAAGGGGAAAGGCTGCCGGGGCGTTGTTGTACAGGCCCGGAGTCAGGATGCGGACGACGTGCAACCCGGCAATCGAGATGTCGCCGGTGGTGAGATCGACGGAAATCGGCTGGTGTCCCCGTGACATCAGAAGCGCTACGAGAGAAGCCAGATCCAACGGCGCTTCGTCGGGAATCTCTGATACCGAGAGTGTTTCGGTGTAGTCGAAGAGATGTTCCTCTGCGGCCAGGGCCATCACGGGATCGAGATAAAGTTGGGCAACGGTCGGCAGATCGACGACATCTTTCCATTGCGGATCGAACTCGTCCCGGTAACGACGGTCGGCCCGAAAGGGTTTGTACAGGTGCGCCGGCAGCGTTCCGTCCGCCACGCTGCGCCAGGTCGGCCCGTCGGGGTCGGCGAGGTCGATCGTGATGGCAAGTACCGCGTACGCCTCGACCAGTGCCTTCGAGACGGCCGCCTCCATCGTCGGTCGACAAGCTGTGCCCAGCGCGACCAATCCACGTCGGTCATCGCGGATCCACACTGCGGCGACGGGAATGCCGAAGGGGGAGGGAAGCAGCAGCACTCGAACGCTCCGGGTCTGGCTCTCCAGATCCCCGAGTTGGCGGTGCGCAGGCAACCGCTCCCAGTCGGAAAGCTCGATCGCCGGCTGTGACCGGTCCCCGCACCACCACAGCGCGGTGGCATCGCGTTCGAGAAGTTCCAGCAGAGCTGACATCTCGGCCTCGTCGCGTGAGCGTCCCGCTGCGATTCCGGCGTACTGCAACGACGCGATCGGTGGCTCGCAGCGACGGGTGCCTGTGTAGTACCCGAGATAAGTCAGGGCCGCAGGCACGTAGGTGGGCACCTTTTCGTCCATGGTATGACCCAATGCCCAGCGAATGTTCAGATCAGAGGTGAAGGGAACAAAGGGGAATCCGGGAAGGCGGTACTGATCCTCGCTGTACAACGCAAATTCAGCGGGATCGACGACCCGTGAGCCGGCCAGTTCCAGCGCTGATGCACTGCTGCGGACCAGATCCTCGGGGACCACGTTGCCGCAATATCTTTCGACGGCCTCACCGGTCGCCGCCCCGCGAGCTGCTGCATCGTCGCGTATCGAAGCCCCGAATCCGTAAGGGTCCGCGCGAAACAGTGAACCGCTGCCGCCGAAGTTTCTGGTGTCGGCCACCCTCGCGGCCCAACCGACCCAGCCTGTCGGCATGTCCGAGCGAATGTGTGGTTCCAGTGAGGTCAGCACGCCGCTCCGGGCGTCGACCAGCAAGTCATCCACCGGCAGTTCCTCCGAGTATTGGCAGGGTCAACGACCCGGAAAATGATTGGTGCAGTGCGGTACTGCGTGTTCCTCGATAGCGATCACCGTCTCCGAGATTGCGTGCGAGTCGTGGGAAGTCCGAGCCGGCGATCCGCAGCGTCAAGACATCACCCGCGCGCACAGTGTGCAACACGGGATCCAGATCGATGGTCACCATCGTCGGCTGCAGGCTGACACCCGCGCCCCGTGCGATCGATCTGGTAACTCCAGCGGGATCGACGACGCTCAGTTCGGCGATCCAATCGGCTTCGCCCTCGGGTGAATACACTTTCAGCTCCACCGATGGTGTTCCGGAGAGTACGGAGTCGTGCTTGATATCGAAAGTCAAGACAACACAGTTGTTTCGGTCCCGTGAGGCGTCATACAGGAAGCTGTAGGCCGCATCCTTCCGATCTGGTTCGAGATGAACGCGATTCGCACCCGTGACAAACGGTTCGGTCGACCATTCGCCGACACCCCGGTCGAATACCCGATTGATGGTCAGGGGCCGCGCAGCGAATACCGATTCCATCCACTCGACCTGAAGGCGGCCGAAACTTGTCTCGCCGACCATTCCAGGGCGGAGGTCATGTGCCCAGGGACCCACGATCAAACTTTGTGGCCCGTGCCCCACGGATGCAAAGTGCCGAAGCGTCTCCCGGATCATCGCATCGTCCCAACCGCCGACGTGCAGTCCGGCGACATCGAGCTCGGACAGTTCGTCCGCGGAGACGAGATCGTCGCTGCCGTACGGTTCGCGTTCACGAGCCCGGCTGATCGGCGTCCTCCAACCTGGTGAATCGGAGGTCAGACCGACTTTCTCGATCATCGACTGCACCGGGAGATGTTCCAGCAATGACGAATCCGAGCGCATCAGGGCAGGGATGAAACCCTCACGAGAGGAAGACGAATCTCCGTGCTCGCCCCACCACGCCAGATGCTCGGCGAGGAGAAGTATCCCCGAGGGATCACGTTTGACGCGGTCGCTTCCGATGGTCGGCACCTTGGAGACGACGCCGTCTACACGAAATGACCGATCGGCGCTGTTGGTCTCGGCAGCAAATGCCCAGGCGGTTCCGGCCGCATACGAAGCCCCGCTCGCGATGACGCACTCCGGTGTCCACGGCTGATCCTGCAGCCACTCGGCCAGGGAGGCGCTGTCCTCGCGCTCGTGGACGTACGGTTCCCAAGAGCCGGTGGAATCGTGCCGTCCGCGTACGTCCTGCGAGATGAATGCAATTCCTCGTGATCGCCATTCGATCCCCTCCGCCAGATGCCATCCACGCCCGTACGGGGTGCGGATCACGATCAGTCCCCGCGGTGAAGAATCCGGTGGGAGAAGCACATCCGTAGCCAACGAAGAACCGTCTGCTGCCGGGATCTTCACGCCGAGTGAGATCACCGGAGCGTCGGCGCGGGTTCGAGAACGCCGCCGGGCAGTGGTAGCACGGGATGGCGAGTCATCATGAGGGTTCGCGGATTCATCCGGATCTGGTGGTGAAGGTGTGATGGCGGTGCGCCATGCACACCAGCCACGACGTCCGAACATGCAAGCGCACTGGCCATTGCGGCTGCGGTGGGTGAAAGTTCGAGCGGGCGAAGTTCGCTGCCGGCGAGGTGATTCCACAGTGCCTGCAGATGATCCGGGACGCGCGACGCAGCAAGCCGTCGACCGCAGACGTCCCGGTAGCTTGCGCTGTCGATGCCGTCGAAGAAGGGACCGATGCAGATCTCACCCAGCTCCGCGTGGACGCGTTGCCACGGAGTTCGGCTGTGGCGGCACCAGGTATCGAGTTCCGACCACTCGTCGTGAGGAGGAGCGCCGGCAACCGACAGTACGAGGTCCGACGACGCAACGTCGTGTTCGATTGGCGCAGTAGTGGATACGACCTCGAGATGCGGAAGAGCCTTGGAGAGCAGGGCGATGCAAGCATCGGCAACGGGCCCGATCCCGTCCATCAGCACACGCTGTGGGCGCGGAATCTCCGGCGCTTGACCTGGAACAGCCAGCACGCCGCGAGAGACGAGGGCGTCGGCGATCTCGATAGCTCCCGGGCCGAGCACCGAACCAGAGCGCCTGAGAAAGTTGTCGAGTTCCGCGAGGTCTTCGGCCGGCGCGCCGATCGTGACTGCGTTCTCGTCCGGTGTCAGGTAATGCCAAGTGCCGTCCGGGGTCGGATACAGCTGGTGTCCGTCGGCGAGGGCGTACACGGATCTCCTTGTCGGTGCCCGCACCCGACGAGTCGGATGCGGGCGGGGTCATCGGCAGATCAGACTGTCGAAACAGTCTGGATCAGGGGAGGTTTCAGCTCTGGAAGCTGAACGGGTTGTCGACGAGGGCGTTGGTGCCCACACCCTGCAGGGCGTGTGCGGACGTTGCCTCGGCAACCGGCTCGAAGGTAAACGGGTTGTCGACGAGAGCGTTGGTGCCGACGCCCTGGAGTGCATTGGCCGGAGCCGAGTTGGAGACGCTGTCGAACGAAATGTTGCTCATTGTCATCCCTTCCGTAATGGAAACCATTTCCATTACGATGCCACCGTACGAAAGATCGCCACGGAGAGCAACAGGTACAAGAGAGTGCATACATGAGCGAGACCCCGACGACGGGATCCGTCGAAGCGCAACCACATGTCTTTCGGGACAGATCGTTTCGATTGTTCTTCACGGCTCGTACGATTGCCGTAGCCGGTGCGGCGGTCACCGGAGTGGCCATGCCGATCCTGGTGTTCGACATCAGCCGGTCTCCGTTTCTCACCTCGCTCGCGGCTGCGGGGACGGTTCTGCCGTATCTCGTGTTCGGCTTGTTCGCCGGCGCCGTGGCAGACCGAGTCAACCGGCGGACGGTCATCCTGTGTGCGCAGGCCGTAGCTGCACTTGCTTTGGCGAGTATTCCGGCGGCGCAGGCACTCGGCGTATTGACGGCGTGGCATGCCGTCGGCGTATCGATGTGCATCGGAACGTGTTTCGTGTGGTTCGACGCCGCTGCTTTCGGAGCGCTGCCTGCTCTGGTCGGTCGGCAGAGGATACCGGCGGCCAACAGCGCGCTGTGGACGTCCAGCACGCTGATCGATGTTGTCTTTCCGGCGATAGCCGGCGTGCTTGTGGCCTCGATCGGCCCGGCCTACGCATTGGGTGCTGATGCACTGGCTTACGTACTGGCCGGGCTGGCCATGGCCTCGATCGGAGCCTCGTTTTCGATTACTCCTGCGGCGCCGAAGAAGTCGGGAACCGGAATTGCGCGTGACATACGCGAGGGCCTCAGCTTCCTCTGGCGGTCGCCGCTTCTGCGAGCCTTGACCGGCGTCGGCTTCGTCAATTCCCTGACGCAGGGTGCGGTTACGGCGCTCCTGGTGGTGTACGCATCCGAGAGGCTTGGGATTTCGACGTCGAGTCCGATGATCGGCGCCGTGTGGACGGCCGTCTCCGTGGGTGGAGTGGTCGGGGCGCTCGTGCTTCCACGCCTACCGGCGCAGTGGCCGGTCGGGGCGATCACTGTCGGGGCGCTGACCATCGCCCCGGTGGTGCTGTTCGTCGTTGCGACAACCGGCAACACCGGCGCCGCGATCACGGCGCTCGTCGTCTACTCCGGCTGTGCGACCGTCACCATCCTCAATGGCATCGGTGCACGTCAGCGCCTGACTCCGGATCGTCTGCAGGGGCGCGTGAACACCACGGCGAGGATGGTCGCCTGGGGTGGTTCGCCGGTCGGCGCCTTGATTGCCGGGGCAATCGCAGGACGCTGGGACATCGGCACCGCCTACCTCGTTGCGTGCATCTTTGCGCTGGTCGGGGCGCTCTTCGCGTGGGCGAGCGCGCTGCGGACCGACCCTTATCCGCACAAATGAGCATGTGACTATTAATGAAAACGACTGTCGTTATGGTTAGATCCAACTGTTCATGACTGCGAACCCCACCGACTCAGGAGTGCGATGACGCTGACCAGCGAGGCAGCACCACGAGTGCCGTCGCGTCCACATCCCGTCGGCGAGCGCGGGTACGTCCCGTTTCTGTTGGCCACGGCGGTTGTGCTTGTCGCGGTCTCCACCGTCGCGGTGTGGTCGGGTGCCGCGTCGGTGTCCTTTGCCGACGTGTTCGCGGTGTTGTACGCACACGTCGGCGGTCCGCCGGTCGACCCGTTGCTCGATCGGATCGTGTGGGGATTGCGGGTACCGCGCATTCTGATTGCGGCATTGGCGGGCGCCGGATTGTCGTTGGCCGGCGCCGTGCTGCAAGCGTTGGTGCGCAACCCGATTGCCGATCCGTACATTCTGGGCGTGGGTTCCGGAGCATCCTTCGGTGCAGTACTGATCATGACGACCGGCATCGGAACCAGCCTGTCGATCGGTGTTCCGGTGGCAGCCTTCCTGGGGGCCATGGTCTCCCTGATCGCGGTTCTCGTACTGGGTCGGCGAGAGGGAATGCTCGTCCCGCTGCGCATGGTCCTGGCCGGAGTTGCCATCGGCTATCTGCTCTCGGCTGCAACAAGTTTTGTGCAGTTGCGCGCCGATCCGAGTCAGCTTTCGGGAGTGCTCTTCTGGTTGCTGGGCTCGGTGAGCGGGGCCAGTTGGTCGGATCTCGGTGTGCCCGCCGCGGTGATCACCGTCTGTGCGGCAATTCTGTTGACACAATCGCGCCAACTCAACGCGTTGGCCATGGGAGACGAGAGTGCGCAATCGGTCGGCGTGGACGTGCGCCGTACCAGGTTGCTACTACTGGTGATCGCGTCGTTGCTGACCGCGGTTGTCGTATCCGTCGCCGGGGGAATCGGTTTCGTGGGGCTGCTCGTGCCGCACGCCGTACGACTTCTGGTCGGTTCCGATCACGGCAAGCTGCTCCCCGCGACCGCGTTGGTTGGTGCCACCTTCCTGGTGATCGTCGATCTTGCGGCTCGGATGTTGGATGCGCCCAACGAATTACCACTCGGGATCATCACCGCCGGATTGGGTGCACCGTTCTTCCTCTGGTTGCTTCGACGGGACGGCGGTGCGCAGTCATGAGATTGTCGGCCAGCGGAATTCACGTCGTTCGGGGCGGACGCCTCGTGGTTTCGGGTGTAGACCTCGAAGCGCCCGAGGGAAGCGTGGTCGGACTCGTCGGACCGAACGGCAGTGGAAAGTCCTCCCTCCTGCGCGCGTTGTATCGCTCGATGAAGCCTCGAAGCGGAATCGTGAAGGTGGACGAGGTGAATGTTTGGGACGATCTCTCGCCTCGATCGGCGGCACGCATCATCGGTGTTGTGGGGCAGGAGCATTCATCCGATTTCTCGTTCAGTGTCCGCGAGGTGGTTGCAACGGGTCGGACGCCGCATCACAGCGCGTTCTCTCGACTCGGCGAGATCGACCGAGACATCGTCAGCGCCGCACTGGTGCGAACCGGCATGCAGGGCTTTGGATCACGTCTCTTCGCCGAACTGTCCGGCGGAGAAAAACAGCGTGTGATGTTGGCCCGGGCGATCGCTCAACAACCGTCGGTGCTGGTCCTGGACGAGCCCACCAACCACCTCGACATCCGTGCTCAACTCGAATTGATGGAATTGGTCGCCGAACTCGGTACCACGACGATTGTCGCGATCCATGAACTCGCCTTGGCTGCAGCGTATTGCGACTACGTCTGTCTGCTCTCCGGCGGGGTAGTTGTCGCGACAGGACCAACGGCCGAGGTCCTCACCGAGGACCTGCTGTCCGAAGTATTCGGGGTTCAGGTGCATCTCGGCACTCATCCGTTGACCGGGCGCCCCCTGCTCTCGTTCGCCCCTCCGCTCCTACACACGAAAGAAGCAGTGTCTTGAAATCCTCGATACGTACTGCCGCGCTGTTGTGCTCGGCCGTTACCGCCACTGCAGTACTGACCGCATGCGGAAACTCCACGGCGGATTCGGCGGCGTCGTCGTCCGAGAAGATCACCGTCACCAATTGTGATCGCGAGGTCACGGTGCCCAAGACGGCGGAGCGGATTGTCTCGCTGTATCCGTCGATGACGGAACTTCTCATTCAGCTCGGCGCCGCCGACCGCATTGTCGGACAATCGAATACCGACCTCTCTCCTCCCAGCCCCGAACTCGCTGATCAGTTCGCGGCCGTGCCGGTACTGAGCACCGGAGTTCCCGCGAAAGAAGCATTGCTCGACGCCCGTCCGGATCTGATCGTCTCCGACGGGGAATACTGGTTCGACGGTGACCGATTGCAGACCATGGACGAATTGCGTGACCTCGGCATCCCGATCTTCGTGAACAGCGGCTACTGCCACAAGGCCGTCACCGAGGGGCGGATCGACGACGTCTGGTCCGACCTCGACGGTCTCGGCACCTTGACCGGAACTAGTGACGCGGCAGCAACCCTCCTGGCCGACGGCAAGAAGTCCCTCGCAGCAACCGAGGCATCTGTCGCCGGGCAGGAGCCGGTTCCCACTGTGATGGTTCAGGTTTCGGAGGGACAGTCCTATGCTCTGGCCAGGGGCCTCTACAGCAGTGTGCTCGAGGCCGCCGGGGGAAGCAATCTTTTCGAGAACGACCTTCCCGACGGAAAGTACTTCGGCCAGGTAGCCACGGAATCGGTGCTCGCGAAGTCGCCGAAGGCTGTCCTCGTCGTCTACTCCACCGAGTCGGCTCGGGAATCCACCCTGGATGCTGCGCGGACGGCATTTGCCGGAACCCCCGCCGCGGCGTCGAATGCGATCTTTGCCGTTCCGGAGGCGTGGTTCGCCGGCGAGTTGGTCTCGATCGACGGGGCCGGCGAGGTGTCTCGCCTGCTGCACCCGGGTTCGTGACCGCACTCGAGCGAATCGAGGCCGTCGTATCGCTGCATGCAGTGTTGGACCGGACGGTGAGTCCGTCGGAGCTACCGTTCGACGAGCACGCACTGCCGCCGGTGACGTGTGAATCCGTGGAACTGCCGGCCGCGACGCCACTGCCGGCCTGCGGGTTCGCGGACGTCTTGCAGGCACGACGGAGCCGCTACGACCCCGCACAGACGGTACTCCGAGCAGGCGAGCTGTCAAACGTGTTGCACCACAGCCTTGTCAGCAGCCCGACGGCGGGCGGGATGCGCGAACTGACGCTGTCGTTTGTTCTCAGCCGACCCGGAGACGAGCTCGGAGCCGGGGTATACCGATATGCCCGAGGCCGTGCCGAAGCTGTCCGGCCAGGCGACGTGCGAGAGCACCTTCGAGCGAGCCTGCTCCAACCCGAGTTCGTCGACGTGTTCCCGGTTCTTCTGTTTGTGGTCGCCGACGTCGAAGCTCCGCTCGAGAAGTACGCGATGCGGCACTACCGCACGATGCACGTGGATGCCGGTGTGCTGGTTCAGAATCTGTACCTCGTGACCGAGGCGATGGGACTTGCGGGCTGCGCCATCGCAGGATTCACGGATGCGCGAGTGGCATCTCTGTTGAATCTCGCGACGACGCAGCTTCCCGTCATGGCTTTTGCACTCGGGAGGCGCAGCTAGGTCAGGCGAGAATACGTGCCTTCTGGGTCTCGAACTCGGCCTCGGTCAATACTCCCGCATTCTTGAGTTCGCCCAGCTTGGTGAGCTGTTCGAGCTTCAAGTCCATCGATGCTGCCGGAGCTGCCTGCGGTGGCAGGGGTGGTAGATCGGGAATCGGAGGCACCGGCTGGGCCTGCGCTGCGCGAGCCTGATCTTCGGCGGCCCAACGGGTCCGCTGACGGCGCTGAACATTGCCGTGAATGGAGCTTGCGACGGCTACCCGGCCGGCTCGCCTCAAGAAACTCATGCGTCCTTCTCCGTATTGCCTGGTGCGGTGTTGTCGAGTGCGGTGGCAAGTTCGTCCAAGCTCAGGTGACCTTCGGTGACAATCTTTGCGCCGCTGCGTGTCCACGCGTCGATCACCGGCAGTATGGCCAGTTCCTCGTAAACGAGCACGGCGGCAACACTACCGGTGGCCAACTCGTCACCAACGGCGGCGATGTCGCCGGCGTCGAGCAGTCCGGAGGCTGCGCCGTCGAACTGCGCCAGATCGAAATCTGCGAGTTCGAAGGTCGATGCCGGTACGACGGCCACTGATCCATCGGCGGCTTTGGTGACGAACTCGAGGTCGAGGATGCGGATCACGCCGGAGTCGACGAGAGTGAGCAGCTGCTCGAATCCTGCGGAGGTCGGTGCACCGCCGGGAAACTCGACGGCAACGTATTCGATCGGACCGAATTGGTCTTGGTTGGACATCGGTTACTTCTTGCCCTTCGTGGGTTGCGGTTCTTCCAGAGCAGGTACTTCGTCGGGCATGCGGCCGGCCGGAATGATGGCGAGCAGGGAGAGTCCGGCGAGGACGAGTAGCGAGGTTCGCAGGGCGCGCAAGCGCGCTTCGGTGTTGATCCGGATGGCTTCGTCGATCTGTGCTTGTGTCGCCGAGGTGTTTTCGAGCGTCACGACGAGTTGATCGTTGGGGACGAAGTTGACCTGGTCGAGATTGATCCCGGACTCGACCTTGAGTGATGCCGGGATGGTGGGGTTGTCGATCAGCTGCGAGCTGACGAGGGTACCGAGGATTCCGACGGCGAAGACGCTGGCCACCGCGATGCCGACGCTGCCGGACATGTTGTGTACCAGTCCCCGCCAGGCACCGACGTCGCCGGCCAGTTCCTTGGGGGCTGCGGTGAGGAGGGTGTTGAACACCAGCGCAACGATGGCGCCCTGCCCGAGGCCGAGGGTGATCAGTCCGATGACGACAAAGATCTGATGCCAGTCGCCACGAATGGTGAAGGCCAACAAGATGAGTCCAGCGGCAACGACGACGAACCCGGCTCGTGCGATCAGACGCGGGGAGTACGTCTTGTACAGACGCGCGACGACGGTACTCGCGATGAAGATCGAAAGTGTGTACGGGATGATCGAGAACGACGTCTGCAAGCTGCTGCGGCCCTGGATGATCTGCATGTACAGCGGAATGAGGAAGTTGGCCGCGGTTCCCACGAACATCATCGTCGCCATGCAAATCGTGGTGGCGCGCTCGGCGCCGGTCTTGAGGACGTCGAGGTTGAAGAGCTGAGGCTTGTTCTGCGCCTTGCGGCTTCGCGTCCACTGGAAGAATCCCTGCGCACAGATGGTGCCGAGGACGATCAGGATGGCCGCGGGTGAAACACCGATGACCGAGAACGGCGCAGCGTCGGTGGCCAGGATGACGCCCCACGAGTTCAGGCCGCTGAAACCGAAGCTGAGCAGGATGACGGCAACGGCAGCAATGGCGGCGCCGGCCCAGTCGATGGTGATGTCCTTCTGCGGGGGAACAGGTTTGACCCGGAAGCTCAGGATCAGGTTGACCACCGCGAGAGCCACGACGAGGGCGAACGAGTATCGCCACCCGATCGTCGTCGCGAAGGAACCGGCGATGAGCAGCGCCAGCACACCGGCCGCCGGGATTGCTGCTGCCAGGTAACCGATGGCCTTTGCCTGCTGATCGCCACTGAAGTTCGTGGCGATGAAGACCGTCAACGCGGGAGCGATGAGGGCGATCACGGCGCCGGATGCAGCTTGCGCCACGAACAGCATTGCCGGGCTCTGACTCAGGGCGACCGCGGCCATTGCGAGGCCGTGAATCGCGACGGCAATCTGGAAGACCAGACGCGTTCCGTAACGGGCGCCGATCTTGGCCCCCAACAGAATGAAGGCAGCCATGGCGAAGGTGCCCGCGGTGATCGCGGTGCCGACACTTGTTGCGGGCGTGTCGAGATCGGTGGTGATGCCGGCCATCGAGACGGTCAGGGCGTTGACGGCGAACGACGCCTGAATCTGGGTGAGGACCACCACGATGAGTGGTAGCCAGGAGGCGGTGCTCACGGCGGCCGTTGTGGCGGCCGCGCCAGGCTTTACGGACATGATGGGTCACGCCTTCCTCGACACTGCGTGTACTCGCGACGTGCCCGGATCAGCCACGCACGGCTACATTAGCCGGAATTGTGCTGAATGGTCGCCTGCAAGTGGTTGGTTTCTTCGCGGTAGACCACCATCTCCCGGTGCAAGGCGCGACGGAAGCGCGGTTGCTCGGCCAGGAGTACGGCCAGCACGGTCAGCAACAGCCACGTCGCGGCCGCGCTCGCGAGGAGCAGCAGGACCGGAATCCACGGAACGCCCATCTGCTCGAGCAGCGTCGTCTTTGCCCAGACGCGCCAGTAGAGCATCAGATTGACGATCAGTCCGACACCGTACGAGATGACGAAGGACAGCAGGAACTGCTTCCACGTGCCGTCGTGGCGCCGCGCCGTCATCGGTTCTGCCCGCAGCGGCAAGCTCACCGACATCACGTTCGCGACCCCCAACCAGAGCAGGATCATGGTCAGCACCTGGCCGCACGCCTTCACCAGGTCGGCACTGCTTCCGGAGCGCCACGCGAGGACGGCGCTGAGCAGGAACCCGGCGCTGCCGACGAGGAGCAGCATCACCGCGTTTTTCGCGACGAGCACGTGCCAGAGCCTCGTTCCACCGGACAACGCAGCGCGCACGCGGCCGGCGTCGAAGCTGAGCGCATTGGTGCACACGACGCTTCCGACCACACCCGAGAGTGCATACAGCGCAAGGTAAGGCAGTCGATCTTCCTTGGTGTCCCACTGGAAGAGGCGAATGAATGCCAGGTACGCCAAGCCCATTCCGAGGCTCAGCCCCAGCCGAAAAGCGATCGACCGAGGCTTACCACTCACCACGTGCCGTGCTTCCTCACGGATCCGGGAGCCGAGATCCTGCACATGCCGGACGACGGGGTTGCCCGAGTTCAGCGGGACGTAACCACGGATCGCGGCGGCGACGGTATCGGTGTCACCGGCATCGAGCGCGGCGACGCGTGCTTCGAGAACCGCAAGGTGGGCGGCGCGCAACGCTATCCGTGCGGTGGTCACCGCGGCGACGGCGTCGGCCTCGGCCTGCGCGGCGGTGCCGATGCCGGCGTCGGCGGGCAGCGGCGGCTGCAACGTCGTGATCAGTTCGAGTTGGCGCGCCATGTGCGGCGACGGTGACAACCCGCTGTACGACGGTCGGCTCAGCGCTGATCGTTCGTCGTCGAGCGAATCACCTACGGACGCGGCAGCCTTGCGGACGGCTGCCGGGTTGTGCCAGCGCACCGACCGGGCGTCACGCTCGGCGGCGACGGCCCGAGAGGCAACCTCGGTCAGATCCTCGACCGCTGTCAATGTCTGCTCCACTCGGTTTAGGTTGGTTTCATGACCACCAACTCGGAAAAGGAAGATCTCCAGCGGTACCTGCAGGCAGCACGTGATGCGCTCGTCTGGAAGCTCGACGGGCTGTCGGAGTATGACATTCGGCGCCCGATGACCCGGACAGGGACCAACTTGTTGGGTCTGGTCAAACACATGATCGGCGTCGAGCTCGGGTATTTCGGTCCGACGTTCGGCCGGCGTGTTCCCGATCTCCCCGCGTGGTTGCGTTCGGAGGAACTCAACGTCGACATGTGGGCCCGCGCCGACGAGTCCACTGCCGACATCGTCGAAACTTATCGCCGCACCTGGGCTTTCGCCGACGCCACGATCGAGGAGCACGATCTGGACGCCCCCGGCTTCGTGAAGCACTGGCCGGAGGATCGTCGCGACGTCACACTGCACCGGATACTCGTTCACGTTGTCACCGAGATCCATCGGCACGCCGGCCACGCGGACATCGTGCGGGAGCTGATCGACGGCGCCGCGGGGATGAAAGCGGGCGACAACAATCTGGCTCCCGGTGATGAGGCGTGGTGGGCCGAGTACACCGACCGTCTGGAGACGGCGGCACGCCAGGCCCACCACGCCTGAACTACTCGAATACCGCTGCTGCGCCGATCACCACGACAACGATCACGAAGTTGATCAGTAGCAGTGGCCAGACGAAGCGCAGGAACTTGTCGTAGCCGACCTTCGCCATGGCCAACCCGCCGACAACGACGACGTTGGTCGGGGCAACCATCAGCATCAGGCCGTGGCCCATCTGGAAGGCGGTGATGACGAGTGCTCGGCTGACTCCGGCAAAGTCGCCCAGCGGCGCGAGCAGCGGCATCGCCAGGGTGGCGTGACCGGAACTGGACGGGATCAGGAACGCCAGCGGGATGTTGACGAGCATCACCAGGATCGCGAAGACCCCCGCCGAAGCGCCGCTGACCAATTGCTCCATCGCGTTGAGGATGGTGTCGAGGGTTTCGGTGTTGGTCATGATCACCGAGACGCCGCGAGCGAGCAGGATGACGATCGCCGGTCCGACCATGTCGCCGGCTCCACGCGTGATCAGGGAGACGATCTTCTTCTCACCCATCTTCGCGACTATGCCGACGAGAACGGCGGCGAGGATGAACAGCATCGCCAATTGCGGGAACCACCAGTTCAACTCGAACCAGTAGGGCTCGGTTGCCGTGACGTGGTACGCGTCGTACTCGGCCGGACCGGTGGTGGCGCCGAAGATGCTCGACCACGGGATGACGGAGAAGATCATCAGTCCGAAGGTGAGTCCGGTGATGAGCAGTACCAGCTTCTGAGTTCCGGTGAGCTTGCCGTCGATGTCCACCGGCTCGGCCGGCTCTTCGTCTTCGTCGTCCGCGATGTCGAAACCGACAAGCGACTTGGACGGATCCTTCTTCACCTTTGCGGCGTAGCGGAGAACGAATGCCACTGCCACAGCGGTCAATACGATCCACAGGATCACGCGCAGCACGATGCCGTCACCGATGGAGACGCCTGCCTCACCGGAGGCGACGCCGATCGAGAACGGATTGACGGTCGACGCCATGTTTCCGACCAGAGCGCCGAGGATGATCATGGTGGCCGCGACCATGCGGTCGTAACCCAGTGCCGTCATCAGCGGGATGAGCAGGGCGTAGAAGCCGAACGTCTCGACCGAGAAGCCCATTGTCGAACCGAGCAGCGAGAACAGCACCATGATGACGGTGATGAGCAACCAGCCCTTGTCGCTGAGCTTGGTAGCCAGCTGGGAGACAGCGGTTTCCAGGCTGCGGGTGGCAAAGCTGACCGAGATGAACGCACCGAGCGCCATGATGAAGAGGACTACGCCGACCGAACCGAAGAGCCGTCCGATGTTGTCGGTGTCGACGAACCCGGTGATCGAATCCTGTACGCCGTACAGGCCGTTCACGGGGGAGAGGATCAGTTGCTGGATTCGTTCCCAGAACGACAGCGGAGACGTGACGGTCTCGAAGCTGCCGGGAACGGGTGAGCCGTCCACGTCGACGCCGAAGCGTCCGGCCGGAATGAACAGTGCCGCAACCCAGACCAGAATGGTGACGATCGCGAGCATCGTGACCGCGCCGGGGAACTCGAACTTCTTCTTGGCCGGAGTAGGTGCGGACCCCGTGTCGGTCTCGGTGCTCATTTCTTCCCCTCGAAGGTGTGTGCGTACTCCTGGAAGAACAGTGCTTTGGCGACGACGGCCTTCTCGAGCTCG
Organism: Rhodococcus sp. KB6; assembly: GCF_001445685.1. Classification (NCBI taxonomy): domain Bacteria; kingdom Bacillati; phylum Actinomycetota; class Actinomycetes; order Mycobacteriales; family Nocardiaceae; genus Rhodococcus; species Rhodococcus sp. KB6. The sequence continues at coordinate 186,523 of NZ_LNAK01000099.1, read as the reverse complement.
TCGAGCAGGACGCGTTCGTTGGGGCCGTGGATGTTCGCGTAACCGTCGGTGGCGCCGAACAACAGCTTCTCGGCGGTGGGCACTGCTGTATCCAAGGCCATCACGAGGGGGATCGAGCCGCCGCCTGCCATCAGCCCGGCCGGCTCACCCCACGACTGCGATAATGCAGACAATGCCGCGTCGAAGGCCGGTCCACCTTCGGCTGCCGCAAACCCGTCGCCGGTTTCTCCCGCGGTGACAGTCAGTTGTAAACCGAAGGGGCGCAGGGCTTCCAGGTGTCGGACCAGAGCAGCCTGCGCCTCGATGGCAGGTTGGCGCGGGTGTACGCGCAGATTGATCACGGCGCGGGCAGTGCTTGCGACGGCGTTGACCGCACCGTCCACAGGGGGAGCGTCGATTCCCGTCACGGTGATGGCCGGGCCCGACCAGATGCGTTCGCCGATGCCGCCGGTTCCGAGCAGCGGAAGCCCGTCTTGGATCTCGGCGAGGGTGCGGAACTCGTCCTCGGTGTATGAACTGCCGGTCCACGGTTCGCGCAGGAGGCCGTCGATCGCCACGTCACCGTTGTCGTCGTGCAGCGACGCCAGTGCGCGGATGAGCGCGAGGCGGGCGTCCGGTGCGGCGCCGCCGTAGAGGCCGTTGTGCTTGTCGGCTCCGAGAGTGGTGAGTTCGACGATCACCTGGGCCGATCCGCGCAGTGCGACGGTCAGGGTCGGTGATCCGGGTCGAACGCTCCCGACGTCGGCGATGACCATTGCGTCGGCCGCAAACAATTCGGGGGCTTCCGGCGGATAGTTGTCGAAGGGGCTGCCGAATTCTTCCTGGCCTTCGATGACGAGCTTGACCGTCACCGGCGGCTTTCCGTCGAAGACGCGAAGCGCGCCGATCATGCCGATGACGTTTGCCTTCGAATCTGCCGTACCGCGGCCGTAAATCGCGCCGTCACGCTTGCTCGGTTCGAAAGGCGGTGAATCCCAGAGTTCGACGTCGTCGGCGGGAACGACGTCGTAATGCGAATACATCAATACGGTCGGGGCTCCCTCTGGACCGGGAACTGTTGCAATGATGACCGGCGCAGTTTTACCTGTTATTTCGAGTTTCTCTATCTTCGTGACTCCGGACTTCTCCAATAGAGAAACGATCAGGTCGTGAGCCTCGAACAGGGGCTCGCTGGGGAAACCTTCTGTTGCTATCGACGGAATACGAACAAGTTCGACGAGTTCCGACTCCAGTGCCGGCATCAAAGCTGCAACTGTTTCCTTGATTGTGGAATAGGAGGGCGAGGCGGATTCTTCCGGCACGGAATTGACTCCTTCTGGGAAAGGCGAAAAACATTAGAGGCAGAGTCTTACACCCGATATGCGGGGTGTGAAAGGGTGACCCGAACAAAAAGCCGAAGTGGGGCGCCGGGCTCGCGATTCTTGACATTGACGTCAACGTCAACACACACTGTGACGGTGACCACCAGTGAAACGCAGGAGCGAGCGCGGACAGCCCGCAAACTCGGCGACGGTCCACGCCGTGCCGGACTGCTCGACACCGCTGCCCTCTGCTTCGGCGAACTCGGATACGACGCCGTGACGGTCGAGACGATCACGACCAGGGCTGATGTGTCCCGGGCGACCTTCTACGCGTACTTCTCGTCGAAGGACGAGGTCTTCCGCGCCGTCGCCGAAATGATGTGCCGACGCTTCCTCGACGCTCAGCACATGGAGGGCCCGGCGGCCGAGGATCTACGCGAAGTTCTCCGAACGACCACGTCGGCGTTCATCACGGCCGTGTACACCTACGGTGACCTGCTCGCGGTGATCGAGCATCGGGCGCGGGTGGATTCCGAGGTCGAGCGCAGTTGGTCGGCGGTTCGCGAAAAGCTCGTGAGCCGCTACGTCCGCTTTGTCGATCGGATTCGACAGGTTCACGACGTAGATCCCTGCGTTTCGCCTCCGGTGCTCGTTCAGATGATCTCGGATGCACAGATGGCCGGTGGAGCACGACTGAGTAAGGCGAGTGTCGAAGAGCAGAACCAGTTCATTGCAGATATGACGACGATGTCCGAGCGGTTGATCGGGTTCGAAGAGTCGAAATAGAGTTCTTTTACGAATGGAGTGATCGGTGGCAGAACAAGACGTGCTCGAAGCGGCTCTGGCGGAGATCTCTGCGCTGCAACAAGCGCATTGGCCCGCCGGCATTCCCCGCGCCGTCGAGTATCCGCTCGAAGGTGGGGGACTTGTCGATTACTTGCGGCATTGGGCGATCGAGCGGCCGGATACTCCTGCCATCGTCTTCTACGGCCGGGTCATCACGTATTCCGAATACGACGAGCTTTCGGATCGTTTTGCCGGATGGCTGCTGTCACTCGGAGTCGAACGCGGCGATCGCGTCGGCGTTCACCTGGTCAATTGCCCTCAGTTCCATATCGCGATGCTCGGCATTCTCAAGGTCGGTGCGGTTCACGTGCCGATCAATCCACTCTTCCGTGAACATGAATTGATTCACGAACTCAACGATGCCGGCGTCAAGGTCCTACTGACGCAGAACACCTTCTCGAAGTTGGTGAAGAAGGTTCGCTCACAGACTCCACTCGAACACGTCGCGAAGACTGCAGTGTCGGACATGCTGACGGCGATCCCGACCGTCGAACTGCCCTTCGAGGTCGACGATCCGCGCCTGAGCGACTGGCAGTCGATCATCACCAGTGAGCGGGCGACTCCTGTCGCCACCGAACTCGATTCCCTCGCCGCCCTGAACTACACGGGCGGAACGACGGGAATGCCCAAGGGCTGTGAGCACACTCAGCGCCACATGGTTTACACCGCGGCCACCGCGACGCTTGCGGGCGGTGACCAGGTGGGTGCCAATCCGCCGGTGTCCCTGGTGTTCTTGCCGATCTTCTGGATCGCAGGTGAGGACTTCGGCATCCTGGTTCCGCTCGTCAACGGCGGAACCGTGGTCCTGCTGAATCGTTGGGATGCGGAGACCACGCTCGACGCTGTCGAGGCTTACGGCGTGACCTCGCTGGTCGGAACTGTCGACAATTACGTCGAACTGATGGACACGCCAGGATTCGCGGAGCGAAATCTCTCGACACTCCAGAACGTCATGGCAGTTTCGTTCGTTCTCAAACTCGATCCGGCCACGCGCCAGCGGTGGCGCGAGGCTACCGGCGGCGTTCTGCGCGAAGCGAGCTACGGCATGACCGAAACCCACACCGCGGACACGATCACCCTCGGCTTCCAGGACGGCGACTACGACCTGAAAAGCGAGCCGGTGTTCTGCGGAATTCCGGTGCCCGGCACCGACGTTCTGATCGTCGATCACGACGGCAGGCCGGTTCCCGTCGGCGAGCACGGGCAGATCATCGTGCGCAGCCCGTCCATCCTTTCCGCGTACTACCGCAACGAGGCGGCCACCGCCGACGCCATCCGTGACGGCTGGCTGCAGACCGGTGACGTCGGAAAGTTCAGTGAGCGTGGCGGTTTGCACTATTTGGCGCGGAACAAGGAAATGATCAAGACCAACGGCATGAGTGTCTTTCCCTCCGAGGTGGAAGCGCTGCTCATGCTGCACCCGGCGATCGAAAAGGCTGCGGTGGTGCCGAAACCGGACCCGGACAAGGGGCAGGTGGCTTTTGCGTTTGTCCAACTGGTCGAGGGTTCCGACACTGCGGCCGACGAGATCGTCTCGTGGGCCAAGGAGAACATGGCCACGTACAAGGTGCCCGAAGTGGAAGTGCTCGAGGCGCTTCCGATGACTGCAACAGGAAAGGTGCGCAAGGGCGATCTGTTCGAGCGCACTCAGGGGGGCAAGTGAGACTGCTGATTGCGAACCGCGGCGAAATTGCGCTGCGGATCATTCGAACTGCCCGTGAACTCGGGATCGAGACGGTGTCGGTGTACGCCGAGGACGACGCGTCCAGTCCGCACGTCGCGGCGGCCACGGAGTCGGTGCCGCTCGGAGCGTCGGGCGCATCCGCGTACCTGGATCAGAGCGCACTGCTGAAGATCGCGGCCGAAACGGGCGCCACGCACGTGCACCCGGGCTACGGATTCCTCAGTGAGAATGCCGAATTCGCGCAGGCGTGTACCGAGGCGGGCATCGTCTTCGTCGGCCCGGACGCCCAGGTTCTCCGGACTTTCGGCGACAAGGCCAGCGCCCGCACTGCGGCGGTCGACTCAGGAGTGCCGGTCCTGCCGTCGACATCGGCGAACGCCGACCTCGACGAGGTGCGTGAATTCTTCGAGCGCAACTCCCGCGGCATCATGATCAAGGCGCTCAGCGGCGGCGGTGGCCGCGGCATGCGCGCGGTGCGCGACCCGAAAGCGCTCGACGACGCGTACCGTGTGTGTGCGGCCGAAGCCCAGTCGGGATTCGGCAGTTCGGCACTGTTCGCCGAGGTACTCAGTGAGCACGCTCGGCACATCGAAGTGCAGATCGTGGCGGCACCGGGGCAAGGTGGAACCCACGCGCTCGCTCTGGGTGACCGCGATTGCAGCGTCCAACGTCGCCATCAGAAGTTGATCGAGGTTGCGCCCGCGCAGGGGCTGTCGGGGGCCCTGCGCGAGCGTCTTCACGCTGCGGCGGCGAGGCTGTGCGCCGAGGTCGGCTATCGAGGCATCGCGACGGTCGAGTTCCTGGTCGAGGAACGCGGGTTCGTCTTCCTCGAGGTCAATCCCCGAATTCAGGTGGAGCACACGGTGACCGAGGAGGTCACCGGAGTCGATCTCGTCGCCGTGCAGCTCGCGATCGCGGACGGAGTTCCGTTCGAGAACCTGGACCTGCCAACAGGGATCATCGCTGTCGAGAAGGGCTCGGAGACAGTCGGATCCGTGGCAAACGCTTCGGGGATTGCGATACAGGCCCGCGTCAACATGGAAACCATGACGCCGGACGGCAATGCGCTGCCGTCCTCCGGCACGCTCGACAACTTCACTCCTCCGGGCGGACCCGGCGTGCGCGTGGATACCTTCGGTACGGTCGGACTCTCGCCGAGTGCGCGTTACGATTCGCTGCTGGCAAAGGTGATCACCCACACGCGTCGAGCGGATTTCCCTGCCGCGGTGCGTAAGTCGATTGCTGCTCTCAGTGAGTTCGCCATCGACGGTGTAGCGACCAACCTCGAATTTCTGCAGGCAATACTGTCGGACAAGGACTTCCGCGACGGCCTGGTCGACGTCGACTGGTTGGGTTCTCGATTGGCGGACCTTGTCCCCGAAGTGGGCCCACAAACGCCCTCCTCGTCTGTGGACGTGGCACCGGACGAGGATGTGGTCCGTGCACAGATGGCGGGCATCGTCGTCGAACTCGCGGCAGTCGGTGACGGTATCCATGCGGGTGGCCAGGTTGCCGTCCTCGAGGCGATGAAGATGCAGCATGTTCTCTCGGCGCCCGGTGATCTCGAAGTGGTCCGGGTCCTGTCGTCACCGGGCAGGTCGGTGGGCGCGGGCGAACCGTTGCTCGTCGTCCGTAGTGCAAGCGCAGGATCGAAGCTCGCCGAGGTCGACGAGGTGGACCTCGACGACGTCCGTCCCGACCTCGCCGAAATCATCGCTCGCCACGAGGTGACCCTGGACCCGGCCCGGCCCGCAGCCGTGGCGAAGCGTCACAAGCTGGGACGCCGGACTGCTCGCGAGAACGTCTACGACCTGGTCGACGACGACAGCCTGGTCGAGTACGGCGCGCTCGCGCTGGCGGCGCAGCGCAGTCGACGCAGCGAGGAAGACCTGATCGCCAACACTCCTGCCGACGGGTTGATCGGCGGAGTGGCGACCATCAGCGGCGGCGAGAGCGTCGTGATCTCGTACGACTACTCGGTGCTCGCCGGTACCCAGGGCATGCGCAATCACGCCAAGACCGACCGCCTGCTCGAGATCGCCGATCGCAAGCGAGTTCCGGTGGTGCTGTTCGCGGAAGGTGGCGGCGGTCGCCCCGGTGACACCGACGCCGGCGCCGGGGCGGGCCTCGAGCTGGGAACCTTCCGCGCCATGGCGGCGCTGAGCGGGCGGGTGCCCATGGTCGCCGTCGTGTCCGGGCGCTGTTTCGCGGGCAACGCGGCCCTGGCCGGCGCGTGCGACGTCCTGATCGCGACACCGGACGCCAACATCGGGATGGGTGGTCCTGCCATGGTCGAGGGCGGCGGGCTCGGAAACTTTCGCCCCGAGGACATCGGCCCCATCGACGTGCAGCGCCGCAACGGCGTCGTACACCTGGTCGCTGACGACGACGCTCATGCGGTGGCGCTGGCCAAGCAGTACCTCGGCTACTTCCAGGGTGCGAGCGGAGAGTGGACCGCTCCGGATCCGCGGCTCTCGCGGCATGTGGTGCCGGAGAATCGCCTGCGCTCGTACGACGTTCGTGGAGCGATCGACGCAATCGCGGACGTCGACAGCGTCCTGGAACTGCGTCGAGACTACGGACGCGGTGTAGTAACCGCACTCGTTCGTGTCGAAGGAGTTCCGTACGGTGTGCTGGCGAACAGCAGCGAGCATCTCGGCGGCGCGATCGACGCGGAAGCCTCGGACAAGGCTTCGGATTTCCTGGAACTGCTCGAAGCGCACCGCATCCCTCTGGTGACGCTGTGCGACACACCGGGATTCATGGTGGGCCCGGATTCGGAGGAGGAGGCGACGGTTCGAAGGTTCGGCAGGTTCTTCGTTGCCGGTGCTCGCCTCACCGTGCCGTTCGGAACGATCATCCTGCGCAAGGGTTACGGGTTGGGCGCTATGGCAATGGCCGGTGGTTCCTTCCACGCCCCCGAGTTCACGGTCGCGTGGCCGACGGGCGAGATCGGGCCGATGGGTCTGGAAGGTGCTGTGCGTCTCGGTTTCCGCAAGGAACTCGAGTCCGTCGAAGATCCGGTGGCTCGGGAAACACTGTTCGGTCAGTTCGTGGAACTGGCCTACGCACAGGGCAAGGCGCTGATGGCGGCGACCACGTTCGAACTGGACGACGTCATCGATCCGGCCGATACCCGCGGATGGATCAGACAACTCTGCAGAAACAGTTGAGATCCTGCTGATTCGAGCTGTTGCCGCACGTGGGCGGGGCAACTAGCCTTGCCCACGTGTCGGCTGCGCGAGATAACGTCCTGATCATTCATTGGCACGACCTGGGGCGGCACCTCGCGAGTTACGGTGTCGCCGGGGTCAACAGCCCCCATCTCGACCGGCTGGCGGCAGAAGGCATCCGGTTCACCGACGCACACGCGACGGCGCCGCTGTGCTCGCCTTCGCGCGGATCGCTCTTCTCGGGCAGGTATCCGCACAACAACGGTCTGATCGGGTTGGCGCACCACGGCTGGGAGTACCACGCTGAGGTGCAGACGCTCCCGCAGATCCTCTCCGACCACGGTTGGTACACCTCGCTCTTCGGCATGCAGCACGAGACTGCGTATCCGAAGCGACTGGGCTACCACGAGTACGACGTCACCAACTCGTTCTGCGACTACGTGGTTCCGCGTGCCCAGAACTGGCTACGACGCTTCCCGCCCGAGCCGTTCCTGCTCACCACGGGATTCTTCGAAACGCATCGCCCGTACCCCGCCGATCGCTATACCCCGGCGGACACCGCAGCCCTGGAGGTCCCCGGATACCTTCCGGACGTGCCACAGGTGCGCGAGGATCTGGCCGAATTCCACGGCAGCGTAGAGGTGGCCGACGCCGCGGTGGGGGAACTGCTCGCGACCCTCGAGGAAGAGGGGCTCGACGAGAACACCTGGGTCTTCTTCCTCACTGATCACGGCGCGGCGTTCCCGCGTGCCAAGTCGACGCTCTACGCCCCGGGTACCGGTATTGCCTTGATCGCTCGGCCTCCCGCGCGGTATCGCAGTGGCGGAAAGGAATACGAGACACTGTTCAGTGGTGTGGATCTTGTTCCGACCATTCTCGATCTGCTCGGAATCGACGTCCCCACCGAGGTGGAAGGGCGCTCGCACGCCGATGCCCTCGTCGACCGCGGAACTGAACCGTCCGAACCCGTTCGTACTTCCCTGTTCACGGAGAAGACCTTTCACGACAGCTTCGATCCCATTCGAGCGGTGCGTACCAAGGACTACAGCTACATCGAGAACTACGCCGTCCGCCCCGCTCTGGATCTACCGCTCGACATCGAGGACAGTCTTTCCGGAAAAGCGCTCGGCACCGAGCATCTTGCGGTACGCGCACCCCGGGAGCTGTACGACCTCCGTGCCGACCCGGACGAGAAGATCAATCTGATCGATCGACCGGAAGTCTCGGCAATACAGGCGGAATTGTCCTCGCAGCTTCACACGTGGCGCGCCGAAACCGACGATCGTCTCCCGGACGAGGCATTGGGAAGCGCGATGGCGGTGCACCGCATGGCGGCGTACCTCGAGAAGATCGGTGTCCGACCCAACGTGCGGTCCGCCTACAGTGCGGACCGCGGTTACCTCGAGTCGGACACCGAAAACCCCTAGGGCCTCGCGGCTTCGCGCTCTTCCAACAATGCGATGACCCGCTCGACCAGCTCGTTGATGTCAGCGCCGGTTGTGTCGAATGCCAGGTCCGGGTCCTCCGGCGTCTCGTAAGGCGCGTCGATTCCGGTGAGCCCCTTCAGTTCACCCGCCCGCGCACGTGCGTACAGGCCCTTGGGATCGCGGCGTTCGCATTCTTCGACGGGAGTGGTGACGGCAACTTCGAGGAAAGTGAGCCCGGCAGCTTCGTTGAGAGCGCGCGCAATTGCTCGATCCGAACGCAGCGGCGAAACCATCGACGCGATGGCCACGACGCCGGCGTCGGCGAACAGTCGAGTGAGATGCCCGACGCGCCGGATGTTCTCGGCCCGGTCTCCCGGCGAGAACCCGAGATCGTCGGAGATACCGTGGCGGACGTTGTCACCGTCCAGGAGATACGCGGTGCGTCCCGCGTCGACGAGCGCACGTTCGACAGCCACAGCGACGGTGGATTTTCCGGAGGCAGGAAGGCCGGTCAGCCAGATCGTCGCGCCCCTCTGGGTGGTAGACGCCCATCGCCGTTGACGTTCGAGTGAGGACGGATGCCACTTGATGTCGTTGCGGGTCTGCTCGCCGGGAACGACGACGCGTGGTTCGAGAATGGTGCCGGCGCCGACGGTGTCGTTGCTCTGCTCGTCGATCAGGATGAAGGCGCCAGAGTCCCGATTGTGGTCGTAGGTGTCGGCGACCACCACGGAACTGGTTCGGAGCGTGACCGTTCCGATGTCGTTGAGTCCCAATTCGACTGGGCTGTCCTGCTCGTCGAGCGTTTCAGGATCGAGACGGGTGTGCAGTTCTTGGACGGTCGCTCGCACGGTCCGGGACGTGTGTTTGAGCGCTATCCGATCGCCCGCGCGCAACGGTGTGTTGGACAACCAGCAGATGGTGGCTTCGAGTTCTCGGGCCAGAACCGGCAAATGAGCCTGCGCACCGCCACTGACCAGAACGTCGCCACGTCCGACGTCGATGTCGTCGGCCAGTTCCACCGAAACCGACAGTGGTGCAACGGCAGTACTGCGGTTGTCGTCGAGAGTGTCCAGACTGATCACGGTGCTCTTCGATCCGGACGGCAGGACCACTACCTCGTCTCCGACGCTCAGTGTGCCTGCCGAGATCCGGCCGGTGTACCGGCGACGATTCTGCGGATCGGGGCGCGAAACCCATTGCACGGGAAGCCGAAGCTCCTCGATGTGCGTCGCGGGCGCATGGAGTTCGACGCCTTCGAGGTACTCGAGGAGCGTCGGCCCCTCGTACCACGCGGTGTTCTCGGACCGCGTCACGACATTGTCGCCGGCTTTCGCGGAGACCGGTATGGCGAGTACGTCCTCGCGTCCGACTTGCCGTGCCAAGGCCCGCAATTCTTCCTGCACCTGAGCGAATCTCGCTTCGTCGAAGTCCACCAGATCGATCTTGTTCACCACGGCTACAAGGTTCGGAACACCGAGCAGTGCGGCGATTCTGGCGTGCCGGCGCGTCTGACGCAACACGCCGGTCCTCGCGTCGACCAGCAGGACCGCTACGTGAGCGTTGGATGCTCCGGTGAACATGTTGCGCGTGTAGCGTTCGTGCCCCGGGGTGTCGGCGAGTACGTAACTTCTTGTCGGGGTGGAGAAGAATCGGTACGCGACGTCGATCGTGATGCCCTGTTCACGCTCGGCACGTAGTCCGTCGGAGAGTGCAGCCAGGTCGGCGACACCGTGCTCGTCGGTCACGGAATCGAGGTGATCGGTTGGCAGGCTGTCGGTGTCGTGCAACAGTCGTCCGATCAGCGTGCTCTTGCCGTCGTCGACGCTACCCGCCGTTGCCAGCCGCAGGAGTTGGCGAGTGATGGTGGTCGTCATCAGAAGTAGCCCTCACGCTTTCGGTCTTCCATCGCGGCGACCGACGTTCGGTCGTCTGCGCGAGTCTCGCCTCGTTCGGAAACCGTCGCGGCCGAGATTTCGGTGACGACGTCGTCGATAGTGGTGGCGTGCGATCGAACGGCGCCGGTGATGGTCAGATCGCCGACGGTTCGATATCGCACCCACTCGGTCGTTGCCGCGGCGTTCTCGGCGTCGGTGCTGAATTCGGAAGCAGCGAGGAGCATTCCGTCGCGCTCGAATACCCTCCGCTGGTGCGCGAAATAGATGGACGGCAGTTCCAGTTCCTCCTGGGCTATGTAGCGCCAGATGTCGAGCTCGGTCCAGTTGCTCAGCGGAAAGACACGAACGGACTCGCCGCGTCTGATCCGACCGTTGTAGAGCGACCACGGTTCGGCCCGTTGCGCTCGCGGGTCCCACTGGCCGAACTCGTCACGGAAGCTGAGGACTCTTTCCTTGGCGCGCGCACGTTCCTCGTCCCGGCGGGCGCCGCCGAACGCGGCGTCGAACCTTCCAGCTTCGAGAGCGTCGAGCAGGGTTCTGGTCTGCAGGCGGTTTCGCGATCCGCTGGTCTCGGTCGACTCCTGCACTCTGCCCTGGTCGATCGAATCCTGAACGGAAGCAACCAGAAGTGTGTGCCCGCCCTCCTTGATTCGACGGTCGCGAAATTCGATGACCTCCTCGAAATTGTGACCGGTGTCGACGTGCAGGACCGGGAAAGGGAGTGGGGAGGGCCGAAACGCCTTCTCGGCCAGACGAAGCAGGACTATCGAGTCCTTGCCGGCCGAGAAGAGCAGGACCGGTCTCTCGAGTTCTGCCACCACCTCTCGAATGATGTGAACCGCTTCGGATTCGAGAACTCGGAGTTCGTCGACGACATCGGTGACGGTGCTCATGTGACGGGATATCCGTTCTGTTCGGCGTCGATGCGATAACGCTGCACCCATTCGCGGGATCGTCCGTCGCTCTGACGACGCAGCGGCGGTGGCGGGGCCAGTTGTCCGTCGAGGCCGAGGGAGATGAGGGTTTTTGCGACCACGGATTGCGGGTCTTCGGTGAGATCGCGGAACCCGACTTCGATGGGAGAGATGTCCTCTTCCTCGAACCAGCGCTTCCATTGGCGTTCCTGCTCACCGAGAATCGTCACCAGGTGCGCGATTCCGACTGCGTTGTACTGCGCACCGTCCGAGAGATTCGGTGGAGTCGCGTCGTCGCGCCAAACCTGTGTCTGCACGGCGCGCCACATCGACACAGCTTGAGCGACGACATCTTCTCGATAGACGTGGATGAACTGCAGGTCGTGATCGAGGGTGTCGTGGAGTGCGGAACGTAGGTCCGTCCCACTGCGCCAGGGCAATCCGGCCGCGCGATCGAGTAGGAGCGGCGTCTGGTTCCACATCAGCTTGCCACCCCAGACTCCGTTGGGGGTTCGGCCGAGTTCGAGAAGTTGTGTGCGCCACTGTTCGGAGGTGCGAGTGTCCGGCGTGCCCGGGTGGAACGGGGCGAGCAGACCCAGGACGGACTCGTCCGTGACGTCTTCGAACCACTGCCTCGGTTGCGGCGATCGCGAGGTCTCGGGGAGGTACTGGAAGAACTCTTCCGGCTCACCCGCGACCCCGGTTGCTCGCAGGGATTCGACCAGCAAAGTACTGCCGCTGCGCTGCGAAGCGCAGACGAGAAACGAGCGTTGGGCCTCCGTCATGCGAGCAACGCTAAGGGGGGCCGGAAACCGCCGCAAGCTGGGAAAATAAACTCACGTAGAGGTTAAATCTCGACGTGAAACGTTAAATGTGCGGGTCACGAAATGTCGCGCTGAGGCACGTCTTACGCAGTTGTCGCAAGGGCCGCGGCAAGCCCGAATGCGATGGCCATGAAGACAACTTCACCGATGGCGCGACGCAGGGATCCGTCCGAACTCATGCGGTGTGCAGCGCTCGCGACCACCCATGTCCGGCGCCACCACCATCCCAGGGCGACGAGCAGTCCGATCGCCACGATCTTGGCGAGGATCACCCGGCCGTATGCGGTGTCGTAGAAGGCGGAGAGTGAGTCGAGTCGCACGACGGCGTTGACGATACCGGTGACGACCAGCGCGAGGACGCATCGCCAGGCGAGAGCGGAGTACTTGGGCAACCAGATCGCCCAGGCACCGCGCGACGGTACGGCAAGCGCGAGTGCGGCGAGCACGCCGAACCACAAGGCCGCAGCGAGGACGTGAACGGCGTCGAGGATCGATCCGAAGCTCTGCTGCGCCATGTGCCCGGTGATCGGGCGGGCAGCGAGCGCCAACGCGGAGACGACCAATGCCGGTGCGACGGGCACCGTCTCGGGATTGGTGAACCCGTAGATGCCGTAACAGACCACGGCAAACGCGCACGCGATGATCGCGACACCGACGCGGCCGACGTTGACCTCGGAGACGAATGCGCCGAAGTGCCCGATGGTCAGTGAGGTGACCGGGGCGCCGTCTGCGGCTGCGGCATTGAGCACGAGGAGCGTGATCTCGGCGACGAGCCAAACCGCTGCCGCCGCGGTGAGCTGAGTCCACATGATCGCGGGGGTTGTTGCCGGGCGGCGTTCACTGCGGCCCATCCAGGCAAGCGTCGCGATGCCGAGCGTCAACGAGCCGCATCCGATCGCGAGAACGCGGACAGTGCTCGACGATTCGGGTCCCGAGGGGCTCGCGAGGCCCCAGGCGATGAGGACTCCCAGCAGAGCTGTGGGTACGGCAAACAGCAACCACCACCTGTTTGCCGTACCCGTCACGCGATCAGCTCGACTTCGGCTTACGCAGCACGAAGAACAGCGCACCGCCGAACACGACGACGCCGGCGACGATGAAGATCCACACCGGCATGCTGCCGGACTCCGACTCACCCGTACTCGACGCAGCAGCAGCGCCGGGAGTGCCCGACCCCGCCTCGGTGAGGGTGAAGGTCAGAGTTCCGTTGACGGGGTGACCGTCGGCGGAAGTGACTCGGTACGCGATGGTGTAGACGCCGGTCGGCCCGAGATCGCCGAGGTCTGCACTGACAGTGGGTCCTTCGACGGACGGATCGCTCTTGGTCCAGAGGTTGCCGTCCGGGCCGGTGACCGTCAGTGCCGCGAACTGCGCCTGCAGAGCCTCGTTGAACGTGACCGAAACCTTGTCAGGCGCAACCTGAATGGAAGCGCCGTTTTCCGGGTTGGAGCCGACCACCGCGGAGTGCGCACTGGCCGTGCCCATTCCGAGCATCGTGGCCAGCATCGCGAGCATGCCGACGGTGATGACCTTGATCCGGGTACTCATCAGCGCTTGCTCCTGACCAGTGCGCCGAGGCCGAGTGCAGCGCCCAAGGCGCCGAGCACCAGGCCGACGCCGCCGAGCCAGCGCGCGGTGTTGTCTGACGAAGAAGATTCGGAAGCAGCGGACGTCTCGGCAGTGTTATCGGCAGCAGGCGCTCCGTGAGCATCGCCGGTGGATGCGGCGAGAGTCAGCGTCGGCGCGGGCTTGTCCGGCTCGCTGCCGTCGGCAAGCTCTTCCTGATCCCAGTTGACGACGTTGCCGTCGCTGTACGTCTGGACGGCCTTGAACTCGACCTCTTCCTGCTCCGGCAGCGGGCCGGCAGAAAGGACGAACTGCTGGAACTGGCCGGGGGCGATTCCGACGCCGGGGTCGGCGGTCCACGTCACGGACTTGGCGACCAACGAGGTGGGGTCCTTCTCCACGACGGCGGTCCAGCCGGGCATCGGTTCGGTGCGTGCCGACTTGAGGTCGGGGAGCGCCACCGTCAGTTTGGTGGTCGAAGCGGTGTCGGATTCGGTGGGCACGCGGAACGTGAGAACGGAGTATCCGCCCTGCGCAGCTCCTGGTGCGACGACGCTGACGTGTGCTGAAGCAATTCCGGCGGCCAGCAGCACGGCGCTGCCGGTAGCGACGGTCGTGACAACCGCGCGCGAAATCAGGGTGTTCTTCATGTCGGGAAGTGTCCTCTTGGTCTGGTGAAGGGGGGCATTCTACGAATCTTCAGACCAGGGCAGGAGGACCGCGCCGCGAGATGCTGGCGCGAAGTAGAGCGTCGACAGGTCCGTGATGGATTCCGGTCGAGACGGTGTGGCCGCGGGAAGTGACAGCGGCGGGAGCCAGAGACGCCAGGACGACGTGGAGAGCGTGGGTGACAACTCGGTAGAGGCGCTCGGCGGCCAGGACCGCCACCGCACAAGCGACGGTGGCACTGGCGTGAGCACCGAGCATCACCAATCCCGGAGCGGGCGAATGAGCGTGCTCGGAGAGCGTCATGGTGGTGTGCGCGGCCAACTGACCCAGACCCAGAGCAACGATCAAGGCAGCGGGCCCCCGTGAGAGGGCGGGAAGGGTGGCCGTCACGGCGCCGACGGTTGCGCAGACGGCGAGCAACAGGGTCAGCGACGACGACTGTGGCAGCTCGCCTCCGCCGATCCCGTGCGCGGCGACAGCGAGAGCAGCCGAAGCGGAACCGACAGCTGTCCCCCGGAGGGTCGCGGTCTGCTCGGCTGCTCTCACTGGCGTTCTCAGGTCTAGCGCACGCCGAGACGTGCGAGCAGATCTGCTTCGACGCCGTCGAGTTCGGAAGAAATCGCCTGGTGAGCTGCTTTACGGCGAGCCTGCGGCATCTGCTCGGCAGCGCGAACTGCCGTGCTGAGGTCGCCGAGGCGCTCACGGATGGCGGCGGCGAAACGCTGCGTCTCCGCGTCGTCGGGCTTGCGGCTGAGGATCTCGGTGACCGAGCTCTCGGCGCCGGCGATACGAGCGCTCAACTTCGCGCCGTGACCGGTGTAGTCACCGAGCTGGTCGACGGCGATGCCCATCTTCTGTGCACGCGTGGTGTCGAGCTGGGCGCGCACCGCCGTGGCTGCGCGGTAAGCGATCGGCAGGAGAACGGGGGCAAGCAGACGTGCCACTCCCAGGTACTTACGCACCTTGGCGACGGTCAGGCCCTGATTCGCAGCGGCCTTCTCCTGCGCCTTCAGGGTCGCGATCTGCGCCTTTTCGATCTTGTGCTGTGACTCGATCTCGGCTTTCTCCAGCTTCTTGAGCGACTTGGTCTCGACCTTGTCGCGCTTACGCTGGCTCTTGGCGTTGAGCTTCGCCTCGACCTCAGCCTTGTGCTTGAGAGCCTTTGCCTCCGCCTTGCGGGTGGCACGAGACTTTCGCTTCTTGAACAACCCCATCGAAAAGGACCCCGTTTCCAGGTGTTTGTGTGTTGCCAGGTACCTGCGCTTCGGCTTCAGCCTAGGGGAGCACATAATCTTCGTCATCGTGTGTTCCGTTAACAACCCCGCGCCCCAGCTCCCGATCATCGATTCGGGGGCGTTGACCCGATGCCGTCATCGGGTGCGTCTGGACGGGTTGTTTCCCGGGAAATCGGCTTCGGAACCCGTCGACACCGGCGTCAAGCAGCGCCAGGATGCCGCGATCGCGAAGCGCGCGGAGATCGCCGAACTCGTGATCGGCGCTGCTCCCGAGCGTTGGGTGAAGATCAACCCTGATCAATCGGCGTCGGCTCAGGCTCGCGACACCTTGGCTGCCTGTGAGGCCGGCGCAGACCGGATCTGGGGCGCGGTCTTGCCGGTCGAGCGCGACACCGGACGCAAGGGCCGCTGCGAAATGCTGATCCGTGACGACGAGGGTGGCGGGTACATCCCCGTCATTGTCGTCAATCACAAGGTGACCGATCCCGGCCAGGGCGCGATCACCTCGGGGCTCTTCGAATGGGAGCCAGCGGCCGATCCCAAACGCAAGGTCCGCAGTCAGGTCCGCGATCAGATGCGCGTCGCGCAGGTCTATCGGATGCTCGAGCGTCGTGGGCTGGCGAGCCCATCGCTGACGGCAGGCGCGATCGGATACAACGGAGACTGCATCCTCGTCCACGACCTCAGCGCGATTCTCGACGATTACGACAAGCGTTTCGCCGACCGTATCGCTGTGGCCCGCGGTGAGGTGCTGACGTCTCCGTCACAGGTGAGCGAGTGCAAGTCGTGCCCGTGGTGGACCGAATGCAAGCAGGAGTTGGTTCGCAACCGCGACGTCAGCCTGGTGGCTGTCGGATCGCGGGCCGAGCTTCTGCGCGACGTGGGCTGCAACACGATCGATCAGCTGGCCGCCTGGGACGGTGAGCCGCTAGAGGATTGGCCGCACGGAAATTTCGACGACGCAGTAGTGATCGCCAAGGCGTGGTTGGTGGATGCTCCGTTGGTGCGGCGGTTCGAGAAGATCTCGGTGACTCGGGCGGACATCGAGATCGACGTCGACATGGAGAGCTATCAGGAGCACGGCGCGTACCTGTGGGGGACGTTGCTCAATGTCGGTGGCTTCTCGATGTATCGAGGATTTGCGACGTGGGATCCGCTGCCGACGCGTGACGAGGCGCGGTCGTTCGCAGAGTTCTGGGGCTGGCTGATGGCGGAGCGTGCCGCGGCCGCTGCTTCGGGTAAAACCTTTGCCGCATACTGTTATTCGCGTTCAGCCGAGGATAAGTGGTTGTTGGACTCGGCGCGCAGGTTTGCCGGTGAACCCGGGATTCCGAGTAAGGACGAGATTCGCGAGTTCATCGACAGTCCGCAGTGGGTCGACATCTATCAAGCGGTGAGTGATCAGTTCATCTGCCCGAACGGCAAGGGGCTCAAGAAGATTGCGCCCGTCGCCGGCTTCAACTGGCGTGACGCCGAGGCCGGGGGTGAAGCGTCGATGGCGTGGTACCGCGAGGCGGTCGGCTACGACGGTGAGCCGGACGAGACGCAGCGGACACGCATCCTGCAGTACAACGAGGACGACGTCATTGCCACCAAGGTCCTCCGTGAGTGGATGACGGACCGCGCGGAGAAGGAAATTCCGCTGGCTTCCGAGTTGTAGCGCTGATCCGTTCTGTCGCGATTGTCTGAAACATCCTATTGAACAGTATGTTTCAACTCGTAGTTTCTCGTCATCGTGTGTCCGGAACCCGCATCCGCGCTACCTTCATCTGGTCGGCTCCACGATGGAGGGTGTTGCATGCTGAGCAGGCTGAATTCGAGCGCGAGCGACGCCGAACTGTCTGACGTCGAGCGGCGCGACCTCTTCGCACGCCAGATACTGCAGGTGACGACGGTCGCGCCACTGGCCAACATGGTCAATGTACTCAGCGTGTGCGCTTTGCTTGTGTATGTCGTACCCCCCGGTCACAACGAGTTTCGGGTGATCTGGGGTTCTGCGGCCTTCTTGGTCGTCCTCAATTCGGTGCGCGTCTGGATACCGCGAGTCGTCCTGAAGGGCCGGTACACGCCCAAACATACGACGAGGTACGACTACTGGGCGCTCATGCTCGAGGTGATCCTGCTCGGGCTTCTGCTTGTCGTTCTCGCCGCCGCGATGCTTCCCGTGACGGACAACTCGCGAAAGCTTGTGCTTCTAGCGACATTCGCCGGAGTCATGGGCGCCGGCGCCGTAGCATTGTCGACGGTTCGGTCGATAGCGGTAGCGTGGATTCTGGTGCACAGCATCGGATTGCTCGTCGTTATCCTGCCCAAGAGAACTACGGAATATGCTGTCCTCTCGTTCCAGTTGGTCGTGTACTCGGTGACACTGATTATCGGCGTCGTGTACCTCTGGGCGTCGTTCCGAAGTCGTTGTCTTGCCGAGTTCGAGGCTGCTGCCGAGCGCCAGACGGTCAGTTTGCTTCTCGACGATTTCGAGGGTGGGTCACGCGACTGGCTGTGGGAAGTCGACACCACCGGGACGTTGTCGCACACCTCCGCTCGGCTGTCGCAGATCTCGGGAGTTCCCGTCTCCGACCTGCGAACCCTGTCGCTGCGCGGATTGTTGGATCGGCTCGACGTGGGTTCGACGAAGAGTGGCCGAGCCGCGGTCCAGGTCATCGGAGATCACCTCGACCGCCTCATGCCGTTTCGAGAGGTCGTCATTCCCGTTCGTGTCGACGGCGTCGACCGATGGTGGTCTCTGTCGGGTCATCCCAGGCTATCCGAGGCCACGGAGTTCGTGGGTTGGCGAGGCGTGGGCTCGGACATCACCGAGAAGTACAACTACGAGCGGCGAATTCTGTGGCTTGCTGCAACCGACGGACTGACCGGGCTCCCGAATCGCCGGACGTTCGGCTCGGAGCTGTCCGACGCGCTCGGCACCGTCCGAACCGGCGAGGAAGTCCTTGTCGGAATCCTCGACCTGGACAATTTCAAGTCGGTGAACGACACGTTAGGGCACCCTGTCGGTGACAAATTGTTGATTTCCGTTGCTGCACGGCTCAATCGGGTGGTCGACGGCGCCATGTGCGCGCGAATCGGTGGTGACGAATTCGGCGTCGTCTTGCGGGGAACAGGGGACGGCGGAGAGGTGTTCGCTCGCTATCTGGATGCATTGCGTGAGCCGTTTTACGTGCGGGGGAATCGCATCGAGGTTCGTGCATCGATCGGCTATGCCGGCGCACCCGCAGATTCCGAAGACGCGGACACGCTTGTCATGTCCGCCGACCTGGCGCTGTATGCGGCAAAATCCGCCGGCAAGAACCGGGTAGGAAGATACTCACCGGTGCTGCGGGCGCGGGCCAGGGAGCGAGCATCGGCCCTGCAAGAACTTGGGCTTGCGATCGAGTCTCGGCAGTTCGAGCTGTACTACCAACCGCAGGTTCGTGCGGACACCGGCCGCGTCGAGGGTTTCGAGGCACTGCTTCGCTGGAATCACCCGGTGCGGGGCGTGCTTGCACCGCACATTTTCATCGATGTCGCGGAGGAGACCGGCCTGATAGTCCCTCTGGGGCTTCAGGTACTGAACATGGCGTGCGCCGAAGCCGCGACGTGGCCCGACGACACGTACGTGACGGTGAACGTCTCTCCGGTGCAACTGATGTCGTCCGGCTTCGGATCAGCCGTGAACGATGCGCTGGAGGCAAGCGGTCTGTCCGGCAAACGGCTTCAGCTGGAAATCACAGAGACGGGAGCAGTGGAGGAGCTTGCCGTCGCCGAGTTGGATCGCCTACGTGCCACCGGGATTGCGATTGCCTTGGACGACTTCGGAACCGGCTATTCGTCTTTCGAGAGTTTGAAGAAACTGCCATTGGACATTCTGAAGATCGACCGGTCGTTCATCACCGAATTGAACGAGGGTGATTCGGCAGTTGTCACTTCGGTGGTCGAGGTGGCGAAGGCGCTCGGTATGCAGTCATTGGCGGAAGGCGTGGAGACGGCCGACCAGCTGAGGCTCTTGCTTACCGCCGGTTGCGAATTGGTTCAGGGTTACTACATCAGCCGACCGATGCCGGCGAAGGAAGTAGCCGAGTACCTCAGCGCAACTGCCCACTCCAACGGTGGGTATTTTCATTCGTTCTGACAACTGTGCGCCTTTATTAACCGCGGGCGGTTAATAAAGGCGCACAGCAGGGAGGTTAGCGCGGCGCCATGCGCAGTGCGCCGTCCATGCGGATGGTCTCGCCGTTGAGGTAGTCGTGCTCGACGATCATCTGCGCGAGCTGCGCGTACTCGGACGGCTGGCCCAGGCGGGACGGGAACGGAACGCCGGCCTCGAGGCCCTTGCGGTACTCGTCGGTGACGCCTGCGAGCATCGGGGTGTCGATGATGCCGGGAGCGATCGTGTTGACGCGGATGCCGAACTGCGCAAGGTCACGGGCAGCCGGAACCGTCATGCCGTGCACGCCGCCCTTGGAGGCGGAGTACGCGATCTGGCCGATCTGGCCTTCGAAGGCAGCAACGGAAGCGGTGTTGATGACAACGCCGCGCTGGCCCGACTCGTCGACGGCCTCGGTCTTGGCGATGGCGTCGGCGGCCAGGCGCATGACGTTGAAGGTGCCGAGCAGGTTGACGGTGATGACCGTGCGGAACAGCTCGAGGTCGTGCGGACCCTTCTTGGACAGGATGCGTCCGGCCCAGCCGACACCGGCACAGTTGACGACGATGCGCAGCGGGGAGCCCGACTCGACGATCTGGTTGATCGCTGCTTCGACCTCTTCGCCGCTGGTCACGTCGGTGGGGATGAGGGTGACGCCGGCGGGGACGTTGTCGCCTGCGCGCTCGATCGACGCGGGCAGATCCAGGCCGAAGACGGTAGCGCCGGCGTCGGCGAGGCGCTTGGCTGTTGCGGCGCCGAGGCCTGATGCCGCTCCGGTGACCAGTGCTGCGGTTCCCTTGATTTCCACTTCGTGTGCTCCTCGAGTTAGCGATCGGTAAGGCGGTGGTACGTGTCGAGAACCATAACGCGAGGGTGTATGTGAGGGCGAACGCGCGAGACCCGCGTAGGGCTGGGTACCTTGGACGCGAGGTCTGAGAGCAAAGCACCGGACGAGAGGGGACCTGCGTGAGCAAGGCGCCTGTGCGTCCCGCCGCTTCTGTCGAGAATTTCGAGCGGTTGCAGCGCGACCCTCTCTTCGAAGATCTTGCCGAACTGATTGCCGAGGTTCTCTCCTACGCGTTCGACGCTCCGGCCGCCGTCGAGATCGAACAGTGGACGATCAGTTGCCTGCCGTCGACCAACCGATCCGCGGAGCGCCATCGCTTGTTCACGCTCAATATTGGTCCGATGGAGATTCTGAGCGTCGAGTGCCATCTGGTCGGCGGTAAGGCGATCGAGCACGTCATGTCCGTGTACGTATCCAGTTCGGCACTGGAATCGCGAACCGGCTGCAGCATCGAAGAACTCGATGCCAAGCACGATCTGGTCGCCATCAGACGCACCGAGTTGGCGTCCGCCGACGGCGACGGGACCGTGATCGACTGCAGTCTCGAGGACTCGGATGCGTTGGAACAGTTCGCCCAGCTGCCCGTCGACGTGACGACGGTTCGTCCGCTCGCGGAGCATCTTGTTGCCAAGGGCAAGGGCCCATTTCGGCAGTATCACAACGCCGGGTTCGCCAAATATGTACTGGAAAGGTCGCTCGACCATGGTTGATCAGTTGCCCATCCGACTCCCGCGTGTGCTGCGAGACGGGGACGATGACGGCGCGGTCGACGTGCTGCAGGAATATTTCACGAGGCCGCTCCGAAAGACCGGTTATCTCCGAACCGGTGCGTTGTGGGATTCCTGGGATCCCAGTGGCAATCGCGATCGTGATGCGAACATCTTCACCGCGGAAGATCTTGTTGCGGTGACGCTTCTGTCGGTTCAGGTTCCGGCGCAAGGAGCCTTCTTCCTGCTCGGGGAGAACAATGCCGAACTGAACCGACTCCTGGCGGACGTGGGCCCGGATCGCGATCTGTCGAACGAACCCGATCCCTTCACTCCGGAATCCCCGGTGTGGCGGTTGGAGACGGCGCTTCGAGAGATTCACGGCGTCGGGCGAACCATGGCGTCCAAACTGATCGCGCGCAAGCGTCCGCGACTCTTCCCGATCTACGACGACGTCATCGGGCGGGAGTTGGGAACGAAGTCGGCCCACCTGGAACCCGTTCGCGTAGCCATGTGGGAAGACGAGTTGCAGAGTCGACTCCTCGATCTACGTGCACGAGCAGGTCTCGACGAATCCGTTCCGGTCATCAGGGTGTTGGACGTGCTGGCGTGGATGCAGGGTAAGGGATACAAACCGGCACTCTAGCTTTCTTGTCGGTGGGTGGGTTTATTGTCGAATGTATGTTCGATAAGGGATTGACGAGCGGTGTGGGGACATCCGTCGATGACGGCTGTCCTGTCGTCGACCCACTCGTGTTGCCGGACATGCTCTTTGCGACGGCGCAGAGCGAGAACATGCTTGCCGCGCAAAAGGTGCTCGGTGCATCCATGTTGTCGGAGTCGAGATTCAACGCCGAACTCGACGTGTCCGGTGATGTCGACAAGGCGTGGCGGATCGCATGCAACGAGATCGCGGTCATGCTCACGTGCTCGCGTCGTACTGCCGAAGTCCACATCGAGATCGGTGATGCCCTACGGGAGTTCCTTCCGCTCACCAAGGTCGCCTTCGCTGCCGGCGAGCTGGACTATGCGCGTGTGTGCAAGATTGTCGACGGACTCACCGGGGTCGACCCCGAGGCGATCGCAGCACTCGAGCGCCGGGTACTTGCCTCGGCGCACCGTCTTCCGCCCGGGCAACTGGAGCGCGACATCGAGCGCCAGCTCTTTGCCTACGATCCGGATGCTGCCGCCGAACGTCGCCGGAAGATGCTGGAACACCGCGATGTTCGCACGCGTGCAGACCGTCACGGACTCGACCAGTTGCAGGCAACACTCAGCGCGACCGAGGCCGTCGAAGCGCTTGGCCTGATCAACGAGGCCGCCGGAAGCGTCTGCAACCACGATCCACGAAATGTCTCGACCCGTAGGGCCGACGCACTGGTCGCTCTGCTGCACGGCGAACAGGGGCTGACTTGTCAGTGTGGCAGCGAAACGTGCGAGGCAGCATTCACAGCAGCTCGATCGACTGCGCCCTCACGTCGGAAGCCGTTGTTGCACATCGTGTGTGATCTGGCGACGCTCCTCGGATTGATGTCAGATCCCGCGAGCATCGACGGATACGGGCCGATCGATCCTGATTTTGCTCGCGAGCTCGCCGCTGATTCCACCTGGCAGGCCTTGTTTGTCGATTTCCGCGCCCAGGTCGCGGGGAACCGACCGCGTCGGCAGCATGCTCCGACTGTCCTGCCGCTTGTCGCCCGACGTGATCGCCCAAGTCGCGAACCGAACGGCTGCGGGGATCGGATTCGGGCAATGCAACGGTTGGTCGCGCGAGCCCCGGACATCGTTCGAAGATCGGATGGGCATGGCGCCCAGCCCGATCCACCTCCCGGCGCGCTGACCTATGCTCCGGGAGCGGCTCTGGCCGCATTGGTGCGGGCCGTCGACGGTCACTGCCGGTTCCCTGGTTGTTCGGTGCCCGCGAACAGGTGCCAACTCGACCACGTCACCGAGTTCGATCCTTCCGATCCGAGACGCGGTGGGTGGACCATTGCGAGCAACCTCCAATGCCTGTGTCGTCATCACCATCAGGTGAAGACATACAGGTTGTGGACGCCGGTGATGCTGGAGGACCGTGCCATTCACTGGACCGATAAAACCAGCGGGTTGACGGCGGTCACGGTTCCGGAGAGGATCTGACCTGTGCCGGAAGGACAGTGCGCGGGAATCGTCGGCGGGGGAATTGGCGGGCTGACGGCTGCCATCGCGCTCCGCAAAGCAGGCTGGGATGTCACCGTGTACGAGCGTTCGTCCGAGTTTACGGAGGTAGGCGCCGCCGTCGTGTTGTTTCCCAACGCTCTGGCAGCGTTGGACGAAATCGGTGTAGGCGAACAGGTCAGGGCGAATTCCCTTCCGTACAGCTCGGGCGCGATCAGGAATCTGCGCGGGCAAAACTGGTGACGCGCAAAATTGGTGACCTCGCCGGCGGTCGCGATCTGGTGACAATCCACCGCGCCGATCTGATCGACGTGTTGGTTCGCGCAATCCCCGCTGAGTGCCTACGCACCGGAACCAGGGTGACGGGTGTTGGCTGCGGAAATCATGGCCGCGGCGAGATCGTCACCGATGGTGATACCGCTCGATACGACCTTGTCGTTGCTGCGGACGGTGTGCACAGTGTTGTGCGACAGCAGATCTGGGACGGCGAGGGAACCGTGGAACGGACTGGCGTGTCCGCTTGGCGCTGGATCGTCGATGGTCCACCGCCCGATTTTGTCGGACAGGTATGGGGGATTCGAGGGGAGTTCGGGATTCTCCCGTTGGCGGGCAACCGCACCTACGCTTTCGCGGGTGCGCAACGCGGCGAGAGTCTTGCGCATTTTGCGGACTGGCCCGAACCTGTGTCGCAGCTCGTCGCGAACGCTGACCCGACCCGCATCATCGAGAACGAACTGCTCGAGATTCGGACCCCGAAGTTGTTGACACGCGGCAAAGTTGCGTTGATTGGCGACGCCGCTCATGCCATGCGCCCTCACCTCGGGCTAGGTGCGGCTTTGGCGATCGAGGACGCCGTTACTCTTGCTGCCTATGCGGACGATCTCGCCGGCTACACAAAGGCTCGACGTCATAGAGTTCGAACTGTTCAATGGATTTCGCGACAGATGTCGACCGTCGTGATGCCGGACAATCGATCGTTAGCGGCGGTGCGTGACGTCGTTGTGCGGTTGACTCCCGACATCCTTGCCTTGTCGGTATTCGGTGTGATCAACCGTTGGCGGCCGAAGCCGATCGAGAGGCACTGACTTCGAAGATGGTTTCCAGACCGTCTTCTTCGTCCCACTGCTCACCGACTTCGCAAAAATTGTACTGGCTGATCAGATTTCGTGATGCGATGTTGTCCGGACTGATGGTCGCTCGAACGGTGTGTACTTCGGATTCGCGACTCGCGACGTCGAGAAGTATCTCGAGGGCGGACCGTGCGTAGCCCTGGCGCCGGAACGCCGGGTCGATGCGATATCCGACCTCCACCATCCCGCGCGCATCGGGACGACCATGGAATCCGGCCATCCCCACCGGCGTCGAGGTGCGGGCATCGACGGCGATGCGGGTGATCCACGCGCTGTCGAGGGGATTCTCTGCTATCTGCTTGCTCCGGTAGCGCCACAAGCCCTGGCATTCTTCGCCGAGGAGATACGGGGTCAGGAGGTCGGGTGCGAGTTCCATTGCAAGAGTGGCGTTGTCTTCACCCAGTGCGTGCAGGGCGAGTGATGGAACCTGGACCAGTTGAAGTCCCCGTCCGTCGAGTGTCCAGGGTAGTTCGGTGACTGTCACAGGTCGGCGATGGGGGTCGACAGCGTTATGTCGACACCGATGCTCCGGAGATTGCCGTCGAGGACTTGCCAGATGGAGCGTTCGAGGAATTCGGCCAATTCCGCACCGGTCACATCGGAACCCGGCTGGCTGAGCCAACGGTTGACGCTGACGTCGACCAATCCGATGACGCCGAAAGCCAAGGGCTCCGCCATCTTCGACGGTTTGCCACGGCTGGTGAGGATCGTGCCCAACAAATTTCCCAATTGGACGGCGATGGCCGTCTTGGTTCCGGTCACCACTTTCGAACCGGTGGCCCGCGTACTCGGCGAACCCTTGCCTAAAAAGTGGTGCAGTCGTGGATATTTCACAATCCACTGGAGGTAGGTCTCGACGGCCCGTGAGATGGCCTCGCCGACGGTGCCTTGTGGCGTGAGGGTGGGGGTCAGGTCGGTCATCATCATCTCGAGGATGCGGACTCGCAGCTGCTCGTCGAGGTCGGCTCGATCCTTGAAGATCCGGTAGACAACGGAGCGGGGGACGTCGGCGCGCTCGGCGATCTGCTGGACGCCGACGTCGGCGCCACCTTCGTTGACTGCATCGAGTGCTGCGTCGAGGATCCGCGCTTTGCGCTGCTCCTTGTGATCGTTCCAGCGAGTGCTGCGCCCGTCGGGCTGCGCCGACTCGGCTGTTTTTGTCATAAATCGAACGATACTCACCCCGCCATTGACTGGACAAGATGTCTCACATACTTTGGTGGGACAGCGTGTCACACACAGATACCGTTCTCTTCAGGAGTGGCAATGAGTAACAGGGTTTTTGTCGTCGGCGTCGGCATGACGAAGTTCGAGAAGCCGGGAGCCCGCGAGTGGGACTACCCCGACATGGCACGCGAGTCGGGTACCAAGGCGCTCGAAGACGCGGGTATCGACTACACCGAGGTCGAGCAGGCATACGTCGGCTACGTCTACGGCGAGTCCACCGCAGGTCAGCGCGCTGTCTACGAGCTCGGTCTGACGGGTATCCCCATCGTCAACGTGAACAACAACTGTTCGACGGGATCGACCGCGCTCTACCTCGCCACGCAGGCGGTCAAGAGTGGTCAGGCCGACTGCGCACTCGCGCTGGGCTTCGAGAAGATGCAGTCCGGGTCCCTCGGATCCACCTACGACGACCGTGAACAGCCCCTCATGCGGCACCTCCTCGCTCTCGCCGAGCTGCAGGAGTTCGCGATGCCGCCGGCTCCGTACATGTTCGGCGCCGCGGGCGTCGAGCACATGGAACGCTTCGGAACCACTGCCGAGCAGTTCGCGAAGATCGCCGTCAAGAACCACAAGCACTCACTGAACAACCCGTACGCGCAGTTCCAGGACGAGTACACCCTCGAGCAGATCCTCGAAGCACGCCAGATTCACGGGCCGCTCACCAAGCTCCAGTGCTCGCCCACCTCGGACGGATCCGGCGCGGCGATCATCGCCAGCGAAGCATTCGTCGAAAAGCACGGGCTCGCTGCTCAGGCGATCGAGATCGTCGGACAGGCCATGGTCACCGACATGAACAGCACTTTCGAGGACAAGAGCGCCATCAGCCTCGTCGGCGCGGACATGACCCGCAAGGCCGCCGAGAAGGTATACGCCCAGGCCGGGATCACCGCCGACGACGTCGACGTCATCGAACTCCACGACTGCTTCTCCACCAACGAGTTGCTGACCTACGAGGCACTTGGACTGTGCGCCGAAGGTGACAGCGGCAAGCTCGTCGACGCCGACGACACCACCTACGGCGGACGCTGGGTGGTCAACCCGTCCGGCGGCCTTATCTCGAAGGGCCACCCTCTCGGAGCAACAGGCCTCGCGCAGTGCGCCGAACTCACCTGGCAGCTCCGCGGAACCGCGGACAAGCGTCAGGTCGACGGCGCGAAGGTCGCCCTCCAGCACAACATCGGACTCGGCGGTGCAGTTGTCGTGACCGCATACAAGCCCTACGCACGCTGAATCACACCCTCAACCCGCTAGCTACCCACTAGGAGTTTCATCATGGCTTCCGTTTCCGTCTCCGCTGTACTGCCCGCATCCCCCGAGAAGACCTGGGATGCGCTCTCCGACCTGTCGCGCTGGGAGGAGTGGCTCACCATTCACCAGGGCTGGAAGAGTGAACTCCCCACCGAGGTGGCTTTGGGCGCCAAGTTCACCGAGGTCGTCTCCGTGATGGGTATGGCCAACAAGATCGAGTGGACCGTCGAAGAGGTCGAGGTTCCGAAGATGGTCAAGATTGCCGGTACCGGAATGGCCGGCGTCACCGTCGAATTCGTTCTCTCGGTCGAGGCCGACGGTGCGGGTTCGAAGGCAACCGTCGACGCCAGCTTCAAGGGCACCATGATCGTCGGGCCGATCGGCAAGGCAGTTGCCAAGAACGCCAAGGCTGATCTCGAGGCCTCGCTGGCCAAGTTCGCCGAGCTGGTCGGGTAACGGCTCGATGACGACACCGAAGACCAACGCGGTCGAATTCGATACGTCCGGGCTGGACGTATGGACCGATCCGGAGCACTTCGAGGTGACAGCCGAGCGCATCGCCGAATATGCCGCTGCCACCAACGACCCCATCGAGCGACACCTGAAAGGCGAGATCGCTCCGCCGGTCTTCGCGGTGGTACCCGTCTTCATGTCGATGGCACCCGCTGCGCTGTCGGTGGCGCCGGTCGAACTGCTGATGAAGCTCGTTCACGGTGAGCAGGACTTCCTGTTCCACCGTCCGATCTACCCTGGCGACCATCTGGTCGCTCGCGCCAAGCCCATCGGATTCGAGGGCCGGGACAACGGGTCCACCGTCGTCATCTACGTCGAAACCAAAACCGACAAGGGTGAATTGGTCAACGAGCAATGGATGACAGCGTTCTTCCGCAAGGTCGACGCGGGCCCCGGACTGGGCGAGAAGGCTCCCGAACACCGATTCGACGACGCTCTTCGCGCTGGTAGACCCGCAGCGGTGGTGAACCAGCATATCGACGAGGACCAGACGTTCCGGTACTCACCGGCTTCCGGCGATCCGATGCCGATCCACCTTGACGAGGAGATCGCTCGGATGTCCGGGCTCCCCGGAATCATCAACCACGGACTGTGCACGATGGCGTTCACGTCGTGGGGAGCCCTGACCGAACTGGCAGGCGGCGAGACCGAGCGGTTGCGTCGTCTCGCAGTGCGATTCGCGAAACCCGTACTCCCGACACAGGACATCGAGACGGTGTTCTACAAGTCGAGTTCGGCAGACGGAGCCACGTCGTACTCGTACGAAACCAGCGCGGTCGGCGACCTCGTGATCAAGGACGGCCTGGCGGTCATCGCCGACAAATGAGTCTTCATGTCCGACAACTGAACTGATGGGAATCTGAACTGATGGGAAGTCTCGACGGTCGCGTAGCGATCATCACCGGAGCAGGACGCGGCATCGGCCGTGAGCATGCGCTGCTCTTCGCTCGTGAGGGTGCGAGCGTCGTGGTCAACGATCTCGGCGGAGCAAACGACGGTTCCGGTGCAGATGCCGGCCCCGCGCAGCAGGTAGTCGACGAGATCGTCGCTGCAGGCGGCAAGGCTGTTGCCAACACCGACAACATCGCCACCTGGGACGGCGCCGAGGGCCTCGTCAAGCAGGCCGTCAGCGAGTTCGGCCGACTCGACGTACTGGTCAACAACGCCGGCATTCTTCGTGACGCCTTCATCGCCGGTATGGACGAGAGCCAGTGGGATGCAGTCATTGCCGTGCACCTCAAGGGGCACGCAGCGACGCTGCACCACGCGGCCGCATACTGGAAGGACCAGAGCAAGGCAGGCGAGACCGTCAACGCTTCGGTCATCAACACTGCTTCGGCTTCGGGTACCTTCATGCCTAATGCGGGCCAGGGCAACTACGGTGCCGCCAAGGCGGGCATCGCAGCCCTGACGTTGGTGGCCGCTGACGAGCTCGATCGATACGGCGTGCGCGTCAACGCAATTGCGCCGATCGCGCGTACTCGACTGACGCTGGCGACACCCGGTATGGGTGCGCTCTTCGCGGCCGAGGTCCCCGAGGGTGAATTCGACGCGTTTGCGCCGTCCAACATCTCGCCGCTCGTGGCCTATCTCGCGGCGGCGGACTGCAAGCTCACCGGCAAGGTGTATGCCGTTCAGGGTGGGGCCATCACGGAACTCGCCGGCTGGCACGGTGTGAACACCATCGAGAGCGAGGGTCCCTGGACCACCGCCGACCTCGCAGAACGACTGTAAGCACATGGCACGCAACGCATACGAACTCGGTCTCGGGCTGAGTGAGGAGCACACCGCGCTTGCAGATTCGGTGCGCTCCTTCGCCGAGCGCACCATCACCACCGAGCAGGTGCGCGCGGCCGTGGAGTCGCGGACCGAGGACAAGTTCCCCCAGTTCTGGACGGCACTCGTCGGGCAGGACCTTCTCGGGCTCGCGGTTCCGGAAGAGCAAGGTGGTCACGGCGCCGGCCTGCTGACCCTGGCGGTGGCACTGGAAGCATTGGGCCGCACAGTCTCTCCCGGCCCGTTCGTTCCGACGGTATTGGCAAGTGCCGTTCTCGGTGTCGCCGATTCCAAGGCGGGACCCGAGTTCCTGCCCGGTCTGATCGACGGAAGTCGTACGGCAGCAGTCGCCTTGGGTGCACCGTTTGCGGCCGAGTCGTCGGACGGTGGGTACAAGATCACGGGCGCACTCGACGGTGTGCTCGGTGGTGAGCACGCCGACGTACTGCTGGCTCCGATCCAGTTGCCCGAGGGCGTTCGCTACGCGGTGCTCGAGAGCAGCGCAGTCGCGATCACCGTTCAGGACAGCATCGACGTGCTGCGCGGTAGTGCGCGGATCGAAGCTGACAATGCTCAGATCAGCGCCGAACGGATACTCGACGGTCTCACCGAGGCGCGGGTACGGTCCATTGCCGCAGTCGTTCTCGGCGCCGAAGACGTCGGCGTCATGTCCTGGTGCGTTTCCACTGCGTCGGAGTACGCCAAGACACGCGTGCAGTTCGGGCGACCCATCGGCCAGTTCCAGGGCGTCAAGCACAAGTGTGCGCAGATGGGCATTGCGCTCGAGCAGGCACGCGCCGTTGTGTGGGATGCGGCAAGCGCATTGGACAAGGGCGACGACACGGCAGATTTTGCCGCCGATATCGCAGCAGTCATCGTGCCGGACGCCGCAGTGCAGGTAGCGCAGGATTGTGTGCAGGTCCACGGCGGCATCGGCTTCACGTGGGAGCACGACGCCCACCTGTACTACCGGCGCGCGCTCTCGATCCGCGGCATTCTCGGCACCCGCGAGGATCGAGCCAATCGTGTTGCGCAGCAGGCACTTGACGGTGTCAGCCGGGCTTCGGTTCTCGAACTGCCGCCGGAGGCAGAGGAGATCCGCGGCGGCATCGCGGCCGAGCTTGCCAAGTTGGTCGAGCTCGACGAGGACGACCAGCTGATCGCGCTCGGCGACGGCGGCTGGGTTCAGCCTCACCTGCCGAAGCCGTACGGGCGCGGCGCCGCTCCGCTCGAGCAGATCGTCATCTCCCAGGAAATCAAGGCTGCCGGTATCTCGATGCCGCAGCTTCTGATGGGAACGTGGGCAGTGCAGGCCGTCGTGGCACATGGTTCGGACAAGCAGAAGCAAGAGCTGGCCGTGCCTACCCTGCAGGGTGAGCTGGTGTGGTGCCAGCTCTTCAGCGAGCCCGGTGCTGGTTCCGACCTTGCGTCATTGTCCACGAAGGCCGAAAAGGTCGACGGCGGTTGGAAGATCACCGGTCAGAAGATCTGGACCACGGTTGCGCAGTTCTCCGACTGGGCAATGCTGATCGCCCGCACGGACGCCACCAAGCCGAAGCATCAGGGCATCACCTACTTCGTGCTCGATATGTCGACACCGGGCATCACCGTCCGCCCGCTGCGTGAGATGACGGGCTCGGCGCTGTTCAACGAGGTGTTCCTCGACGACGTGTTCATCCCTGACGAGAACGTGGTCGGTGAGGTCAACGACGGTTGGAACGTCGCCCGGACGACGCTGGCCGGCGAGCGCGTCGCGCTCAGCCAGAAGATGGAGGCGTACGCCTCGGACTCCGATCTGCTGAAGTTCGCGAAGTCGGCAGACCTGAGCCCGATCGGACGCTACCGCGTCGGTGAGCTGGTGGCCGAGAGCCAGGCGATCGACCTCATCGGCTCCCGCGTTGTGCTCAAGCAACTTTCGGGAATCGACGTGAGTACGACGTCGAGCGTCGGCAAGCTGTTGGCGATGAAGATCAGCCAGTCGATCGCCGAGTTCGTCGTCGCCGAACTGGGTGCTGCCGGAGCGGTCAGCATCCCAGGTCAGCCAAGCGACAAGGCGATGGAGCAGCTCATTTCGGGCCGTGCCACCACCATCTACGGCGGCACAACCGAGGTGCAGCTCAACGTGATCGGTGAGCGCATGCTCGGATTGCCGCGAGACTGAGGGTATTTATCGGGTGGGGCTCAGTCCTGGATTCTTCTCCAGGGCTGAGCCTCTTCCAGTTCGAAGGCCAATTCGAGGAGCGTGCGCTCGTCGCCGAGATCGGCGGAGAAATGCGAAGCCAACGGCAAACCATTGCTGGTCTGATGCATCGGTAGCGAAATCGCGGGACCTCCGGAGATGTTGTTCAGCGGCGTGAACGACGTGTACGCGATCAACTTGTCGAAAAGCTCCTCGAAAGGCTGAGCGGGAGAGAGGTATCCGAGCTCGGGGGTGGTGTGCCCCAGGGCCGGCGAGAGCACGACGTCGTACTTCAAGAACATGGCGCTGTATTGCTGCTGGAGCCGTCGCAGACGGTAGAGCACGCGCGGCGTCTTCACCAGGTTCTTCCGGTACAGCGTGTAGAGGCCCTTGGTGAGATTGTCGGTGCCGGACTTGTCGAAGTCGGGTCCGAGCATTTGTTTGCCACCGGTGGAGATGGCAAACGACAGAAAGCCCCAGTAAATGCTGAAGTCGTCGATGAATTCGGGGCCGACGGGCAGTGCTGCGTCCTCGACATGATGGCCAAGGCTTGCAAGGAGTTCGGCCGTAGCTTCGACGGACTTGCGCGTCTCGTCGTCCGTCTTGGTGACGGTGACGGAATCGGCGATCACGCCGACGCGCAGGCGGGTTGAGCTGGGTCCTTCGATCAAGCGAACCGGTGCGAGTCGCGGATTGCGGTAGTAGTTCTCAGCCGCAGACATCCATCGTGCAGTGTCGCGAACAGTCCGAGTAACGGCGCCCTGGGCGATCAACCGGATCGGCATCGACTTGTCGGCCGGATCGGCGATGGTGCGTCCGCGAGTGGGTTTGAGTCCGACGAGTCCGCAGGCAGCGGCGGGAATGCGAATCGATCCACCGCCGTCGTTGGCGTGCGCGATCGGGAGTACGCCGGCAGCAACAAGCGCGGCTGCGCCTCCCGAGGAAGCGCCCGACGAGTACGCCGGATTCCACGGGTTGTGGACGGGTTCTTCCGTCATGTATTCGGTGGACGCACTGAACCCGAACTCGGGCAGTCGGGTCTTGCCGATCGAAATGGCCCCGGTGGAGAGGAACTGCTTCGCGAAATCGCTGTCGGCTTTGGCGGGGACCGCGGTGAAGGCGGTACTGCCCTGCTGGGTGGGAAGGCCGGCGCTGTCGGTGTTGTCCTTGATCGCGGTGGGGACACCGGCAAAGACGCCCTTGGCGGGCCGGTTGCTCCTGGCGAGGGCACGATCGAAATCAGTGCAGGCCAGACCGTTCAATTGCCCCTGCACTGCCTCGGCGCGGGCGATTGATGCCTCCATGACTTCCCGTGCGGTCACCTCGCCTGATTCGATCCGGGCGGCGACGCCGGTGGCGTCGAGGTCGCCCAGGGCGTCGTCGGTGAAAGCGTGGATGGGGGTGTTCGCGGTCATGGGGATCCTTGTCAGGCGGAGGCACTCAGGTCGTCCGTCCAGCATATTGGACGGACGATCCCTGAGTGGCGCTATCTGTGGATTGCGGTATCAGCTACCGAAGATCGTCACTGCCTGCTCTGCTGCCTGCGGCGCCTGCTGGAACACTCCCTGTGGGATGAACTGCTGCGGAATGAACTGCTGGGGGCCCAACTGCTGGAAGTTCGTGACCATCGGGTGGATGACGTTGTTGAATACATCGTTGAACATGTGTTGTGTCCTTCGGTTACAGCGTTTTTCGAACTTCTGACTCCATCGACACTAAGCACGGTTCTGACGAGTTTCAACGAAAATTGCTGATACACAGGCAAGTTCAAGTTCATTGCCAGCTGGGGGCCAGGAATCGGTCTTCCTTCACAGCTTGGACGCTGCGCCGTGCAGGTTCTTGGCTGTCGGGGAGGTCTCGACGGATTTGGGGTCGGGATACGTGCCCAGTACGCGATCGGCCGTTCCCGCGGTGGTGACGGTGAACCAGTAGTGTTCGTTCTTGAAGTGGTGGTTGCGGTGATTGCGCCAAACCGACCGGTAGAGAGCAGTTTTCGGCTTGTAGTCACTGTGGATGAGGAAATGTGTCCACTCGTAACCGAGGCCGAGCACGGAAATGAAGGTCAGGAACGTCAGACCGAGTTCGACGCGGGGAAATGCCAGGAGGGCGACGGCTGTCAGAACGGGAATCACGATCAGGAGCGTCTGCCACGGGATGAAGATGAGTGAGACGGTTCGCGGCGCAAAGTGGTGTTCCCGATGGCTGCGCGCCAGCCGTGAATCGAGTGTGACGCCGGCAATGGTTCGTGGCTTCCAATGAAGAACGAAGACGTGAATGATCCACTCCACGAAGGGGAATGCGGCAAGCATCACGAGCGGAACGAGGGCGTCGGTGATCTGCCAGTTGCCCACTGCGATGCGCGCCGCCGCGGCGGCCAGCAGCATGGTGCCGATCATCCACGGCGTCGGTGACTTGCGGAACGTCCGTGCCGCATCGGCGAGAGTAAGAGGCTTGCTCATGGTTTCAGTCCTTCCAGGAAGGTGAGAGCGTCGCCGATTGCCGTCGTGCCGGTGTGAAGGAGCTGTGCGGCTGACGCCTCGGCAGTTGGCTCGTCGTTTGAAGTGATGGCGGAGGCCAGTTTTCGATACAGGTCGGTCTGGCCGACTTCGGCGACCATGACGGATGCAAGTGCAGTCATAGCCGGCTCGTATGCAGCCCGAAGGCTGTTGAAGATCAAACGGAAGGCAATGGAATCTGCGCTGTCGACGACGACGTCCCAGAACGCCAGAGCGCGGTCTTGCAACTCCACTGGATCTTCGGTGGCGCCTAGTTGATCAACGGCCGTGTCGAGTTCTCGGGCGGATTCCGCGGAGATGCGACGGGCGGCCAGCACAGCGATCTGCGGTCCCATCAACTCGCGAGTTTCCAGCACGCTGCGCACCACGCTCAGGTCGGGGACGCCGTCGCGCACCAGCAGCTGGGGGAGAAGTTCGGGTCCGGCCTGGCGTCGAAAATCGCGCACCGACGTGGACTCGCCCTGGCGGACCTCGACGAGTCCGGCCTGGGCGAGCTTCTGAATTGCCTCGCGGACTGCGGGCCGCGAGACGCCGAATGCCTCGGCGAGCTTGCGCTCGCTGGGTAGTGCCTCACCCGCAGCCAGCTCTCCGGCCAGCACTTTCACCGATATCTGATCGAAGACTGCGCCGGAGGCCGAGGTACGTGCAACGGGTTGGAACATGTACCGACCGTAATCCGCTTCTCGGTAAGAGGTCAAGTGGTAATACCAGTTCAACGATTGGAGGCTTGGCGCGAAAGAGATATGTCTTGGCCAAGAGGCTTCACCGTAACGGCGCAGGTGAGAGTAATTTTAGGTAGCCCTAATTCGGATAACCGTCAGGAAACCCATGACATCGCTCCTGTTACCGACTCCAGATACCGATGCAGAGTTCGCTCGCATCACCGCTGCCCTGACTCGACGCGGCTTTCTCGGCGGAAGTGCCGCCGCGCTGTCCACACTTGCTCTCGTCGGATGCAGTAGTGGGGAGGGCGGGGACGGTGCGGACGACGCAACTCGTACTGTGCAGACGCACTACGGATCCGTGGATGTTCCCGTCGATCCGCAGCGCATCGTCGCCGTCTCATACAACACCCCGTGGCAGTTGCAAGCCGTCGGCGCCCGACCCGTGGCGACGCTCGACTACAGCGCTTACATCGACCAGTTCACCCCGACACAGCAGAAGTTCATCGACGGCTTGTCCACGGTGGGGGTTTTCCTCGAGGTCAACCGCGAAGCCGTCGTGGCTGCCGCGCCTGATCTCATTGTCGGCGATGCGTACGAGATCGACGAGGACATGTTCCGCGAGCTCTCGAAAATTGCTCCGACAGCGGTGTATTCGGGCACGAACCGATCGGATTGGCGCGCTGTCGCCGAGGGTGTCGCAGACGCGGTCAACAAGGGTTCGGCATTGACGTCGAATCGCGAGAAGTATCAGGCGATGCAAGAGCGAATCCGCACCGAATACGCCGCGCAGCTTGGCGACAATCGTTGGGCCCAGGTTGCTATCGGTGGTTCGGAAGGGCTCTTCTCCATCCTGTATCCAACCGGAGTGACCGGCGCGATGCTCGCCGACCTGAACGTGACCCGCGGCGAATTCATCCCGGACCTGCGCCCAGCCACCGGCTTCGAAGCCTTCCCGCTCGAACAACTCGAAATGCTGCGGGACGTCACCGTCGTCATCTACCCGAAGCAGCCGAACGGAACTGATTCTGCAGGAATGAAATCCGTCTTCGCCAGCCCGCTGTGGGGCCGCATTCCGGCAGCAGCTTCGGGCCGGGTATTCGGAATCAGCACTCAGGTCACCGACTACGGCACTGCAATCAACTGGCTCAACGAACTCGAAACCGGCGCTTTGGAGGCACTTTCATGACATCACTTCTATTGCCCAGCGCTGACACCGATGCCGAATTCGCTCGCATCACCGCAGCACTTACCCGACGCGGTTTCCTCGGAGCCGGTGCCTTGGCGGGGATCGGATTGCTCACGGCCTGTGGAACCAGCTCCGGTGAATCGGCCGAGGGTTCGATGCGCACCATCAACACGGCTCTGGGGCAGGTGGAAGTGCCCACCAACCCGCAACGGGTGGTCTGCGCCGATTACTACACGGGCCCCGCGATGTTCGACGCCGGGTTCACACCGGTCGGATTGCCGGTCGACTACGAGAACGCCGACGGCGTCCCGGAACCCTATGCGTCCGCTCTGCGGTCTCTCCCGAAGGTGGGACGCTGGTACGAGCCCAACGCCGAGGCGATAGCGGCTTTGTCTCCCGACCTGATCGTGATGACCAACCTGCTGTCGGAGAACAACCCGGATCTTTACGAGCAGATCCGGTCGATCGCACCGACCGCGGTTTTTGCCGAAGACGGGCAGTACGCATGGAAGGAGCGCGCCTTCGGAGTCGCGGACGCGCTGAACCAGAGCGCGAAGGTTCAAGAGTTGGCAGATCGGTACGAGGCGCGGATCGCCAAGTTCCGCAGCGACAACGCTGATGTGCTGAGCAAGGTGAAGGTCGTCTACACCACGTACTTCGAGGAGAGTGGTTTCTCGCTGTACTCGCCGACCAAGTATCAGACGACGGTCATCAGCGAGGCCGGGTTCCAGTTCAACGACCGTTCGCTCGCAATTCCCGCCGGCAGCAACGAGTGGTTCCCGAAGGAGCAGTTGGAGCTACTCGACGAGGCCGACGTCATCATCACCAACAGTGGCAAGGGCCCCATCAACGAGAAGTTGGCGAACGACACCATCTTCCAGCGTCTGCGCGCCGTCAAGAATGATCAGGTGTACTCGTTCGACTACGAGGGCGTCGCGTCCTTCGGTTGGGCCCTGACATTCCTCGAGCAGTTCCAGCCGATTGCTGAGGAGATCAGAGCCAAGCTCTGATCTCCTCAGCAATCAAGAGGACGCCGGCGTCACCACATTCAGCTTCGGTTGATGCTGGTCGGTGTATGCCCACGGGCGGATCTTCTCCAGTGCTTTGCCGATCCGGAACACGGTCGGTTCGTCGTACGTATGGCCGACGATCTGGACGCCCGTGGGAACGCCGTTGTGTGCGTGTCCACTCGGCACCGCCAATACGGGGCACCGATTGGCGACGTTGAACGGCAATGTGAGAAGTGCTTCGGCGGTGGTGTTCACGTGCTGACCCGCCACAGTGAGGCCGTCGAGCAAAGACTCGCCTGCCGGGAAGGCGATGGTGCCCGAAGTCGGGCAGATCAGCGCATCGAAGGGAGCCATCGCCTCGGCGAGCTCTCGTTGCATTTGGGTTTCCTTGCGAAGGCCGTCCAGAAATGACATTTCCGCAGCGCCCTTCGACGTGATCGCGACGTTGTCGAGCGTGTAGTCGGCAAGAAGATCACCGTGGACGCGAGCAACTTCCGCGACGGATGCACCCATGATCGTTCCGAAATGGACTTTCACCGCTGCTGCCATCGAATCACGAGTCCACGGCAACTCGATCTCCTCGACGATCGCGCCGGCATCGACCAACGACTGTGCGAGAGCCCGGGTGTTCGCCTCGATGTCAGGCTCGATGGGGAAGTCACCGAGCCGCAGGCACAGGGCAATTCGCATTCCCTCGACCGACGGGTACTCGTGTGGCAGCGCGATCGCCGGCCTCAGGGAAGAATGGTCACGCGGATCCGGCCCGATCAGAACGTTGGTCAAAAGAATTGCGTCGTCGACAGTTCGGGCCATCGGACCGTCGCCACGGTAGGAATCCATGGACAGCGGGGCGACCCCGGCGATACGCCCGTACGAGGCCTTGAGACCGACGGTGCCGGTAAAGCCTGCCGGGCCTCGCGTCGACCCGCCGATGTCGGATGCTGTTGCCAGAGTAGTAGTTCCGGCGGCCAGTGCGGCGCCGGCTCCGCCGGATGAGCCGCCGGGACTGTAATCGAGGTTCCAGGGATTGCGGGTCACGCCCCACAAAGGAGAGTGTGTGAACGCCGCGACGCAGAATTCCGGTGTCGTCGTGCGTGCGTGAATCAGGCCGCCTGCTGCCAGAACTCGGTCGATCACCGGTGCGTTCTCGCGGGCGATGTTGCCGCGTCCCGCCAGCGAACCTTCGGTCAGAGACTTTCCCGCAATGGCATGTTTTTCCTTGGCAGCTAC
Source organism: Rhodococcus sp. KB6 (assembly GCF_001445685.1). Lineage (NCBI taxonomy): Bacteria > Bacillati > Actinomycetota > Actinomycetes > Mycobacteriales > Nocardiaceae > Rhodococcus > Rhodococcus sp. KB6. The sequence continues at coordinate 148,454 of NZ_LNAK01000099.1, read as the reverse complement.
CGGAATTCCCTCCAACGGTCGAGGTTCGGGTCCGTGGCCGAGGTATCGGCTCTCGGCTTCCCGGGCGCCGGCGAGGGCCTCGTCGAACATCTCTTCGGTGAAGGCATTGATGTGAGGTTCGAAATTCTGTGTCCGGTCGATGATTGCCTGTAGCAGTTCGACCGGAGACAATTCTCGCGCGCGAAAGTGAGCAATGGCTTCGGTGGCGCTGAGGTAGTGCAGTTCGTCTGACATGACGTTATCTCCCTGGGTAAGTCTGTGTGAGGATCACGCGCTCCGCGCAAGGGCTCCCAGTGCAGCTGCGGTCATGGCCGTGACACCTTCGGGTAGGGCAGCGGCGGGATCGGGGGCGAAGCGCGGTGAATGATTGGACGGCGTGCCGGGTGGTATCCGTCCCTCGGCGAGCGCGGCAAGGGCGGTTCCGTCGAAACTCTGCAGTGCCGTTCCGCCGAAATGCCAGAACACGGAGGGGCATTGGGCGGCGGTGCCGAAGATTCCGAAGTCCTCGCTACCTGAAAGTGGTTGTGACAGAGTGTGCATTCCCAAGCCGGCCTGTCGCAGGTCGGACATCACTGTGGACGTGGCGTCCGGAGTGTTGACTGTGGCCGGAAAGCCGTTGTACGCATGAACGTCCGGCGTCTCGACGGCGCCGGCTCCGTCCGCTTCTGCGCGGGCTATCCGGCGCACCGATTCGAGCATGTTTTCTCGTGACGTTGCGCTGAAAGTCCTCAGGCTGAGCAGTAGTTCGGCTTCATCGGCGATGATGTTCGCAGCCGTGCCGGCGTGCAAGGCTCCCACCGTGAGCACAGGTGCTGTCGGGGTTGCCGCTTCATGAGCGACCAGACTTTGAATGCGCAGCGCGAAAGACGCTGCCATCAACAAAGGGTCGATGCATGCGTACGGTGAGGACGCGTGTCCACCACGGCCGTGAAAGACCACTCGTATCGTGTCGGATGCTGCCATCAAGATGTCGGGTTTGCTGACCAACATCCCCGCAGGAGTCGGGCCCACGTGCTGTCCCAGGCAGAGGTCCGGTCGTGGGAAGCGGTCGAAGATTCCGTCGTCGACCATCGCACGAGCGCCGGAGCCGGTCTCCTCAGCAGGCTGGAAGACCGCGACAACAGTCCCGGTGATCGATGTCGGATCCGCGGAAAGTGCTGCGCACGTGGCAAGTAGCGCGGTTACGTGGACATCGTGGCCACACGCATGCATGACTCCATCAGTTCTGGAGGCGTAGGACAGCCCGGTGTCTTCTGCCACCGGCAACGCGTCCATGTCGGCGCGTAGCAGAATCACCGGACCGCTGCTCCCTTCGAGAACACCGACGACACCCGTACCGCCGACCCCGACCGTGACGTCCCAGCCGCCGATTCGCCGAAGTTCCTCGGCAACAATTGCGGCGGTGCGAGTTTCGTCGCCGGACAACTCGGGGTGTGCGTGTAGGTCGCGGTAGAGCTCGAACCAGTGCGGCTCGACGGTTCGCAACCGCGACGGGTCTCCGAACTCGAGATTCGAAAGCAGTTGATTCATGGTTGATCTTCTTTCAGTTGGCGGTTTTCAGTTGCACCAGGTTCAGCATCTTTTCTCGGGTTTGTGGTGCTGCCATGACCGCGACGATCGCCACGACGGGCCCGAGTGCGAGCGATACGAACGCCGCTGACCAGGAGAGATGGTCCACGATGAATCCGAATACAAGCGGTGCGACTATTCCGGCGACCATGCCGCCGAAAATGATCATCGACGAGGCGGCCCCGACCACCGAAGAAGGCAGAGCCCGCAGGGGCAGTGCAAAACACGGCATGAAAGCGAAAGAGGCAGCGGCAGATCCGAGGGTGACGAGAACGACGAACAAGGCCGTGTTGGAGACGAAAGGAATCGAAACGAGCATCACGATGCACGCGAGCATGGACGGCACCACGACGACACGACTGTTGCCAGCCAGCCGATCGGAGATTCGCCCGCCGATGACGGTGGTCACGGCGGCCACCACGGTAGCCGGAATCAGAAGGAGGCTTGCACTCGAGAGGGCGATTCCACGTTCGTCATGGAGGTAGGACGGAACCCACGACGACATCCCCCAGATCACGAAGTCGTATCCGAAGAACATCAAGGCGAAGAGCCACATCGCGCGGGAGCGAAGTACGGTGCGCATGTTGTCCCAGGAGGAATCCGGACCGTGGTCGTTCTCCGCCGGAAGTGCCGGCGGGAGCCACAACTTGATGCTGACGAGCGAGAGTACGCCGAGCGCCGCGACGGCCAGAAACATTCCACGCCAGCCGATCAACGGGAGAAGTGCTGCCGCAACAACGATGGCAAGAAGCGTACCGACGGCGTTGGAACTGTTCATCCATCCTGTGGCAGTGGCACGTTGCTCCGGGATGCTCCGCTCGGCAACGAGCTTTACTGCAGCTGCCGGAAACACTCCCTGCGCGAGACCGAAGAGAAAGCGAACAACCAGAAGCGTCCCGAACGACCAGGCAAGGGCAGTGAGGCCGGTGAAGGCACTCCACGCCACCAACCCGATCAGAGCCATCCGGACTGCGCCGTATCGATCGGCGAGCAGTCCACCAGGCAGTTGGGCCAGCGTGTATGCAATGAAGAACGTGGAGATGATCAATCCACGCTGGGAGTAGTCGAGATCGAACTCCTCACCGAGCAAGGGGAGAGCGAGGTTGATCGCCAGCCGATCTATGTAGTCGATCGCGTACGCGACGAACAGCAACGCGACCGTGACTTTGGTGGAGCGAAGCACTGGGCCTCCAAGTGGTGAACCTGTGAAGTGATTCACACATCTTTGGCAAACAGGCAGGGATCACCGACCAGAATGCAGTAATCCGGCAATACTGGGCCGATGAAGCCGGAATCCGACGCATTTGTCATCGCGGAATCTGATCTGGAGATCATCAATGCACTTCAGCTCAACCCCCGCGCGTCGTGGACGCAGTTGTCGTCAGTGCTCGACATGGATTCGACGACGATCGCCCGCCGGTGGCGTCGCCTCGTTTCGAACGGTCATTCGTGGGTCAACGCGGTCGCAATCGGTCGAACCCACATATTCGGCTATCTCCTGATCAGGACCACACAGGATTCCGTTGCCGACGTGGGGGAGCTGTTACGTCAACTCTCCTGTGCCTATCTGTTGGCCAGGACGGAAGGCGAGTACGAATATTTCGTCGGAGTCGTGGCCGCCGACCACAAGAGTTTGGACGCTTTGGTGTGTGAGCACCTTGCCGCCGATCCTGGAATTCTGTCGATCAGAAGCCGGGTCGGGGTGAAGGTGTACCGGGACGGGTTCAGCTGGGAGCCGGGCGCTCTGGGGCAAGCGGGTCGGGCTCAGCTGGCAACGGCATCGACAAAGGGCGCTGCGGTGCCGGCAGATCCGACAGAGTTCCGCGAGTCCGACGGTGCCCTGTTGGAGGCGCTCGGCCGTGACGGACGTGCCAGCTATGCGCGTCTCGCCGCGATTTGTGGAACGAACGAGACTGCGATTCGACGGCGCTTGGCCCAACTGACTGCGTCGCAACAGTTGATTTTCCGCTGCGATGTCTCGCAACAGGCCGTCGGTTCACCGTTCGAAGTGATCTTCGACGTCGCTGTGGACGGTTCCACCGACGAACTCGGCAATCTTGTGTCGAGTTGGCCGGAGATCAGATTGTTGGTAGCGACCACCGGAACAGCGAACATGTTGATCAGCGTGTGGCTGAGCAGCCTCGCGCAGAGTCTTGTCGTCGAGGATCGCCTCCGTCGAATCGGTAGTGTGCGGATCCTTGATCGACGTGTCTCGTTGTACCCGATGAAGCGATTCGGACAGCTGCTCGGACCGAGCGGAGTGGCAGAAGGTCATGTGCCGGTCGCGATTTGGGGTGCCGGAGACCTTCTTCGCTGAGCGTCAGTCGATCGGCGTCCGATTGTCGTCGACGAGGTGCGTAGCGGAGTCGGTCGCACGGGAGCGCTTCCAGATCATCCGAGCCAGTGCACCCAGCACGGACACGGCCAGGACAACGCCACCGCCGATGATGCCGGCCGACGAGTCCGGGAAGATGCCCTCGAGCAGCAGCCAGATACCGAAGACGAAGAACAGCACCGCGGCGCCGATCTTGATGAATCCGTCCGGAAGGTGCTTGCCCAGCACCGAGCCGACGATGATGGCGAGAGCGTCGGCCGCCACCATGCCTACCGTCGACCCGATCCAGACGCCGATCCAGTCGTTGTCGGTGGCAAGGGTGATGGTGGCGAGCATGGTCTTGTCGCCGAGTTCTGCCAGGAAGAAGGCCGAGGCGACGGCGATGAAGGCGGATCGCGTGACGCGACCGGCCTTGTTCTGCTCGTCGTCGGTGAGATCGTCACCGCGCAAGGTCCAGAGGCCGAAGATCAGGAAAGCGATACCGCCGACGATGGAAATCGCCGCGGTGGGGAGGGCGACGCCCAGGTAGTGGCCGACGGCGACCGAGACGAGGTGAACAAGGGTGGTGGCGACGGTGATTCCGCCGAGGACGACCCACCAGCGATAGCGCAAGGCAAACGTCATTGCCATCAGTTGCGACTTGTCACCGAGTTCTGCGACGAAAATGACGCCGAAACTCAAAAGTATTGCGGCAAGCAAGATTTACTCCTCCGGTCGGTGTAGGTCGGAGGAAAAATGCGAGCCTCCGGCCTGGGCAGGCGCAGTGGGTGCGCTTGTCCGGCCGAAGGTCTCGCCCACCGAGGCCACAAGACCTTCGGTTCGCCAGGCCGGGTGCTTCGCGATCCGCACCAGGCGGAGCGCGTCGAACCAGTATGTCGACACGGGCGATTGGGGGCTACTCCCCTTCGTTGCTGCCCACGTTAGCGCGCCTGAAACGAATTGGCAAAGCGCACAGCAAGTTTGGGAGTCCGAACTTATCGCTTACCGGGGCCGTCACGAGGCGAGGAGCATGGCCAAAACAGCGGTGTCGGGATCGCTGATCGGATCGATGCCGACACGACTGATCATGGAGACGACTGTGCCGTCCGGCTCAGCCTCGACCCACGCCGCACGATGCTCCAAACCCAGATAGGGAAGGCCTGGCAGCAGTACACACCCCGACGCGCTGCCCTCGCATTCCGGCAGGCTGGGCGTGGTTTCCGACGGTGGGTGCAGCATGATCAGCGCCGGTGGCTGATGGTCGGAGAAACGGCCGGGTGTCAAGGCGAAATCGCCGAGTACCGGACCTTCGGCAACCACCAGACCGACGGTGCCCGGCTGCGGATCTTCGGGAACGTCTTCACGGACCCCGAAGACCGTCGTGGTCGGCAACAAACCTGGCATCGAGGCCACGCGGACAGCCAATGCGAGAAGCTGCGCCCACTCCTGGGTGGTGTCCGGCCAACGACCGGAAATGACGAACCCCTGCAAAGACCCAGCGGCTTGGAACGGAGAAATGCCTATTGCTTCGTTTCTGTTCATTTCTGTTCCTCCCTCGGTGCTGGGGCAAATCTCGGGCAGACGCGCATGCGTCGGTCCGGCACACCTCGTTGGGTAATCGAAATATGCACCCATTCGGTACTGGCACACAAGAGAGGGAGAGTGCCAGCCAGGTTTGCGCTGGTGAGGGCGGTGGTATGCGCAGACATGACTCTGTCGAAGAACCGTTCTCGGCTGGAAGACCTGGCAACGCAGGCGTGGATCTTCGGATATCCCCTGTTGATTGCTGCGGTATCGCGGGATGTCATGACGGCGGTGCCTTCGCCGGTGGCGATGAAAGCCCCGCTCAACCAGTTCGCATACGCGCGTACGACGCCGGATGCGACCTTCACCGATGTCGTCTCACCCAACGCGGACACTCTCTACTCGTCGGGGTGGCTGGACGTCTCGACGGAACCGCAGGTGCTCTCACTGCCGGACTTCGGCACGCGGTACTGGCTGGTCCCCATCCTCGACGCGTGGAGCGACGTGTTCACGGTTCCGGGATCTCGGACAGTCGGGCGGACCGGGGGACCGTACCTGGTGGCCGGGCCGAATTGGAAAGGCAACGTGCCCAAGGGTTTGACGCTGCTGCGGTCTCCGACGGCGATGAACTGGATAGTCGCCCGCTACGCGACGTCGGGGGGAACCGACCTGGCAGAAGTGCACAGCCTGCAGGACCGGACGCGACTCACTCCTCTGTCGGAGTGGACGGGTGACCCGCAGGACTACACGCCTGGTGAAATGCCGGTGAACCCTGCCGTCGACACGCGGACGCCGCCGGTGGACCAGGTGGCCGCCATGGACGGCGAGGCATTCTTCACCAGACTCGACGCACTTCTCGACGACAATCCTCCGCGTCCGGAGGACACCGAGATGATGAAACAACTGTCCGACATAGGAATCGGCTCCTCCTTGCCCTGGAGGTCGCGTCCGCAGGAGGTACGTGATGCCCTCGATAGAGCTGCGCGAACCGGTATGGACGTGCTGAGCGAGATCGCCGAAGAGGCCGAGGGCAGTCCGAAGAACGGCTGGACGATGCACCGCGGCTTGGGACACTACGGAACCCATTACGCTCAGCGGGCTCTGATCGTCTGGCTCGGTTTCGGGGCCAATCTCGACGCTGATGCCGTGTACCCGCATGCCACGACGGACGTCGACGGGAAGCCGCTGACCGGGGCGAAGAAGTACGTCCTGCACTTCGAGAAGGACGAGCTGCCACCGGTCGAGGGCTTCTGGTCGCTCACGATGATGAACGAGCGGCAGTTCTTTGTGGACAACCCGATCGACCGATACGCGATTGGCGATCGCAGCGATCTGGTGTTTGCCGACGACGGTTCCCTCGACATCTATCTTCAGCACGAATCCCCTGGTGGTGAGAAGGAGCGGAACTGGCTGCCGGCTCCGTCCGGCGACTTCAACGTCTTTCTGCGCCTGTACTGGCCGAAGGCTGCAGTGCTGTCGGGATCGTGGACTGCGCCCGGTATTCGAGAAGCAAGTATTCGAGAAGCAGGCTGAAAGTCCCCTCGCTTCGTACCCGAAGAGCACAACTCGGTATCAGCCGCGCGTTTCGATGGGCGGAAAGGTCACAAGAGTCATACGATCTGTCGGTACTGCCCTGTTTGAAGAGCTGTTGAATCGGTCAGAGACACCCGCTTGTTTCGGAGGCTACTGATGGTCACGCAGAATCCGTTCGTGCAGTACGGCAAAGAGATCTGGTGGATGATCCTGATCCGCGGAATCTTCGGCGTGATCTTCGGAATCATCGCGCTCGTGTGGCCGGGAATTACCGTGGTGGCCTTGGTTTTCCTGTTCGGTATCTACTCCATCGCCGACGGATTGATCACGATAGTTCGCGCCATCCGGGACCGCGAGCATCTGAGCTCGTGGGGTTGGTGGGTGTTCACGGGCGTCGTCTCGGTCGGAGCCGGCATCGTCGCGCTGGTCTGGCCGGGCATCACTGCGCTGGTGCTGCTGTACATAATTGCCTTCTACGCCATCATGTTCGGAATCTTCGGAATTGTCGGCGCCTTCAAGATGAAGGCGCTGCCCGGATCCAGTTGGGGATGGTTGCTCGCCGCATCGGTGCTTGCTGTCATCTTCGGCATCATTCTTCTCATCGCGCCCGGCGAAGGCATCATCAGCCTCATCTGGTTGTTGGGTTGGTACGCAATCCTGTTCGGCCTCTTCATGATCGTGGGAGCATTCCAGATCAGGAGCCGGGCAAAGGAAGCCGGTGTTCTCTAAGCCGGTGTTCTCTAAGAAGGGAAAGCCGGCCGTCGAGGCTCCCACTCCGATCCCCACGCTGTCCGGTAGTGAGAACTGGTCGATCCCGCGCGGTTTGATCGTCCTGCTCGGTATTGCCGCCACCGTGGTCGCCGTCGGCGGAATGAAGGTGTTCGGCGGCATCCTCGGACCGGTATTCCTGGCCCTGGTGCTGACGATTGCCGTTCAGCCCATTCAGGATTGGTCACAGCGCCGAGGGTGGCCCAAGTGGGTCGGGATGTTGGGCTCACTGGTCACCGTGTACTTGATCCTGCTCGGGTTGGCGGCGTCGTTGATCGTGTCGACGGCTCAGTTGGCGACGATCCTGCCGCAGTACTCCGAGGAGATGACCAACCTCCTCAACGAGGGCCGCGACAAGTTGGCCGACTTCGGCGTGAGCACCGAACAGATCCAAAGCACGCTCAGCAGTGTCGATCTCACGAAGGTTGTGGGCGTACTCGAAAGCGGGCTGGAGGGCCTGCTCGGCATCCTGTCGGATCTGGTGTTCATTCTCGCGTTGTTGCTGTTCATGGCCTTCGACGGCATGAGCATCCGCTCGCGGTTGCATGTGCTGTCCGAGCAACGTCCCGAAATCTCCTACGCGCTCTCCACCTTTGCCGCCGGAACTCGCAAATACCTGGTGGTCTCGACGGTCTTCGGCCTCATCGTGGCGGTACTCGACGGTGGCGCGCTGTGGCTCATGGGCATTCAGCTGCCCGTCCTGTGGGCGTTGCTGTCCTTCATCACCAACTACATCCCCAACATCGGGTTCGTCATCGGCGTGATTCCACCGGCGCTCCTGGGACTGTTGCAGGGCGGGCCGTGGCTGATGCTGTGGGTGATCGTCGTCTACTCCGTCATCAACTTCGTGATCCAGTCCATCATCCAACCCAAGTTCGTCGGCGACGCCGTCGGACTGTCGGTGACGATGACGTTCCTCTCACTTGTCTTCTGGTCGTGGGTTCTCGGGGCGCTCGGAGCGCTGCTGGCGATCCCGCTCTCGTTGTTGGTGAAGGCCGTCCTGCTCGACATCGACCCAGCCACGCGCTGGGCCGACATCCTGATCAGTGGGCCTCGGGACATGCCGAAGGAGGAACCCGAGGAGTCTGAGAAGCCGGCCACGCCCGCAGACTAGGGCTCTCAGTGTTTCTACAAGTTGTTGCTTTATCGTCTCGCCCATGAGCGCCGAGAACACCACAGAAAACTCCCATCGCCGGCCGTCACGACTCGGTCGACGGCTGGCAGTCGGTGGTGTGGCCGCGATCGTCGCGGCTGCGGTGGCGGGGATCGGGTTCGTGATCTTCGCGGGCGGTGCCGACACCTCGAACACCGTCGCGATCGTGAACGCCGACGCGGGAACCACGCTCGACGGCAAGGAACTTCGGGCCGGCGACACGCTGGTGGACACGTTGGGCAAGAACGAAGACTTCGACTTCCAGGTGGTCGACAACCCCGGCGGGAACTACTTCGCGACGTTGACCGTGCCGGAGGACTTCAGCGAAACCGTCGCGTCGATGTTCGGCATGGATCCACGGCAGGCGAGCGTCGACCTCGAGGTGAAGGGCTCGGATTCGGAGAAGGCGGCCGAGTTGACTCGGGCCGTGTCGGCGCAGGTCGGCGCGGACGGCATCAAGGGCCTGCTGGCTCAGACGTCGGCCGCCAGACGCTCGATCGATCAAAACCTCACCACCGCACAGATTCTGGTCGCCGGAACCAACGAGGCCGGAAAGTCCATCGATCAGGTGAAAGCAGGCGCAGGCACTCTGCTGCCGTACCTCGAGACCGCACGGTCCGGGGCGTTGGAGCTGATGAGCGTCGCGGATCAGGTGTCCGGTGTTGTCGATCAGGCGTCGGGGTCGGCGGAAGAGCTGGCCACGCGCGCGGACTCACTGGGCCTGACGCTTGGGGAGGCGTCGTCCTCGACCGCGGAACTGAAGACACGAATCGACACGCTGCAGACTGCGCTGAACGGCCTTCCTATCCCGCCTGACGTGACAGCGCAACTGGCCGGTGTCAGTTCGGATCTCGGTGCGCTGAATGCGCAATTGGGCACCGTTCCGGCGCTGTTGGGTGGCTCGGTCGGGCCCGATACGGAGCTCGGTGATCTAGTCCGCACCGCTGTCGGGCAGCTGCAAGGCGCGAGCGATCAACTGAGCAGTGCTGCCGGACAATTGAACGACGGCCTCATTCCCATCGCTGATCAGGCGCCGCAGATGCTCGGTGACGTGACCGATCAGATCACCCAGGGATTCACGACGCTGCAAGGAATCGCCAAGTCACTGGTCACGGGCCTCGACGGCGCAAAATCCGGTATCCCCGCGATGACCACCCCGCAGCAGGTTCAGCTGACCTCGGTGCTGTCGGATCCGGTGGCCGTGAATCAGACCACCGCGAGCAGCGGTGACTCCGGAACTCGCACACTGGCATTGGTCTTCGGAGCCACGACGGTCCTGCTCGGTGGTGCTCTGCTGACACGAACGGCGGCGCCCCTGGTGAGGCGCCGCCGTTCGCAAGAAGAGCGTGACTAGACGATCAGACCTGCGGTCTGGGTACGTGCACGGTCGAAGCGAGCCGAAACGTCGTTCCAGTTGACGATGTTCCAGAATGCCTTGACGTAGTCGCCCTTGACGTTCTGGTAGTCGAGGTAGAAAGCGTGCTCCCACATGTCGAGGAGCAGCAGCGGCGTGAGGCCGATGGAGATGTTGCCCTGCTGATCGTAGAGCTGGACGATGATCAGACGCTGTCCGATCGAGTCCCACGCGAGGATGGACCAGCCGGAGCCCTGGATGGCGTTGGCGTTCGCGGAGAAGTGAGCGCGGAAGAGATCGAACGAACCGAAGTTGTCGTCGATCGCTGCGGCGAGTTCACCTTCGGGCTTGTCGCCACCGTCAGCGCTGAGGTTGTTCCAGAAAACGGTGTGGTTGGTGTGGCCACCGAGGTGGAACGCCAGGTTCTTCTCGAGCAGGTTGGCCTGCGCTGCGATGGTGTCGTTCTCACGAGCCTCGGCCAGCTTCTCGAGTGCAGCGTTGGCACCGGCAACGTAAGCCGCGTGGTGCTTGTCGTGATGCAGCTCCATGATCTTGCCCGAGATGTGCGGCTCGAGGGCTGCGTAGTCGTAGGGGAGTTCCGGCAGCGTGTAAACAGACACGAGGGTCCCTTCTTTGCGGGCTGGTGAGCCCTGGTGCTTTAGAGTGCGTCGATCACCGGTCACGGCGTGACGTCACTCGCGTATGTGCAAATCATTCTTCGGGTTTCCACCCAATAACATTCGTACACCGTCCGCAACAGTCCGGCTCAGGTAGTAATCACCAAAGAATAAAGTTTGGGAAACCGAACTTGCCCCGATCTAAGGGTAAGCTAATATGCGCAAATTCGTCGTAAAGGTGAACGGAACCTTAAACTTGCGCGATGCCCGCACCAGTTTTCCTCCCGGAATCACCAGAGGCGGCCGCGCCTCGGGTGAATCTTCCGGGCGCTGACCTGCTGCGAGCCCTGGCGGTTGCCGCCGTGATCTACTCCCACATCTCTTTCTACGTCATCGACGATCTCGGCTCGGGTTGGTGGGTGATCGACGTCGTCTACGGCGTTTTGATCGAGCCTGCCGAACTCAACCAGCACCTCTCTTTTGTCGGCGTCGCAGTATTCATGATGCTTACCGGTGCTCTGGTGACGCGATCCGCGATTCGCGACGGCCCCGGAAAGTTCTTGACCAACCGATTCAGTCGACTGCTGCCCGCATTCTGGGTGGCGACCGCGATTGCCATTCTTCTGGTCCGCCTCGGAATCAACGGAATGTTCAGCGGTCAGGAAGGTATTTCCGATACCGAAGCGTTGATGAGCTTTTTTCTCGGCGGATTCTTTCTCAAGCCCGAGGTGGCAGTTCTGGGAGTGACCTGGACACTCACCGTCCAATTCCTCTTTTATCTCGCATGCGTAGCGGCTCGCCCGATACTGCGGCTGCGACCGATCGTCATGCCGCTCGCCGGTGGTGCGCTGTGCTCGCTGGTGCTGCTCTACAACGTCTACGCGCCGCTGCCGTACACCGTGCCGATGCTGTCCAAGATCGCCGCGACGCTGCCGGCCGTCTTCCTCGGCCAGATCATGTACCTCGCGTGGGCGAAGCTCGCTCCCGGCCGCTGGCTGATCGCGGCCGTCCTCGTCCAGATGCACGTCATCATCGTGGCGACCCAGTTCCGCGTCTACTGGGCCGGTGAGCACTATCTGTGGACCATTTCGGTAGTCGCCGCAGCGGTAGTTCTCATCGGCCGCTACGACGGCGTCCCGACGCGCTGGCCGGTCGTGAAGTGGCTCTCGACGCGTAGTTACGTCATCTATCTCGTGCACACCCTGATCCTGTACCGCGTCGTCGAGAACACTGTTTTGTACGTCGGACCGACGCTGGCGTTTGCGCTCTTCCTTCTGGCCACGGCCGCGGTAGCAGAAATCGGCTACCGGTGGGTGGAGCTGCCCGGCGCCCGCGCGATCACGGCGTGGCGAAACAGTCGCTCGCGCGTAGCATCGAAGCATGAGCTGGTACGACGACATTCTGGGACGAGCGTCCGCAAAATCCACGCTGATCGCGCCTGAGGACGCACTCCCGGGCCGAGAGCAGAAAATGCCGGTTCCGACCGCGCACTACGTCAACGGGCATCCGTTGACGCCGCCGTTTCCGGCCGAACTGCAGACCGTCGTCGTAGGGATGGGTTGTTTCTGGGGCGCCGAGAAGGAGTTCTGGCAGCTTCCCGGCGTGTACACGACCGCTGCGGGTTATGCGGGCGGCTTCACGCCCAACCCGACGTACGAAGAGACGTGCTCCGGACGTACGGGTCACACCGAAGTCGTGCTGGTGGTCTTCGATCCCGCAGTGATCTCCTACGAGCAGATCCTGGCGCACTTCTGGGAGAACCACGATCCGACGCAGGGGATGCGTCAGGGTAACGACCAGGGCTCGCAGTACCGTTCGGCGATCTTCACGACGTCCGCGGAGCAGGAAGAAATCGCTCATGCGTCGGCCGTCGCTTTCGGTGAACGGCTTGCCGAAGCCGGATATGGAGCGATCACCACCGAAATCGGCCCGCTGCGCGACTTCTTCTACGCGGAGGATTACCACCAGCAGTATCTGGCGAAGAATCCCGGCGGTTACTGCCCGGTGCATGCCACGGGCGTCAGTTGCCCGGTCGGATTGCTCCGTCAGGATCAGGTTCCGGCGCAGACGGACATCCTTCCGCCGAGCGAATAACTGGACAGGTGTTGGAGGACACATGTGATTCAGCTCGTTAACACTTGCAACTAGATCGAAACAAAGGGAATCTCGATGTAAGAGTGTGTCGTCGAGAGAACTGAGCTCACAATGTCAGGTAGTACGCGAGGAACTGCGTCGCTGCTCCGACGCACCATTCATGTAGGCCACGATCCGATGGTTCGCCGCAGTGATCGGATCGAAGGGTTCATGTCCTTCGGTCTGATCATTTTCGCGATTCTTCTGCTGCCTCTCGCGGTATGGGCAGGGGCTGCGACTGCTTCGAGTCAGAACGCACTGATCGCCAAACAATCCGCCGAATTACACAGCATTTCGGCGACGACGACAGCAGATTCGACGCAGACCACCGCCTCGACAGCCGATTACATTGCGCCGACCACCGAAATGGCCAGCGCGCAGTGGAACTGGAACGGCCAGGTTCATACGGGTGATGTCACTGTCGACTCGGCGACGCCCGCCGGCACCGAGGTCCCCATCTACGTCAATGATCAGGGCGACAAGACCGTAGCTCCGATCACTCAGAGCGCTGCCGACGTCGCAGCCGTGGTGACCGGGGTTTTCACCTGGTTCAGCGTGATGTCGCTGCTGGTCATCGCTTTCATGCTGGTGCGCGTCTTTCTCGACCGTTCCCGCTCGGCCCAGTGGGACCGAGACCTACGCGCGTTCCTCGACGCGAACGCGCTGTAGATCCCGGCCCATTCTTTACTGCAGTTGGGGCATGACCTCGCTTGCGACGAGTTCGAGATGATCCAGATCGGCGAGATCGAGAGTCTGCAGATACACGCGCTGTGAACCGGCCTCGGCGAAAGTGCCGATCTTGTCGACCAGCTCCGAAGGTGTTCCGGCCAGACCGTTCTCACGTAGCTCGTCGACGTCGCGTCCGATAGCCTCGGCGCGCTTCTTGATCTCCGCCTCGTCGCGGCCGCAGCACAGGACGAGAGCGTTGGAGTACACCAATTCGTTCGGATCGCGCTCGTGCTCGACGCAAGCCTGACGAACCCGCGCAAAGATGTCCTTCGTTTCCTCGAGGGACTTGAACGGGATGTTGAACTCGTTTGCGAACCGAGCGGCGAGCGCTGGAGTCTTCTTCTTGCCCGTGCCACCGATCAGGATCGGCGGACCGTCGACCTGGTGCGGTTTGGGAAGCGCGGGAGAGTTCTTGATCTGCACGTGCTTACCGTCGTAGTCGAACGTGTCGCCGACCGTAGTACGCCACAGACCGGTCACGACGTCGAGAGTTTCCTCGAGCAGTTCGAAGCGATCCTTGAGCGCCGGGAACGGGATGCCGTACGCCTGGTGCTCTTCCTCGTACCAGCCGGCACCGATGCCGAGGTCTACGCGGCCACCACTCATCTGATCGACCTGTGCGACCGAGATGGCCAGCGGTCCGGCGTGACGGAACGTAGCCGACGTCACCAGAGTGCCGAGGCGGATGGTGGATGTTTCGCGGGCGATTCCGGCGAGCGTGATCCACGCGTCGGTGGGCCCGGGAAGGCCGTCGGAATTCATGGCGAGATAGTGGTCCGAGCGGAAAAATGCGCCGTAGCCAAGTTTTTCGGCGGTCTGGGCAACAGTCAGTAGTTGTTCGTAGGTAGCGCCCTGCTGGGGTTCGGTGAATATACGCAGCTCCATGACTTCCACTCTGCCACTATTTTGCGGAGGTCGGGACGACGGCACCGACTTGTCCGGCGCCGAAACACAGCGTAAGTCCCGGCGTTGTCGGCGTGATCTTCACACTGTTTCCGTGGCCGACCAGGCGCACGAATGCCGAGTGCAAACCCTGCGTCACGGGTACCGATACTGCGTCACCGGACTCCAACGCAACATCGATCGTTCCGTCGGCGCTGGCGAGGTAATTGAGCTGAACCGTCCATTCCCAGCCGGCCAGGGGGCCGTCGAGGGGGAGCTCGGTCGGGCCTTCGGCACGGGTGCCGCAGTTCGGCGCCGTTCCTTCGGGAATCCTTCTCGTCCAGGTCACTTCGGCATCGACGATCTGACCGCTGTCGTCGATGGTGCGCAGAATCGGAGTGCTGGAAGAGAATTCGGGGCGATCAGGCAGCGGCGCGAGAACGTTGCTTGCCAAATTGTTCGGAAAGGCGACGGGAAGGAGCACTTCGATCGCGACGGGTTGCTCGAGCAGTGGAGCATCCTGATTCTGTGACAACGACATTCGCGCGTTCGCGAGGTAGTCGCGGGTCGGGTTCTCGCGCCAGATGTCGACGAACGTGACGGTCGAGACGAGCGAACTGATCACGAAGAGCACTGACAGGCCGGCGGCGACTGCGACGGGCAAACGGGCCGGACGTCGCCGAGGCGCAGCGAGAATAAGAGCGGCGGCGAGGGCGAACACCGTCGCCGAATCCGTGAAGTAACGCAAGGTCTGCGCCAACTCGTAAGTGGTGTCGGCGTCGGATCGGGTAGCGGTCATCGCCACCACGGAGGCCAGGAAGTACAGCGCCGCGGCAGCCCAGATCCAGGCAGCGCCGCGTCGGGCACGCACTGTCATCACGGCCGTCGTCAGCAGCGCGGCCCAGGCTGCGACCACCAAAAGCGTCGGCGGATCGGCCCAGGCGGGGCTGGGGATCCACCGCTCCCAGCGCCAGGGGCCGCCGAGAAGAGTGGGAAGCATCCCCAAAGACGTTCCGTGATGCAGCAGTTCGGTGGACATCGAACGGCCGTATCCGGTGATCGGAGATTCGACAGTTGTCAGATACACCGGAATCCAGATCGCGAGCACGGCGGCGCAGGCCGTCCACAGGCGTCGGCACTTCGTGACCGCACTTCGTATCGGCGTTCCTTCACCTTGTGTGCGCAAGTACAGCACCAGAAAAGCGAGTGCCACGAACGGAACGAGCACTGCTTTCTCGAAGAACAGCAAGGAGACGACAAAAACCGCGGTGCCCGAGAACACGTAGCGCACCTGCCCGGTGCGGTACAGCTTGATCGCGTCGCCGCATGCCCAGGCCAGCGCGATCTGGAGCGGCAATGCATTGAGCGCGGCTGCCCACCACGAGAACGCCGGAAGTGTCAGCGGGACGAACAGATACAGGAGCAGCGGAATCAACAGTGCCGGTCGCCGGCCGAGGACCAACCGAAGAGTGCGCAGAAGCGCCAACGACGCGGCGGCCTGACCGATGACGAGCAGCGTTGCCGACAGCGCCCAGTTGTACGGCGCGATACGGGCGATCAACCCGATGAAGAAGAAGGCCGCGGGCATGAAGTGACCGTCGTGGTCGTAGAGCAGGAGTTCGCTCGCGAAGAGTGGGAAGCGTCCTCCGCGGCCCATCAGGATGAGGTCGTCCCAGTAGAAGTAATTGCTCGCGGCAACCCAGACGCGAATGACGAGCTGACATCCGATCAACACGAACGCGAGCTGCGTGACCCGTCTCGGGGTGAACGTCAGAGTTGGCTCGGGCTGTGGAGAAGTCATCGACGGTCATGCTTCCAGGTGTGTCAAAAACCGACTTCTCACAAAAAGGGGATACCGGTCTTTTCTGTCTTTTCGGGAGCAATTTCTGAATGGATTGTGAACTTTGCCGGGATAAATGACGTCGACGCCCGAAAGTTCACTGACCTGCGGTGTCAAATTCATCCTCGAGCCTGTGCATCGTTCGCTAACACCTGTCAGCAAATTCTCAGGGTCTTGCCCGTGACCTGTGGATAAAGCCCGATTCATTCATCCAGAACTGTGGATGAACCTGTGGAAACTGTGGATAACTCGAGTTTTTAAGTGGCGGAGGTCACATTATTCGAACAATGCAGGTGAACGCGGTGGAGGTTCGATCACAAATCGGGAGTGAATCCATTTGCTGCCGTTACCGATACGGCGTGACAGAATCGAAGTTGTGAGTGTCGTTCAGGTCTGCGCCCGGTGCGCCGCACGCTGGCCTGTCGTCGGCGGCCCGACGCAGTGGTGCCCGCGCTGCAGCGGCGTCCTGCTGATCCCCACCCGCACCGAGATCTACCAACCGCCCAACCGCCGTGGCTTCCGCTGGATCGCGCGCTCCCCGTCCGACCCCCGCGGCGTGGGGGACGCACCAGTGCGTCGTAGCTTCTCCACTCCGCGCTACGACGCTGTCCCGCAGTGGGGACTCCAGGACGTCGTCGACAACTCACCGGTGCCGCCCTCGCGAGCGGACCGGATGGCCGACCGAGTCGGGCCGTTGCTGACGCTCGCAACGATCCTCTACGGACTGGCAGTGTTCGCCGAACTGGGCAGATACGCGATCCTGGTCCGCAACCGCACCAGGCTGATCCCGCAGCCGCTGCTCACGGTCTCCGACGCCGCCGTGTACTTCACTCAGTTGGGTGGACTGCTGATCTCGGTCTTCGCGGCAATCGCCGCTGTGTGCTGGCTGCTTCGTCGGCGTCGTGAACACTTCGCAGGTGCCCGGGAATCCGATCCACGCACAGCGTCGGAAGTTGTCGTCGGCTGCGCTGTGCCGATCCTCAACCTGGTGATGCCGGCCGTTTATCTCTTCGAGTTGGTCCGCCGCGATCCGCGCGGAACCCTGTTGGTCAAGATCTGGTGGGGCTTCTGGGCATTCAGCGCTCTGCTGCTGGTGGTCAACGCGTACTGGCGATCACGCCCGGGGATTCAGGCAATGGCCGACGGGGTTCTGCTGAACGCTTTCATCGCACTGATCGCTGCCGTCACCGCGGCGTTGACACTCGTCGTGATCCGCCGGATCGAGCGCAAGAGCTGGCGCGGTGAACCGGAATCGGAAACCCGGTGGGTGCCAGTGCCGCGCTCGGTGCTGGAAGAAAAGACGGTGCTGGAAGAGAAGACGGTGCTGGAGGAGAAGGAGACCGCTGCCCTGTGAGCCCAGATCGTCGAGGTCCACTCGTCGTTGCGCACCGAGGTGCGTCGGCTGCGCGGCCGGAGCACACCCTCGCCGCCTACGAACTGGCCCTCGAGGAGGGTGCCGACGGGCTCGAATGCGACGTCCGGCTCACCCGCGACGGACACCTGGTCTGCGTTCACGACCGCAAGGTCGACCGCACCTCCAGCGGGACGGGGATCGTCAGCGAGATGACGCTCGATTCGCTGAACGCTCTGGACTACGGGTCGACGAGCGAACCGGCCGAACTGCTGACTCTCTCCGACCTCATCACCCTCGCTCTGGATTTTGCGCGCCCGGTGAAGCTGTTCATCGAGACCAAGCACCCCGTGAGGTTCGGCGGATTGGTCGAAGCCAAACTCCTGGCGGAACTGCACCGCTTCGGGATCGCGTCACCGCCGTCGGCCGATCACTCGCGCGCTGTCGTCATGTCTTTCTCGGCGAGTGCGGTCTGGCGAGTGCGTCGTTCGGCACCGCTGCTGCCGACGGTCCTGCTCGGTGACGCGTCGCGGTACCTCGGCGGCGGTGCGTCGACGGCTGTGGGCGCTACGGCGATCGGGCCGTCGATCAAGGCACTGCGCGAACATCCCGATCTGGTCGATCGGGCCGCTGCTGCGGGTCGCGCGACGTACTGCTGGACCGTCGACGACAAGGCGGATGTGGACCTGTGTCGTGAGCTCGGGGTCAGTTGGGTTGCCACCAACCATCCCGGGCGCACGAAGCAATGGCTGGGCAGCGTGTAGATTTTGCCCTCGTGGCCAAGAAGAGCAAAAGAAACAGTGGACCGAAGCAGGGCAGCGCACGCGCAGAGAAGCTGGCGGCACGCCAAGCAGAGCGTGAAGCCGCTGCCGGCGTAGTCAGCCGCCCGTTCGAGGGCCTTGCCGCCGAGTGCGATCTGGTTGCGCTGCGCGAATTCGTTCCGTCCGCCACGGCTCCGTTGCCGGTCATCGGCTCCGACCGTCCCGTCACGTTGGCAACGGTCCTCCCCGGCGCTGTTGCCGCACTCGTCCGTGACGAGGGCGAGACGGCCACAGGATTTGTCGGTGTCCAGGTTCAGGCGCACTCGGCCGACCTCGGCGCAGACCTCGCCGCTTCGGTGAACTGGATCAAGGACGCGGCCCCCGGCGACGCGCTTTCTGCCGCGAACCCCGATTCCGAGACCCCCGCAGTCACCGCTGTCGTCGATCCCTCGGCCCTGCTCGACATCACCGTGCACCAGAACTTCAACTGGTGGATCCCCGAGGGCGTCGAAACCGATCCCGAGGTTGCCGCCACCGTGCAGCACGCCAACTCGGCGATCATGCCCTCTGCACGCCTCGAAGGCGACGGCCTCGTTGCCGCGTGGTGGGTCGACGCCGGCGAGAAGGCGCACCTGCGTTGGGTTCGTCCCGAGAGCGAAGACGACCTGATGCTCGCGCTGGCGCGCGTGCACGCGACCGGTGGACTGCATCTGGGTGAGGGCTCGCGCTACGCAGGCTCGTTCCGCACCCACGGCCTGTTGGTTCCCGTCTTCGACCTCGACCGCGAAAAGCATGCAAACGAGTGGGTAGCGGCAACCGTCGAGCTCGGTGAGCGTCTTGCCGAGGCTCTGGCCGTCGATGCTCCGCTGACCTCGGCCGAGCTTCGCTCGCGCGACGGACTTCGTGGTCGTCAGGTCACGCTGCGCTGATTTTTTCGCCCGAACTATAGGCGTTACGCGAAGTTACGGTTAATGTTGGTGACATGACCTTGTCGCATGACATCTCCGGTAGTGGTCCCACGCTTGTGCTCGTCCATGGCATCGTCCATCGACGGCAGGCGTGGGATTCGCTTTTGGACCAGCTGACGCCGTACCGCCGCGTCGTCACCGTCGACCTGCCGGGTCACGGAGAGTCGCTGCTGCCCGAACTCGGTCCGGACGTCATGGGACAGCTGATCGACGATGTCAGTGAGTTCGTCAAGGAAGTGACGCCGGCGGGGGAGCGTGCCCACGTCGCGGGAAACTCCCTCGGCGGCTGGATTGCCCTCTCGCTGGCAGCGCGCGGAGATGTCGCGTCGGCGACAGCTCTTTCGCCGGCCGGGTTCTTTGTCAATCACCTCGATCAGGTGCGAGCGATCAACACGTTCCGTGCACTGCGCGGCACGGCCAAGCTCATGGGTGACGGATTGCCACGCGCATTGCGGTACAAGCTGATTCGCTATCCGGCGCTCGCCGCGTTCTTCGCTCATCCGAGTCATGTCGGTTATGCGGCGGCGTTGGCCGACTGCCGTTCGCTCGTGTCGAACGAACTCGTCGATCTCGGTCTCGAGATGGACTTCGTGCTGCCGCCCATCGTGGATCCCACTGTGCCGGTGACGGTTGCGTGGGGTCGACGCGATCTCATCCTGCCCGTGTATCAGGCGCAGCGCGTGAAAAAGCCGTTCCCGCAGGCAAAGTTGATGGTTCTGCCCGGCCTTGGGCACGTACCGATGACAGATGCCCCCGAGCTGATCAGTTCGATCCTGCTGGCAGGAAGCGAACCGTTCGGCTCGAGGGCAAAATCCGTGAGTGCTGCAGGCTAGATGGTTCCGCCGGCTGCGCTCGGTGCACCGGTGGTGTCACCGACGGTGCTCATCTCGCGGGACACGAAGTCTTCGAGGTCGAACAGGTTGGCGCCTGCGCGGTCCGCGATGGTGAGAAGTGTTGTCATGCTTGCAACTTCCTCGACCTGCTCCTTGAGGAACCACTGCATGAACTGCTCGCCGAGGTAGTCGCCTTCTTCGCGGGCAGTGCTCGCGAGCTGGACGATTTGCTCGGTGACCGTCTTCTCCTGCGTCAGCGCGAGAGCGATGGGCTCACGGGCATCCTTGAAGTCGGCCTTCGCGGCGTCGACGCCGGTGAGTTCGACGTTGATGTCGCGATCGAGGAAATACTGAACGATCATCATGGCGTGGTTACGCTCTTCCACAGCCTGCTTGTAGAAGTGCTTTGCCAGCTGTGGCAGGTCCGCATTGTCGAAGTAAACCGCTGTCGCGATGTACTGATGCGAAGCGTTGAACTCGTTGCGAATCTGGTCTCGGAGTAGTGCGTGGAATTTGGTCATGTGAGTCTCCCCAGAAGTCATGAATTCCAAGATAGTGCAGGTCAGAGGCCCTGTCATCCCAGTATGACCTTATTGTGGTAAGCGTTCCCAAACTAAAGAAGACCTAATTTTTCTTCGAATTCGGTGAGGTTATCGAGCCTGGTGAATTCGAATGTTTCATTTTGGAATGTCCATTTCACCAGGCGAGTTCCGCGCATTTACCGTCGCTTCCCTGTTGTTCCACCTGTACGGTGGCGTGCCCCAGTTCGAATTCCTCGGCAAGCAAGGTTCGGGTTGCTGCGAGCACCGTTGTGGGATCGGCGTCACTGACCGCGGTGACGTGAACGGAAGCAACTTCCATCCCCGAGGTGAGTGTCCAGACGTGCAGATCGTGCGCGTCGACGACTCCCGGCAGAGCGTTGATCTTCTCGATGATCGAGGTGACGTCGATGCGGTCGGGAGCCTGCTGGAGGAGGATGCGAACGGCGTGGCGGCCCAGGTTGAAGGCACGTGGCAAGACGAAGAGGCCGATCGCGACGCCGATGACGGGGTCGGCGTAGCGCCAACCGAACGCGAGCGTGACCAAGCCGCTGACCAGGACGCCGATGGACCCGACCATGTCCGCCATGACTTCGAGGTAGGCGCCGCGGATGTTGATGCTTTCCTTCGCGCCGCTGCGCAGCATGAGGAAGGCGATGACGTTCATCGCCAGACCGACGACGGCGACTGTCGCGACGGGAAGGCCGGGAACCTCGGGCGGATCCGTGAAGCGGCTGGCGGCCTCGTAAAGCACCCACCCGGCGACTGCGAAGAGCAGGATCGCATTGGCCAGTGCCGCAAACACTTCCGTGCGGTACATGCCGAAAGTACGGTCGGGGCGCCGGGCGGCACGCTGTGCGACGAGGATCGCGGCGAGCGCCATGAAGATGCCGAAGATGTCTGTGAACACGTGCGCCGAGTCCGAGAGCAGGGCCAGTGACGAGGTCAAGAGGCCGACCGTCACCTGCAGCACGAAGGTCACCAACCCGAGGCCGGCGGCGATCCACAGTTTGTTGACATGCTTGCCGCTGTTGCTGGTCGCAGCCTCGGCGGGGGAGATTCCGTGCCCGTGTCCGTGTGACATCGAAGGTCCTTTCGTCGACGCCAGCCTAGACACATATGCATATATGCGCAATAGTGCATGTCTTAAAAACTATGCAACATAGTTGTAAGGTGGCGGCGTAGACCTACATTTGTCATCGACGCGAGGACCGAGAAGTGGGAAGACATCGAAAATCCGAGCCGATCAGACCCGGCGGGCGCATGGCCGCGGTTTCCGTGGCGACGGGTGCAATCCTCGCGTCCGGCACTTCCATCGGGCACGCGTCGCCGCCGCCGATTGCAGTCGAGGATGCATCTGCGGTGTCGGCGCCGGAGATCCTCGACCTTGTCCGGCCGACGGATCTTGCTGGAATAGCCGAACAACTCGGCAAGACGCGACAACTCGAATCCGAGCGAGCGGCGCTGGCGTTCGAGGCCGAAAAGCCACAGGTGATGGCCCCCGTCAGCGGGACGATGACGTCCAACTTCGGTCCACGGTGGGGAACCACCCACTACGGCCTCGACATCGCGAACGCGATCGGAACGCCCATCGTGTCGGCGACCGACGGTGTTGTGCTCGAATCCGGTCCCGCCGCGGGATTCGGGCTCTGGGTCCGCATCCAGCAGGACGACGGGACCGTCGGCGTCTACGGACACATCAACGAGGCGCTCGTGGTTGCGGGTCAGAAGGTGCGGGCGGGTGAGTTGATCGCGACCGTGGGCAATCGTGGACAATCGACAGGACCACACCTGCACTACGAGGTGTGGCAATCTGACGGACAGAAGACCGATCCGCTCGCGTACCTGAATTCCCGGGGCGTGTCGTTCGGGGAGAAGACCACGGGCGACTGAAGTTCTGTCACGACGCGATGGAGGAGCAATGCAGGGGCTTGGCGGACTCGAAGCCGAGGTCATGGATGTGCTCTGGCAGTCCGACGACGCGCTCTCGGTCAAGGATCTGGTCGAGACCCTGGGTGAGCGTCGACAACTTGCGTACACCACCATCCTGACCGTCGTGACGCATCTCTACGACAAGGGCTGGGTGAGTCGTGAGAAGAAGAGTCGCGCCTACTTCTATCGGCCGAGTCGCAGCCGTGAAGAGGCCACATCCAGAGCACTGCGCGAATTGTTGGACAGCAGTTCCGATTCCGCTGCCGTGCTGTTGCACTTCGCCAAGACCATGACAGATGCCGAGAACGAGGCCCTGCGCCGGGGTCTTTCCGGGGAAGGTGTGCAATGACATTGGCGTTGCCGATGTTTCTCGGTGCGATGCTCGTGGGATTCCTGGTTCCGAGAGTGTTGCGAGCCGTTTCCTCGGCGTTGTCACCGGCGGTGCTGCTCGCGGCGTGGCTCGGCAGCATGGCGTCGGCTTTGTATCTCGCTCTCTCCGCGGTCTTGGTTCTGGTGTGGCCGAGCCACGCGCCGGTCGAGGGGCTGGTCGACGGTATCGCTCGGTGTTTCAGCGCCTTCGCGCACGGCACGAGTTCATGGGTGGGTGAACTGATCACCGGCACAGCCGTTGCTGTGGTGGGTGTGATCGCCGTTCGGATCGTGCTGGCCGGCCGCAAGCAGGCACGTGAGCACGCGAGGGTCCGAGATTTCCATCGTGATGTTCTCTCGATCGTCGCGCGCCGCGACAACTCGGAGTCCGACGTGTTGTGGTTGGATCATCCGCTGCCTATGGCGTACAGCGTCGCCGGAAAGCCTGGATTTGTTGTTGCGACGCAAGGCTTGTCATCCGCTCTCAGTGGAGGCGAGCGGGATGCTGTCCTCGCGCACGAGCGTGCACACCTGAGCGGCGGTCATCACCGAATTGTCGGTGCGTGCGAAGTCTTGGCCGCTGTTCTTCCGCGAGTGCCGTTGTTCGCGGCGGCACCCGCTGCCGTCGGCGCGATCGTCGAACTGTCGGCGGACAGACACGCCGCTCGCGTCACCAGCCCGGCTGCGGTGCGTTCCGCCCTTGCCGTGGTGTCGAAATCGCCGCTTCCTCAGCCGGACTGGAGCTTGAGCGATCGCGGCAGCGCGACCGCGGTGCGATTGAGTTCCCTGGTCGACGGCGACGTGGCGTCGCCTCGGCGACTGACCTGCGCGGTGGCGGCCTGTGTGCCGGCCGCTGTCACGACGGCCGTTGCCGCAGCCGTGACGGTGGCCGTCTCCGCGGGGATCTGCGCTGTTCTGACCTGATCATTCTCCCAAGGCCGAATCGATCTGGGCTTTCAACTGCTCGTAGCTCGGCATCTGGTCCAGCTTCACGTCGTTGAGGAACAGCGTCGGAGTACCTTGGACGCCGAGGCGTCGGCCTTCTTCGAAGTCGCGCTCGACCCGCTCGCGGACGCCGCGGCTGCCGAGGTCGGATTCGAATCGGGCCATGTCAAGTCCGAGATCTTGTGCGTAGGAACGGAACAGCGCCTCCTGTGATTCGGCGGATTCACCCCATTGCGACTGCGTCTCGTACATTCGCTTGTACATCTCGACGAATTTGCCCTGGCGAGATGCGGATTCGACGACCTGCGCCGCGAGAGTGCTGTTGGTGTGACTCGGAATCGGAAAGTATCTGATGCCGAACGTGATTCGATCCTCGTACTCCGCTCTGATCCGCTCCATCGTCGGGTACAGTGCGAGGCAGGCTTCGCATTCGAAGTCGAGGAATTCGACCAGGTTCACCTTGCCATCGGCGGCCGAGGTCAATCGGTACGCGTCGTCGGTGAGGACGGCGGTGGATTGTGCTGCCCGATCGGCGTTCTCGTTGTCTGCCCGAATCGGATCGACGGTGATGAACGTGATCAGTGCTACCGCGAACACCGCGATCAGGGCGGCGGATATCTTCATGCTTCTGGACACTGCTGTGCACCCGTACCTTCCGTCGAATTCCTAAATACTATCCAACATAGTAGTTAGGTGTAGAGTCGACGGTACCCGCATGGAGACGAAGGAGGACCCGCCGGTGAAGCGTTCGTGAATGACACGCCGCCGCCGTCGATCGGGCAGATGCTGGAGTGGGATACCTCATCCCTCCCGCTTCTTCCTGCCCTGGGAGTTGTTCTTGCACTCTGGTATTGGACTGGCGCTCAGCTAGTTCGCGCGAGTGGGCGACCATGGCCGTGGTATCGGACAGCGTGTTTCCTCGGTGGGTGCCTGCTGCTGATCGCGGTAACCGGACTGAAGGTCGAGAGCTACGGCTACGAACTCTTCAGCGTCTGGATGTTCCAACACCTGACGCTCTCGATGGCGATCCCGCCGCTCTGGGTACTGGGCTCGCCGGGACTGCTGCTACTACGTTCGACGCCGCACCGAGGAATAGGAAAAGGCATTCTCGCGCTTGCCCTCTCGGCATTGCGTAGCCCACCGGCGCGGTGGATGCTGCACCCCGGGTTCACGATCCCGGTATTTCTGTTCAGCTACTACGGGATCTACCTGTCGCCGATCTTCGACACCGTCTCGGCGTTACCGGCTGGACACGTCTTTCTCGAAATCTTCTTTCTCGCCAGCGGTCTGCTCTTCATCATGCCGGTGCTCGCCACCGGCCCACTGCCGGTGCGACAGAGCTACCTCGGCCGGTGTTTCGACCTGTTCGTGGAGATGCCGCTGCACGTGTTCATCGGCGTCGTACTCATGATGGCGACAAAGCCGCTGCTGACCACGTTCGTGGATCCGCCTCCCGAGTGGGGCGTGGACGTGATGCAGGATCAGCAGCTGGCGGGCGCCCTCGCGTGGTCGTACGGAGAGCCCGTCGCGCTGGTGGTGGTCGTGATCTTCGCGATGCGCTGGAACCGCGACGACAAACGGATGAATGCCGACCTGGACCGCCGCGCCGAGATCGACGGCGACAGTGATCTGGAGGCGTACAACAATTTCCTCAGATCACTGAACGCCGCCGAGCGGCCTGAGACTCGGTAGGCCGGTGGCCCTCAGACGCCGCCGCCGGCGGGCGTCGGCGCCATTGCGTCGGCAGCGGCCGGGGTGTTCATCTCGCGTGCGACAAATGTTTCGAGGTGGAACAGGTTGTCGCCGGCGCGGTCGACGATGGTGAGAAGTGTTGTCATGCTTGCCACTTCCTCGACCTGTTCCTTGAGGAACCACTGCATGAACTGCTCGCCCAGGTAGTCGCCGGTATCGCGCGCGGTGCGTGCCAGCTGCGTGATCTGCTCCGTGACCGTCTTCTCCTGCTCGAGTGCCAACTCGACCGGAGCCCGGACACTGTCGAACTTCGTCACGACGTCGTCGATGCCCGGAACGTCCACGTCGAGGTCGTTGTCGAGCAGGTACTGGATCATCATCATCGCGTGACCGCGTTCCTCGGTGGCCTGGCTGTAGAAGCGCGCGGCCATCTGCGGAAGATCGTGTGCATCGAAGTACACCGCTACCGCGATGTACTGCTGCGATGCAGTGAACTCGTTACGGATCTGCTGACGCAGCAGAGTGGTGAATTCGCTCGAGTTCTTCGCCTGTGTCATCCCAACAGGTTACTGGGTCGTCGCCGCTGAGAGGGAGCTACTTCTTGTCGAGCTGATCGATGACGAAGCCCACAGTTTCCGGTCGGTACCCGTAGACGAACGAGTCCTTTTCGCCGACGTACCAATCGCCGCACTGAAAAGAACTGCCCTTCTCGACCCCCGTCGGCCACCACTGTGCGGACAACGATGCGGGACGAGTTTCGACGGTGGGTCGTGCGATGCAGCTGTTGTGATCTATCTCCGCGATGTTCGCAGTCATTCGCAGGATGCGTTCGTTGCCGGTGGTGCGGATGACCTCGTCGATACCCGTTGCGCCGGCGGGAACCCAACTCGGCAGTGTGTCGATTCCGTTGGATGCTTGTGCAAAAGAGAAGGTTTCGGTTTTCTTGTACGCCTTGGAGTCGTCGAACTTCTCGAAGGTTCCGGAGCAGGACGTCACGAGTGCAGCAGCTCCGACGGCGGCGGCAACGACGGCGAGAGTGCGGAATCGGCGGTGTGTTGTGTTCATACCTTCACGGTATTTTTCGGCCGCCGATTCCGCGTCCTGCCGGAAAGCGATTTGTTCGCCGGGCTTGTCCTCCCGCGGTACTACCGGAACTCAGGGCGATTACCCCGTGGTGATCAGATCCTGTGGAATCTGCTGATCGTTGGCCAGGGCGTCGAAGAACTGCGAAGCGCGCGCCTTGTCCCACAACAACACGTTGCCCGAACCGTCCACGTCCTCGAAACCGGCGACCGGAACCGTCGTGGTGGTCATCCCGCCGCGAAGCGCCCAGGCGAGTGAGGCCAGATTCCAGATGTGATCGCCTTCGTCGACCTGTAGAGATTTGGCGGTATCGGAGACGAGTGGCCACAACCGGAACGGATTGAGGAACGTGGTCGGACTCGTCGCCTTCGACAGCAACGCCGACATGAACTGGCGCTGGTTGTTCATGCGGTCGAGGTCGGCGAGCGCCGTCGCGCGAGTTCGCACGAACCCGAGTGCATCCGAACCCTTCAAGTCCTGGCATCCGGCGGGGAGGTTGATCCCGGCCAGCGGATCGTCGATCGGCTGTGCCAGGCACACGTTGACGCCACCGACGGCGTCGACGATGCCGGCGAACCCGCTGAATCCGATCTCGGCGTAGTGGTCGATGCGAAGCCCCGTTGCCTCTTCGACGGTCTGCACCAGCAATGGAGCGCCACCGAAGGCGAAGGCGGCGTTGATCTTGTCCGACCCGTAGCCGGGAATCGGAACGTACGAATCGCGAGGGATGCTGACCATGGTCGTCTTCCCACTTTTGGGGACGTGGACCAAGATGACCGTGTCAGTGCGCTTGGGGCCGGTGTCACCGCCCGTCGCAAGGGCTTGCTCCTGCTCGGGGGTGAGCCCCTCACGACTGTCGGAGCCGACGATCAGCCAGTTCGTGCCCGGAGTATCGGCGACGCGTCCCGCGTAGTCGGGCAGCGCGTCGATTCGATTGAGCGAACTGTCGACGTAGTAGATCGCGCCGGCCAGCGCGAGCAGCAAGACCAACAACGTGATGCCGATACGTTTACCCCAGCTACGACGCTTGCGGGGGCGTCGCTGCTTCGGAGGTTCTGGAGGGCGCGGCGGGGCGTTCGGCGGGGTACGGCGCGGCGGTGCGGGCGCGTACTTCGCCTGGCGCTGCGGATCCTGACGCGGCGGACCCTGCCTGCGCGGGTCGTCCTGAAACGGTTGCGGGCGCTGGGTCGGCGCCCAGTCCTCACGCCTGGGCTGCTGCGGCGCTTGTGGTGGGACCTGTGACCAGGCCTGATTGGCCGGATTCTGCTGCTGCGGGCGTCCGTCGCGGCGAATGACCGTCGGCCCTTCCGGCGGCATCGGTGGACGCCGCTGCGGGGGTGGGCCCTGACGGGGTGGATTCTGGCGTGGAGGGTTCTGCCTCGGAGGCATCGGTCCACGCGGAGGTGGCCCTGGCGGCTGGCGCCGCGGAGGGCGCTGAGGATATTCGGAGTCGCCGGTCACCAGTTCACGGTACCGGTCACGGCAGCCAGGAGACGTGATCGCGCAGGAGGGCGTAACCGATGAACGCCACCATGTCGATGAGAGCGTGGGCGATGACCAGCGGCCAGAGTTTCCCGGTGCGCTGCCAGTACCGGCCGAACACGAGCCCCATGATCACGTTTCCGACGCCGCCACCGAACCCCTGATAGAGGTGGTAACTGCCGCGCAGGAGTGACGACGCGAGCAGTGATTTGTTCTCGCTCCAACCCAGCGTTCGGAGGCGAGTGATCAGGTAGGCGACGACCAGCACCTCTTCGGCACCGGAGTTCGCGATCGCGGACAGTACGAGGATCGGCACCCGCCACCAGTGATCGTCGAGCGCACTGGCCTGGACGGTGAGGTTGATGCTCAGTGCCTGAGCCACGAGATAGAACAGCAGACCGGGGAGACCGATCACAGCGGCGAGGCCGAATCCCGGTGCTATGTCGCGCCCGAATCGAGGCTTGGGGGTCAGTCCCGCAGCACGTGGACCGACCCCCGAACGCCACAGTAGATAGAGTCCCAGCGCTGCCCACGCGAGAAGCTTTGCGACGCCCAGCAATTGGCGCGCCAGGTCGATCCAGTCGATGGCGGCCCGCGACGGGTTGAGTGCAACCGTCTGATCCGAGAGCGCAACCGGCGTCGCCAAGGATTCGGCGAGCGAGAGGATCCCGGACAATCCGCTGAGTCCGAAGGTGACCAGCAGGACGATCGTGATCTCGATCCAGACTCCGCGTCTGGCGGCCGGATCGAGGGCCGGGCCGGCCGGGACGGGAGTCGGCGGCCGTAACCAGGTGCGGACGGTTTCGCGGGCATTCACCCGCGCAACGCTAGCCGTTTGATGCGCCGCCCGATCGGAGGCCGTTGAGGAAAGGGCACCCGACCAGCATGCGGATGGCGCGGCTCAGCGCGGGAGCGTCGTCGACGGGGTTGGCGAACGGCATCCACACGTCGCGGTCACCGGTGTGATCCTCGACCCGCAGGCGAAGTCCGTAGCGGTCGATGCCGAGTGGGCGAACGCGTCCGGTGCGCATGTACGGGGGAAGCTTGCGCACGAGCAGGTCCACGAGGTCGCGGTGGTCTTCGTCGAGATGCTGCAGCCATGCGGTCTCCATTTCCCAGAAGGGATCGGGGCTGGCGTTCATCAGTTCGTCCACGGCGACGGGTTCTGCCCCCGTTGAATCAGCGACTACAGCCGAGGCCAGGCTCAAGCGAAGGAGGACCGAGGTGTGGCCGATGTCGAGGAGCCCCGGGTATGGATGTTCGGATGCGACGTCGTCGGCGAGAACGCGTGCCTCGTAGTCGGGCACGGCGTGCAACGAGCCGCGAAGCCACACGAGGGAGCGTACGGGCTCACGCAGCCGCAGTGGTGCGTGATCGGTGATCTCGAGGACGGCAGGCAGGCCGCCGCCGCCGGAGTTCCAGGCCAGGGCCGCAGCTGCGGAGGCATGTGGGACTGCAACGACGACGTCACCGTTCGAACGCAGGTGATGCACCGACGTGACGGTGGGATCGCTGCCTTCGATGGCGAGAACTGCGTCTTGTGCGCGCACGCAGGCGCTGCGGACGCGTTCGGCGGTGGACGGGCCGGTGCTGGTCTTCGTTGCCATGCTGCCCCCTTGGCGGGTGTTCTCTCGAACTCCATCGGATGATGAGGTAACCCTAACCTAAGGCGCTTCGGTGTGAATCGCAAGACTTTTGCGCAACTCGCGTGGAATCCGCCGCCTGCGCCGGGGTTACGGTTTGTCTGTGGCCATTCCTCTCTCACTCGGGCTGCCCGCCCCGAGAAACTCGCGCGGACTCCTCGAAGCACTCTTTCTCCCGGTTGTTCCGGCGTCGGTTCTGATCGGTGGCGAAGCAGCAGGCCGGGTTGTCGTCCGTCTCGATATCGATCCGGAAGAACTGCGTGCGGACACGGAAGCGTCGTACGAGGCCGTCCGATTCGACGTCGACGTCACCACCGACCAGATCGACGACGCGATCGCGCTGCGCCTGCCCGCTCCGCTCGCTGTGTATGTCGACGGCGGCGAAGAGGATCTGACACCCGCCGAAGCGGCGCTGCGTCTGTGCGAAGGTGGCCGGATCCCCGGACTCGCCGCCGGTCTTACGCCCACCGAAGTGGCTGATTTCCTGGCGGTACTCGCGCACGAGTCCGTCGGTTTCGTAGCCCGCGCGGCCGACGGCGACGAGGTGATCGCCCTGCTGTGTGGCACCGTCGCTGCACTGCGCGGCGACGACGTGCGCGCCGCGATGGTCGATCCGAAGCCGGAAAAACTTGCCGCGCTGATCCCCGAAGCCGCGTCGGCCATGCGTGAGGTGCTGCTCACGATCGAGGTCGCGGATCTGCCTGCAGTGGAAACGGCTTTGCGTGCCGCGGGTTTGCAGTGACCGGCGTGGGTCGGTGCGTAATCTTTTAGGCGTGCCAAGAATCGCGTATTTCGGTCCGTCGGGAACCTTCACGGAGATAGCTCTCGCCCAGTTGGAGGCTGAGGGCGCGTTCGGCGAAACCGTCGAGCGAGTACCGGCAGGCAGTCCGCCGGCGACTCTCGACATGGTTCGCGACGGTTCCGTGGACGGAGCCGTGGTTCCCTTCGAGAACTCGGTGGAAGGCGGCGTAGCTCCGACGCTCGATTCACTCGCTCTCGGTTCGCCGCTGCAGATCGTCGCCGAAACCGATCTGGACGTGAGTTTCTCCATCCTGGTTCGGGCCGGGACCACCGCCGATCAGGTCCGAACGATCGGCGCGTACCCGCATGCGGGCGCGCAGGTCCGCGGATGGATCGCCGAGAACCTGCCCCAGGCCGAGGTGGTGTTGGCCTCGTCCAACGCCGGTGCGGCCCTGGATGTGCAGGCCGGAACCGTCGACGCCGGTGTGTCCACGGCTTTGGCCGGTCAGATGCTCGGACTCGAGAGCCTGGCGGACAACGTCGCCGATGTAGGCGGCGCCCGCACACGTTTCGTGTTGGTCACCAAGCCGGCCCCGGTTCCGGCGCGGACCGGTGCCGATCGCACCGCGCTGGTGCTTCATCTCGACAACGCTCCCGGCTCCCTGGTGCGTGCACTCTCCGAATTCGCCGCTCGCGGTATCGACCTGACTCGGATCGAATCACGGCCGATGCGAACGGAATTGGGCACGTACCGGTTCTTCGTGGACTGCGTCGGACACGTCGAGGACTCGCTGGTGGCCGAGGCGATGCGTGCGCTGCATCGTAAATCCGGAGTCCGCTTCCTGGGGTCGTGGGCGACAGCGAATTCGACCGGGCCACAACCTCCTTCGGACGAAGAAGCGATTCGGTGGATCGACGAACTCAAGCATGGAGGGGGAGAACGATGACCGGAAGGCTCATCCTCGTTCGGCACGGTCAGACGGAGGCGAATGTCGCCAAACGTCTCGACACCGCCCTGCCAGGAGCAAAGCTCACGCCGGAAGGGTTGGCGCAGGCCGAGACGTTGGGCATCGGCCTGGCTTCGGCGCCTCCGCTGGCACTCGTATCGTCGTTGGCTTTGCGTGCCCGGCAGACCGCAGGTTTCGTGGAGCAGGCCGCCGGTGTCACTCTGGATGTGCGGGACGGATTGCACGAGGTGCAGGCCGGTGACCTCGAAGATCGTACCGACGAGGCCGCGCACCGACTGTTCATGGAGACGTTCCATCACTGGCACACCGGCAACCTCGGCGCTCGCATCCCCGGTGGTGAAACGGGATACGACGTCCTGGAGCGGTACGTCCCCGTCGTCAATTCGTTGCGCGAAGAATTTCTCGAAGGCTCACGAGACGGCGGCGACATCGTCGTGGTCAGTCATGGTGCGGCGATCCGTCTCGTTGCAGCCCAGCTTGCCGGTGTCCCCGGTCTGTTCGCAGCCAACAACCACTTGGCCAACACCGAGACCGTCGAACTGTTGCCTTCGGTCGACGGCGGTTGGGAGTGCCTGCGCTGGGGAACCGTCAACCCGCCGTTCGAGCACCGACTCATCCCCGGTGCCGACGACGTGATGGGCTGACGGCCGGCTTCACCACCAACTGGTCTGGACGCTCAGTTGGCGCCCGAGTTCAGCGGACAGCGTGCTCACGTAGCTGGCTGTCAGGTGGTGGGAATCGTGATACACCAACACATTTCCCTCCACGACGCGGCACAACTCCGGTCCGCAGACGCCGTCGCTGAGGTCGAGTAGACGGACGTTGGTCAGATCGCCGATCGCCGACGGCGCCGGATTGACGTCGCTGAGCATTTCGGACCGTGGCATCGCGCAGTGATCGGGTGACGTGGTTGTCGCCAGACAGTCGATCGCGCGGTAGGCGACGCCGTCGTGGTGCAACCACGGGGTATCGCGGATGGCGAGTACGTCGATACCGTCGCGCCCCAGTTCCTCCCACACGTGTACGTAAGACTCGGGCGTCACGTCGCCAGGGCCGTCGGAACTCGGCCTGGTTGCCGTCGTGAACACGAAATCGGGTGAGGCGTCGGCCAACTCGGTCAGCACTCCACGCGACCAGTCGACGCAATCCGGATAGTCGTTGTCCGACAACGTCTGCATGGAGTCGATGGTGAGCGGGCAGCCCATCTTCAGATACGTGTCGACGCGGAACCCGTGACTCTTGCCGAGTTCGTCGAGCGCAGTGAGCCAGTGCTCGGAGTGCGAACCACCCGCGAGCGCGATGGTTCTGTCGGCGTCGGCGTCGCCGTAGGTGCAGTGGACGACGTCCCGCTCGAGAAAATCGGCGATACAGCCGTCGAGCGTACTGGCCGGAAGGTCCAGTGGCGCATCGAAGATCGAGGGAACCATCGACGCCTTGGGTACTTCGGCACCGTCGGTGAGCGCGAGTGCGCCGGGATGGGTCGGGAGGTCGAGGGTGTCGACTGCCCGCTGGCCCGTCGTCTGGCTGCTCGCGTACGACTGCCAGGCGACCGAAGCGGCGAGGACCACGGCAGCGGTGACGACGCATGCCAGGACGGTGTACCGGCGCGAGCGGCCTCCACGTTCCACCGGAACCTCGATCAGGCGCCGGAGTGCAAGCGCCCCCGCGACGGAGAGGGCGATGATCAGTGCCCCGCCGAGCAGGCCGGCTTCGGGGCGTCCGGTGATGACGAGTGCAAACACCAGAATCGGCCAGTGAATCAGGTACAGCGCGAATGCGAACGAGCCGAGCCACGTCAGTGCCGGATGGGCAAGAGTCTTCGACGTCCAAGGCGTGTCGTCGCCGACTCCGGACAGGATCAGCGCAAGAGTGGCCAGCACCGGCACCAGCGCCCACGGGCCGGGGAACTGCTGGGCGCCGTCGAGCACTATGCCGCACAACAGGATCGACGAAAGCCCCGCCCAGCCGATCGTTGCTCTGACCGAGAACGGCAGGGATGCGATCTGCCGACTGCGTGTGCTGGTCATCAGAACGGCCAGCAGACCACCGAGGGCCAATTCCCACAACCTGGCGCCGGAGTCGTAGTACGCCCAGGCTTGGTGACGCGAAGATTTGGCGAGTGCGTAGAGAAAAGATCCTGCGGTCAGAACCAGAAGGGTGACCGCGAGTGACGGGCGGAAATAGTTGGGATTCACGCGTGAAGCGACATAAGCGATCACGGAGACCAGTGCGATGGCCAGGAGATAGAACTGACCTTGTACGGCCATCGACCACAGGTGCTGCAGGGGAGTGACCGAGCCGTCGGCGGCCAGGTAGTCGCTTGCGGTGCTGGCGAGCTGCCAGTTCTGGAAGAACCCGAGCACCGCGATCAGTTGATCGCCCAGATCGGCCCAGCGTGTGCGTGGCAGCAGCAACGCGGTCCCCAGTGCGGTCAAAATGCTGACCACCGCGATCAGGGGGAACAGCCGCAGAAACACCCGCCGCAGTGCCGGGACCGGGTTGAGTGAACCCCCGGCTTCGGCGCGTCGAACCAGTGAGCCGACGAAGAAGTATCCGGACAGAACCAGGAAGACGTCCACCCCGCCCGATACCCGTCCGAACCAGACGTGGAATACGACCACCAAACCGATGGCGAGGCCACGCAGTCCGTTCAGGTCTTGTCGGTGCGGTGTTGTTGCCCGTTCTTCGTTCGGCCGGTCGATCGTGGCGACCGAGCCTTGTTCGCCCGGTGACGACGGTTGACGCGAGAACTGCATGCTGAAGTAAGGCTCCGGGCGTTGAAGGGACGCCCCGAGGTTACCCGGAAGTCTCCGGCGCCGATTCCTCGAGTTCCGTTACCAGAGCGTTCACGGCTTGTCGGAGGCGATGGGGTGTTCCGGAACTGATGGACGTCCACTCGGTGCCGTCGGCAGCCCGAGTAGTCGAACCCACGAGCCGGCCGGCCAAGGTGTCGTACACAGTCACTGCGCCGGTCATGAGCGTCGTCGCTCCCAAACTGTGTGGTATTCCAACCAATTCGGCGAAGGCGGTGCATGAGACGATTGCGCTACCCAGTTGGCGCGCGTCGTCTTCGGGTATTCCGGCGTTGATCAAGGCCGAGGTTACGCTGCCTGCATCCGGGCCGGCGCCGAATGCCAGGCTGAGCATCTCGGTCGGTGCGTTGATCACGGCAATCGGCATTGCTTCGGCGCTGCCGAGCGCGGTGACAACGGGTGCAGCTGGTTCGGTTGTGACACTGCGTAATGCGAACGAAGAATCGGTTGAAGTTGCTTCGACACAAAGGAATTCGCCCTGCGCGACGCAGAGGCGTGAAATGCTTCCGCCGACATGCCGACGCAGCGCCAACTCCCACTTGGGGTGGGTCAGGACGCGCAGGCGGGCACTGAGGTCGTGATGGATCTCCCCACCGGGGAGGAGATCGCGCTCGGAGAGTGAATCTGCCGCGGACTGCATCGCCGTACGGTGAGCGCTCGCACTGCCGTGAACCGTCGCGCCACCGAGAACCACGGGAAGCCCATCGAGTCCGAGTCGCTCACGTACATAGTCGATTTCGTCCTGTGACAGGGCGACGACAGGTAAATTCCACCCCTCAGGTGAGGTGCCGAGATCCACCATCAATGCTCTGCAGTTTCGAGTGCGCCACCGATCACGGACGGGATGACTGTTCGGCCGTCGGCGAAGTGCTCGAAGTGCTTCAGGTAATCGGGTGTGTCGTGCTCGGTCTCGTCTTCAGATTGGGCCGCATGACGGCCGCCGGCGATCGGCGCAGATCCGCCTGCGGTTCGGGCCGGATCCACCTTGACGGTATCCGCGGTGCCCTGAACCGGCGAGGTCACGGGGTTCTGGCGTGTGGCGCTCTGGCCGGTGGAGGGATCAGGAAGAGCGTGCCGACCGGTGCTGCTGCTCGACGACGAGCCCGCGATTGCTCCGGCTCCTGTAGTCGCGGAAGCTGCGCTGACCTGTGCCGGTGCCCGGCTTGCCGACGGGGTGCCGAACAGTGATGGTGTGGAAGCGCCGAGTCTTGCGCCGCCGAGTCCCGCGCCGCCCAGTCCGGTGAGTCCTGCTCCTGCCGTCGCGAGAGCTGATGCGGCAGTGGTGGCGCCTGTGACTGCGGTGGTGGTGGCGCTGGCTGCGGTGGCAACTCCACCGGAGATGGCACCGGCCTGTGAGGCAGCGGCGGCAAATACCGGGTTGGAAACTACGGATGCGACAGCAGCGGTGGCGGCGCGCACGGGATCCGCGATTGCGTCAGCGAGCGTGGATGCCGCTTGCACGACGGACTGTCGTGCGGCGCTGCCTGGGCTTTCGGCCGAAGCGGATGCCCCAGCTGTGGGTTCCGCGATGGACGGTGGTGAGTCGAAGTTCTGCTGCACGGCCAGATGGGCCGTTGCGGCGTCGTACGTTTCCATTGTCACCGCCGCTCGAATTTTGAGAGCTTCTTCGGCAGCCTCGGCGGCGGCGGCACCGCCGACCAGGGCACCGCCGATGGAGTACGCGGCGACCTTTGCCGCTTGAACTGCCGCGATCTCCGCCAGCGACGGCATGGCCAGGGTGGCGAAGGTGTAGGAACCGGACTGTACTTGGGCTTTACCTGCGGTTTCTCCCGCGAGCAACGCGGCCGCTGCAGCCCATTCCTGGAACGGTGCGAATTTGCTCAATGCGGCATCCGCTGCTTCTCCGGACCACCCGGTGCGAAGATCCGCCATCACGCGAGAGATGGACGCAGCGGTGTCGGTGAGTCCGGACGACACGGTGGACCAGGCTCCGGCCGCCACGCCGAGAGGGACCGGCCCGGCTCCGGCGACCAGTGCTGCGGAGTTGGGTGCTGCGCCCCGTGGATACCAGATGACGCCGGTGATGCCGACCATTGTTCTTCCCCCCAGGAAGTGTGACTGTGTTGCCGAGTTACCGAGTTCGATTTCTGTCGATCAGATCGGTGCGGCTGCCAGGCTGGACTTGGTGAGCTGGTCTTCGAGCTCGTAGGCAGCTGCATTCTTGCGCAGAGCTGCCGCAGCCGCGGTGAGCTCCTCGATTGCCCGATCGGTGGACGAGGCAAGGCTGCCCGAAATGGTGTTGAAGTAATTTGCCGCGCTACCGGACACTTCTTCGGATCCCGCTGGGAGAACGCGTAGCGTCGGCTGCGCAGTAGAGACGATTCCGCGCAATCGCGTCGCCGCAGACTCGAGTTCCATTGCGGCGGCAACTAGGGCTTGAGGGTCGACGTGCATAGTGCCGAACTCCTTCCTGACCAGGGCGGATAAGTGGTCGGGAGGCCGTGCGCACAGCCGTCGATATCCCCCCGCACATACTTTGATGCCTACCGCCCGCTTTTGGTTCCCCCCGAAATCGGACGACTTTGCCCTCAGCCCCAGCCGAGTTCGTGCAATCTGTCTTCTTCGATGCCGAAATAGTGCGCGATCTCGTGGATGACGGTCACGGCAACCTCGTGAACAACCTCGTCCTCGGATGCGCAGATGTCGAGTATCGAATCGCGGAAAATAGTGACCGTGTCCGGCAGGTACCCACCGTAATGAGAATCCCGCTCGGTCAGAGCGACGCCCTGATACAAACCGAGCAGCCCCGGCTCTTCCTCGTCACGTGCTTCGACAAGCACCACGACATTGTCGATTGCCTTGGCAAGTTCGGGCGGAATCAGATCGAGCGCCTCGCCGACCAGTTCCTCGAACCGGTCGGGCGTCATAGTCACCGTCATGGCTTACGACGGCGGAGCTGCGCCGGGCAACGGCGTCGGCAACGACCGACCCTCCGGTGCAGCGGGTGGCGGGACCGGAGCGGCGCCGTTGATCAGGATATCGCCCTTGGCGCTTCCTGTAATCGCGGCAAACCCGCCGGTTTCGACCTCTTTGCCGATCGAACAATTGACTCGGCGGCTGCCGGCCAACCAGCTTTCCAGTGAAATGTTGTCCCAGAACAGTGTCAGCGTCTTGTCGCGAAGCGCGTCTGCGGAACCAAGGTACTCGTTGGACGCCTGAGTGCAGACGCCCTCGAGATAGCGGTCCTGATCTTCGACCGACGGCATTGCGCCCGGGAATTGAGTGCCGAGGTCTATCACCGAAATAACCTCGTATGCATGCGGTTTCGCGCAATCGACCGGATCGGTCGGGAGGTTCTGGTTGATGCCGATGCACGTGCCGACGTCCCACACGTTCGACTGGTCCTGGTCCGCCACGCGGCCTACGAACGGTTGTAGCTCGCCGGTCGTGGTCGAGAACTGCAACCCGCAACGCAGTGCGCGTTCACCCGAAGCCCAACCCGATTCACTCGGGAACATCAAGCCGACGCTGAACTTGCCCTTGGGATCGAATTTCGAATCGAGGTAGGACATGACGATGGGTGTGCAGTGCTCGTCGCGTAGTTCGGCGAATCGAAGGGCGCCCGGGTACCGGGAACCGGGGCCGAACTCGGCGCCCGGGAACACCGAGAGGTCGAGTGGTCCGGCTACCTCGAAGCGGTGTTCAGTTCCGCACTGAACCTTCGACATGTCCGTGCGGTCTCCGCCCGACTCGGTCGCAGGCGTCCAGTTGAGGCAGTCGCCGGCCGCAGCCGCGGTGAAGGCGTCGTCGCGAGTAGATCCCGTCGCTGCGGGACCGCCGCCACTGACACTGACCGAGGACGAGTCGTCCTTGTTCAATCCACCGGAAATCGCGATCGTTGCGATCGCGGCGACCACCGCACCTACCGCCACAGCAGCCAGGACCCGACGGGTGCGACTCGCGGAGACAGTTTTCTTCGCCGGCGTCCCCTGGGGATCGGCCGGATCTGGCGACTTCTCGATCTTGTCTTCGGACATCGATTCCATCATGCCTGTTGCCGTGGCGATATCGAACCTTCACTACAAAACTCACAATCGCGTCTGTGAGTATTTTGTAGTCATGAGCGAAAACACCCCACTCGATCCCGAGGCTGTCGAGCTGGCGGGCCGGCTCTTCGACATGGCGCGAACCGGTGACGCAGCCGGGCTGGCGTCGTACGTCGATGCCGGAGTTCCCGTCAATCTGACCAACGAGAGTGGCGACACGCTCGTCATGTTGGCGGCGTACCACGGTCACGCTGACGCCGTCGTTGCCCTGATCGAGCGCGGTGCCGACGTCAACCGACCCAACGACAAGAACCAGACTCCACTCGCCGGAGCCGTCTTCAAGGGTGAGGATGCGGTGGTGAAAGCGCTGGTGAGCGGGGGAGCCGACCCGAAAGGTGGACACCCGACCGCGGTCGACGCGGCTCGGATGTTCGGACGCGAGGACTACCTGAGTCTGCTCGAATCGTGATCTCCCCCTCTCCGACGTGGACGTGACCGTCGGAGAGCTGCAGTGAGTGGGTAAAGTTCGAAGTCGTGATTGACCTCAAGTTTCTCCGTGAGAACCCCGAAATCGTCCGCGAGTCGCAGCGCACCCGTGGAGAAGATCCAGGACTGGTCGACGCTCTGCTCGAAGCCGACGCGTCCCGACGCGCTGCCGTTCTGACCGGAGACAACCTCCGCGCAGAGCAGAAGGCCTTCGGTAAGAAGGTCGGACAGGCATCTCCGGAGGAGCGTCCCGCGCTGCTCGAGGGTTCCAAGGAACTGGCGGCCAAGGTCAAGGAAGCCGAGGCCGCGCAGCACGAGGCGCAGGCTGCGCTCGACTCCGCACACCGCGCGATTTCCAACGTCGTACAAGAAGGTGCGCCGGCCGGCGGCGAGGACGATTACATCGTGCTCGAACACGTCGGTGAGATTCCGAAGTTCGACTTCGAGCCGAAGGATCACCTCGAGCTGGGCGAGTCGCTCGGCCTGATCGACATGGAACGCGGCGCCAAGGTTTCGGGTTCGCGCTTCTACTTCATGACCGGCTACGGGGCCATGCTCCAGCTCGGACTGCTGCAGTTGGCTGCGCAGAAGGCGATCGCCAACGGATTCACGATGATGATTCCGCCGGTGCTCGTACGTCCGGAAATCATGGCGGGTACCGGGTTCCTCGGTGCTCACTCGGACGAGATCTACCACTTGCAAGATGACGACCTGTACCTCGTCGGAACTTCCGAGGTACCCATGGCCGGCTACCACTCGGGCGAGATCCTCGAACTGAACGAAGGCCCGAAGCGCTACGCCGGTTGGTCCTCGTGCTTCCGCCGCGAGGCCGGAAGCTACGGCAAGGACACCCGCGGCATCATCCGTGTCCATCAGTTCGACAAGGTCGAGATGTTCACGTACTGCCGTCCCGAGGACGCCGACGCCGAACACCAGCGTCTCCTAGGGTGGGAGCGAGACATGTTGGCGGCCATCGACGTTCCGTACCGCGTGATCGACGTCGCCGGCGGAGACCTCGGTTCTTCGGCTGCGCGTAAGTTCGACTGCGAGGCATGGGTCCCGACGCAGGGCACCTACCGCGAGCTGACATCGACGTCCAACTGCACGACGTTCCAGGCCCGCCGCCTCGGAGTTCGGTACCGCGACGAGAACGGCAAGCCGCAGACGGCCGCCACTCTCAACGGCACCTTGGCTACGACGCGCTGGATCGTGTCGATTCTCGAGAACCATCAGCAGGCCGACGGTTCGGTGCGAGTGCCCGAGGCATTGGTGCCGTTTGTCGGCACGGATGTGCTTCGCTGACACGCTGAACCAACACAATCAGGGCCGCGACGGACTCCGTCGCGGCCCTTTTCGTACTTTCGTACTGGTAGGTTTGGAACTTTTTCTGAACTGACGAAATATCAACTTTTTCCCGCCGATTGGCGCGGTGACCACCAAAAGCGTTGTCGATGGGCCGCTTTGGCGATAGTTTTGCGTTCAATCGAGTTTCCATACCCTGCTTTTCCATCCCGCGTCTGGTGATACGAGGGTGAGTCCGGGGTGAATTGGACAAGTGTCTTGCCAAAAGTAGTACACGTACTAGTTTTTTCGTTATGTTGTGACGGCGCGCACACGTTTTGTCCGAATCCACTGCTCATGTTTGCCCTTCCGAAGGAAGTGCCCATGCCCCAAATCTCTCAGTTGCGGCGATTCGCCGTGCCCATAACCGGAACCGCCATGGTCGCCGGAATGCTGCTGGTCGGCACGCCCGCGTCAGCTGCTATCTCGACCACCGGTTTCAAAACAGCGTGCGTTGCCGGATCGATTATCGGAGACGTCCACAAGGTCACCGACAACCTCATCACGGTCGACGCCCCGGCTTCTGTCCAGCCCGGCGAGACTTTCACCTACCGAATTCAGCCGAGCGGAACGTCATATCCGGACAAGGACTCCGGAGCGACTACTACGAACTTGTCACGTCTGAAAATCGACTATGCCATCCCGAGCAATGCGACGTACGTTTCCGCTACCGTCGTCGCAGGTACCTCCATCGGACTCGACAATGTCGCACCGAATGTTCTCAGAGTCAACGATTCTGGCAATGTCGACGGCAGCGGCGGGATCCTGCGGTTGTCAGGAAACAACCAGGTGATCGGCAACAGTCCGACGACGAGCACGAACTCGGAGGGTGGAATTCGAGTACCGAAGTCCAAGAAGAACCTCGATGGCTCGACAAACGGCAACGGAGACACCTGGTTCCGACTTCCCGCAGTCGACGTAACAATGGTCGCTGGTGCGACGGGAGTGATCCAGCCGAAGGTGAGGACCGCGGGTGCGGCCGGCAACCTCGGTGCCAGCGAAAACTTCAGCACTCAGCTCGCAAAGGCGAGTTTCCTTGGTACACAGTGGGCTCCGACCCGGTGCTCGCCTCGCGAGAACAAGGACACCACGCCTCTCAACGCTGGTGCAGGTCCACTCGCGACGATCAGCATTGCTTCGGCTCCGGTGGATGTCGAGACCACGACGTCACTCTCGGTTCCGGCTACTGCCATCTCTGGTACGGCGGTTGATCTGACGGCCACCGTGGCTCCGAACAACGCTGTCGGTACGGTGCAGTTCAAGTCGAATGGCGCTGCGATCGGTTCTCCGGTGACGGTGACTGGTGGTGTTGCGACTCTGTCGCACGCGTTCGATGTTGCTGGTGCGCAGAGTGTTACGGCTGACTTCACTGCTGGTGCAGGGTTTGTGAGTTCGTCGGCGCCTGCTCAGACGGTGACCGTTTCTGATCCGGCTCCGGTGGATGTCGAGACGACGACGTCACTCTCGGTTCCGGCTACTGCCGTCACGGGTACGGCGGTTGATCTGACGGCGACGGTTGCTCCGAATACTGCTGTCGGTACGGTGCAGTTCAAGTCGAATGGCGCTGCGATCGGTTCTCCGGTGACGGTGAGTGGTGGTGTTGCGACTCTGTCGCACGCGTTCGATGTTGCTGGTGCTCAGAGTGTTACGGCTGACTTCACTGCTGGTGCAGGGTTTGTGAGTTCGTCGGCGTCGGCTCAGACGGTGACCGTTTCTGATCCGGCTCCGGTGGATGTCGAGACGACGACGTCACTCTCGGTTCCGGCTACTGCCGTCACGGGTACGGCGGTTGATCTGACGGCGACGGTTGCTCCGAATACTGCTGTCGGTACGGTGCAGTTCAAGTCGAACGGCACTGCAATCGGTTCTCCGGTGACGGTGAGTGGTGGTGTTGCGACTCTGTCGCACGCGTTCGATGTTGCTGGTGCTCAGAGTGTTACGGCTGACTTCACTGCTGGTGCAGGGTTTGTGAGTTCGTCGGCGTCGGCTCAGACGGTGACCGTTTCTGATCCGGCTCCGGTGGATGTCGAGACCACGACGGCGCTCTCGGTTCCGGCGACTGCGATCACGGGTACTGCGGTTGATCTGACCGCTACCGTGGCTCCCTCGAATGCTGTCGGTACGGTGCAGTTCAAGTCGAACGGCACTTCGATCGGCTCCCCGGTCACGGTGAGTGGCGGTGTTGCGACGCTCTCGCATGCATTCGATAC
>NZ_LNAK01000099.1:0-105638 GCF_001445685.1 Rhodococcus sp. KB6 | reverse complement strand
TGATCTGACCGCTACCGTGGCTCCCTCGAATGCTGTCGGTACGGTGCAGTTCAAGTCGAACGGCACGGCAATCGGTGCACCGGTGACAGTCACGTCCGGTGTTGCGACTCTGTCGCACGCGTTCGATGCTGCTGGCGCTCAAAGCGTTACGGCTGACTTCACCGCGGGTGCTGGCTTCGTGAGTTCGTCGGCGCCTGCTCAGACGGTGACGGTGTCCGATCCGGCTCCGGTGGATGTGGAGACCACGACGGCGCTCTCGGTTCCGGCTACGGCAATCACGGGTACTGCGGTAGATCTGACCGCTACCGTGGCTCCGAACAATGCTGTCGGTACGGTGCAGTTCAAGTCGAACGGCACTGCAATCGGCACTCCGGTGACGGTGACTGGTGGTGTTGCGACTCTGTCGCATGCGTTCGATGTTGCTGGTGCGCAGAGTGTTACGGCTGACTTCACCGCTGGTGCTGGCTTTGTCAGCTCGTCGGCGTCGGCTCAGACGGTGACCGTTTCTGATCCGGCTCCGGTGGATGTCGAGACCACGACGTCACTCTCGGTTCCCCCGACGGCGGTCACGGGTACTGCGGTTGATCTGACCGCTACCGTGGCTCCCTCGAATGCTGTCGGTACGGTGCAGTTCAAGTCGAACGGCACGGCAATCGGTGCACCGGTGACAGTCACGTCCGGTGTTGCGACTCTGTCGCACGCATTCGATGCTGCTGGCGCTCAAAGCGTTACGGCTGACTTCACCGCCGGTGCTGGCTTCGTGAGTTCGTCGGCGCCTGCTCAGACGGTGACGGTGTCTGATCCGGCTCCGGTCGACAAGGCGACAAAGACGGTGCTGAGTGTTCAGGGTGAAGCCAAGGTCGGACTGCCTGTTGATCTCTTCGCGACAGTGTCCGAAGATCCCTCGGACGCCCTGGTGCCTTCCGGCGGAACGGTCCAGTTCAAGATCGGTGGAGTCGATCTGGGCGCCCCGGTCGCGGTTGTTGACGGAGTTGCCAAGCTCCCGCACGTCTTCGGAGCAGAAGGCACCTTTGCAGTCTCGGCTGTATTCAGTGGATCCGGGGTGTTCACGTCGTCCACTGCGGAGTCTGTCGACGTCAATGTCACGGTTCCGACCCCGTCGGATGTCGAAAGCTCTACGTCGTTGACGGCTCCGTCCTCGGCAAAGGTCGGCACGGCGGTGCAGCTGAAGGCTGTGGTCAGTTCTTCCGGCGCGACGTCGGGAACCGTCCAGTTCTTCGACGGAACGACTCCGATCGGAACTGCCGTTGATGTTGTCGGTGGGCAGGCCGTGCTGAGCCACACCTTCACCACGACCGGCAACCATTCGATCACCGCGGTCTACAGCGGAGCCCAGGGCGTCACGGGTTCCACGTCGACTGCATCGGTTGTGAACGTCGGTAACGGGGGCGGTGACTTCGGTTCGCTCGGATCGTTGTCGCTGCCGTTCGGGTCCTGATTCTCCGATGATGTGATGCCCCTTGCGCCCGACGGGTGCAAGGGGCATCGCTCTTCGCGAATCGATGATTGGTCGTTAGCAGAACTATCGGCAATTCGTGAATATTTGTCTGAAATAACTGATACAAGTACTACTTTCGACGGGTACTGTACGAGCGTCCAGCTCCATTCCGATTTCCGCTCTGTTCGAGTGACCTCCTTCCGTGCGGTTCCCGATCCACGTCTGTTGCTAGCTGAGGAGAGTTCGTGTTGGTGAGAAGAAGTTCCGCGGTCGTGGTGGCGGCGTTGGTCGGTGGCGTGCTG
This sequence comes from Rhodococcus sp. KB6, assembly GCF_001445685.1. NCBI lineage: Bacteria > Bacillati > Actinomycetota > Actinomycetes > Mycobacteriales > Nocardiaceae > Rhodococcus > Rhodococcus sp. KB6. Next base: position 103,877 of record NZ_LNAK01000099.1, on the reverse strand, counting down.
GTGGCAGGTGGCGTTGCTTCGGCAGCTCCGACGTCATCTCCCGCGGTGGAGAACTCGATCGGGTTCAAGCTGGGTTGCGATGGTTATGAACATCTGGCTGTTGATATCGCGGATGTGTTTCATTCGACGGGTGTGACGGTGTCTGCGCCGGAGAAGGTGGTGGCGGGGTCGACGTTCACCTATCGGGTTCAGCCGAACGTGATGTCGGTGCCGACGGGTGGGCATGCAGGCCGCAGTGTCGGTAAGTGGACGCGGCTCAAGTACGACTTCGATATACCTGCAGGGGTGTCGTTGGTGGATGCTCAGGTCGTGGCAGGTACTTCGTCGAATTTGTCCGGTGTGACTCCGTCGGTGATTCGGATCAACGACGGCGGTTCGCCGGATGGCGCGGGTACGCATCTGCGTATTTCGGGGAACAATCAGACTGCTGACTCGAACAACAAGGGCGGTAACGGCCCGAGCACGAGTAAGAACAGTGACGGTGGAATCGAGGTAGGGGCAGGGAAGACCTTCCGGTTGCCCGCGATCGACGTGACGGTGGTTGCCGGTGCCGCGGGTAGTACGGTGCAGCCGAAGTTGCGTGCCACAGATGGTGATTCGGGTGCGTTCAATTCGCCGAAGAATGCGTTCACGTTCTTGCAGTACGAGACCCTTTGGCCGGGGTACTGGGAGCGCTACAACTGCTCTCCGCGCGATTCGAGTGGTGGTGGGTTGAATGCGGGTGGTCAGGCATTGGCCACCGTCAACGTCGTCTCGCAGGCGGGGACCGCGACTGCAGTGACATCCGGCGCGGCTGCAACGGTCGGTCAGTCGACCGATTTGGTTGCGCAGGTCTCCCCGGCACCGACAGGCGGCACCGTTCAGTTCAAGGATGGCGGAACTGACATCGGCGCCCCGGTGGCCGTCGTCAATGGCGTTGCCACACTGCCACATACATTCACCGCAGCGGGAGATCACTCCATCACCGCTGTATACGACGGTGTTCTCGAGTTTCTGACATCCACGTCACCAGCACGCACAGTGAGCGTGGCCGCTGCCGATGTACAGACGACTGCGTCGTTGACAGTGCCGAGTAGTGCCGTCGAGCAGACCTCGGTCGCGCTGACCGCAAACATCTCACCGGCAGCTAACGGTGGAACGGTCCAGTTCAAGGACGGTGGCATCGACATCGGCGGACCCATCGCGGTGACTGGCGGAGCGGCGACCCTGGATCACACGTTCACCACGACGGGATCACACTCGATCACTGCGGTCTACTCAGGTACTGCAGGTTTTGGTGGTTCGACCGCGCAAGCTCAGACCATCGAGATCTCGAGCTCAGCGCTGAGTACGACTACAACGCTTCAAGTTCCGGCTACGGCGGTCACGGGTACTGCGGTTGATTTGACCGCTACCGTGGCTCCGAACAATGCGGTGGGTTCGGTGCAGTTCAAGTCGAACGGCACGGCGATCGGTTCACCGGTTGCAGTTGCGTCAGGTGTCGCGATGCTGTCGCATGCATTCGATACTGCTGGTGCTCAAAGTGTTACGGCTGACTTCACTGCCGGTGCAGGGTTCGTGAGTTCGTCGGCGCCTGCTCAGACGGTGACGGTGTCGGCTCCGGCTCCGGTGGATGTGGTGACCACGACGTCACTCTCGGTTCCCGCGACGGCGGTTACGGGTACTGCGGTTGATCTGACGGCGACGGTTGCTCCGAACAACGCTGTCGGTTCGGTGCAGTTCAAGTCGAACGGCACTGCGATCGGCACTCCGGTTGCAGTTGCGTCAGGTGTCGCGACGCTGTCGCATGCTTTCGATACTGCTGGTGCACAAAGTGTTACGGCTGACTTCACTGCCGGTGCAGGGTTTGTCAGCTCGTCGGCGCCTGCTCAGACGGTGACGGTGTCGGCTCCGGCTCCGGTGGATGTGGTGACGACGACGTCGTTGTCGGTTCCCGCGACTGCCATCACGGGCACGGCTGTTGATCTGACCGCGACGGTTGCTCCGAACAACGCTGTCGGTACGGTGCAGTTCAAGTCGAACGGCACTGCGATCGGCACTCCGGTTGCAGTCACGTCAGGTGTCGCGACGCTGTCGCATGCATTCGATACTGCTGGTGCACAAAGTGTTACGGCTGACTTCACTGCCGGTGCAGGGTTTGTCAGCTCGTCGGCGCCTGCTCAGACGGTGACGGTGTCGGATCCGGCTCCGGTGGATGTGGTGACGACGACGTCGTTGTCGGTTCCCGCGACTGCCATCACGGGCACGGCTGTTGATCTGACCGCGACGGTTGCTCCGAACAATGCTGTCGGTACGGTGCAGTTCAAGTCGAATGGCACTGCGATCGGCACTCCGGTGGCAGTCACGTCGGGTGTTGCGACGCTGTCGCATGCGTTCGATGCTGCTGGTGCTCAGAGTGTTACGGCTGACTTCACTGCCGGTGCTGGCTTTGTGAGTTCGTCGGCGTCGGCTCAGACGGTGACGGTGTCGGATCCGGCTCCGGTGGATGTGGTGACGACGACGTCGCTGTCGGTTCCGGCTACGGCGGTTACGGGTGCGGCTGTTGATCTGACGGCGACGGTTGCTCCGAGCAACGCTGTGGGTTCGGTGCAGTTCAAGTCGAACGGTGCGGCGATCGGTTCCCCGGTCACGGTGTCCGGTGGTACCGCGACCCTCTCACATTCCTTCGATGCCGCTGGCGCGCAGAGCATTACCGCGGATTTCACCGCTGGTGCCGGATTCAAAAACTCGGTTGCGAGTGCGAAGTCAGTTCAGGTCAGTGTTGCCGACCAGGAATCCGTCGTCGAACTGAATATTCCGACCGACGCCAAAACTGGTGTGGCGACCGACTTGTGGGCAACCGTCCGAACGTCGTCGGATGATGCTGTCGGCGTCGGAACCGTGCAGTTCTACGACGGTGGCGTCGCGATCGGCGGTCCTGAAGCGGTTACGGCCGGCGCTGCGGGCCTGACGCATTCGTTTACCTCTGCGGGTGCGCACAGCATCACTGCGGTCTATTCGGGAGGAGCCGGTGTAGTCGGATCCTCGGCCCAGGCGCGGACGGTGAATGTAACGGACCCTGCGCCTTCGGATGTCACCACGGAGACTGTGGTGACGGCGCCTGCCGATGCTGTGGTGAACAAGTCGGTGACGCTGTCGGCGACTGTCAGTTCGGTGCAGAACGGTGGAACGGTGCAGTTCATGGATGGGGACACCCCGATCGGTGACGCTGTGGCGGTGGTCAACGGGATCGCGGCGCTGAACCACACCTTCACCACAACTGGCGCGCATTCGATTTCGGCAATCTACAGTGGCGCAGCCGGATTCACAGGCTCCACCTCGACGGCCCACGCAATTCAGGTCAAGGCTGCAACCGGTGGTGGCACGGGCAGCCTCGGTTCAGGCAGCGCTGGCTCGAGCGATTTCCTTCCCTTCGGTTCCTGACCGAAGCAGTTCAGGTCGCGGCCCCGAGGCAATATCCCTCGGGGCCGATCGACAGGGTGAACTGCATCGAGCGCGAGTTACCGGTTCCGTCGCTGACGGGCAGGGTGACACGGACGTAGTCGCCGCGAACCGGAGTGACTGTTGCAGCGTCGGCGTCGAAAGACTTGATACCGGCCAGCTGATTCGGATCGAGCTTGAGAGGCGGCTGGCCGGTTGCGCCGGTGCCGTCCGGATCCCACGGGCTGTTGCCGGGGCAGATCAGTGGATAGAACGTCTCGACGTCGCGGGTATTGACCGGCCGTCCCGTGGCGCGTGAGAGAAACCTGACGACGGCGTGGGAAGCGTCGGCCGTGGTGTAGAAGTTTGATTGCCCCGCAGGGAAGACGAACGGGCACGCATAGCCGGAAGCGATCTCCGAGCGCTTGGCGGCGACGGAGAGTCCGCCTCCATTCCAGGTGACCGCGTACTGGCCGTCGACGCCTGGTGCGGCGATGGCCGTCAAGATGGCGGGAACATCCGAGTATCGGTCGGCGATCGTTGTGGGCGGCATCGTCCAGCATGCGTTCGTGAGCGCGTCCACGTCCAAGGACACCAGGTCCGTTGCCCAAGCTGCCAAGGCCGGCGCAGCAGCCGGATTGCCGGGCACGTCACCAACCGGAGGTGGCGCGACCGGCGCAGCGGGCGCAATTGTCGTCGTGGGTGCGAGAGTGGTTGTCGTCGTGGTTTCAGTCGTCGGCGGAGACGGTTCGTCCGTCAGGATTCCCGTCCGTCCGTCGTCCTCACATGCGGTTATCGCCAACGTCATGGCGAGTGCGACTGCCCCCACTGCCGCTCGTCCTGCCGACTTCATTCGTTCGTACGCCCCTTTTGCGACATTCTGACCAACATCCACCCCAGAACTGCTGCGGGTCAGATCACGGATTCCCGTCTACGCTAGCGAACTGTGGATCCCGTTTACAGAACAGTCATCGGCATCGCCCGTACCGTCTTCGCTTTCGAGGGCCTGAAGTTCTCCGTCAAGGGAGAGCAGAACATCCCGGCGTCCGGTGGCGCCGTGATCGCGATCAACCACACCGGGTACATGGACTTCACGTATGCGGGACTGCCGGCACGGACCCCGAAGCGCTACATCCGGTTCATGGCCAAGAAAGAGGTCTTCGACAACAAGATCTCCGGACCGATCATGCGGGCCCTCAAGCACATCCCGGTCGACCGCGGCGCGGGCGCCGACTCCTACAAGGCGGCCGTAGATTTCCTGAAGCGCGGCGAATTGGTGGGCGTGTACCCCGAAGCCACGATCAGTCGGAGCTTCGAGATCAAGGAATTCAAGTCCGGCGCCGCCCGCATGGCGATCGAGGCGGGCGTCCCGATCGTTCCCGTCGTCATCTGGGGCGCTCAGCGCGTGTGGACGAAGGGTTATCCGAAGCGTTTGGGCCGCACCAACACTCCCATCTCCATTGCCGTCGGCGAGCCGATTGCACCTTTCGAGCCGGCGAGTGAGCTGACGGCGAAGCTGCGGTCGACGATGCAGGAGTTGCTGCTCGATCTGCAGAAGAACTACGACCATCCCGCCGGCGAGTACTGGGTGCCGGCCCGCCTCGGTGGCAGCGCGCCGACGCTCGAGCAGGCCGACAAGATGGATGCCGATGAGGCCGAGGCGAAAGCCAAGGCTCGCGAGGCGCGGAAGTCCGAAGGCTGACCGATGTCCTTCGAACCCGTTTACACCGCTGTCGAGGTAGTCGCACGTGGTTTGAGCGGTTTCCAGGGCGTGAAAGTCACCCGCACCGGGACGGAGCACGTCCCGGTGTCCGGTGGCGCCGTCATCGCGATCAACCACACGAGCTACCTCGATTTCATACCGGCGGCCCTGGCGGTCGGTACCGCGAAACGCAAGCTCAGGGTGATGGCAAAGGCCGAGTTGGCGGACAACAAGGTACTCGGCTTCCTCATGCGTGGATGCGGTGTCATCGAAGTCGATCGCTCTGCCGGAGCGCAGGCGTATCGAGCCGGAGTCGACGCCCTGAAACGGGGCGAACTGGTGGGCGTCTACCCGGAGGCGACGATCAGCCGGAGCTTCGAGATCAAGGAAATGAAATCCGGAGCAGCTCGGATGGCCATCGACGCCGGCGTTCCGATAATTCCGCTGATCGTCTGGGGCGCCCAGCGGATCGTCACCAAGGGCGGACCGAAAAATCTGGGCCGCAATCATTTCCCGATCTCGGTGGAGGTGGGTGCACCGATCGATCCGGTCGAGCCCGCCGAAGCGTTGAGCGAGATTCTGCGCATCGAGATGGATGCAATCCTGCGCCACGTGCAGGACGGGTTCGTGCACGAGCCCGGGGCGTACTGGGTGCCTCGTCGACTCGGCGGTGGCGCACCGACGCCGGAGGAAGCCGCGGCCATGGACGCACAGGAACGCGCGAAGCGGGCGCGCTGAGCGAGACCGTCGTACCGGGCAGGCACAATGGCGGTGTGAGCCCAGACCGTCGTATCAGCCCTGACCGCCCAACCTTGGTTGCGACCGATGTCGACGGCACCCTCATCGATCACGACGAGTTGGTCAGTGCCCGCACCCGCGCCGCCGTGCATGCCGTCGTCGAATCCGGCACGCCGTTCCTGCTGGCAACCGGGCGTCCTCCGCGATGGATTTCGCCCGTCGTCGAGGGCTTGGGATACGCGCCACTCGCCGTCTGCGCCAATGGAGCCGTTGTCTACGACAGCTACGCCGACCGCGTCCTCAGCGCCGCGACCTTGTCGGTCGACGCACTCACCGAACTCTCCGAGCTGGCACTGGTTGCACTCCCGGGCGCAGGTTTGGCCGCGGAACGAGTGGGGGAGAGCGCACATGACGCCGCCACCCCACAGTTCGTCAGCTCACCAGATTACGAACACGCCTGGCTCAACCCGGACAACACCGAGATGTCCGAGGACGAAGTGCTTGCGGCGCCGGCCGTCAAACTCCTGATTCGCCGTCCAGGCATGACCAGCACGGCGATGTACGACACGCTCGCCCCGCACGTCGGTGCGCTCGCCGACATGACGTACTCCACCGAGAACGGACTGATCGAACTCTCGGCGCCGGGCATCACGAAGGCGTCGGGCCTGGTTGCCGCCGCGGAGAGGTTCGGCTTCGACCTGTCGGGTCTGGTGGCCTTCGGGGACATGCCCAACGACATCCCGATGCTGGGGATGGCTCGACTCGGCGTTGCCATGGGCAACGCTCACCCCGAAGCCAAAGCCGCAGCCGACGAGGTCACCGACACCAATTCGGCACACGGGGTTGCAAAAGTCCTCGAGCGCTGGTGGTCGTAGAACCCACCAGCGCCCGAGGACGTGTCTTGCTCGAGTGTCAGCCGACAGGCGCGCTGTTGGCCATTTCCTGGGCAAAGGTCTCGTTGTAGGTCTTGAGGACCTTCGTGACCATGCCGGTGATCTGGTTGAAGATCAGCGAACCGTTCTCGAAGTCGCTTCGCAGGCCGTCCGGGATCGAGTACTCGTCCGAGATCGGCAATCCCAGTTCACCCGCGTCGGAACCGAAACTCTGCCACGACTTGAAGATCTCGCCGAGCACGGTGAACACTCCGCCGTTCGGCGAGGTGTAGACAGCGCCGTTCTGGAACAGCGCACCCTGGTTGCCGAGCTTCGCCTGCAGAATTCCGGACAGTGCCTGGCCGAGGCGTCCGATCTCGCCACCTTCGGCGATCCACTTCTGCGCGAGCGGTGAATTGTCGGTGATCTGCAGAATCTGGGTGACCAGATCCGGGATCGACGAACCGGTGCCACCGGTGACCGTGTCGACCGGAGTGGTCGGCTTGGGCGCAGGCGTCGACGGATTGGAAGGGTTCGAGGGGTTCAACGTTCCCCCGATGTTCGCGGCCGCGATGTTCCGGATGTCGTTCATGTGTGCGTATGCGGCATCACCCGGGCACGCGGTGTTTCCGACGTCGCGGTGGGCGAAGATGATCGGCAGATCGACTGCTGCGCCCTGCGGGTACGGCGTGAACTCGGTGCCCTCGGAGTACATCGTCGTTCGGCCCTTGGGATCGAGTCCGGCCATGCCGAGCTTCCAACCGAGGAACTTGCCGACGGCGTTGAGCGTCGCCTGCGAAGGCTCGACGGTGGAGTAGTCGCCCATCATCGCGATACCTGTGGTGTTCTCGTTGAATCCACCCGCGTGTGCACCCTGAACTGCCTTGTCGAGTCCGCCTGCGCGGCCTTCGAAGGTCTGACCGTACTTGTCGACGAGGACGTTGTATCCGACGTCGCACCAGCCGAGCGTCTGTGCGTGGTAGGCGTAGATCGAGCGGACGATGCCGGCCGATTCGGCCTTCGTGTAGTTGTTGCTACCTGCGGTGTGGTGAACGGTCGCGCCACCGATGAAGTCGTCGTAGGTGGGGGAGTCGCAGCGAAGTGACTCGTCTGCTCCCCACTGAGCGCGGGTGATGACGGACGGTCCGCTGCCGCCGAGCGGCGCTGCGACGGCCTGCAGATTGCTGTCTGCCTCGCTGGCACCCGGGTCGATCAACACGGCGGTGACGGCATCTGCTGCCGTCGTCACCTGGCGAAGCGGCTTGGACACCGAAGCGGGTGTGTACCCGAGTTCGCCGGTGGCTGCGGGTGCTTCAGTGGGGGCAGCTTCCGGAGCGGGCGCGGGGGCAGCTTCCGGAGCCGGGGCCGGCACAACCTCGGCTGCGGGAGCAGCGGCGCCCTGCGGCGTGAGGATCTGGATGGACTTGGTGGCGCCGACGAAGACCGGTTCGGTGGCGGTACCGGAGTTGGTGGCCTGATCCGAGCTGGCGGAGTCGATGGCGTCAGGGGTGAACCACGGGCCCCAGGTGCCGTCTTCGGCCAGGGCGCGGACCTTGGACTGCGCCGAGGCGATGGTGTCCGAGGTCAACGCGACCATGCTGAACGGAGTGTCGCGGGTGACTTCCTTGACCACGGCACCTGGCTCTTCCTCGGAAGGAACCGGAGCGGTTTCGGTCGGGGCGCCGGGAGCAGCGGGTGCCGGGAACAGCTCGGTCGGCAGCGTGATCCCGGGAGGTAGCGGGATTTCGGTCGGGAGCTTGAGGTTTCTCAGATCACCGAGGTTGATGTCGGGGAGATCGAGACCGGTCAGCTCCTTGACCGGAATGATGATGTCGGGCACCGACGCGAGGAGCACCTCTGCGATCTGGGTCGGCACTGCTACTGACGTCGTCTCGTTCGCGGAACGTACATCGGACGTAGTGCTCGTGAAGCCGTAGACCGCAAAAGGACTTGCGACAGCCACTGCGGCTACAGCCCCGAGTACGAGCGAGGGCTTCGGTCGACGGTGTGGCAAGGGATTACTCCTCGGTTGTAGTTACTTGCGAGCGAACTTCAGGGCCGATGACGGCCGTGAACGGAATCCTTCAAAACCGGATCCGAGCAGGTCGGATGCCATGTTCTGGGGTTGAACTCCAGTTTTCGGACGCGTACGTCTGCAACTCGTGATGCTGATGTGACTCGTGTGACTGGTGTTGCTAACTCCAAACACTCTTGCCACACTAGTCACAAAAGTCCATAACGCTCAACCTTAGGGTGAGACTTTAGTTAAATCGTTGTGGACTGGCCTGCGCGCGAAGTACCGACTTCGCGGACTCGTGAGGCCGGTAGCGATGAGGAGAGCATTGATGGCGAGAAGCGGAAGAAGCGGAACTGCAGGTAAGAAGCCTGTGTCCGGTCGCGCAGGTCGCTTTCTGGTGGGCGGACCCGGGAGGCGAACCTCGCTGATGCGGATCTCGGTCCTCGGTCTCGTTCCGGCTCTTGCGCTCGGCGTCGCGATCGGAGGTTTCACGCAAATCCGCGCTGACGAGCCGTCGATCCTGCACGCCGTCGCTGCCGACACGCAATTCACGCTCTCCGGGCACGGCAACGGACATGGCCGTGGAATGGGCCAGTGGGGCGCTTACGGCTACGCCAAGAACGACGGCTGGTCCGGCGAGCGAATCCTCAGTCACTACTACGGGGGAACCGTCCTGGACTCGATGCCGCCTGCCCAGATGAGTGTGCGGCTCACGGCCCAGGACAACTCGACGCTCGACGTCTACTCCGACGCCGGCCTCGTGGTCAACGGTCAGCGCACCGCGCCCGGCGAGGCTGCCCATCTCACTGCACTGCCCGGTGGCGGTGCGCAGGTAGTGGTCACCAGCGGGTGCGGTGGCGGGGTTGTCTGGGAAGCGGTCACCGACCATCCGTGGGTGGACCCGGTGGACCTCGGTCCTGATCGACCCGCCGACCAGTTCCTGAAGCTGTGCAACAACGACGCGCCCTATCGAGGCGCCCTCGGCGTAGTGCTCGACAACGGCTCGGCTCGGACAGTCAATCTCCTCGACATGGAGGACTACCTGCTCGGCGTGGTGCCGGTCGAAGCGAAGGCCGAATGGGCCGATTCCGGTGGGGCCGAAGCGCTACGGGCGCAAGCCGTGGCAGCACGCTCGTACGCTGCGACCGAGCATCGCAGCTCGTACGCCGACACCTGCGACACTCAGGACTGCCAGGTCTACGGCGGAGCGGGCAAGGAAGATCCCCGCACCACCGAAGCCGTCCGGTCCACCGCCGGCGCCGTTCTGTCGCGTGACGGCAAGATCGTTGCCACCGAATTCTCCTCGTCCACAGGAGGTTACAGCTCCGGCGGTGAATTCCCGGCCGTCGAGGATCTCGGTGACGCCCTTTCTCCGAATCATGACTGGACAGTGAATCTGACCGCAGGGCAGATTGCGGACGCCTTCGATGTGGGTGAGCTGCAATCGCTCAAGATTCTCTCGCGCAACGGATTCGGTACCGACGGCGGGCGAGTGACGGCAGTCGAGGTAGTCGGAACAGATGCAACTGTTGGCGCCACCGGAATTCAGTTCCGCCAGAAACTCGGCCTGAAATCCGACTGGTTCACCATCGGTGACGGTGCGGGTGTGGTAGTGGCACCGGATTCGGAATCGACAGTGCCGGAATCCAATTCGCCATCCGACGATCCATCGGGTACGGTTACGGAGACGCAGATCGAGAAGAAGTATCGGGAGCTCGGCGGTGAAAGCGGCTCTCTCGGTGCTCCTGCCGGCCCGGAGATGCAGTTGCCCTCCGAAGCAGGCACTTTCCGTGTCTACGAAAACGGAACCATCATCTGGACAAAGGTTTTGGGCGCGCAGGTAGTTGATGCCAACGTGCTCCGCGAGTGGATACCGACGGGCGGAAGCTAGGGGAAGGTCGGTCGGTAGCGACTCGCACGTATCGACTCTGAAGGGTCTCTGCCGTAACCCGGCGGAGGCCCTTCAGGTCGTTCAGGGTTCGTTGGTTGTCGGTCAGATGGTCGGGGCGTCGCCGAGCAGGCGGTACTCGAGCCACAACTCCGCACGTTCCGTGGGGGAGCCGAGGTCGAGCTGGAGAAGGCTCTCGATCCGAGCGAGTCTGCTGCGCAACGTATGCCGATGAATATTCAGCGCTGTGGCCGCGGCGTCGCCCACACCGTTGTGTGCCAGCCACATGGCCAAGGTCCGGTAGAGATCGCTACCGCCCTTCGCTTCCAGAAGCGGGCGCAAGTGTGCCGCCGCGAATGCCGTCGAGCGATCCTGGTCGAGAAATGCGGACAATCCGCTCTCCGAGAGTTCGGCGAACCGCATCGAAGGCAGGTTGCGGGCACCGGCCTCGGCTGCTGCCTGCGCGGCTTGGCGTCTGGCGCGCGAGAGATCGTCCCACCACAGCATGTCCGACACGCCGACGGTGACGTCGATTTCGTTGACACGGGCGAGGATTCGCCCGCTGTCGGTAGCCGAGACGACGGCAATCAGTGCACCGTCGGTGATGCCGAACGCCAGATCGCGGCTGAGACCATCGAGCAGTGAGACGGACACGCTCTCGAGCAGGCCACTCGGGCCCGCTACGTGGAAGACCTGGAAAGGCTCGACCGGAAATCCTCCCCACAGTTCCCCGGAGATGTTGCGGGCGAGCGCATTCTGTCCCTCGAACAGCTGATGCATCGCAACGGTACGAAGGTGGTTCATCGTCAGCTGTGCGTCTCGGGTTCGAGCCGTCATCAACGTGAGCAGAGACGCGGCTGCGATGACGATGCCCTGATTCAGTGAACCGACGGCGCCGGGGCAGCCGGCGACGAGGTACCCCATCAGCTTTCCCCTCGACGTCAGCAGCGGATGGGAGATGACGTCCTCGTTCTCACTCGTGAGGAAACTGACTTCCATCGGGCGGGCGTCGCGCTCGGGGGCAGTTCGCTCGATTCCGGCGGCCGCGGCGGTGTGTGAGATCTCGACGGTATGTCCGGCCGAGTCCAGTAGAGCCGCCCATCCGCCGATCAATTCCGCCACCCGTCGTACGACTGCCCGGGTGCCGTTGACCGTCACCGCAGCTTGAAGCAGTCGCCGCAGGCTCTGGTAATTGCTGCGCAGCGCTTTCATGTCGTCGTCGGATTGCGCCTTCGACACCGCTTTGGTCAGGGCGATGAAAGGTGTTCGCAATGGGACGTCGAGAAGGGGCACACTGAAACGGGTGGCCGCATCCACCAGAGTCTGTGGCGCCTGCTCGTATCCGAGGCCGGTTCCGAAACCGATTCCGGCAATTCCGGCCGCCACCAGGGTCCGTACGAATCGGGTCGTTTCCGCGGCCGTCGTCGGTAGTGACACCCCGGTGATGAGTAGTAGTTCACCGCCGTCGAGGAAGGGCGTCGGGTCGGGAAGTTCGGAGACATGTGCCCAGGTCAGGGTGCGATCGAGCTGGTCGTGCCCAGCCAGGACGCGAAGGCCGAACTGTTCGGTCGCACAAAGCTGGCGGAGCGTGATGGGCATGAGTCCAGTCTGACACCTCGAACTCGCCACTTTGTAGTGCCTGCGGTCACGTTTGTACAAAGTGGAGCCTGACGCGAGCTTGCCGAAGGTCCGACACTGGCGCTATCGAAAATGCGCTCCGGATAGAGCGCCACCGAGATCCACGTTCCGAACAGCCCACAAGGAGTACTGATGTCCAGTACAGACCAGCCGGCACTTCAGCACACGCTGAAGAAGCGGCATCTGTCGATGATTGCGATCGCAGGCGTCATCGGCGCCGGACTGTTCGTCGGCTCCGGTGTGGCGATCCAGGAGACGGGACCCGGTGTCCTGATTTCCTACGCGCTTGCCGGCGTCGTCGTCATCCTCGTGATGCGCATGCTCGGTGAGATGTCGGCAGCGTCGCCGGAAACCGGCTCGTTCTCCTCGTACGCCGACAAGGCCATCGGCCGCTGGGCGGGCTTCTCGATCGGCTGGCTGTACGCGTGGTTCTGGATCATCGTGCTCGGCATCGAGGCCACCGCCGGTGCCCTCATCATGAATCGCTGGGTTCCGGGGGTTCCCCAGTGGACCTGGGCATTGATTCTGATGATCGTGCTGACGCTGACCAACATCATCTCGGTCAAGTCGTTCGGCGAGTTCGAGTTCTGGTTCGCCTCCATCAAGGTCGTCGCCATCATCGCGTTCCTCGGCATGGGCATCGTGGCGATCTGCGGATGGATGCCCGGCGTCGAAGCACCCGGAATGACAAACCTGACCGGTCACGGCGGCTTCCTGCCGAACGGAACAGGAGCGATGCTCGCCGCAGTCCTTGTGGTCGTGTTCTCGTTCTTCGGGGCCGAAATCGCCACGATCGCAGCCGGTGAATCGGCCAACCCGCTCGAAGCTGTTCGCGCAGCCGTCAAATCCGTCGTCTGGCGAATTCTCATCTTCTACATCGGCTCGATCGCGGTGGTCGTCACTCTGCTTCCCTGGGACAGCGCGTCGGTTGCACTCAGCCCGTACGTCGCCGTCATGGACTCCTACGGCATTCCGGCCGCGGGCAACATCATGGACGTCGTCGTCCTCACGTCGGTTCTGTCCTGCCTCAACTCGGGTCTCTACACCGCGAGCCGCATGATCTTCTCCCTCGCCGGCCGCGGCGACGCCCCCAAGTCGCTCTCACGTATCGAGAAGACCGGCGTCCCGATGCGCGCTGTCCTGGTCTCGACGATCGTCGGCTTCCTCACCGTCGGCATGAACTACCTCTCCCCGGACAAGGTCTTCCTGTTCCTGGTCAACTCCTCCGGTGCGATCGCGCTGTTCGTCTGGCTGGTCATCTCGGTGTCCCAGCTGCGCACCCGCCGCAAGCTCGAAGCTTCGGGCCAGGAGCTGGAACTCAAGATGTGGTTCTTCCCGTACCTGACCTACGCCACGATCGCCGCCATCATCGCGCTCTGCATCGGAATGCTCACCCTGGACTCGACGCGCAGCCAGATGATCGTGTCCCTGGGACTTGCAGCGATCCTCGTGGGTATCGGGCTCTACCGCTACCGGAACCACAAAGACACCGACGCCGAGGTCGTGCCCGTCGCCGAGAGCGCTCCCACACCCTGACACCAACGTCCCCATCTGCGAGATACTTCGATGTCCTAGTATCGGCCACGGACAGAGAAATCGACGTGAGCACAGCAGATGGGGACAATCATGACCACACCCGAACCGATCGTCATCGTCGACGGGGCCAGGACCCCCGTCGGTAGCTTCGGCGGCGTCTTCAAGGACGTACCCGCGCACGAGTTGGGCGCCGCAGCAGCCAAGGCCGCGCTGAGCCGCGCCGGCGTTGCGCCCGAAGACATCGACGAGGTCGTCATGGGCTGCATCGGCCAGGTCGGCCCGGACGCCTACAACGCACGCCGCGTCGGCATCGCCGCCGGACTGCCCGAGAACGTCCCCGCCTACACCGTCAACCGTCTCTGTGGCAGCGGCCTGCAGGCTGTGTGGTCTGCGGCGATGCAGATGCGATGGGGTGCAGCTGCCATCACGCTCGCCGGCGGTGACGAGAGCATGTCTCGCATGCCCTTCTACGACTTCGCCGCCCGCTCGGGCTACAAGCTCGGCGATCGCAGCCTCGTCGACGGCACCGTCGCGATGCTCACCGACCCGTTCAGCAAGGCTCACATGGGCCGCACTGCCGAAGCCGTCGCCCGTAAGTACGGCGTCAGTCGCGAGCAGCAGGACGAGTTCGCCGTCGAATCTCAGCGCCGCGCCGCTACCGACGCAGCGAAGGCGGCATTCGCCGAGGAAATCACTCCCGTCGAGACCGGTGGTCGGCGCTCCGTCACCGTCACCGAGGACGAGCATCCCAAGCCCGGAACCACCGTCGAAACCCTCGCCAAGCTGCGCCCCGCATTCGAAGAGGGCGGATCCGTCACCGCCGGTAACGCGTCGGGCATCAACGACGGCGCCGGCGCACTCGTCCTCGCGACGGGCACCGAGGCAGCCAAGCGTGGTCTCACCGGACTGGTCACGCTCGAAACCGTCACGACGGCAGCCATGGAGCCCGGCCTGATGGGCTACGCTCCCGTGCTCGCTCTCGAAAAGCTCTTTGCACAAACAGGATTGAAGCCGTCCGACATCGGCACCGCCGAGGTCAACGAGGCGTTCGCTTCGCAGGCCATCGCCGTCATCCGTGACAGTGGCCTGGATCCGGAGAAGACCAACCCGTACGGCGGAGCGATCGCCCTCGGACACCCGGTCGGCGCCACCGGAGCCATCCTCACCCTGCGTGCCGCGCGCGACATGGTTCGCCGCGACCTCGAATTCGGCATCGTCACCATGTGCATCGGCGGCGGTCAGGCACTCGCTGCCCTGCTGAAGCGGGTCTGATCATGGCGACCAAGCGCAAGCCGTCGTGGCACGACGACGAGATCACCGCAGTAGCCGAACTGGCCCGTGGTTTCTTCGATCGTGAACTGATCGCCAAGCGTGAGCAGTGGGACGCTCAGCATCGCGTCGACCGGTCCGTGTGGCTCGAAGCCGGCAAGCTCGGTCTGCTGTGCTGCTCGATTCCCGAGGAATACGGCGGGGGCGGTGGAACTTTCGCGCACGATCTCGCTGTCTTCGAGGCGCAGGGCTACTGCGGTGACTATGCGCTCGGTAACTCCGTGCACAGTGGCATCGTCGCCCACTACGTGCTCGAGTACGGAAGCGAAGAGCAGAAGAAGGCCTGGCTGCCAGGTATGGCGACGGGCGAAATCCTCGGCGCCATCGGAATGACCGAGCCAGGAACAGGTTCCGACCTCAAGGCAATCACCACGTCCGCGATCCGTGACGGTGACCACTACGTCGTGAACGGGTCGAAGACCTTCATCACCAATGGTGGCAGCGCAGACATGATCGTGCTTGCCGTCAAGACCGACCCCAAGGCGGGCGCCAAGGGTGTCTCGCTCCTGATCGTGGATCTTCGTGACTGCGAAGGCTTTGCGGTCGGCCGCGTGCTCGACAAGGTCGGTCAGCACGGCGCCGATACGTCGGAGCTGTCCTTCACCGACGTTCGCGTTCCCGTCTCGAACCTCCTCGGTGAGTCCGAGGGGCTCGGCTTCGGTCAGTTGATGGCGCAGCTGGTGCAGGAACGCCTCATCATCGGCGCGCAGGCCATCGGCACCATCGAGCGTGCAGTCGAGGAGACCGTTGCATACACCAAGGCGCGTCAAGCGTTCGGGCACAGCCTCTTCGAGTTCCAGAACACCGCCTTCGAGCTGGCCGAGTGCCAGACGATCGCACGCACCTGCCGTGTCTTCCTCGACAACTGCATCGAGGATCACCTCAACGGCGAGCTGGACGGCGCAGACGCCGCGATGGTCAAGTACTGGCTCACCGAGCAGCAATGCGCCGTCGTC
The DNA here is from genome assembly GCF_001445685.1 of Rhodococcus sp. KB6. NCBI lineage: Bacteria > Bacillati > Actinomycetota > Actinomycetes > Mycobacteriales > Nocardiaceae > Rhodococcus > Rhodococcus sp. KB6. The sequence continues at coordinate 87,781 of NZ_LNAK01000099.1, read as the reverse complement.
GACCGGTGCGTGCAGCTCTACGGCGGATACGGCTACATGCGTGAATACCCGATCGCGCGCATGTACGAGGACTCCCGCGTCCAGAAGATCTACGCCGGCGCCAACGAAGTGATGAAGGGCATCATCGCGAAGAGTCTTTGATCACCGGCGTCGAAAACCATTGACACCGACCAGGCACCCACCGAGCATTTCGGTGGGTGCCTTTGTGTGTGCCCACAAGCGGTATCGAGCTGTTCGGAAGGCAAACACTGATGAGCTTCACCATCGACGTCGGGTCGGCACGCGTCACCCAACTGACAGAGCTGGCGCACTGGCCGTTTCCGCCGCGAGAGCTCTTTCCCCAGGCGAGTGAGGCGGAGGTAGAGGAAGCGTCGGCGCGGCTGACACCGGAGTTCTTCGACGCGGGTAGCGGTGACCTCGTACTTGCCATCCACACCTACCTGGTGGAAATCGGCGGCAAGGCCATCGTGGTCGACACCGGCAACGGCAACAGCAAGCACCGGCCGAACCTCTTGCCGCATCACATGTTCGGCACCGACTACCTCTCACGCTTCGCAGCCACCGGTGTGTCCGTCGACGACGTCGATCTGGTGGTCAGCACACATCTGCACCCCGACCACTGTGGCTGGAACACCGCCCTCGACGCCGAAACCTGGCGGCCTACCTTCCCCCGCGCGACCTACATTTTCGATCGCACCGAACTGGCCGCGCTCCAACAACTCGCCGCCGACGGTCCACACGAAGGAGTGGTCTCGGATCTGGCGCAGACCTTCGAGGACAGCGTCCGTCCCGTTCTGGACGGGGCGAAGTGGGAGGCGGTCGACGACGGCCACGTCCTGGTCGAGTCCGAAGGCACACGCGTCGTCGTTCGCAGCGCGCCCGGCCACACGCCGGGCCATATCGTGATCGAGATTCGCACTGCCGACGGCGGCGCCGTCATCTCCGGCGATGTGATCCACCATCCGATCCAGTTTCTGTACCCGGACCTCAGCCAGGGCGGCGACGCGGATCCCGAGATCGCGAGGGTCACCCGCCGCGAACTTCTCGAACGCTGCGCGTCGGAGGGACTACTTCTACTTCCCGCACACTTCCCCGTCGACGAACCGATCGTGATCGAATTCGAGTCGAGCGGTGCACCGAGTGCTTCCGGTCTAATCGGTCTTGCAACGTCCTGACTTGCCGCATCGGCCCTGGTGACGCATCCAACCCTCGGCTTCCGAACAGGTCCGATACCCTGGTTCATCGTGACCGCTGCAAATTCAGAGACCGCCCGTGCCCAGTACGACCTGATCGTCGTCGGTTCGGGATTCTTCGGGCTGACCATCGCCGAGCGTGCCGCTACCCAGCTGGGTAAGCGCGTGCTGGTGCTGGATCGCCGTCACCACCTGGGGGGAAACGCATACTCGGAGGCAGAGCCGGAGACCGGCATCGAGGTCCACAAGTACGGTGCCCACCTGTTCCACACCTCCAACAAGAAGGTCTGGGACTACGTCACCCAGTTCACGGAGTTCACGAACTACCAGCACCGCGTCTTCGCGCTGCACAAGGGACAGGCGTATCAGTTCCCAATGGGACTCGGTCTCGTGTCGCAGTTCTTCGGTCGGTACTTCACTCCCGAAGAAGCACGCGCCCTCATCGCCGAACAGTCCAGCGAGATCGATTCGAAGGACGCCTCCAATCTCGAAGAGAAGGCGATCTCCCTGATCGGACGCCCGCTCTACGAAGCGTTCGTGCGTGACTACACAGCTAAGCAGTGGCAGACCGACCCCACCGAGTTGCCCGCCGCGAACATCAGCCGCCTGCCGGTCCGCTACAACTTCGACAACCGCTACTTCAACGACACGTACGAGGGCCTGCCTGTCGACGGCTACACGGCGTGGCTCGAGAACATGGCGAAGGATCCGAAGATCGAGGTCCGCCTCGACACCGATTACTTCGACGTCCGCGACGAACTGCGCACCGCCAGCCCCGACGCCCCTGTCATCTACACGGGCCCGCTCGACCGCTACTTCGACTACTCCGAAGGTGCACTGGGATGGCGCACCCTCGATTTCGAGACCGAGGTTCTGCCCACCGGAGACTTCCAGGGCACCCCGGTCATGAACTACAACGACGCCGACGTGCCGTTCACCCGTATCCACGAGTTCCGTCACTTCCATCCGGAGCGCGAGTACCCGACCGACAAGACCGTCATCATGCGTGAGTTCTCACGTGCCGCGGAGGCGAAGGACGAGCCGTACTACCCGATCAACACTCCAGAGGATCGCGAGAAGCTCTCCGCGTACCGCTCACGCGCCAAGAAGGAGACCGCGGAGAACAAGGTCCTCTTCGGTGGGCGTCTCGGCACCTACCAGTACCTGGACATGCACATGGCGATCGCCAGCGCGCTGACGATGTTCGAGAACACCCTGCGCCCGCATCTCGAAACGGGTGCGGAATTGGCAGGGGAGAGCGAATGAACGCACGTCATCTACTCGAAGGCGAAGATGCCGTCAGCGGCGACGAGGTGACCTACCTCGGCAAGTCCCTGCTTCAGCGGATCATCCTGCCCCGCGCCGGTGAGCCGCTCGACGTCCGCACGTTGTACTTGGAAGAGTCCTGGTCCAACAGTCGGCGGGCGCACTCGACCTCGCGCACGTCGGTAGCGCTCGGCGCCGAGACCGAGGTCTCGTTCGCCACGTACTTCAACGCGTTCCCTGCCAGCTACTGGCGTCGATGGTCCATCCTGAAATCGGTGGTCCTTCGTCTCGAGCTGTCCGGCCACGGCCGCGTCGACATCTACCGTTCCAAGGCGGATTCCTCGCGAATTCACGTGGAAGGCAAGGAATTTGCCGACGGCGATGCCGCGGTCGAGTTCGAGGTGGAACTGGCGCCGTTCGAGGACGGTGGCTGGATCTGGTTCGACATCACCACCGATACGGCAGTGGTCGTCGAGAGCGGCGGCTGGTACGCGCCCGTCGAGGCTCCCGGCGAAGCGACTGTCGCCGTTGGTATTCCGACGTTCAACCGTCCGAACGACGCGGTCAAGGCGCTTGCTGCACTGGCTTCGGATCCGCTGGTGTCGGACGTGATCAAGGCCGTCATCATGCCGGATCAGGGCACCCGCAAGGTGCGTGACGAACCCGGATTCGCCGAAGCTGCTGCAGCGCTCGGTGATCGGCTCGCCATTCACGATCAGGGCAACCTCGGCGGCTCGGGCGGATACAGCCGAATCATGTACGAGGCACTCAAGACGACGCAGTGCCAGCACATCCTGTTCATGGACGACGACATCGAGATCGAACCGGACTCGATTCTGCGTGCGCTTTCGTTCTCGCGTTTCGCGAAGTCGCCGATGCTGGTGGGTGGGCAGATGCTCAACCTGCAGGAACGAAGCCACCTCCACGTGATGGGTGAAGTGGTCGACCGCGGCATCTTCATGTGGACCGCGGCACCGAACGTCGAATACGACCACGATTTCTCGAAGAAGCCGCTGCGCGAATCGAAACTCCTGCACCGCCGCATCGACGTCGACTTCAACGGCTGGTGGATGTGCATGATCCCGCGCCAGGTCGCCGAAGAAATCAAGCAGCCACTACCGCTCTTCATCAAGTGGGACGACTGCGAATACGGTTTGCGCGCAAAGAAAGCCGGATACCCGACCGTCACGCTGCCCGGTGCCGCGATCTGGCACATGGCGTGGAGCGACAAGGACGACGCCATCGACTGGCAGGCGTACTTCCACCTCCGTAACCGTCTGGTGGTGGCCGCGCTCCACATGCCGGGCAACGGCCGTGGCCTCGTGGTCAACACGGTGAAGGCAACGCTCAAGCACCTGCTGTGCCTCGAGTACTCCACCGTCGCGATCCAGAACAAGGCCATCGCGGACTTCCTCGCCGGACCCGAGCACGTCGCGAACATGCTGCCGACGGCACTCGGTGAGGTCCACGCCCAGCGCAAGGAATTCTCCGACGCCGTCGTACTGCCGTCGTCGACTGCGTTGCCGCTGCCCTCCGGTGCGGATGTCGGAGACGTGAGCCTGCCGCTGTCGACCGTCGCGAAGATCACCCGGGTCCTCAGGGCCGGAGTGCACAACGTGAAGCCGGCCAAGCCGGAACACCTCGAGCGCCCTCAGCTCAACGTTCCGACCATCGACGCCCGTTGGTTCCTGCTCTCGCAGGTCGACGGCGTCACCGTCACCACGGCCGACGGTCGCGGCGTCGTCTACCGCAAGCGAAACCCGAAACTCGCGCTCGAACTGCTCAAGGAAGCAACACGGTTGCGCCGCGAACTCGCCGCCCGTTTCCCCGAGCTCAAGAAGCAGTACCAGGACGCCGTTCCTTCACTGACCAGCACGGAAAGGTGGGAACGTGTCTTCGGCATCTCCTGAAGTACAGATTCTGGCCGGGATTCAGTCGACCGTCGGGCAGCTGCCGGGAGCCGTCAAGGTCGCCCGCGGTATGTCTCACTTCGGTGAGCACTCCCTCGGGTGGATCGCGATCGCTGCCGTCGGAGCTGCTGTGGACAAGCCGCGTCGACGGGAATGGGCCGGAGCAGCCGTCGGAGCATTCGGTGCACACGCCGCCTCCGTGGTGATCAAACGAGTGGTCAGGCGCAAGCGACCTTCCGATCCTTCGGTGCAGGTCAACGTCTCGACACCGAGCAAGCTCAGCTTCCCGTCATCACACGCGACGTCGACGACGGCGGCGGCTGTGCTGATCGGTCGGCTCACCGGGCTACCCTTACCGGCGTTGCTGGTGCCCCCGATGATGCTTTCGCGTCTGGTCCTGGGAGTTCACTACCCGACCGACGTACTCGCCGGAGCGGCACTGGGAGCCGCATCCGCGGCGGTAGTTCGCCGGGTCGAAGAAGCCAGAGCCGAACAGAAATGTGGAGATAAATGAGCGAGGAACCGGCTACGGTCAGCGGACCCCCGAAGTCCCTGCCCGCCGGCATCGTCAAGGCGCTTCGCCCACGTCAGTGGGTCAAGAACGTCCTTGTGCTGGCAGCGCCCATCGCGGCCGGAACCGCCACCGAAGCCGACGTGCTGTTGCCCGTCGCGCTGGCGTTCGTCGTGTTCTGTATGGCGGCATCAGGCATCTATCTCGTCAACGACGCGATGGATGTCGAAGCCGACCGTGCTCACCCCACGAAGCGATTCCGTCCCATCGCGGCCGGCGTTCTACCCGTCAACATCGCCTACGGCATGGCAGTCGTGCTGCTTGCCGGTGCGATCGGGCTGTCCTTCCTGGCCAACTGGCAACTCGCCGTGGTCATGGGCGTGTACATCGTCATCCAGCTCGCCTACTGCTTCGGTCTCAAGCATCAGGCCGTCATCGACATCTGCATCGTCTCGTCCGGCTTCCTGCTTCGAGCGATCGCCGGTGGCGTTGCCGCCGAGATCGATCTCTCGCAGTGGTTCCTGCTGATGATGGCGTTCGGCTCACTCTTCATGGCGGCAGGCAAGCGCTACGCCGAACTGCAGTTGGCCGAGAAGACCGGCGCCAAGATCCGTAAGTCCCTCGAGAGCTACACGATGACGTACTTGCGTTTCGTGTGGACGATGGCAGCGACGACGCTGGTCCTCTGCTACGGCCTGTGGGCGTTCCAACAGGACGCCATCAAGGGCACCAACTGGTACGCCATCTCGATGGTGCCGTTCACCATCGCGGTGCTGCGATACGCGGTGGACGTCGACGGCGGCGAAGCCGGAGAGCCTGAGGAGATCGCGCTCGGTGACCGGGTGCTGCAACTCCTCGCGATTGCGTGGATCGGAGTAGTGGGTGTCGCTGTCTACCTCGTCTGAGCCACGCACCGAGGCCGACCCGCACGTCGACACTGCGGCGAATCGCACCACCCTCAGTCGAGGAGTTTTTCTCGGCGGGGTGGTGCTTGCTGCTGCCCTCATGTTCTGGGGTGCGTGGGAGCGTCGCTGGATCGCCGACGACGGACTCATCGTCTTGCGAACCGTCCGCAACCTGCTCGCGGGGAACGGCCCGGTCTTCAACGCGGGTGAGCGTGTCGAGGCGAACACGAGTACCGCGTGGACGTACATCGTCTACGCGTTCAGTTGGCTCACGCAGATCCGTCTCGAATACGTTGTTCTGACGATCGCGCTCGTACTCTCGACTGCTGCCGTCGTGTTGGCGATGCTCGGCACCGGTCGTCTGTACCGCGGCGTTCGGTCGTCGGCGGGCGGAACGATCCTGCTGGTACCGGCAGGTGTTCTCGTTTACATCGCGGTTCCGCCTGCGCGAGATTTCGCCACTTCCGGGCTCGAGACATGCTTGGTGATCTTCTGGATCGCGCTCCTGTGGGTACTGCTCGTTCGGTGGGCGCAGGCGTCGACGCCGTCCACGGCGTCGATCCTGACTCTCTCGTTCGTGGCCGGACTCGGACCACTGGTTCGACCCGAGATGGCGATTCCCGGTGCTGCCGCGTTGATGATGATCGTTCTCTCCGCAGGCCTGACCTGGAAGATTCGCACACTGATCGTCGTCGTCGCCGGACTTGTCCCGGTGGGCTATCAGATCTGGCGAATGGGCTATTACGCCTTGCCGTACCCGAACACCGCGGTGTCGAAGGACGCCGGTGGCGCGAAGTGGGCGCAGGGTTTTGCGTACCTGTGGAACCTCGTCGGGCCGTACCTGCTCTGGTTGCCGTTGCTGTTCCTGCTCATCGGTGCGCTGCTGCTCGTGTGGCGAAGCCGAGCGGACACACCTACCGCCACCGCAGATCAACCCGCACGCCCGCTGTGGCAGCGCTTTCAGCAGTTTCTGCGCACGCCGCGGGCGATTGTCACCTTCATTCTCGGCAGTGGGCTGATCCTCGGGATCTACTCTCTGCGCGTCGGCGGCGACTTCATGCACGGCCGCGTCCTGTTGCCGGTGCTGTTCTGCCTGCTCATCCCGGTGGCGGTCATTCCGTTGCGGGTGCCGGCGCGGGCAGCGTTCGGAAGTAATCGCGACACCGCGATCTTCGGAGTCTCGGCGGTGCTGTGGATCGGCACGATCATCTGGGCCTTCTTCGCCGCGAACACGACGGGTATGCCCGAAGGATCCGTGGTGGGTCGCTCGGGAATCGTCGACGAGCGAGCGTTCTACGCACTCAACACCGGTCACAAGCATCCGATCCTGGCCGAGGACTACCTCGACTATCCGCGAATGCGTGCCATGGTCGAGACCATCGCGCGGACTCCGGAGGGTGGGCTGCTGCTGCCGTCCGCGAGCTACGACTCCTGGTTCGTCGTCCCACCACCCGGACCGATCGAAGAGCCGGCCGAGCACGTCGTCTTCTTCCTCAACCTCGGAATGACGAGCATGAACGTCGGCCTCGACGTTCGGGTGCTCGATCAGATGGGGCTGGCGTATCCCCTGGCAGCTCACACCGAGCGACTCGAGGACGGCCGGATCGGGCACGACAAGAATCTCTATCCGGACTGGGTGGTCGCGGACACGGGAATGATCGACGTTCGACCGTGGCTGCCGTTCTTCCTCGACGAAGACTGGGTTGCGGACGCAAAGCTGGCCATCACCTGCCCGGAAACTCAGGAGCTGCTCACGTCGTACCGCTCCGAGCTGACCTGGGCCAGATTCAAACAGAACTTCCAGCAGGCATTCGACTTCGCGAAGTACCGATTCGACCGGGTTCCGGCCTACGAATTGGAACGCTGCGGTCTCGTTCCACCGGAGTCACCCAGGTGATGTGATCAGCATCACCGACTGTTGAGGGTTTGAATATTTCGATTCAGTAACACCGAATTGATTGGCCACGATGTACTCGAAGACGATTCACCTAACCTGAATCACCCCCGAGGGGTGATGACGGTGTTGCTCGCGGATTGGGACGTAACGGTCCACCTATTTGTCACAGCTGAACCTGTGACATAAAGTCCAGCGAGCGCAGTGTGACTTGGAAGAGGTCCGCTGCCGACCCGAACTCGTTCGGGCTGGCAGAAAAGCCTGTTCCCCGACGGAATCCGCCGGAACCACTCCACCGAGTGGGTTCCGCAGACGAAGAGAGAGAGCAGTATCCATGCGTTTTGCCAGAAAGAGGCTGACCCAGCGCCTCAAGCACCGAGCGTTGGCCATCGGTGCCGCAGCACTTGTGCTCCCCCTTGCTGCAGGAGTTGCCGGTAGTGCTGTCGCCTCTGCTGCGCCTGCGCACACTGCTCCCAGCCACACCGCCCCCTCCGGCGGATACGACGAGCTGTGGGTGCCCTCCTCGATGGGCAACATCAAGGTCCAGGTCCAGTGGGCCGCTCGCGGCGGAAACGCTGCCCTTTACCTCCTCGACGGCCTGCGTGCGCGTAACGACGCCAACGCGTGGAGCTTCGAGACCAATGCGATGGACCAGTACCGCAACGACAACATCACTCTCGTGATGCCCGTCGGCGGCGAGTCCAGCTTCTACAGCGACTGGTATGCACCGTCGAACTTCAACGGCCAGCAGATCACGTACAAGTGGGAAACCTTCCTCACCGAAGAACTGCCCAACTTCCTCGCGAACTACGGCGTCTCGCCCACCAACAACGCGGTCCTCGGCCTCTCGATGGGTGGCAGCGCTGCTCTGACGCTGGCTGCTTACCACCGTGACCAGTTCAAGTTCGCCGGCTCGCTGTCGGGCTACCTGAACATCTCGGCTCCGGGCATGCGCGAGGCAATCCGCGTCGCAATGCTCGATGCCGGTCGCTTCAACGTCGACTCCATGTGGGGACCGCCGTGGAGCCCGTCCTGGCTGCGCAACGACCCGTTCGTCTTCGCACCGCGTCTGCAGGGCCTGTCGATGTACATCTCGTCGGCAAGCGGCCTGCCCGGTGAATACGACCACCCGCGCGCACCGATCGATTACTACAACACGGCTAACGGCATGGGTCTCGAGGCTCTCGCCCTGGTCAACACCCGTGCATTCCAGATCCGCATGAACTCGCTGGGTATCCCGGCCACCTACAGCTTCCCGTCCAACGGCACGCACTCGTGGCCGTACTGGTCGGCAGAGCTGTGGAAGGCTCGCGGCCAGATCCTCGACACCATGAACGCTTGGTGATCGTGCGCGATCCCGTGACCTAGTCACTTCACCAGTGCCGTTCCGGACTCCTCGAAGGAGAACCGGGACGGCACTTGTGTATTCAGGTGCTGCACAAGCGCCCGATGTCAGTAACAATTGCACCACCAGTAACAGCGCGGCTACCCCAAGCGGGGATCGTTTGCGTGTAGAAATAGTTTCAACGGGGGTCTGGCTGCTCAGGCGGCCACACGATCGACGCGCGGACCGAACGTAAGGAAAGAGAGTGAGCTCATGCGAGTAGGCCTTGCCACGGAGGACCGTCGCCGGTCCCGGGCAACCTTCCGGACAAAGGTCGTCGGCGCACTGGCAGCGATGCTGGTTCTGCCGATCGCCGCGGGCTTGACGACGGCCGGAACCGCGGCAGCCGCGCCGGCACCTGCTCAGGCCGCACCGGCCGCCACCCAGAACCCCACCGGAGCAGCGGTCACGAAGGTCGACTGGCTCAGCGAGCGTCGCGTCGCGCTGTGGGTGAACTCTCCCGCGATGGGCACCCCGATTCAGGTGCAGATCCTCTTGGCCCGCGATTGGAACGTCAATCCGTCGGCCAGCTTCCCCTCGGTCTGGATGCTCGACGGTCTTCGCGCGACCGACAACGAGAACGCCTGGACCTACGAGACCGACGCCGAGTCCTTCTACGCGGACAAGAACGTCAACGTCATCCTCCCGGTCGGCGGTCAGTCCAGCTTCTACTCCGACTGGCTCCAGCCCGACAACGGCAAGAACTACCAGTGGGAGACGTTCCTGACCAAGGAACTGCCCCCCATCCTCGAAAAGGACTGGCGGACCACGCAGACACGCGGTGTCGTCGGACTGTCGATGGGCGGCACGTCCGCCATGTTCCTCACGGCGCGCAACCCCGGCTTCTTCAAGTTCGCCGCTTCGCTCTCCGGCATCCTCACCACCACCTCGCTCGGCATGCCTCAGGCAATCCAGTTCGCGATGACCGACGCCGGTGGATACAACTCCGCCGCGATGTGGGGACCGCCGTCCAACCCGCAGTGGGCTGCACACGATCCGTACGCGCTCGCCGAGAAGCTCAAGGGCGTCAGCCTGTACGTCTCGAGTGGTAGCGGTACGACCGGCCCGTACGACCAGCCGTCGGGAATTCCCGGCGTGAGCACCAACTACGCAGGCATGGGCCTCGAGATCCTCGCTCGCCTGACCTCGCAGACCTTCGCGACCAAGCTCAACCAGCTCGGCATCCCCGCGCAGGTCAACTACCGCCCGTCCGGAACCCACTCGTGGCCGTACTGGCAGTTCGAGCTTCATCAGCTGTGGCCGCAGTTGGCCAACGCCATCGGCGTCGAGGTCGAGAAGCCGGCTTGCGGCACTTCGGGTGAGATCGGTGCGACGGCCGCAGCCAACGGCTGGATCGGTGACTGCATCACCCCCGAGTACAGCGTCGCGGGTGGCCTGGCACAGGACTTCCGCAACGGTCGCATCTACTTCACCAGTGGAACGGGCGCCCAGCCCGTCGCCGGTCGTATCGCCGGCGCGTACATGAACACCGGAGCAGCGGCCGGCCCGCTCGGCTTCCCGCGTACCCCCGAACTCGGTACCCCCGACGGACGCGGACGCTTCAACCACTTCCAGAACGGCTCCATCTACTGGACCCCGCAGACCGGCGCTCACCCCGTCAGCGGCGACATCCTCGCCGAGTGGTCCGCACAGGGTTGGGAAGGTGGCCCGCTCGGCTACCCGACTGCCGACGAGATCGCGACCCCCGGCAAGCCGGGCAAGGTCCAGGGATTCGAGATCGGCGCAATGTACAGCAGCGCCAACGGAACTCACGCGGTTCTCGGAATGATCATGGGCAAGTACGGCGAACTCGGCTGGGAAAACGGCTGGCTCGGATTCCCGAAGTCGAACGAGGTTCCGATCAAGGACAACGGACGCTTCACCGAGTTCGAGGGCGGCAACATCTACTGGAGCCCCGGCACCGGTGCATGGTCCGTCGAGAACGGTCCGCTGTTCGACGGTTGGAAGAGCGTCGGATACGAAGGTGGACGACTCGGATTCCCGATCAGTGACAAGTTCGACATTCCCGGTGGTGTCCAGCAGAACTTCCAGTTCGGCTACATCACGGTGATCGGTGACAAGACAGAAGTTCACTAACTCACAGTGGTGCACGACGGGCGGGCCCGATCACGGATCGGTGCCCGCCCGCGTGCGTTGCGTAACCTGTTGATGGACTTTCGACTGAAGGCAAGGACGGACATTGATGTCGCTTTTCTCGGGTAACCGAAACACTTGTGCACGCGCGATCGCTGTCGGCGCCCTGGCGCTCGCCACCGGTGGCGCGCTTGTCGCGTGCGGTAGTGACGACTCCACTGCAACCTCCAATCCGGTCACCACGACGTCCGCGGCGGCTTCGTCCTCGAGCGGTTCGGCATCTGCGTCCGCCTCTGCGACCACGACGGCGTCGGCTGCGCCCACCAGTCCGGGAGCCGCGGCCACCGCGCCGCCGGAGCAGCCGCAGAGCATCGAGGGCTTCCCGGGTCCCACAGTCGTCGAGGTCAGTCCCGAGGCACAGAAGTTCCTCGACGGACTGAAGGCGAAGGGCATCACCCCAGCCGGTGACGGAAGCATCGCCGTCAACACGGCCAATTACATCTGCGCTGCCGGTCCTCAGACCGACGACGAGGTCCTGACCTTCGTGACCGCCTTCGTCGGCCAGGAAGCGTCGGCGGAAGGCAAGCAGATCACTCCCGAGCAGGCAGGTGCGAACGCTCAGATCTACATCGACGTCGCCAACGCCACCTACTGCAAGTAGGCGCGGGTCATGGCGAGGTCTGGAAAGCGTCGTGGGTGCCTGATCCCGCTGCTGATCATTCTTGTGGTCGCAGCGGTCGTGATCGGCGGTTGGTACATCCTGGCCGGGCGGGTGCCTTCGCCGACTCCGATCCCGCCGAGCCCGGAGCCTCCGGTGTCTCAGCCGGCCAGTTGCCCCGATGTCCAGGTAGTAGCCATACCGGGTACGTGGGAGTCGAGCGCTACCGACGACCCGTACAACCCGACGGCCAATCCGGCGTCGTTGATGCTGAACGTGACCCGTCCTCTGCAGGAGAAGTTCGATACTTCACGGGCCGACGTCTACACCGTTCCGTATGTCGCACAGTTTTCGAATCCGGTGGCGATCCCGCCGGACGGACAGCAGTCCTACAACAACAGTCGGGCCGCGGGAACTGCTGCCACTAACGACTTTCTGATGAAGCGGCACGCCGAGTGCCCGCTCACGAGTTACGTCCTGACTGGATTTTCCCAGGGCGCGGTGATCGCGGGTGACGTCGCCGCGAGTATCGGCGACGGTACCGGCGCGGTGCCTGCCGATCTGGTTCTGGGCGTCGGCTTGATCGCCGACGGTCGGCGCGATCCGGCGTTCGGGAACACCGTTGGCCCGAGCGTTGCCGGTGTCGGCGCCGAGCTGTCGCTGAACGGGCTGAAGCTGCCCGGTCTCACGATGACCGGCCCGAGGCCCGGCGGGTTCGGTGACCTCAACGATCGGACCTATCAGATTTGCGCGCCGAGCGACGGTATCTGCGACGCGCCGGCAGCCGCTCTCAACCCGACCAACTGGCTGAGTTCGGCGCCGCGACTGCTCGAGTACTACAACAACCCTGTGCACGCGATGTACAACTCCTTCCAAGTCGATCCGAACGGCACGACGGCCACCCAATGGATGGCACAGTGGGCTGCGGAGAAGATCGACGCTGCACCGACGCCGCCCCACAGTTGAGTCACCGCCGCACTGTTGATTCGTCACAATCGGGCGTCTCGGGAGTTCGCTCGCGGGTAATCTGCTCGTTTGGTCCCGGTAGAGTGCTGCACGGTCCGGGGGCTTCCTCTACAGTGCTGTCACGTAAGTGACTGGCGAGTAGGTTCGATTTGTCCGAGTTTGTAGTTCGAGTACGACGTACGTGTCCATCACAGGAGATCGATATATGAGTTCCACCCACGGCAGCGATGCCCTACGCAAATTTCGGTTTGCGGCCGGTGGCGAGGGCAACGCCGAAGAGGGTGGTGCGCGACGCTTCGTCAAGCTCGCGCAGAAGGCCGAGGAACTCGGCTACGACTCGTTCATGATTCCGGATCACCTGGGTAATCAGGTCGGCCCGATCGCCGCTCTCGGAGCGCTCGCGGTGGCCACCGACAAGATTCGTCTCGGCACCGCCGTGTTGGCCAACGGCTTCCGTCATCCTGCTGTGCTCGCGAAGGACGCGGCGACAATCGACGTGCTGTCCGGTGGTCGACTCGAACTCGGTATCGGTGCGGGCTGGATGAAGGAAGAGTTCGACAAGGGCGGCATCGCCTACGAAAGTCCGGGCGTTCGCATCGAGAAGCTCGAGGAGTCTCTGCAGATTCTCGACGTTCTGCTGCGCGGGCAGGAATGCACTTTCGAAGGCAAGCACTATCAGGTGCGCGGCCTCAAGGGCAGCCCGCGACCGCGGCAGGGCCCGCGGCCACCGATCATCGTGGGCGGCGGAGGCCCGAAGATGCTTGCTCTCGCGGCGAAGTACGCGGACATCATCTCGGTCGCCACACCGACCAACCGTGACGGGCGGCTTCTGCTCTCCGGAATCACGATGGAAAAGACCATCGAACGTGTCGAGCGGATCCGCGAAGCTGCCGGCGAGCGTTTCGATGAGATCGAACTCAACTGGACCATCACCATGATCATGATCACCGACGATCGAGAGCAGGCTGCCGAAATGGCAATCGCCGCTCTGGACCAAGGTTTTCCGCCGAACATCGAAGTGGATCGTAAGCTGAGCGTGGAGGAGCTGTTGAACTCTCCATACCTGGCTGTGGGCACTTTCGAGGAAATCGCAGACCAGATTCGACTGGTCCGCGAGAAGACGTCGATGTCGTACGTCGGGGTCTTCCCGACGCAGATGGAAGCGTTCGCCCCGATCATCCCGTTACTGGCGGGCGAGTAGGCCGGAGAATACGGACGATGCGAATCTGTAACATATCGATGGTTTGGGATCGATGAAGTGATTCAGGTGAGTTGCGCACAAAGTGCGATTCGATTGATCGAAGATGGACCCGAGAGAGCGAAGGAAGTCTGGGGCGCAGGCATGAAAGACAGTGCTTGTGTGATCGCTTCGGAGGAGATGGAATGAACGCGCTGTTCGATGGCTTTCTCGACGAGAAGGGCCAGATCCGCCTGCAACCAGGCTTCACGCTGGTCGACTACGTCGAGCAACACTCGCGTGTCAACGCGGACGAGCTCGCGTATCGGTACATCGACTACTCACGCGAGCGTGACGGTGAAGCCCTGGAGCTGACCTGGGAGCAGTTCGGTGTGCGTCTGCGCGCTGTTGCAGCCCGTCTGCAGCAGGTCACCAAGCGTGGCGACCGTGTCGCGATTCTTGCTCCGCAGGGACTCGACTACGTCATTTCGTTCTTCGCGGCCATTCAGGCCGGTTCCATCGCGGTGCCGCTCTTCGATCCGGACGAGCCCGGTCACACCGACCGTCTTCACGCTGTTCTCGGTGACTGCAAGCCGACTGCGATTCTGACTGCCGCATCGTCCGCGGCCGGTGTTCGACAGTTGTTCCGCTCGCTTCCCGCTGCCGAGCGTCCGCGCATCATCGCCGTCGACGCGATTCCCGACACCGTCGGTGAAACGTGGGTTCGCCCCGACATCGAACTCGACGACATCGCGTACCTGCAGTACACCTCGGGTTCGACCCGAGTTCCCGCCGGTGTGGAGATCACCCATCGTGCTGTCGGAACGAATGCGCTCCAGATGGTCGACTCCATCGAACTCAACGAGGACTCACGCGGCGTCACGTGGCTGCCGCTGTTCCACGACATGGGCCTGCTGACGGTCATCCTGCCTGCTCTGGGCGGCAAGTACATCACCATCATGAGCCCGCGTGCTTTCGTGCAGCGGCCGTACCGGTGGATCAAGGAACTTGCTGCGGTTTCCGACGGCGCCGGCACCTTTGCTGCCGCTCCCAACTTCGCTTTCGAGCACGCTGCCGCGCGTGGCCTGCCGAAGGACGGCGAGACCCTGGACCTGAGCAACGTCATCGGTCTGATCAACGGCAGTGAGCCGGTCACGACGTCGTCGATGCGCAAGTTCAACGACGCTTTTGCTCAGTACGGTCTGCCCAAGACTGCGATCAAGCCGTCGTACGGCATGGCCGAGGCGACGCTCTTCGTCTCCTCGACCAAGCATTCCGACGAGGCCAAGGTCATCTACGTCGACCGCACGGAACTCAACAAGGGACGCATGGTCATCGTCGACCAGTACTCCGAGAACGCAATCGCGCAGGTCTCCTGTGGGTACGTCTCGCGCAGTCAGTGGGCGGCGATCGTCGATCCCGAGACGCTGACCGAGGTCCCCGACAATCACGTCGGCGAGATCTGGTTGCACGGCGAGAACATCGGTATCGGCTACTGGGGTCGCCCCGACGAGACGGCGGAGACCTTCCACAACAAGCTGGACAATCGGTTGAGCGAAGACAGCCACACCGAGGGCACGCCGGCGGATGCCAACTGGATGCGTACCGGCGACTTCGGCGTCTACGTCGACGGCGAGCTGTACATCACCGGGCGCGTCAAGGACCTCGTGATCGTCGACGGTCGCAATCATTACCCGCAGGACCTCGAGGCTTCGGCTCAGGAAGCCAGCCCGGCTCTGCGCCCCGGCTTCATCGCTGCGTTTGCCGTACCGGCCAACCAGCTGCCGTCCGTCGTGTTCTCCAACACGCACTCGGGTCTGAAGTTCGACGACGACGATTCCTCGGAGCAGTTGGTCATCGTGGCCGAGCGTGCTCCCGGCGCAGGCAAGGCCGATCCGCAGCCGATCGCGGACACCGTGCGTGCGGCGATTTCTTCCCGTCACGGTGTTACGGCCCGAGACATCCTGCTCGTCCCCGCGGGTTCGATTCCGCGTACGTCCAGCGGCAAGATCGCTCGCCGCGCGTGTAAGGCGAGCTATATCGAGGGAACGTTGCGAGGCGGCTATCAGCAGACCGCATTCCCCGATAGCGTTTGAGGAGCAGTCCCTTCATGATCGGTGGCTTGGTGAGTTGATGGTTGAACAAGATGGTGCGCAGAGCAAAGACGTTGTGAGCGAGATGAGTGTCGCGCAGCTGCGTGAGTGGCTTCGCAATTGGATCGCCAACGCGACCGGTCAGCCGGCGGGTTCGATCACGGACGATCGCCCGATGGAAGAGTTCGGGCTCGCCTCGCGGGACGCAGTTGCTCTGAGCGGAGACATCGAGGATCTGCTCGGCGTCACGCTGACCGCCACGGTTGCCTATCAACACCCCACCATCGCTTCGCTGGCTACTCGGATCATCGAAGGTGAGCCCGAGGCGCCGGAGGAGACCGTCGACGCGTCGTACTACGTCTCAGGCGGCGCGACGGACGCTCACGACATCGCCATCGTCGGACTGTCCACACGATTCCCCGGTGCCGGGCACACGCCTTCGGACATGTGGGAAATGCTGGCGGCCGGACGCGACGGCATCAGCGACCTCCCCGAGGACCGCTGGGCCGAGTTCATGTCGGATCCCGCCATCAAGGCCGCGGTCGAGAACGCGAACACCAAGGGCGGGTACCTCGACGACGTCAAGGGCTTCGACGCCGAGTTCTTCGCGATGTCTCCGCTCGAGGTCGTCAACGTCGATCCGCAGCAGCGCCTCGCACTCGAACTCGCGTGGGAAGCACTCGAGCACGCTCGCATTCCGGCCAGTGGGCTCAAGGGCAAGCAGGTCGGTGTTTTCATCGGCAGTTCCGCCAACGACTACCAGTTGCTCGCGGTCAGTGATCCGACGACGGCGCATCCGTACGCGTTGACCGGAACGTCGACGGCCATCGTCGCGAACCGTGTCTCGTACTTCTTCGACTTCCGTGGACCGTCCATCGCTCTGGACACCGCGTGTTCGTCTTCGCTGGTTGCCGTTCACGAGGCTGTGCGCTCGCTGCGCAGCGGTGACTCCAACATCGCGCTGGCCGGTGGCGTCAACATGCTGCTGGCCCCTCCCGGAACCCTCGGTTTCGATCAGACCGGGATGCTCGCTCCCGACGGAAAACTGCGTGCCTTCTCCGCTCAGGCTCAGGGCATCGTTCGCAGTGAGGGCGGCGGACTCGTCGTGCTCAAGCGTCTCGAAGACGCCGAGCGTGACGGAGATTCCATCCTCGCGGTGATCGCCGGATCCGCGGTCAACCAGGACGGCCGTTCCAACGGTCTGCTCGCACCCAATCCCGATGCCCAGGCCGACGTGTTGCGTTTCGCGTACCGCGACGCCGGAATCTTGCCGACCACCGTCGACTACATCGAGGCGCACGGAACGGGTACCGATCTCGGTGATCCCATCGAGGCCGACGCGCTCAGTCGTGTCGTCGGTCGTGGTCGTGACGAAGACAAGCCGGCACTGCTCGGTAGCGCGAAGACCAACTTCGGGCACCTGGAAGCAGCTGCAGGCGCCGCCGGCCTGATCAAGGTCGTTCTGGCGATGCAGGAAAACAAGATTCCCGCGACGATCAACTACCTGGGCCCGAACCCGCACATCGACTTCGAGAAGTCGCACCTGCAGGTGACGCCCGAGGCCACCGACTGGCCGCGCTACACCGGCAAGGCTGTCGCCGGTGTCTCCGGTTTCGGTTTCGGTGGAACCAACGCGCACGTCGTGGTCAAGGAGTACGTGCCTGCCGAGACGGTAGTGGATGCCCCTGTCGCCGATGCACCTGTGGAAGACGAGAGCACCGTTGTGCTGGCTGTGTCCGGCGCGCTGCCGTCGCGTCGTCGCCGCGCAGCCGCTGACCTGGCCGACTGGCTCGAAACCGAAGAGGGAAGCAAGACGCCCCTCGCCGACGTCGCCCGCACACTCGCGCGTCGCAACCACGGACGCTCGCGCGCCGCTGTTCTGGCGAAGACGCGCTCCGAGGCCATCAGCTCGCTGCGCGCCGTCGCCGCAGGCAAGCCTGCTCAAGGAGTCTTCTCCGCCGACTCGCCGTCGCCCAAGGGCGCGGTGTGGGTGTTCTCGGGTTTCGGCTCGCAGCACCGCAAGATGGCCAAGCAGCTCTACACGGAGAACTCGGCCTTCAAGGCGGCCGTCGACGAGGTCGACGCGCTGATCCAGGACGAGGCCGGCTACTCGATGGTCGAGATGTTCCTCGACGATTCGATCGAGTACAACGTCGAGACCGCCCAGGTGGGAATCTTCACCATCCAGGTCGGTCTGGCCGCATTGCTGCGTCACCACGGCGCCGAGGCCGAAGCCGTGGTTCCGCACTCGATGGGTGAGGCCGCTGCCGCGTACGTTTCCGGCGGTCTGAACCTGGAAGACGCTGTCCGCGTGATCTGTTCACGTTCACGGCTGATGGGTGAGGCCGAGGGCGCACTTGTCGGCGACGACATCCGTCTGATGGCTCTGCTCGAGTACAGCGCATCCGAGATCGAGGCGCTGCTGCCCACGTACCCCAAGCTCGAGGTCTGTGTTTACGCAGCTCCGACGCACACGGTGATCGGTGGACCACAGCCGGACATCGAGGCGATCGTCGCGGCCGCCGAGGCCGACGGCAAGATGGCGCGTGTCCTGCAGACCAAGGGCGCCAGCCATACTTCGCAGGTAGATCCGCTGCTCGGTGAGCTTGCCGCCGAGTTGGCCGGTATCGAGCCGACCACGTTGAAGCTCGGCGTCTACTCGTCCGTCGACAAGGACACCTTCTACCGTCCCGGTCACGAGCCGATCCATCAAGAGGCGTACTGGGTCAAGGGTCTTCGCCACAGCGTGTACTTCACCAACGCGGTACGCGGTGCAGTTGCCCACGGCCACACCACTTTTGTCGAGCTTGCACCCAACCCGGTGACGTTGATGTCGGTGGCGGCTACCGCTTTCGATTCGGGCCTGCACGACATGGAGCTCATCCAGACGCTCAAGCGTAAGGAAGACGAGTCCGCGGGTGTTCTTGCCGCTCTCGCGCAGCTGTACGTGCACGGCCATGCCGTGAACCTCGAGTCTCTGCTTCCCGCAGGCGATTTCGCTTCGGTTCCGCGTACCGCATTCCTGCGTAAGCCGTATTGGCTCGACATTCGCGTCAGTGCCGGCGGTTCGGCTCGCGTACCCGGTTCGCACGTCGCTCTGCCCGACGGCCGCCACGTGTGGGAGGTCGACGCATCCGCCGTCACCGACCTGGCGGTGCTGGTGAGCGCCGCTGCCGGACAGGTGCTTTCGGATGTCTCTCTGACCGCTGCTGTTCCGCACGGTGAACTGGCCGGTGCTTCGACCCTGACCACGACACTCAACCCGCATCCGGGTGGAGCGTCGGTGCAGGTGCACGCTCGTGAGGGCGCTACGTTCCGTCTGCTCTTCGACGCCGTCGTCACGTCGGGTGAGCCGCTGCCCGAGCTGGTCGTCAGCGCGCCGGTCAAGACCAGTGCGCCGATGGAATCCTTGGCCGAGGTCGTCGAAGACGCCGGAGACAAGTGGGATCCGAACGGTTCGCAGAGCCTCGACGACCGCCTCAAGATCGTGGTTGCCGAGTCGATGGGGTACTCGCCGGAGGATCTGCCGGCCGAGGTTCCGCTCATCGAACTGGGTCTCGACTCGCTCATGGCGATGCGTATCAAGAACCGCGTCGAGTACGAGTTCGACATTCCGCAGCT
This sequence comes from Rhodococcus sp. KB6, assembly GCF_001445685.1. NCBI lineage: Bacteria > Bacillati > Actinomycetota > Actinomycetes > Mycobacteriales > Nocardiaceae > Rhodococcus > Rhodococcus sp. KB6. Next base: position 68,109 of record NZ_LNAK01000099.1, on the reverse strand, counting down.
CCAGCTCCAGGCAGTCAAGGACGCGAGCCTCAACGAGGTCAACAAGTACCTGCGCTACGCGATCGACAATCGCGAAGAGGTTCAGGCGATGGCCGACAAGCAGGCCGCGGAGAAGTTGGCGGCCGACGCTGCTGACGAGGACGTTGCTCCCGCCGAGGTGGCAGTGGAACTACCTACCACTGCTCCGGTTGCTGCTGCGCCTTCCGATCCTTCTCGAGCCGGAACTGCCGACGACGCAGGCTCGGACGTTCCGCCGCGAGATGCGGCCGAGCGCTTGACGTTTGCGACGTGGGCGGTTGTCACCGGGAAGTCGGCCAAGGGCATCTTCAACGATCTGCCGATCGTCGGTGACGAGGTCGCCGAGAAGCTTGCTGCTCGGCTTTCCGAGCGTGCCGGTGGCGAGATCACTCTCGACGACGTTCTCGACTCCACCACCATCGAAGAGCTTGCGGACGTCGTTCGCCAGTACCTCGAGGACGACGGCAAGATCGACGGACTCGTACGTACTCTGCGTGCCCGCCCCGAAGGTTCCACTGCCGTACCGGTATTCGTCTTCCATGCTGCCGGTGGTTCGACGGTGACGTACGAGCCTCTGCTCAAGCGCCTGCCCGCCGGCACGCCGATGTACGGATTCGAGCGGGTCGAGGGCTCGATCGAAACCCGCGCTGCTGCTTACGTTCCGCTGCTGCGTGAGATCCAGGGCGACGGGCCGTACGTGCTGTGTGGCTGGTCGTTCGGTGGCGTGATGTCGTATGCGGTCGCGAAGTTGCTGCGCGAGCAGGGCGCCGACGTGCGTGTGGTCGGGCTGCTCGACACCGTCATGGCCGGCGAGGTCGTGCCGGACACCGAGGCGGAACGACGCAAGCGTTGGGAGCGCTACGGCAAGTTCGCCAAGCGCACCTACAACCTGGATGTGCCGCTGCCGCTTGACGTTCTGGCTTCCACCGAAGCCGACGAGGATCAGATCCAGATCTTGATGGACATGATCAAGATGAGCGGCGCCAAGATTCCCGGCGGCATCATCGAGCATCAGCGGACGTCGTGGTTGGACAATCGCGCCATCCAGACGGCCGAGTTCAGCAGTTACGACGGCGACGTCGTGCTCTACATGGCTGACAAGTACCACGACGAGCTGATGACGCTCGAGCCTGCATTCAAGACCCGCAAGGCAGATGGTGGTTGGGGTGACTACGTGAAGAACCTCGAGGTCGTCTACATCGGCGGGGACCACCTGCAGATCGTCGACGAGCCGTACATCGCGAAGGTTGCGGCAGACCTCACCACCAAGCTGGCCCAGATCGAGACAGCTCAGACCAAAGCAGCGGAAACCGGAGTTCAGAAGTGACGACAACCACCGCGGAGAAGCTCGCTGAACTCCGCGAAAAGTTGGAGAAGGCAAAGGAACCCGGCTCGGCTCGGGCCATTGCCAAGCGCGATGCAGCAGGGCACAGCACGCCGCGCCAGCGCATCGACATGTTGCTCGACCCCGGTAGCTTCATCGAGATCGGTGCCCTGGTGAAGATGGCGGGCGAGGGCAACCCGTACAGCGACGGCGTCATGACCGGTCACGGAACCGTCGACGGGCGTCCGGTAGCCGTGTTCGCGCACGATCAGACGGTGTTCGGCGGTGCCGCCGGAGAGATGTTCGGCCGTAAGGTCGCAGCTGTCAACGATTTTGCGCTGAAGGTGGGCTGCCCGGTCGTCGGTATCAACGATTCCGGTGGAGCTCGCATCCAGGACGCCGTTTCCTCGTTGGCCTGGTACGCCAACATGGGTTCACGTCAGGAGCCGTTGTCCGGCCTGTGCCCGCAGATCTCGGTCATCCTCGGTAAATGCGCCGGCGGTGCCGTGTACGCCCCGATCAACACGGACGTCGTGGTCGCGACCGAAGAGTCGTACATGTTCGTCACCGGACCCGACGTCATCAAGTCGGTCACCGGCGAAGAGGTCAGCCTCGAGGACTTGGGTGGAGCCCGCAAGCAGGCGGAGTACGGAAACATCCATCACGTCGCTCCCGACGAGAAGGCTGCCTTCGACTGGGTGCGTGAGTACCTGAGCTTCATGCCGTCGTCATGCCAGGAGAAGGCGCCGCTGATCAACCCGGGCCTCGAACCCGAGATCACCGAGTCGGATCTCGAACTCAATGCGTTCATGCCGGATGCCGACAACGCCGGCTACGACATGCACGACATCATTCTGCGGATCTTCGACGACGGCACTTTCCACGAAATCGGAGCCCAGGTCGCGCACAACGTGATCACCGGATTCTCCCGCGTCGACGGCCTGCCCGTCGGTGTCGTGGCCAACCAGCCCACGTACCTCAGCGGCGCCCTCGACGCGGACAGCTCCGACAAGGCCGCCCACTTCGTGCGTCTGTGCGACGCTTTCAACATCCCGCTCGTCTTCGTCGTCGACACACCGGGCTTCCTTCCCGGCGTCGATCAGGAAAAGGTCGGCGTCATCAAGCGCGGCGGGCGTTTCCTGTTCTCGTACATCGAAGCCACTGTGCCGAAGGTGACTGTGGTGGTTCGTAAGGCGTACGGCGGCGGTTATGCCGTCATGGGCTGCAAGCAGCTCGGTGCCGACATCAACCTCGCGTGGCCGACCGCTCGTATCGCCGTGATGGGCGCCGAGGGTGCCGTCAACATCATGGGGCGGCGTCAGCTCGCCGAGGCCGGCGAGAATGCACCCGCGGTGCGTGCTCAGCTGATCAACTTCTACAACGAGTTCGTCGCGACGCCGTACATCGCGGCCGAGCGCGGATACATCGACGCGGTGATCGAGCCTTCGCAGACGCGTCTCGAGATCCGTAAGGCTCTGAAGTTGCTCGCGGACAAGACGATCTTCAAGAACCCGCGCAAGCACAACTTGATGCCGCTCTAGTTCTTTTTGTCACCGAGGGCGTCGAACTGGCGGCGTAGCGCTTCTATCGCCGCCAGGACGGCCGGCCTTTCGCTGTCTGTCCGCCAGGCGAGGTAGATGTCTCGGCCGAGCGGCGGAACCGTGTCGAGCATTCGAACACCTTCCGGCGGTACAACTCTCGCCAGACGTGGAATCAATGCGACGGCGAGGCCCTGAGCGACGAATTCGACCTGGGTGGGAAACTCGGCGACCTCGTACTCGATTCGTGGGTCGAACCCCTGCGCGCGCAGGGTCCGGACGGTGAAGGTGTGAAAGTCCGTTCCCCGTGTCCACGTCGCCCAGGCATGCTCGGACAGCTCGCTGAGCGCGACGACCTTGTTCTCCGCCAGCGGATGTGACGCCGGGAGAGCGAGCAGCGCCACGTCGTCGTACACGGGCGTGAAGGAGAGTCCGTCGGGAAGTTCGACGGGCAGAGTGCTCCAACTGTCGACCACCACGACGTCGAGGTCGCGGCGAATCAGTGCGGGGAGCAGTTCTTCGGATTCGCCTTCGTTGAAGGTGATTTCGAGCTGCGGGTGCGCATGCCTGATTTCGGCGATGGCTCGCGGCAGCACCGTCCTGCTGGGGGAGACCAGGGCGCCGATACGTACGCGGCCCGTCACCTCGCTCTGCAGCGACGCGATTTCCGCCTCGGCCTGGGCGAGCGTCGAGAGAACCTCTGCGGTTCGGCGCGCGAGGATTCGGCCCGCTTCTGTGAGTCGCACACCGCGGCCCTGCGGTTCGAGGAGCGGAACACCGACCTCTCGCTCGAGCTTGTTCAACTGCTGCGAAATTCCGGAGGGTGTGACATGCAAGGTGCGGGCGGCAGCCGCTACTGATCCGTTCTCGGCGACGGCGTGCAGGGCGCGAAGTCTTTCGAGATTCAACACAGTAGTAATGCTACCGAATATACGGTCTGAACATTTGCTTGTGCTGAATAGTTAGCGGCAGGAACATTGTCGAGTGACCACACTGACCTCCGCGACCGCGCAGACATCGACACCCACCCGAACTCCTCGGGGGCGCATCGACCCTCGATTGCTCGTCGTCGGAGGCGCAGCTGCGATCTCGATCAGTTCGCTCCTCATCAAGCTGGCCGATGTGGGGCCCTCGACCGCCGTCTTCTTCCGTTGCTTCCTGGCCTTGCCGCCGCTGTTGTGGTTGGCGTGGCGGGAGTACCGCCGGGTGGGCAAGCCGAGCCGGCGGGCAGTCGTTCTGCAGGTGCTCGGCGGTCTGCTGCTCGGGCTGGATTTCGCGTTGTGGTCGCAGTCGATTCTGATGATCGGCGCGGGGATGGCGAGCGTCGTCGTGAACGTGCAGGTGGTCGTGGTGCCCGCACTGTCCTGGTTGGTGTTCGGCCATCGGGTGCCGATGCGGTTCGTCTTCGCCCTGCCGTTCATGTTCACGGGAATCGCCTTGGCGGGCGGCGTGTTCGGGGGTGGGGGAACCGGCGACGACTTGCTGTGGGGAACGGCGCTCTCGCTCGTCTCCGGAATCGCCTACGGCGGCTACATCTTCGTGGTCGGCCGGACGGGCGAGGCGGATCGGGCAGCGAGCCAGGTGTTGATCTCGACGACGTCCGCGGGCATCGCCGGGTCCGTCATCGGATCACTGTGGGGCCGGATCGATTTCGTCCCGGGCTGGGAAGCCTTCGGCTGGCTCGCGGCACTGGCGCTGGTCGGCCAGGTGTTCGGCTGGATGCTGATGGGGCACTCGCTCCCTCGGCTTCCCGCCGAGGTGGGCGCGACGCTCCTGCTCATGCAACCGGTACTCGCCGTACTGCTGGCGGTTGTGCTGCTCGGCGAACGGCCCGGTATCGGGCAACTACTCGGGTGCGTCGTCGTTGTCGGAGCGGTCTCTGCCGTCTCCGTGCGTCGCACCCGAGCAGTCACCCGAGTAGGTAGCGCAGGCTAGTGCACTCGCATCTCGCCGGGCATCCACATGCCCGAGCGGGTTGCGGTGCCCGTCTCCACCTCTGCCGGAACCGCATTGGGGAAGTACCGGTCGTACCGCTCGAGTGATCCCCAGTCCCGCGCCCAGTCGTCCTTCAGATATGTAGGAACCGTCGTCGCACCGGCAAGAACCTCGGTGAATCCGAGCGGGCCACCGTTGTCCGCGGACTGCCAGGTGTCGGTGGAACTGACCGCAAGAGGACGGTCCGGGAGGATGCGGAAGTTCGGCATCTCGGCCACGCCGTTCTGATGTGTGAACGGACGTTGGCACGGGAACTGAAGGCCGACAGCCCAGTCCAGGAGGACCGGCTGCTCGTTGCCGATGTACGAGTTCAGGGACTCGAGCTTGGGCACGCGCGGCGGCGTGAATGCCATCCACTGATCGCCCGTGAGGTTGGGATCGAACGCGACCACCCGAACGGCGTCGGCGTCCGGCGCGAGTTCGTCGATCGGGATACGGACGTTGCGCCACGACGGCGCGGGTCCGATGTCTCGCGGCATGTACGAACCCTGAACCTGCACGGTTCCGTCGGGCTGAGTCCTGCCGTACTCGACCAGCAGTGACTGGCCGTACGTGATCGCACCGGTGTTGTCGACGGACCACACACGCCCGGCGACGGACATGACCACCAGCGGTGATTCTTCACTGCGAGTGGGCAATCCGTACCAACTCGAGATGAGGGAAGCAGGTTCCTGCACGCCGGGCTGGTAGCTGCCCATGACCGGTGTCTTCGACGGATCGAGGCCGAAGGGGAGCTTGGCCGTGCTGCCGTTGACGCCGACGTTGCCGGTGCCGCCGCTGGTTCCGGCACCGGAACCGGTGGCGAAGGTGGGACCGACACTCTGGCTGTCGGTATTGCCCATGCCCTGCTTGACTTCGATGTAATCCGCAGTCAGATCGCTGGGAACCCCATTGGGGGAGAAGCCCTTCGAATCAACTCCCGACAACGGATCCTCGGCGTTGAATCCGGGAGCGGTCAGAGGCCGCAGATTCCCGGAATTGACGTCGGTCTCGACCAGAACGTCCTCGGCCATGCCGCAGGTCTTGCCCGCGAGTGCCTCGATGTTGCTTCGGCCCAGCGAGTACGCCGGGTACTGCGACACTGCACCCTTGAGTAGCGAGAGCACCTCGAACAGGACCATCAGACCGGCAATCACGGTGAGGGGAGCGGCCGCGAACTTGCGAATTCGTCTGCCCTTGGCCGTGTTCGGCTTCTCGGGCGGGGCGGCAAATCCCTCACGCAGGTACTGCCAGGCGGCAAAGGCCAAGGCGAGAGCAAAGAGTGCGAGGAACAGGGTGTTGGATTCACGGCCGTCGTAGGAGATGGTCTTGTCGAACCACGGCACGCCGTAACTCGAGACGTACCAGTAGCCGTTGATGCCGGCGAACGTCAACGCGAGCATCAGGAGCAGTCCGGCCACGAACACCGATCGGTTACGACGCGAGCGCAGGGCGGACGCGGACACGGCCACGGCGGTCAGCGCGGCGAGAGAACCGGCGATGCCCGCGTACGCACCGAAGTGGTGAGTCCACTTGGTGGGGTTGAACATCATCAGGAACATCGTGCCGAAGACGACGCCGACCAGGCGCCACGACGGACCGGTTGCCGCGCCGGGGACGCGGCCGCGGCGCAACAACACGAAGAGCGTCGTGAAGAGGCACAGGATCATCGTCAAGAACGCGAAGCGTCGGGCAACCGAGCCGTCGACCGTCTGGACGAAGAGGTAGTAGTAGCGCAGGAAGTCCTGGTACCACTCGAGATTGGGGCCGATGATCGTTCGGACGCGCGTGGCTTCCATGACGCCGGCAAAGGTCTGGTCGGCGAAGATGACCACCAGCACGATGGTTCCGGCAGCGGCGATCGGAGCGAGAAGCGGCAGGGTGCCGACCAGTCGGTGACGCTTGACGACGATGCGCACCAACGGGCGCACACCGGCGAGAAGGGCTGCGATACACATCAATCCGGTGGGTGCGGCGGCAAGAGTGAAGGCGCCGATCAAGATTGCCGTGGCCGCGGGCAGCAGACGTCCGGTGGCGATGGCGCGCTCGATGGAGCACCAGGTGAGCAGTGCACCGAGAGCCACGATGGGCTCGGGGCGAAGACCGTTGTTGTACGCCAGCCAGAAGGACAGGAACACCAGACCGCCGGTCCAGAGGGCGACGTTGCTCCGGCGAACCGCCCGCCCGAGACGCGGGACGACCTCGCGGCTGATGACCATCCAGCAGAGGATTCCGGCGAGCAGAGCGGGCAGACGCATGAACGGGCTCGCGGTCGAGATCTTCGCCATCACGGCCAGCACTTCGTAATACCAACCGAACGGGGCCTCGGGAACGCCGAACCAACGGAAGTAGTTGGCCATGTATCCCGCGTCCGGTGAGACTCGGGCCATGGTGAGGAGGTAACCGTCGTCGGCGGTGTTCGCGCCGATGAAGTGCCACACGACGAGCGTGCCGACCACCACTCCGTCGATACCGGAGAACTTCCACCAGCGTGCGGGCAGGAAGCGTCGGTGCTTGCGGCCGTCGGTGCCGTCGAGGCGAGCCAGGGCGACCAGCGCGACGATGGTCGAGAGGACGGCCACGATCATCGCGACCAGCTTCAAGACGCTCGGGCTCGACGAGAAACGTGAGTCGATCGTCATCGAGAAGCCGAGGCCCTCGGGGGCAGCGCCGTCGGGCAGGTCGCTGAAGACGCCGACCACCTGCGGGCGGAAGTCACCGTCGAGCTGGCCACGAATCGGGTTGCCGTCGGGATAGGTCAGTCCGACGAACTCTGCCGTGGTTCGGTTGACGTCGGAGCTGAACGCGATGGCGCCACAGCGACTGGACTCGACGTCCTCGCGTGCCGCCGAAGCGACGACGACGTTGCGATCGAGCACGTCGACGCTGGTAGCGGACACGCGGACGAACATCGACGAGAGCGCGGCGCCGTCGCCCTGAGCAGGTGCCGTCGACAGCAAGATGCCGCCGCCCTCGGGCAGCGAGCTGACCGCGGTGCAGGGGATCGACGCGTTGACGTCGATGGGAACCTGCGCCATCAGAGGTGCCTCGACGTCGCCGATCACGCCGTTCTGCGGCCAGTTGACCGAAGCCGTCGTCTGCACGACGGGAAGCAGCGGAGTTGCCAGTGCGAGCACGAAGCCGAGCAAGCCGGCGATGATCGCGACCCATCGCGTGCGATGGAAACGCTCGCGGGCATCCTGACCAGCAGGAGGCGGCGAACTCGAAGTCTGAGGTGAAGCTGTCACGGCGTCGGGCACGGCTACCGATGGTATGTCAGGGCTGAGCGTGGACCTACCGTGCCTGGGTGGTTGGTAGGTCCACGCGTAACAGTTACGACTGGTAACGAATCGGGCCCGGTGTCCAGGTGCCCGATCGGGTCTCTGTGGTGACGTTCATTTGCGCGGGAACCGCGTCCGAATCGAGCGGTGTGTACTGCTCGAGCGATCCCCAGTCACGATCCCAGTCGTTGTCCAGATAGGTCGGCAATGCCCTGGCCGAGAGCAGTTCGGTAGTCCAGCCGAGCGGTCCGCCGCCGTAGTGGTCCTGCCAGGCGTTGGTGGACTCCGCGCCGATGCGGTCGGGCAGGATGCGCCAGTCGGGGATCTCGGCGACGCCGTACAGGTGATCCACCGGACGTTGGCACGGGAAGGCCAGACCGACAGCCCAGTCCATCAGCACCGGGTCGGTGGATCCGACGACGTCCTGCAGCGTGCGCATGGTCGGCACTCGTGGCGGTGTGACCGCCAGCCACTGGTCGGCGCTGATGTCGGTGTCACTGGCCACCAGACGCACGGTGTCGGCGTCGGCGGGCAGCTGATCCATCGGAACGCGCAGGTTGCGCCACGACGGCGACGGGCCGATGTCGATCGGATCGACACGTCCCAGTGCGTCGACGCTCCCGTCGGCCTGCTTCTTGCCGTACTCGACCTGCAGCACTGCGCCGGGGGTGACGATGCCGTCGGAGTTGACGTAGCGGATGCGTCCGGCGGCCGCGACGGTCAGGAGCGGTGCGGCGTCGTTGCGCTCGGGGAGTGAATACCAACCGGTGGTCAGTGACGCGTTCTGAGGTGCTCCGTAACTACCGAGCACCGGGGTTTTTGCGGGGTCGAGCCCGAACGGGAGCGCGACGTTGCTGCCGTTGACGCCGGCCGTCGACTGCGAGCCACCGGCGGTGCCGGATCCGGTTCCCGGCGTGGTGGTGCCGGACTGCGAGGTCGAGGTGTCGAGGCTGTTTGCACTGCCTGCTGTCGAGTCCTCGGCGTCGGCCGTGAGGTCGCCTGCAACCCCGTCCGGCGAGAACCCGGTTGATTCGCTCGCACCGAATGCACCTGCGCCGGCGAGATCGGTGGGCCGATCCGTCAATTGCAGAACGCCGGCGTTCGGATCGGACTCGACGAGTACCTCACCCGCGAGACCGCAGCTTCCGCCGAAGACGGATTCGATGTTGGACTTGCCGATCGAATACGCGGGGTACTGCGCGACCGCGCCCTTGAGCAGGGACAGCACCTCGAACAGCACGACCGCTCCGGCCGCGATGGTCAACGGTGACGGGGCGAGAAGGCGGAGTCGCCTGGTCTTCTTGACGCTGTCCTCTGTGCCGTTTCGCCGGCGCGGCTCCATGACGTGGTACCACGCGGCCAGCAGCAGCGCGAGAATCGTGAGGCCGAGGAAGGCCGTCGAGAATCCCTTGCCGGCGATTGACGGCGGCTTGTCCCACCACGGGACGCCGTAACTCGAGACGTACCACCAGCCGTTGGAGCTCGTGAACGCCACAGCGAGGATGAACAGGATGCCCGCGGCGAACAGCGCGCGGTTTCGTTTGGAACGCATGCTCGACGCACTCACACCCACGGCGGCGAGGACGGCCACCGTGGCGGCCAGACCGGCGTACACACCGAAGTGGTGAGTCCACTTGGTGGGGGTGAACTGCATCAGGAGCAGCGACGCGAACACGATCCCGAGGATTCGGCGCGAGGGCCCGATAGCGGTGCCCGGGATCCGGCCCTTGCGCAGGATCATCATGACGCAGAAGACGAGTCCGACGATCATGACGAACATGCCGAAGCGGCGGGCCAGTGAGCCGTCGGGGGAGATGGTCATCAGTGCGTCCCAACGCAACCGTTCCTCGAACCACGGAACGTTCGGCCCGACGGCCGTTCGCACTCTGGTCGATTCGAGAACTGTCGCGAGGGTTTGATCTGCGAAGACCGCGACGAGCACCACGGTTCCGGCGGCGAGAATCGGCATGATCTGGGACAGGAAGCCGACGCGTTTGCCGCGGGCGATCAGGATCTGCAGGATCGGCCTGGCTCCGGCGATCAGCGCGCCGATGGCGATCAGCCCGGAAGGCCCGGCGGCCAGCGAGAATGCGGCGATCAGCACGGCCATCGCGGCGGGCAACAGACGTCCGGTGGCGATGGCGCGTTCGATGGAGCACCACGTGAGCAGGGCGCCGAGGGCGATGATGGGCTCGGGACGCAGGCCGTTGTTGTACGGCAACCAGAAGGCGAGGAACACGAGCCCGCCGGTCCAGATGGCAACCTTGTTGCGGCGCACCGCAACACCGAGTCGCGGTATCACCTCGCGGCTGATCACCATCCAGCACAGAATGCCGGCGATCAGCGCGGGCAGGCGCATCCACATGCTCGCGGTGCTGACTTTCGCGAACAGCGCCAGCACGTCGTAGTACCAACCGAACGGCGCTTCGGGGACGCCGAACCAGCGGAAGTAGTTGGCCATGTACCCGGAGTGCTCCGAGACTCGGGCCATGCCGAGCAGGTAACCGTCGTCGGAAGTGTTGGCGCCGAAGACATGCCACAGCGCCAGCGTGCCGATAACCAGGGCGTCGGTGCCGGTGAACTTCCACCATCGCGCCGGCAGGAACCGCCGTGCACGACGGCCGTCGACGCCGTCGATCCGGTGCAGTGCGTACAGCGAGACGATGGTCGAGAGTGCCGCGACGATCATCGCGAACAGTTTGAGAAGTGTGGGGCTGGACGAGAACCGGGAGTCGACGTCCATGTGGGCGGACAGTCCGGCGGGCGCTGCGCCCTGCAAGTCGGTGAAGATGCCGACAACCTGTGGGCGGTAGTCACCGGTCAGGGTGGTGCCGACGCCGTCGATACCGGTGACCGCCGCGACGGTCTGCTCGGAGTTGGTCGTGATGGTGATCGCCGTGCACCCGCTCAGTTGATCGAGCGGGGTCGAGATCAATACCGAATCGCGGGTGAGTGCTTCGAGGCGGTCGGCAGTGGTGCGGACGGTGAGGCCGCGGGCGTTTCGGTCCGGCGCCCCGTTCGGCATGGTCGAGAGCAGTGTGCCGCCGCTGCCGCCCAACTGGCCGAGAGTGGAACACGGGATGGTGATGTCGAGCGATGTGGGCGAGTAGGAGATCAGCGGCGACGAAACGCCGTTGACGGTCCCACCCTGCGGCCAGTCGATGCTCGCGGCTTCCTGCTTGACGGGCAGGAAGGGCGTAGCGAGTGCAAGAAGCAGGCCAAGAAGGCCGGTGACTATCGCGATGAGTCGTGCCGTCCGGACTCTCTGGGAATCCGATTCTCGGGGAGCTTCGGGGCCAGTGGGCACGGGTTTCGGGGGCACTACTACTTCAGACGGCACAAGGAACGATGTTAGGCGAGTGCGGGCCCGCACATCCTGAGAGAACTACTCAGGATGCAACTTCCTGTTCGGATTGTGGTGTTTCAAGTGTTCGGGCAATGGTGTCGAGTGAAATACCCAACACTTCCGCGACCGCGCTGATGGTGAAGAAGGCGGGTGTCGCGATGCGGCCGGTTTCGATCTTGCGCAGAGTTTCGACCGAGATGCCGGCGTCGAGCGCTACCTGAACCATGCTTCGGTCCCCCCGCGCCGATCGCAGGAGTTCACCCAGTCGTAGTCCTCGTTCGAGTTCTTCCGCCGTCAGCGGCACGCGCACCATGTGCTTATAGTAATACCGGTATAGTTATTCGACAAGGAAGGTGTTCGAAATGGTCGAAATCAAGACCGCAGGGGAAATCGACGCGATGGCGGCGGCTGGGAGAATCACGGCGCAGGCTCTGGCTGCGGCGCGTGAGGCGGCAAGCGTCGGGGTGACGTTGCTCGAATTGGACGCCGTTGCCGCGGAGGTTATTTCGGCGGCCGGCGCCTCGGCGCTGTTCTTGAACTACCGGCCGGCAACGGCATCGACGCCGTTCCCAGGCGCCATCTGTGCGAGTGTGAACGATGCTGTGGTGCACGGTATCCCGAATGAGTACCGGCTTCGCGACGGTGACCTGGTCAGCATCGACTGCGGCGCGAGACTCGACGGCTGGTGCGGCGACTCCGCCATCAGCTTCACTGTCGGGCGGGGGAGTAGTGAGGATCAGGCACTGATCGACGCGACCGATGAGGCACTTGCCCGTGGCATTGCCGCTGCCCAGCCCGGAAACCGATTGGGCGACATCGGTGCCGCGATCGGACAGTACGCGCGTGGCCGCGGGTACGGCATGCTGGCCGATCACGGTGGGCACGGCATCGGCCGCGAGATGCACGAAGGCCCGGACGTGCCCAACGAAGGTCGAGCAGGCAAAGGCTTCCGGCTGCGTCCCGGCCTGGTCATCGCCATCGAACCGATGCTCATCGCCGACGGAACCGACGACTACCGGCACGACGCCGACGGGTGGACCCTTCGCACCGTTTCGGGCGCCCGGGCTGCGCACAGTGAGCACACGGTCGCGATCACCGAAGACGGTCCGGTGATCATGACCCGCTGATCAACCCGCTCAGCTCTGGTTGGAGGTCTTGCCGCTCACGAGGTCTCGTACGTCCCACACCCACACGTCGTCGACGCGCTTGGCGTCGAAGCCGACCAGCTCGTCGACCGTGTGGCGCAGGGCGTCGTCGCCGGAGAATCGGGGAAGCACCAGTACGTCGGCGTGCCAGTACCGCAGGTCGGTCAGTGCGTTCGCTCTGGTGCCCACGTCGATCAACGGGACCTTGCCGGTTTGTTTGGCATTGACCAGCAGGGTCGAGGTGGGCCGGGACTCGGCGCCGTAGATTCCGGCGCGGGTCTTCGAATCCGGGCCGACGAAGTACCCGCCGGCGATGGGGAAGCCGAAGTCGGCGTCGACCTGCCAGCTCAGTGCGCGGGCGTCTTCGGCGCTCGCGACGGGAACCGTCACCAGGGTGCCGTCGCTGACGTAGTTCTCCCACGAGCCGCTGGTGATGAATTCGGGCGTCGCAGATCGCTGATCGGCGTCGATGGGGGTCGGGATCAGGGGAATCATCGCGACGGCGAGAGCCACCAGCCAGACACCGGCTGCCGTGCGGCGCGGTCCACGAAGTTCGACAAAAGCGCGGTAGGTGCCGAGGGTGAGCAGCAGCCCGATCGCCGGAATCGCGCCCATCGCGAATCGGGATTCGAGCACCGATTCGAACAACGGCAGGTCGGCGAGGAGTTTCCACGGCAGAGTGATGCCGGTCTTGTCACCGTCGATGGTCAGTTCGGAACCGAGTGAGAGCACACCCATGACCACGATCACGGCGGCAGCCGCGCGGGTCAGGCGGATGCGCCACAGCCACACCGTTGCACCGAGAAGCAGGAGCACCAGCGGCCATCCGAAGTACGCGTTCTCCTCGGTCGGGTTCATTCGGAACTCCGCGCCCTCGGGGTCGCCCGCAACCGATTCGGTCGGGAACGTGGTGAGTGCAGCGGTGTCGTTGCCTGCCTGACCGTGTGAGACGCCGTCGTAGCTCGCTGGGCCGAAGAACTGCGACCACAGCGGCACCGCAGTGATCAGGAGTGTGACCGCGCCGCCGATCACGAGGCCGGGCATCGCGCGCTTGATCGCCTGGCGCGACTTGGCCAGGCCGGGCAGTGCATAGGCGGCGCCGAACACCATGGCTGACATCGTGAAGATGAGGAGCGGTTCTTCACCGAGGAAGATCTGCCAGGCGACGAGTAGGCCGAGGACGACACCGTCGCGAACCGGACGCTTGCCGTTCGAAATGCGCACGACCTGCAAGAATATGAACGGAAGTACGAAGAACGCGACGAAGTTCGGGTGGCCGTTGGCATGCGAGATCATGGCGGGCGCGAATCCGCAGAACCCCGCTCCGACGGCGGCGGCGACCTTGGAGCGGACGGAGACTCCGGTCAGTACGTGCCGCGAGAATGCCCAGTACCAAGCGATGGCGGTGCCGCCGAGGCCGGCGGTCAGCCCGATCGCATACGTGGCGGTCGGTCCGAAGATCAGCGTGATCGGGGCCAACGGGATACTGATGCCGAACATCGCGGTATTGGCCATCAGGTTCACGCCGAGTGGATAATTCTGCAGGTCACTGAACAGTGGGCTGCGGAACTGGGCGAGGGCGTGAGCGGTATCGGCGAAGAACCATTCCCACATGGCCTGGTCGCGGCCCGCGTTGAACAGATAGCCGGACTGCAGATCGCTCCACAGGTTGGACATCACGTAGATCGCCGCGACGGTGAACGTCGCCATGATCGCGAGGTCGACCAGACGACCGCGCTGGACGACCGAGCGCCGCACTGCTGAACGGACTCGCCCTGGACGTGCTTCTTCGAGCAGTTGGACGTCGGGCAAGGTCTCGGTCATGCAGTCGGTGCCTTTCGGTTCTGGCGCCCATCCCTGAAGTGGCGATCTCAGAAGTTCGGGGTGGCCTACTTAGGTCTCGATTCGATAACTTCCACTGTCAGAGTAACGAACAAAACGGTTCGCGTCCGCGAGCGGGCGCAGTCAGCGGGACAAACCGGTCCGCCCGACTTGTCCGGAAAGTAATGTTTTCGTGCACCGTTTGACGGGTTCGTGACCGGGGTATCGCAACAAGGATCTTGCTCGCGTTTGTTCAGGCAGCCCCGACGAATCCCATCCTCGACGAAGAGTTGGAACCTACGTCCGGGGCCTATACCGGATGGGATGGTGCTTGTGCATGTCGAAGACAGCAGTTCGTAGTAGCGCAGTAGGAGCAGTGGCCTTGTTGGCCGTTGTCCTGGGGGGTGGGACGGCGTCGGCAGGCGTTGACAACACCAGTTCGATCACCGACGTCAAAGGGAATCGGATAGAAGTCTTCCAGGCTGATACCGCTATCCACGTCTTTCCGCCTCTCGACAGCTCACCGCTGAGTGTCGAGTTCTTCCACGACGGGGTTGCCGGCGTGAAGATCGACGGGCCGGACGCGGCAAGCTTCACCGGAACGAAGCTGACGATCGGTTATCAGATCGGTTACCCCATCGCGCTGACCGGCGCGACGGTCGTTCTCAACAGTCCTGGTCTCGACTGGGCAGTCGAGAGTGGAACGAACCTCGGGATCGGTCTGGTTCCGGATTTCGAACTGGGCCTGGATATTTCCAATGGGTTCGTCATCGGTGGTGACATCATTCCGTCGCAGGAACTGGACGTCGACCTGGCGCCGGGCGGTATCACCGACGTCGCGCTGCTCGAAGATCAGGAGTTCGACGGTCCCGAAGCCGCTGTCCGTCTGTCCGGAGTTCACGGTTATGTACAGGGAGCAATCGGTCCGGTGACCATCAGGCCGTACGCGAAGGCTGTCACGTCGAATGGCGATACCGTCGTCACTTACGGTGTACCGCAGAGGCTTTAGCGAAAGCGGATGCTCCCGCCGTCACGCTGCAACAGCGTGATGGTGGGAGTTTTCCGCGTTCCGTGTGGTCGAATCGGCGCCACGAATCGGCGAAGCGTCCGCCCAGTGGGCACTACGGGAAACACTGACGAGTTTCGCGACCAACCGTGCCGCGATCCACACGAGGTACACGGCGGTGATCAGAAGCAGAAGTGCCCAGTCGTGCGCGAAGAATCCGACTATCCCGCCGATCGTGAACGCGAGGGCGACGAAGACGACCCGTCCGCCCACGTCGGTCTCGACCAGATACTCGGGTTCGATCGGATCGTCGGGTTCACTCGATTCATCGACGTCCTCGGATGACTCGGCCCTGGACTTCTCGTGGTGTTCGGTGGGGATCTCGAGTAGCTCGCCCCATTCGAGCACCGCAACAGTGTGCGCGGTGTCGGTCGGGATCGCGCGGTAGTCGCGGGACTCGGACACGTCGATGAGAGCCCTTGCCAGAGTGAGTACTTCGATGCGATTGCGAATCGCGACGCTCAACACTTCATGGAAAGCCTGTTCGCGCCCGAACGGTTTGCCGCGCGCAATGACCAGAACATGCTCTGCGGAATCGAGAACTGCACGATGCGGTACAAGCTCGCGGCTTTGCGCAACGAGTTCGCTCACTGTCATCACCTACCCCGCCGGTGGTTGATGCGGCCGTTTGCTCGACTGCGCTTGGAGGGGCTGAGTACCCCGGCAGTTTCGGAAACAAACTCGCCGGACAGCGTGTCAGATTTGCGCAGCCGGGGCCGAGAGTGCTCCGAGGCAACTTTCGATCAGGTCGGCAACAATCACGTGAGCACGTTCGCGGCTGTCGACGCGGCCTTCCCACGTGGCAAAAGTGACGACGGTGAGCACGGTCAGAGTTCCCGCCCGAAGTTCGGCGATCTCTGCCGGTAACGAGGACGCAGCGACTATCCGCCGCTGAACTTCGCGGAAACTCTCGGCCTGCATGTGGTCACGGATAGTCGACGACATCGCCGGGTCGAAGATCGACTGCACCAGGAACCGCGCGTACAACGTGCCCTCGCGGTAGATGGTCTGTTCCGCCAACGGCAGGACGAGAGCCTCGACGAGGGCACGCATCGTCGGTGGATTCGCGTCGAGATCGATCGTGTCGAGCAACTCACGACGACGCTCACCGGCAGGTCGCATTCTGGACTCGACGACGGCCGCCAGCAAACCTTCACGTGACCCGAAGTGATACTGCGCAGCCGATTTGTTGGCCTGCCCGGCTTCGGTCTGAACATCACGAAGAGTCAGAGCGGCCAGACCTCGCTCGGCAACCAGACGCTCGGCTGCATCGATCATCGCCGCTCGGGCATCGGTTCGGGGCACGGTATGAAGTTAGGGGTGCGTCGGGGTCGCGTCAACGACCCCGACGGTAAGCCTTTTGTGACGTATCTCCTGGTTAGATTGCGTCAGAGCGGGTAACGACCACAAACGGCCCCTGCTCGGTCACGGTGAAACGAGGATCGTCGAACAGTTCCTTGGGGAACGTGACCGTGTAGCGGCGGACGTTCGGGTCGTTGGGGTAGACGTCCTCTGCCAACCGCAGCGTGTACCCGTCGGCGCCCTGGCGGAAGACGAAGGCGTCGGGGCTGCGCCACGGCGCCGAGTCCAGCGCAGTTACCAGTTCGTCAGGCGTCTTCAGCTCCGACCACTGCTCGATCAGCGCAGCGCGCGCACGGAAATCGGCGAGCGGGTTCGCGTAGTGCGACGTCAGTCCTTGAAAGCCGAAGTACGGGTAGAAGCTCAGGAAGCCGATGTCGGCAGTGAGGACCACCGTGTCATGGGGTTCGCGTCCCAACTGCTCGCGAATGATCCGGTCGATGTCGGCGTAATTGGCTTCGGCACCCGGGGGCCGCTTGTCGCCGCGCTCGCCGTTACCGTCGGTATCGCTGTATGCCACAGCGATATCCGGCGCCAGCACCTGCGGGATGTTCTGCGCGAAGGCGATGGCTCCGATGACACCGAGTGCAACCAGTACCGCTTTGACGCGGGGATTTTCGCTGGTGGCCAGCACGATCCAACCGGCGAACTCGAAGAAACCGAACACACCGGCGGCGGCAAGGAGTCCGATCAGGACCGGCTCCAGTCGGAAGCCGAGGAGCGTACTGCCGGCGACGGTGAACGTCATGGACAGCAGTGCCCACAGGTACACGGCAATGACACCGATACCGAGTGCTCGGGCGCGGCGGGAGAACAGGAACCGCGAAATCAGCCAGATCGTGCCGAGTAGGCACAGTCCACCGACAAGGGTGAAGCTCAGCATCGGGAAGGGCAGCACCGCACCGGAATCGGGAAGATAGTGGAATGCCGTGCCGGATTCGGAAGTTGCCCCTGAAAGTGCTTTCAACAGGTACGGAGTCCAGACCGTGAGGGCCACTACCCCTGCGATCGCGGCGATCACTACCAGTCGGATCAGCGGATTCAGCGCTGCCTTCCACGTGTTTTTGGCCTTCGCTGCCATTACTGCTGCGACGACGGCCATCAAAGTGACTGAGAAGGCGGCAAAGGCGAGGTACAACGTGTAGACCGTTGCGGCGAAACCGAGGAACAGGCCGGTTCCGAGTATTGCGCCGGCTCCGGCAAATCGAGATGCCCCCGGTCGGTCCAATGCGCCCCACGCGAGGATCAGCACTGGCGGGATCAGGAGGTTGATGACGGCGCCGTACGCCTCGGGGGAGTTGTACGCCAACACGACGGCAGTGACGGCCAATGCCGCGACGACGGCCCAATCGCGTCGAATCAGCTTGGTCCACAACACGAGTGCAACGACGGCGACGACAGCCAACGAGCCGATCGCGTAGGGCTTGAAGGCTTCCCAGCCGTCCATTCCCAGCAGGTTCGCGACGCGTCCACCGATCCAGAACCAGCCGGCCGGGTAGAACGGCGGCAGATCCACGTACGTCATGTCCTGCAGCGCAGCAGAATCCGTCAGCCGGGTCAGGTACTCGGTCCGGAACTGCTGATCGACCGAGACGCCGTGCAGATACAGACTCGTCGCGGCCAGGGGAAGTCCGAGCGTCGTGGTGACGAAGCCGGAGAGCCCGGCCCACGAGAGGAGTTTTGCGACCCGCTCGGCCTTGCGGGCGCGGAACATCAGAACCGCAACACCGACCACTGCGATGCAGAGCACCTGCAGCACCGTCGTGACTGCCTGCGTGACATTGGAAGAGGTGAACGCCGGCCACTGCACTCGGCCGAAAGCAAAGAGCCCGACAGCGGCTACAACAGCGGCGACCAGCGCTCCGAGGGCCATTTCCACCACCGTCGCCGCGGCATTACGCCACGGCGACGGGGTCGAAAGGTCTGTACTCGGAGCAGTTGTTGTTTCTGGCACGGGAGGAGCTTAAACCGGCAACTTCCGGAAGATCGGGCGCGGCACGTGGCGAAGACCCATCATGACGAAGCGCCACGGGCCGGGAGTCCAGACGATTTCCTTGCCCTTGTCCGAGGCGGCAACAGCGAGCTTCGCGACGATGTCCTTGTTGACCGTCAGCGGAGCTTCCTTGACGTGGGCACTGAACTGCGTGCGCACCATGCCGGGGCGAACGACGGTGACCTGCGGTCCGAATTCCGCGAGAGCCTCGCCGAGTCCGAGGTAGAAACCGTCGAGGCCCGCCTTGGTGGAGCCGTAGACGAAGTTGGCACGCTTGACGCGCTCGCCGGCAACCGACGACATCGCGATGATCTTGCCGAAGCCCTGAGCCTTCATCTTCTCGCCGAGAAGAACACCGACCGAGACGGAAGCGGTGTAGTTGACGTTTGCCACCAGAACGGCCTTGCGCTGGTTCTGCCACAGCTCTTCGGAGTCACCGTCCAGTGCGAAGGCGACGATGGCGACATCGACGTCACCGTTCGAGAACGCCTGGTCGATCACCTTCGGATGCGACTCGAAATCAACGGCGTCGAAGTCGATGAGCTCCACCGAGGTGGCACCCTTCGCTTCGAGCTGCTTGACCGCAGCTTCGCGTCCCGGATCGCCGGGGAGTGCCGCCAGAACGACGCGGAGCGGCGCCTTCTTCAGGTACTCCTCACAGATGGCGAGGCCGATCTCGGAGGTTCCACCGAGAAGCAAAACGGTTTGCGGGTTACCTACAGCGTTGATCACAGTTCCAGCCTTCTGGACATATCGGAGGCGAAAACGCCTGTGGGGTCGTACTTGCGGCGCGTCGCGATCCACTCGTCGATACGCGGGTACATGGCGTGGAAGGTTTCTGCGGACGTCCGCGAGTCCTTGGCCGTGTACAGGCGTCCGCCGAATTCGAGGACACGCTTGTCGAGTTCGGTGACGAACTCGTTCAGGCCCGGCTTGATGCGGAAGTCGACGCAGATGTTCCAGCCCGGGATCGGGAAGCTCAGCGGCGCCTGATTGCCTTCGCCGAAGAGCTTGAACACGTTGAGGAACGAGTAGTGCCCGCTGCGCTGGATGTCGACGATGATCTTCTTGAATTCGTCGACGGCCTCCGGCGGAACCACGAACTGGTACTGCAGGAATCCGTTGGATCCGTACGCCCGGTTCCACTCACCGAACATGTCGAGCGGGTGGTAGAACTGCGTCAGATTTTGGACCTTGCCGCGGTACTTGCCGGACTTGCGGAACCAGACCTCACCGATCGCGGTGAAGTTGAACTTGTTGGCCAGCCCGTTGGGGAAGACGTCGGGGAACGTCAACAACTGCGGTGCGTCGAAGGCGAGCGGGTTCTTCTGCAGCTTGGCCGGAAGCTGGTCGAGCTTCGCCAGAGATCCGCGCGAGACTGCCGCACGGCCGAGCTTCGGGGGCGCGGAAATCGCGTCGAACCACGCGCTCGAATACTCGTAGTTGGCCTCACTGCCGTCACTGTGCAGCGCAATGGTCTCGTCGAGGCTGTTGGTGACGTCGCCGTCGGCGATGAAGTACGCCGTCTCGGTCGGTGTCATCTTGATGGTTGCCCGCAAGATGATGCCCGTCAGGCCCATGCCGCCGATCGTGGCCCAGAACAGTGCGGCCTTCGGGTCGTTGCGCCCGCCCTTGGGGGTGAGCGTGCGAACCTTGCCGTCGGCCGTCAGCAGATCCAACGACACGACGTGGTTGCCGAAGCTGCCCGCGCTGTGGTGGTTCTTGCCGTGGATATCCGAGCCGATGGCGCCGCCGATCGTGACCTGACGAGTACCCGGCAGGACCGGAACCCACAGGCCGAACGGCAGAGCAGCCTTCATCAGCTGATCCAGATTCACGCCGGCGTCGACGTCCACCAGAGCGGTGTCGCGATCGATGCGGTGAATGCGGCTGAGTGCATTCATGTCGATGACCAGCCCGCCGGCGTTCTGCGCCGGGTCACCGTACGAGCGGCCGAGGCCACGCGCGATGACACCGCGTCGCAGATGCGAGGGCTTGGAATCGTTCTGTTCCGCAACCTGGGCGACCGCGTTGGCGATCACTTCCACGTCGGGGGTGGACAGCACCTGTGCAGTGGTGGCGGCGGTGCGTCCCCAACCGGTGAGGGTGCGGGCTTGGGTGTGGAGAGCCGGCTGCGGCGTCTCTTCTGCTGTCGTGGACATCAAGGTAGAGGTTACCTGGGAGTAGTGCCGACGGCTCCGACTCGAGTGGTTACTCTCGTCGTCGTGCCCGAAACACCTGCAAGTCACCAGCACGAACCCCACGTCCCGCTGCCCGTCGAGATTCCTGTCACGACGGACATCGCCGACGACGCGTTGGACCTGAAAACGCAGATCGTCCGGTTCGTCGCGACGGGTGGGCTGTCGGCGGTCGTGGACTACGGGCTGTACGCATTCCTGTTCAAGGTCGTCGGCCTCGATCTGAGCGTGGCCAAGTCGATCAGCTTTATCGCCGGCACTACGACGGCGTATCTGATCAACCGGCGGTGGACGTTCAAGGCCGAGCCTTCTCGCGCCCGCTTCATCGCTGTTGTCGTGCTGTACGCGGTCACTTTTGCGGTTCAGGTCGGGCTCAACGCGCTGATGGTGCATGTGCTCGCCGACGAGTGGTGGCGCATGCCGCTGGCCTTCGTCATCGCGCAGGGCACCGCGACGGTTATCAACTTCATCGTTCAGCGGGCAGTGATCTTCAAGATCAAGTAACGGTTCGGGGTGGATTAGCGCATTCGTCCGGTTTCTCGAGAGAGAATCGAGCCCATGATCATCGTTCTCGATTCTTCGGCCCTGACCAGGGGTGCACGGTTCGACACTGCCGTCGCCGACGCTCGCGCGCTCGGACACCGCGTCGTCGTGCCGCGATTGGTCGTCCTCGAGGTTGCAAGCCGCTACCGCGAGGAATCGGCGGAGATGATCGCGGCTCTGAGCGTCCAGGCGCGCATGTACGACCGACTGGGGTTGCGGCGTGACCTCACGAGATTTGTCGACGCGGCTCACGACAAGGCCGACGGCTACGTCGACGACGTGATCGAAGACCTCGTGGCGATCGGCGTCGAAGTGGTCGATCCAGTCGACGTGTCGCATCTCGAGGTGGCCGAGAGGGCGATCTCGCTGCGTCGGCCCTATACCGACAAGAAGAAGCGAGACGGATATCCGGCGACGCTGAACTGGCTGACCGTGCTCGATCTCGCCGACCGGAACCCGGGCGTCGACGTGATCTGGGTCAGTTCCGACGCACGGGTATACGGCGACGGCGAAGACGGGGTCTGGCATGGCGATCTCGCACGTGAACTGGCGTCGCGCGGCCTCGAGTATCGGGTCCGCTGGGCGTCTGACATCCCGGTGATCGACGGACCGGTGCAGGTGGAGCAGGTGGCGGAGGTCGAGGAAGCCGCTGAGGTCGCGCCCGAGGCCCCGGTTGCTCAGGGCTTCGTGGAGCCGGAAGCGGTGGTTCCAGCCGAGGTTCCCGAACCCGCGGCACCTGCAGCAGCCCCCGCCCCAAAGCCTGTTCAGCGCGCAGCGCGGACAAGAGTTGCGCCGCAGCGCATCGAACCCGCCCCGAAAGCTCAGTCCGGTGGACTGCGCGGTCTGGGCAAGGTCATCGGCGGACGGAAACGAAAGGTCACGATCGTCGACGATCTCGACGAAGTCGACCTCTTCGGTGCCTGATCGCTTCTAATCTGGACAGATGTCTCTGTTGCCGACAGTCAGTCGAAGGACCGGAACTCGATACGGCAGGCCGAGTATCGAATCGCAGGTCCTCTACAACGCGTGTCGATGGATGCTTCGGCCCGTGGTCGGGATCGCGCCGCTGACGCCTGGCGCCATGCGCCGCGCCGCAGTGCTGGACTCGGCCGCGGGTGTACGCATTCCGTCCGGGATCGATCGGGAAGCGATTCGCTTTCCAGGTTTCGACGGTGAACTCGTGC
Source organism: Rhodococcus sp. KB6 (assembly GCF_001445685.1). Taxonomy (NCBI): domain Bacteria; kingdom Bacillati; phylum Actinomycetota; class Actinomycetes; order Mycobacteriales; family Nocardiaceae; genus Rhodococcus; species Rhodococcus sp. KB6. The sequence continues at coordinate 45,319 of NZ_LNAK01000099.1, read as the reverse complement.
GGACGGCAGGCTCGACGGCTGATCTGCGCGACGGTGTTGTTCTCTACCTGCACGGCGGCGGGTTCATGTGCTGCGGGCTCAACACGCATCGGCCGGTCGTTGCAAGCATCGCCAAGCGAACCGGCCTTCCGGTCCTGCACATCGCATATCGACAGTTGCCGAGCACGAGCATCAGCGGGTCCGTCGACGACTGTCTCGATGCATACCGGTGGCTCCTCGAACAGGGAGCCTTGCCGGAAAAGGTTGTCTTCGTTGGCGATTCGGCCGGAGGCTTTCTGGTCTTCGCGACGGCACTTGCAGCTGTTTCCGCGGGGCTCGAGGTTCCGGCCGGTCTTGTCGGGCTCTCACCTCTCCTCGATCTCGATTGCACCACCAAATCAGTCCACGCCAACGCTCGACGCGACGTGATCGCCCCGGTGTCGGCATTGATGGCGATCGGAAAGCTTGGCGGACAGACGAACTCACCCGTCGACGGCGATCTGGCCGCTCTGCCGCCGTCGTTGCTGATCGCCGCCGAATCCGAGGTGCTCAGAGTCGATTCGGAGGTGATGGCGCAACGGCTCGCCGCCGCGGGGGTGCCGTGCTCGCTGCAGATCTGGAACGGCCAGGTTCACGCGTTTCCCGCCGTCTGGCCTGGCTTGCCGGAGAGCCGGGCTGCGCTACGTGACGTTGCCAGGTTCATTCGCGCCAGGCTGGATGCGGTCCCGCCCCAGGTCGCGGGCGAAAGTTGTTCGGGAAGTTGAACTTCCGGTCCGGTTAGGGATTCTCGTGTCCTGACGTTGTGGTAGGTGCCATCGCGCGGGCATAGATCGATTCGAGCTCGGTTACTGCTGAACGTCGATCGACGTTGTCGGGATCGAGGCGATGTTGGAGGTTGATCCCGAGAGTGCCGGCCAGAAGGGTGACGGCAACCAACTCCGGATTGGCGACCGGGGTGTCGATCGAACGCAGGTAGTCCGCGTACAGCGTTCGCATTGCGACGTACTGCTCTGCGTAGGTCTCGCGGATGGTGGACCCGGGAATCACGGCTTCGATCAAGATGGTCGAGAAAATTCGTGCCTCGGGGTATGACATCAGTACGAAGTTGGCTTCGATCAATGCTTCGATTCCAGTCGCCGAGGATGATGCCAACTCTGCGCGTAGCTTTTCCATGCCCCACCGGAATGCGTCCTCGACGACGGCTCGTAGAAGCCCGTCCTTCGATCCGAAGTGCCAGGCCACGGACCCTCTGCTGATACCGGATCTTTCTGCCACGGCTTGTACGGACATCGCGGTCGACCCGCCTTCGGCAGCCAGTTCGGCCGCGGCTTTCACCAGTCGCCGTCTGGTTTCCTCGGAAATCTCCTGCTTGCGTGTCGACGCCATTCGGTGTTCCTGCCTTCTTTCGTTCTCGAGTGCAGCCAATTCCGGCACGCGGTGACGTCGACGCGCCCGTCGGGGCCGAGACCTGCGCACCGCACTCATGCTACGAGGCCGGCCATCGGCCGGCCGTATTCCTCTCGCGACACCCTCTTGCCTATGTTGATCGTCCAGTTCTATGCTGAGCGTCCAATAACTTAACGGAATGGGCGGACATGGAACTCATCGATCTGACTAGAACTCTCGATCCGGCCGATCGGGAATTGCTCCCCGAGGGTTTGAAGGCACTGGCTTCCGTCGTTGCCCCCTCGGTGACCTACTCGCACCCCGCAGGTGCCGGACGCGACGAGTTCGCGGCAGCACTGCAGTGCGGAGTTCATGATCTTCCGGACGGTGAGGGGTGGGGATCGGAGATGTTGAGTGAGTTCAACAGTCATCTGGGCACACACGTCGACGCGCCGTTGCACTACGGATCAACCTCGGAGGGTAAGCCTTCTCGCACGATCACAGACATCGCGTTGGATGAATTGTTCTGCGAGACAGTGGTGCTCGACCTGCGCGGCCGGTGCGAGGCGAATCAGCCGATCTCGGTGGACGCGCTGAAAGCTGCCCTGGCGGAAAACGGTGCGTCCGTTCCCCAGGGTGGTGCCGTGTTGCTCCGTACCGGACAAGAGAGCTTCACCTTGGCTGATCCAGGGTTCTTTCAGTATCCAGGGATGAGTCGCGAAGGCACGCTGTTTCTCGCCGAGCAAGGCGCGAAGGTGCTGGGCACCGACGCTGCCGGCTGGGACTTGAGCTTTGCAGTCATGGCGCAGAAATTTCGTGACACCGGGGACAACTCGGTTCTCTGGGACGGGCACCGGGCCGGACGCGAACGTGAAGTATTCATCGTTCAGCAACTGGCGAACCTCGCCGCGCTTCCGCCCTCGGGATTTCACGTGGCGTTTTTCCCGATCAAGCTTGCGCGAGCCAGCGCTGCCCCGGCTCGTGTGGTCGCGTTCGTCTGAGCAAAATTCCTGCCTCACCTAACGAACAATTCAGTGAAAGGTATTGACTCACAGTGAAACTTGCGACCGTCGAATACGAAAAGACTCAGCAGACGGCTCTGGTGACGGGCAGCGGCGAGCAACTGTTGTTACTCGAGCGAGCTCATCATGATGTGACGGGAAAACCGGCTCCAGAACTGGAAACCATGCAAACCATCATCGAAGGTGGTCCGGCGGCACGGGAGACCCTGGATCGGCTCGCAGACGAGCCGCCGGCAAGTGCAATCGTCGACGCAGGTGATGTGCGCTGGATGTCGCCGCTTCCTCAGCCGGTCCAGATCCGAGACTTCGGCTGCTTCATGGATCACTTCCGCAACGCTCGCGCCCGAATTCAAGGGGTCGCACTCGAGGACGTCGAACTGCCGAAGATCCAGTTGGAGCGCCCGCTGTATTACATAGCGAACCGATTGGCGGTGACCGGACACAAATCTGACGTCGTGTGGCCCGAGTACTCGAGCCTGCGCGATTACGAACTCGAATTCGCCTGTGTGCTGGGGCGCGGTGGAACCGACATCTCACGCGCGGATGCCCCTGCGCATATCTTCGGTTACACCATCTTCAACGATTTCAGCGCCCGCGATACTCAGCTCGAGGAGATCTCCACCGGACTCGGTCTCAGTAAGAGCAAGGACTTTTCGAACGCGAATGTCCTCGGGCCCTGGATCGTGACGGCCGACGAAGTCGGTGACCCCTACCAACTCGAGATGACCGCGAGAATCAACGGAGACGAGGTGAGCCGAGGAACCAGCGCCGACATGGACCATCGTTTCGAGGACGTGATTTCGTTCGCTTCGACTTCCACGCGGCTGTACCCGGGTGAAGTCTTCTGTTCCGGCACCGTGCCGAGTGGATGCGGCTTGGAGCACGGGCGGTTCCTGGAACCGGGAGACGTAGTCGAACTCGAGGTCACCGGCCTCGGTGTATTGAGGAATCGAGTGGTGGCGTGAGCGGCGAAGTCATGGTTCTCGGTGTCGGCGCGACTCTCTTCGGGCGGCACGCGGATACCGCGGCCTCGGAATTGGCGGGGCGTGCGGCGATCGATGCCGTCGAAGACGCGGGCCTGACCCGCGGTGACGTCGGTGCGGTCTTCTACGCGACAGTCAGCCAGAAGGCGATCGACCGGCAGCACATGATCCCAGGCCAGATTGCCTTGAGGCCATACGGTTTCGGGGGAGTCCCGGTCGTCAATGTCGAAAATGCCTGCGCCGGCGGCGCGACTGCACTCTGGCTGGCGATCGCCCACGTTCGCGCCGGTCTGTCCGAGGTCGCGTTGGCGGTCGGGGTGGACAAGCTGGTGTGCTCGGATCCGGCTCGAAGTCTGGAGGTGTTCGACGGTGCACTCGACGTTGCGCATCGCGACGAGACGCTCGCGGGCCTTGCTTCGCTGTCCGCTCCGCTGCCGGATGCACTCGGATCGCAGGGTGAGCGGTCGGTGTTCATGGAGATCTACGCTTCTCTTGCCCGGGCGCACATGGAGAGATTCGGAACCACCGAGTTCGAGCTCGCGTCCGTAGCAGCCAAAAATCATGCGCATTCCGTGCACAATCCGCGGTCGCACTTTCGCAAACTCTTCAGCGTCGAAGAGGTGCTTGCCGCAAGGCGAGTCGCGTGGCCTCTGACAGTTCCGATGTGCTCGCCCGTCAGTGACGGTGCAGCGGCGGTCATTGTGACCAGTGCGGACTTTGCTCGAAGGCACGATTCCTCTCGGCGGGCGGCGCAGGTACTCGGTTGCAGCTTGGTGTCAGGCACGGATCGGACCGCAGATGACGTGGAGAGTCACATCGGTCGCCGTGCAGCAATGAGCGCATACGAGGAAGCCGGAGTCGGGCCAGGCGATGTGGATGTGGCAGAGGTCCACGACGCCACGGCCTTCGGTGAAGTGCAGCAGGTCGAGAATCTGGGGTTCTGCCCGATCGGTGAGGGCGGCGCGTGGTCGGCGTCCGGTGCGAGTTCGTTGGGAGGCGTGCGTCCGGTCAATCCGTCAGGTGGGCTCGAGTCCCGTGGTCATCCGGTCTCGGCAACGGGACTGGCGCAGGTCTTCGAACTTGTCACGCAGTTGCGTGGACAAGCAGGGCGGCGACAAGTTCCGGGTGCTCGAATCGCGGTCGCAGAGAACGGCGGAGGTCTCTACGGCATCGAGGAAGCCGTCGCCGCGGTCACGATCTTGGGAGGGCCACGATGAACGCGGACATCATGAACGATGAACCGATGGCGCCAGGCTTGCAGGTGCAAGCGGGATATGCGGATCTGATTCTGTCGGCGCTGCGACGCCGACCAGACCACATCGCGTTTCGATTCACGGATCGGAACGGTGATCGGGCCGAGCTGACATATTGGCAGACTGCGGAACAGATCGAGCGGATTGCAGGTGTCCTCAGTAGCTTCGCTCTGCCGGACGGAGCCGGGGTCGCCCTGCTTGCGGGGCCGTGTCCTGAAGCATTCACGGTCATGGCCGCGGCGTGTCTGGCGGGCGTGCGCTACACGGCACTCCATCCGCTCGCGACCGAAGAGAACGACAGGATGGTGCTGAAAGACAGTGGTACCGATCTCCTGTTGGTTGCCGACGGACAGTTCCAGGTACGCGCCGAAGCGGCACAGACTCGAGTGATGTCACTGTCAGCCCTCGAATCAGCGTGTGAATTGGGTACGGCGGGAATAGGTTCAGGCTTAGGCGGTCAGGGTCGAGCTTTGTATCTCTTCTACACCGGTGGAACCACCGGTGAGCCGAAAGGCGTCATGCTCAGGGACCGATCCTTGGTCGCCAATGCCTGGGCCTGCACCACGTGGGAGTGGCCGGCTGAAACCACCATGCTGCTCACTACGCCGATGTCTCATGCTGCCGGTCTGCTCGTCGCACCCGGTCTGCTGCGAGGTGCAAGCTTCGAGTTGCACAGGTCGTTCGACCCGGACAGAGTTGTCGACGCCATCGAAAATGGCGGAGTCACAGCTACATTCGTGGTTCCCACGATGCTCTATGCCTTACTCGACCATCCACGCCTGTCGGATGCGAATCTGTCTGGGCTGAACTGGATGCTTTACGGTGCTGCACCCATCGACCCCACCAGGCTCGAGCAGGCAGGGGCGGTGTTCGGGCCGATCCTGAGCCAGCATTACGGTCAGGCCGAAGCCCCGAATGCGTTGACGGTACTCGATACACGTGAGCACACGGACGATCCCGCAGTTTTGGGGAGTTGTGGGCGCGCGATGCCAGGTGTCGAAGTGGTGTTGCTTGACGAGCAGGGAAACGAGACGGCGACGGGCGTACCCGGCGAGCTTTGTGTGCGAGGTCCGCTCGTGATGGACGGCTATTGGAACAAACCTGAACAAACCGCTGCAGCGCTCGCGAATGGGTGGTTGCACACCGGCGACGTTGCTCGAATCGACGAAAGTGGGCTCATCTCGATCGTCGACCGCATCAAAGACACGATCATCAGTGGTGGATTCAACGTCTACCCGCGCGAAGTCGAGGACTCACTCGGACATCATCCCGCGGTGGCAGCATGTGCGGTATTCGGTGTCCCCGATTCTCAATGGGGAGAAGCTGTTACCGCCGCAGTCGTACTGAAGACGGGATGGTCGGTCACACCCGATCAACTCATCGCGCACGTGAGATCGCACAAGGGTCCGATCTGGGCGCCCAAGGAGATTTCGATTCTGGAAGCGCTGCCGCTCACTGCTTTGGGGAAGATCGACAAGAAGGCACTCCGTGGCGCGTCACCGACCTAGTGACGCGACAACTGCCCGTGCGAGGGCGTCGGCAGATCCAGGGGCGAATGGCAGAAAGAGTTCTGGCTCGATCAATTCCACTTCCATGAGCAGTGGTTGATCCACCGGGCCCACGACGTCCACACGTGCATAAAGCAATTCGCCGGGGCCGCATGGGGTCGCGGCCAGTGCTGCGTCGGCCACCGCGAGTTCGGCGGCGGACGGTTGGTGGAGGTGGTTGGTTCCGCCGTGAAATTCCTGCACGCGGAAGTCGTTGGCGGCCGGGATCTTCCGGACAGCGTGCGAGTAGCGTCCGCCGATGTGGATGATCGAGCGCTCGCCGTCGACGACGTCCGAGACGAATGGCTGGACCAACGCGTCGTTGCCACTCTCGAGGATCGAGCTGAGGTGAGCGTGGGCCTGCGCGGACCCCGAGGCAAACTTTCCCACTCCGACAGCGCCGGCGGACACTGCCGGCTTGACGATGACGTCGGCACCCTCGAACGAAGGGAGGGTGAGTGTTTCGCTCTGTCCGGCAGCGATCACAGCGGTTGGGACGATAGGTACGCCGGCCGCGGCAAGTTCGGTGAGGTATCCCTTGTGTGCGTTCCACTTCACGATCGAGAGTGGATTGGCGATCGGAGCGGTCAGCTGATCGAGAACGGCGAGAAATTCGTCGAGGCGCTGGGTGTAGTCCCAGGTCGACCGGATCAGAACCAGGTCGGCGTCGATATCGAGGAGGGACGGGCTCGACCACGGCGCCATCGTCGACGCGATGCCGTAGGAGGTGAGAGCTTCCATGACGAGTTTGCTTTCGACATCCGCCTCGCGGGCGGCGCCGTCACAGGTGAGCAGGAGAACCGTGGTCATGCCACGATGCTTTCACGGCTGGCGCCCTGTACGACTAGCGAGGTGGCCCCTCGTCGAGGACCAGCGAACCGGTCCCGGGTTGCCCGGTTGCGTCCACCCACGTCACCGCGACGGTGTCGCCGGGGCGGCGCGAGCTCATCGCCGCGTTGAGATCAGCGGACGACGCGATCCGGCTGCCACCGAACTCGGTGATGACCGCACCTTTGGTCAGCCCCACCCGCTCGGCCGGCGAATCGAAGCTCACGGCAACAACTTCGGCGCCGGCCGGCATGTCCGCGTGATCCTTCACCGCGACACCGAGTACGGGTGTCGGTCCCACACGCACGGTCTCGGAGGAGCGGCCGCCGAGTACCTGCTCGACGATCGGTAGTGCGGTGTCGATCGGTATCGCGTAGGACTGAGGCGCCGGTGAGGTTTCGGTGCGGTCGGTGACGGCGTTGCCCGCGCTGCTGACGCCGATCAGCTCGCCAACGGCGTTGACCAGGGGGCCACCGGAATCGCCAGGCCGGATGTCCGCGTCGACCTCGATGAGGCCCTTCAACTGGTTTCGCGATCCGTCGGACACGTTGCGGGTGTTGACGGTGACACCGAGGTTGGTGATGACGCCGGGAGCAGGGACGGGTACTCCGCCGCCTTCCGCATTTCCGATTGCGGTGACGGAGTCCCCGCGAGCGGCTTCTGCTGATTTGCCGACCACAGCCACCGGCAGATCGTCAGCGCCCGCGAGTCGAAGGACGGCAAGATCGCTGACGCTGTCGTACCCGAGGATCTCGGCGTCGTAGATCAGCCCGTTGGACATGCTGACGGCAGTGACGTCCGAAGCTCCGCTGATGACGTGGTGATTCGTGAGCACCACTCCGTCAGGGGAGAGCACGATCCCGGTCCCAGCAGTGGTGGTGAATCCGGCCGGCGCCGTGATGGTGACGATGGTGGGGACCACCCGGGCCGAGAGCTCCTCCGGGGTGAGTGGAACAACCGGCGCGGGTGGGGTGGTCGTGATGACGGTGACCGGTGCGGACTCGATCGTTCCCGGAGTCAGGGGCGGTGCGACCAGCGCGAGACCACCGAGGCCGGCTGCGAGAACGACGGCCGTCCACAGGCCGCGTCTGCTCGCACGTTTGGTCATCCAGCCGTCCGTCCCGCCGGTGTCATGCCATCGAGTCGTGAAAGGTGAAGATTACCGATTCGGCGAATCTTCGGCCACAAAACCGGGCAACATGCCGTCCGCGCGGAGCGTCGCCAGGGACGGCGCGGCAGCGTCCTTTGCGGAGAGCTCGTAGGTCAGAGGGTTGCCCTTACGGTCTGTTCTCGGCCATTCGATCTCGAGTTCCGGATCGAAGGGATCGAGGTCGCGGTCCAGGTGGGGCGAGTATTCGATGCTGCACAGGTACATCACTGTCGATCCGTCTTCGAGTGAAAGGATCGCGTGGCCGAGGCCTTCCTCCAGGAACACCGCTCGTCGATCGACGTCGTCGATCACCACCGCATCCCACTCGCCGAAGGTCGGTGATCCGACGCGCAGGTCTACGACAACGTCGAGGAAGGCACCTTTCACGCAGGTGATGTACTTCGCCTGTCCGGGCGGATTGTCGGTGAAGTGGATCCCGCGGAGGCTACCGGCTTCGGAGACCGAGCAGTTGGCCTGCGCGAGGTCGAGAGTACGGCCGGTCGCGGCGGTGAAGGCGGAGCTTTTGAACCATTCGAGAAAGACACCGCGGTTGTCGCCGAACTGCGTCGGCGTAATTTCCCAAGCTCCGGCGATCTTCAGTGGACGGATTTCCACGTCACCATTCCTTGCCGTGCTCGAGCAGCTCGAGTAGGTAGTTGCCGTACCCGGATTTGCCCAATGCTTCTGCCTGAGTGCGCAATTGGTCGGAGCTGATGAATCCTTGACGCCACGCAACCTCTTCAGGGGAACCGATCTTGAGGCCTTGGCGGTGTTCGATGGTCCGCACGTAGTTCGCTGCCTCGAGCAGGGAATCGGGTGTGCCGGTGTCGAGCCACGCGGTTCCGCGGGGGAGGACATCGACAGAAAGTTTGCCAGCTTCGAGATAGTGCTGATTGATGTCGCTGATTTCGTATTCACCACGCGCAGAGGGCTTCAGAGTGCGTGCGATGTCCACGACGTCGCTGTCGTAGAAATAAAGGCCGGGGACTGCGTAATTGGATTTCGGTGACGTCGGCTTTTCCTCGATGGACACGGCGCGACCCGAGTCGTCGAATTCGACGACGCCGTAGGCGGTCGGATTCGAGACCCAGTAAGCGAATACGGCTCCGCCGTCGATGTCGGAGAAACGCCTGAGTTGGGTTCCGAGGCCGGGGCCGTAGAAGATGTTGTCGCCGAGGACGAGCGCCACGGAGTCGGATCCGATGTGCTCTGCGCCGAGGGTGAATGCCGTTGCGAGGCCGTTCGGTTCGTGTTGCACTGCATAGGTGAGGTTGACGCCGAATTGTGAGCCGTCGCCGAGAACCCGGCGGAATTGTTCGGCGTCGTGTGGGGTCGTGATGATCAAGATGTCGCGAATGTCGGCGAGCATGAGAGTGGAGAGCGGGTAGTAGATCATCGGCTTGTCGTAGACAGGCAAGAGTTGCTTGCTCACTCCGAGGGTGATCGGGTGCAACCGCGACCCGGTGCCACCGGCCAGAATGATTCCGCGCATGCGTGCAGTGTCCTGCACTCCTGCCTGCCGACGCAAACGGACATGACACGCCCGGCCGCTAAAGTGGGGTTCGTCCGATGAGCCTGAGGAGATGACGTGCGACTACTGGTCACCGGGGGTGCCGGCTTCATCGGTGCCAATTTCGTTCATCAGACGGTGGCGACGCGTCCCGACGTGGAAGTCACGGTTCTCGACGCTCTGACCTACGCCGGAAATCGCCAGTCCCTGGCGTCCGTCGAGGACCGGATCACGTTTGTCCACGGCGACGTGGCCGACGAGCCGCTGGTCGACGATCTTGTCTCGCGCTCCGACGCAGTCGTGCACTTCGCGGCCGAAAGCCACAACGACAATTCCCTCGCCGACCCCGAACCGTTTTTGCGCACCAACGTCATGGGAACCTTCTCGCTCCTGCGGGCTGTGCGTTCGCACGGGGTCCGTTATCACCACATTTCGACCGACGAGGTGTACGGCGACCTCGAACTGGATGATCCGGCGAAGTTCACGGAGACGACACCGTACAACCCGTCGAGCCCGTACTCCGCGTCCAAGGCGTCGAGTGATCTGTTCGTGCGCGCCTGGGTGCGCTCGTTCGGGATCGCGGCGACCATCTCGAACTGCTCCAACAATTACGGCCCGTACCAGCATGTGGAGAAGTTCATCCCACGCCAGATCACCAATCTGCTCGACGGAGTGCGTCCACGGTTGTACGGGGAAGGCCGCAACGTCCGCGACTGGATTCACGTCGAGGACCACAACCGCGCCGTCTGGGACATTCTGGACCGCGGAAAGTCCGGCGAGACTTATCTGATCGGCGCCGACGGTGAAACCGACAACCGGACGGTGATTGCGGCTCTGCTCGAAATTTTCGGACGCAAGCCGGACGATTTCGACTTCGTCACCGACCGCCCTGGTCACGATCTGCGGTATGCGATCGATTCGACGCGACTGCAGCAGGAGCTCGGGTGGAAGCCGCAGTACCGCGATTTTCGAAGCGGACTGGAAGCCACCGTCGAGTGGTATCGCGACAACGAGCAGTGGTGGCGTCCGCAGAAGGCCGGCGTCGAGACGCAGTATTCCGCGTCCGAGAAAGTGGTCTGACCGAACGTCAGGCTTTGGTGGGGTCCGGCACCCGCGAGCGCTCGTGCACGAGTGCATTGCGCAGGCCTCGTGATCCCGACAGTGCAGCCACGACGCCGGCAAAGACCTCACAGAGGGTGAACAGCAGCCTCGACGCCAGTGCGAGGCCGAGCGCGACGCCGGCATCCATGAACGGTGAAAGCGCTGCGACGATGACGGCTTCGCGGACACCGATTCCGGACGGGACGACGAACACGAGGACGCCCGCGCACATACCGAGGGCGAGAGCGCCGATGCACTGGACGAGCCCACGGATTTCGAAGCCGGCCGAACTGGACGCGAGTAGCCACAACTGGATGCCGTAGAGCACCCAGCTTGCTGCGCACCAGCCCAATGCGAGCGCAATCTTGTGCATCGTGAGCGGCTTGTGCAGCGGCGTGCGGCGGAGCAGTTTCAGTGCGAGGTTCACCAGGCGTGTGAGCACCGGCGGGTAGGCGCAGACCAATGCGATCGGTACGAGGATGATCACGCCGACCGCTGCCGCCGTGCTGACCTCGAACAGGGCAGGTAGACCGAAGAGGCCGACGACCAGCGCCGAAGTTGTGCTCAACCCCACCGTGACCAGCACTGCGACAAAGCCTGCGGCACGGGACACACCGGCGCGCCTCACGAGTTCCGTTTGCAGAACGAAGGCCCAGACACTGCCGGGAAGGTACTTGCCGAGTTGGCCGACCAGATAAGCGCGAGCGGCGTCGAAGGCCGGAATCGGTTGTTCGAGGGCGCCGAGTGCGTGTTGCCAGGCCCGCACTGCGGCACCCATACCGAGGAAGATGAACACCGACGAGGCGGCAAGCGTCCACCAGTTCAGCTCGGTGATCGTGTTCTTGACCTCGGACCATTGGGACTTCACCGCGAAGATGATCGCGACGACGATCGCGAGGGTGACGAGGACCTTGAATCCGTTGACGAGAAGGCCGCGTAGAGCGTTCGGCTCTGCGGCCGGTTCGACGTCTTCGACCGGTTGTTCAGATTCGGGAGAGGTACTCACGCGCCTGCATCCCGCCCGTTCGTCATTTCGCAGACGATACCAACCAGGATTTGTCTCGCTAAACCACGAGCGGTTTGTCGGCGCGTTCCCGCCACCAGGTGAAGGCCTCCGACAGCGAGTCCGGAATGGCCGGTGACGTGCCGAAGCTTCCCGCGGCGTACACGGCTTCGATCGCGGCGATGTCCTCCTCCGCGATTCCCGACCGACTCATTCCGACCCGGTTGACACCGTGCAACGACACCGGGTTGCCGAAGGCCTTGGAGAAGGGCGGGACGTCCTTGACCACGACGGTTCCCATGCCGATCATGGATCCGGAGCCGACGACGCGTCGTTGGTGCGCGACAGTGTGCATGCCCAGGTTGACGCCGTCTCCGACGCTGACGTGCCCGGCAAGCGTCGTACCGGAGGACACGACGCAGCGGTCACCGATCTGCACGTCGTGCTCGATTCCCACTCTGTTCATCACGAAGCAGTCTTCGCCGATTTCGGTGCGGCGTTCGCTTCCCTGATGGACTGTGCTCAATTCGCGAATCGTCGTTCGAGCACCGATTCGAATTCCCAGACCGGCGCTGACGGACCAGGACGTCGGATGTAACGCGCCGAGGATCTCGGGGGGAGCTCCCAAGACCGCTCCCGAGCCGATCCAGCAGTCGTCGCCGATCTCGAGTGGGCCCGTGAGTACCGCGTTCGGTCCGATCGTGACTCCCGCCCCGATCAGTACGTCGGCGCCGATCACGGCGGTCGGATGGATGTGGCAGTCGGCTCGTTCAGACATGCAGGTTCCGGAATCCTCTCGAAGTATCGAATCGTGTTTCGATACGCTTCCTGGGTTGTCGGGGTATTTCGTTCCGACGACGGTCGGATGAATCTATCGGAGGTAACTCAGTGATCGCGATATCCAGTATCTCGTTCGGGGAAGAAGTCGAGCGCGAGGTGCTGGACACTCTGCGATCGGGGATCGTCGCGCAGGGACCCAAGGTGAAGCGGCTCGAGGACGAGTTCGCGGCGCTGGTCGGAACGCGACACGCGGTGGCGGTGAACAACGGCACGACCGCATTGATCGCGGCTCTTCAGGTCCAGGATCTTCAGCCAGGTGACGAGGTTCTGACCACGCCGTTCACGTTCGTGGCCACCCTCAATGCAATTCTCGAGGCAGGCGCGACCGCGAGGTTTGCCGATATCTCCGAGTCCGATTTCAACATCGACCCGGCAGTCGCTGCCGATCGAATCGGTGACCGCACGAAGGTTCTGATGCCGGTTCATCTGTACGGACAGTCGGCGGACATGGGCGCATTGATGCCGTTGGCATCGAAAAACGGTCTGACTGTCGTCGAGGACGCCGCTCAGGCCCACGGAGCGACGTACGACGGGCGAGGCGCCGGCAGTTTCGGTGTGGGTTGCTTCTCGTTCTATGCAACGAAGAACCTCACGACCGCCGAGGGCGGAATGATCACGACCGACGACGACGCGATCGCCGATCGACTTCGGGTCCTGCGCAACCAGGGCATGCGGGCGCGCTACCAGTACGAGATGGTCGGCCAGAACTACCGGATGACTGACCTCCAGGCGAGCTTGGCTCTGCCCCAGATGGCGACGTACATGCAGCAGGTCGAGGCGCGCCGCCGGAATGCGGAGGCCTTGCGTGTCGGCCTGAAGGACGTCGAAGGACTGATCCTGCCGAGCGAACTGTCCGGTCGTGGACATGTCTGGCATCAGTTCACCTTGCTGCTGGCCGAAGACGCACCGATCACTCGCGACCAGTTGAGTGAGCGTCTGGCCGCGAAGGACATCGGTAGCGGCATCTATTACCCGAAGGCCGTCTACGACTACGAGTGCTACCGCGAACATCCGCGCGTCGTCATCGACGAGACGCCGGTGGCCACTTCGGTCGCGTCGCGGTGCCTGAGCATCCCCGTCCACGCTGCGTTGTCCGCCGGCGACGTCGATCAGATCGTTGCCGCGGTTCGCGGCGCCATGGAGGCCTGAAAAATGACTGCTAGCAAGCCACGTATCGCTCTTGTCGGATCCGGTCAGATGGGCTCGCTGCATGCGCGGGTCATCGCGCAGTCGCCGCTGTGCGAGTTGGATCTGCTGATCGAGCCGCGCGAGGAGCAGGGCAAAGCTGTTGCTGCGCGGTTCGATACGCGTTGGGCCGCCGATTTCGACTCGCTCGACGGTATCGACGCCGTCGTGATCGCCGCTGCTACGCCGGCGCACTACGAGTTGGCCGGGCGGGTTCTCGATCTGGGGAAGCCTGTCCTGGTGGAGAAGCCGTTGGCTGCGACGTACGAGCAGAGCGTCGACCTGGTCGATCGTTCGCGCGCGTCCGGTGTTCCCCTGATGTGTGGACTGCTCGAACGGTTCAATCCCGCTGTCCGCACCGCCCGTGAGTTCTCCGGCGATGTGTGGCAGGTGAACGGTATCCGCCACTCGCCGTTCGTTTCCCGCATTCCGACGGGTGTCGCGACGGACCTGCTGATTCACGATATCGACCTTGCCATCGGATTTGCCGGCTCGGAACCCAGTTTGGCAAAAGGGGAGTTCGGCTACTTCCACCCGACGTCCGTGCAGAACCGGTCGGAAGATTGCGCCGACGCCGTATTGCGCTTCGGATCAGGTGCTGTTGCAACGATTTCCGCGAGCCGGATCAGTCAGCGCAAGATTCGCCAGCTGTCGTTGCTCGAGGCCGATCGACTCATCGAGATCGATCTCCTGCGTCGCGACATCACGATCTACCGGCACATCGACGACAACATGCCCACCGATCGGGACGGCTACCAGCAGCAGACGGTCATCGAAATTCCGACGATCCGCTACAGCGAGGAACCGCTTGCCGCGCAGCTGACGCATTTCCTCGGATTGGTGCAGGGCACCGGTGACGCGGACGGTGAGCGAGCGTCGATTCTGCCCGCTCACCGCGCGGTTCACGAGGTGACGGAATCTGCGTTGGCTGCAGCGTTGTCGTCCTGACCGCTGCGTCGGCGTCGGAAGGCCCACGCTCCTTGAGACAGTGCCAGGAGCAATCCGACGCCGGCGACAGTCCAGCCGAAAGTGCTTCCGGGTGGACTGAATTCGATGGTGAGGGCAGATCCGGACGTGGCACTCGGCGGTAGATCGACCTGCAACAACCCGCCGGGGCTCGCCTTCGTCTCGACCGTCTGACCATCGACAGTCGCCGTCCAGCCCGGCCAGGCCAGTAGGGCGAATGTAACCGTGCCGGACCCGGTGTACTCGACGGTTTCCCTGGTGTCCGTAGCGGCGGCATCGCCACGTACGTCGAGACCAGGCGTCGCTGCGGATACGCGACCGTCGGGCCACTGATGCTCGGTGGTGCGATGGCCGACCGTGACCACCCGATCCGGCGATACGGTCCACTCGCCCTCGGGTAGGGCGTCGAGGGCGCGTTTTCCGCCGTACGGTCCGGAATTCTGAACGACGACCGTGTCGACTCGCATCGCGTCGAGCCAGGACACACCCGTTCCCGGCGACTCAGCGAGCAGTCGGTCGACGCCGTCCGGACACTGGACGCCGCCGTAGTAGTTCAAGCACAGTGCTTGAACGAAATCGTTGTAGCTGATTCCGGCGTAGCTGTTGACGGCATTGACTCCGGCAGGCTGCCAGGCGTTGCCGAACAGGAGGTCACCCCACTGCCCGGTTTCGTTGTCCGGCGGGATGTTGACGGGGTCGGCAATCGCGAAAGTGGTTCCCTGGTAACGGTCCTCGAACTTGGACTCCAGGAATGCCACCTGCCGGGGGAACTTCCACGGTGTCACGTTGTAGTTTCCGGTGAACCAGAAATTGGTCTGAGCACTGAGCACGACGACGATGCCGACAGCGAGTGCACCGGCGAGGTAGCGGGGCTTTCGGTAGGCCACGACCAACGCGAAGACGGTGAGAACCACGGTGATTATCAGTGATGCCGAGTGAATACCGATGTCTTCCGGGACATTCGACCAGGCAAGATAGAACTGAAGTGCCAACAATCCCGCGGTGATGATTGATCTTGTCCGGATTCGATCACGATGCAGTCCGGCAGAGAGGGCGACCGCCGTGACCACGATGGCGGGCAGTTGACCGTACTCGAGCAGTCGCGCGGGCCAACGGAAAAGCCACAGATTCGACGGTCCGAGAAGTAGTACGACGTAAATTCCGCCGAAGACGAACAGCGAGACGCTGTGGCGGCCCAACTTCTTCAGTGACTTCCACTGAATCCACGGTGCGAGCGGTATGAGGAACCAAGCCAGGTACACCAGCGGAATCGTCATGGCAGGCGAAGCGAAAGCGGTGACGTACGGTTGGTTCGACGGGCCGGAGAGGTTGAGCAGGTCACCGAGATCGGGTCGAAGCGAACCGTCGTTCGCGATTCCGGACTGAGTACGCACCGACACGCCGGTGGTGAAGAGCAACGGTAGATACACGATCAGCGACATCATGATGATCGCTGCCGCGCTGATCATCAGTGATTTGATGCTGCCTGCGCGTTTGATTGCGATGCATTCCGCTATGACAGCGAGGTAGACGACCGCGACACCGACAGCGCCGTACGGGTTTCCGGTGGTCATCGCAAGATAGCCGAAAACGATCGGTACCAGGGGGTTCACTCGGCCGAGGGCGCTGGCGCGGGTAGACCACCAGACGTGGGGGATCCAGGCGAAGGCGATCAGCCCGGACGCCCAACTGGAGGCGTCGAAATAGAGCGTGTATCCGGCGAACGGCATGGCAAATCCGGCGATGAAAGCCATCGACCGATTGGCGCCGTACTGGCGGGCCACCAGATAAACGCCTACCGCGAGAATCGCCATGAATTGCATCTTGACCAGGGTGATTCCGATTCCCAGGTTCGGAATGAGTGCAATGGCAACCGAATCCAGAAGGATCACGGGATTGTATGTCCCGTAAAGGGCTTCGGCTGTGACATTGCCGCCGGCCCACAATTCGGGAATGAGCGTCGGCCATGACCCGGACAGGATTCGCTGGCCGATCGTGTGCCAACCAGGCGTGAAAGCTGCTGCGCTGTCGTCCCAGTAGTAGAACCACCGATTGGAGATCAGTGGGATGGCGGCGAAGATCGACACCAGAGCGGCGAGAAGAATTGGCGGCACCACGCGTTGTGCGAGCGGTAAGTCAGATTTCACGATGTGCTTTCGTCTTCGAGTCGATGGCTGTTGTTCGGAGCCTGGGTCGTGCTCTTTTTCTCGGAGCCTGGGCTGCGCCTTGTTTCTCGGAGCGTAGTATTCCGACGAGTTCGAACTGCAGTCGGGGAAGTAAGGAGATCGGGACGTGGCGACATCGCGAACGGAACCCGTTCGTGGGGAACCAGCTACGCCGGAACTCTCGGTGATCATCCCCGCATACAACTCAGGCGAGGTGCTGGAGTCGACGGTGCGTCAATTCGCCGAGTACTTCACCAGCCGCCCGGCCGAGAGCGCCGGTCAGGTCGAGATCATCGTCGTGGAGAACGGTTCGACGGACAACACTGCCGACGTGTGTGCTGCTCTGGCAGCTTCCTGGTCTTGGCCTGGAGTGACCTTCCTGCCGATGAGCAGCGACAAAGGGATGGGCGCAGCGCTTCGCGCCGGGACGCTTGCTTCGCGTGGACGACGCGTGTTGCTCACCGCGGACGACCTTCCGTTCGGTTTCGGTGACATCGAAGGCGCCGACCGCGTGATGGCGGATCTAGGGTCCGTCCCGCCGGTGGTCATCGGTTCAAAGGCTCATTCGGACTCAGAGGTGGAACGTGGCTTGCTGCGTTCGGTGATGACGGGTGGATTCGCGACGCTGCGACGGGTGGTGCTGGGTACCCGCACGGGCGATCCCCAGGGAACTTTCATCGTCGACGGTGTCTTGCTACGTCGAATCGCACCCTCGTTGACCGAGCGTGGCTTCCTTTTCACCACCGAATTGGACTACGCGCTCGAATTGGCTGGGGTGCGCCCGGTCGAGGTCCCGATCCGACTCAGCGACGATCATCTGGCGCACGCGAGCCGTATCTCGCCCAAGGACGTGGTCCAGATGGCGAAGGGTCTGTTGTCGCTTCGTCGGCGAAAGACCGAGCTGCGCTCCGCCGCTGCAGTGAGTAATCACGGGTAGACCTGGTGTGACTCGGTGCCCGGGGCGCCGAGGTGCGGATTCGCGATACCCTGCGGGGCGTGGATACCGTGAACACGACCGATGACCAGTCCGATTCCGGAGTCGAGTTGATCGAACGCAGCGCGACGTCGGATCGACTGCTGGCGCAGCGGACGTTGTTCACCGGAACTTCGCCCGTCGCCAGTGACGAACTGTATGCGGTGACCAAGGTCGGTATGTCGACGCGATCGCGGTTCGAGTTGCGGCTTCAGCCGGGCGCGGTCGCGCACACCAATACCTTCTTCGGTCGTTTTCCGGCCAGCTACTGGCAGCGCTGGACCAATGTCACCGAGGTCACCGTCACTGCACATGTCGTGGCCGATACCGCTTGCCGCATCCAGATCCAGGCCTCGGACATCGGTGGCCACCGTCGTATCGTGACGAACGTCGTCGTGACCGGCGACGAGCGAGTGTCCATGACCGCCCCGCTCGATACTTTCGTCGACGGCGGGGCACTGTGGCTGCAGTTCGAAGCGCAGGGTGGCGGCGCAGTGGTCGACGATGTGGAATGGACCGTCGTCTCGCCGGAGTCGATTCGCCCGGTAGCCGTGGCGATCTGCACGTTCAATCGTGCGGACGACTGTGCGCGCACGGTCGAGGCCCTCGCGTCCGACGAGCGTGTACTCGCGTTGCTCGACGCTCTGTACGTCGTCGATCAGGGAACGGATCCGGTAGAGAGCCGTGAGCTGTTCCAGGAAGTGTCGAAGAAGTTCGGTTCGCGGTTGCAATATCTGCGGCAGGCGAATCTGGGTGGTGCCGGCGGATTCACCCGGGGCCTGTACGAGGCTTCGGCGGCCGGGCCGCACGCCGACGTGATCTTGATGGACGACGACATTCTGTGCGAACCCGAATCGGTTCTTCGACTGAGTGCGTTCGCGAACATGACGACGGAGCCGGCGTTGATCGGTGCCCAGATGCTCTTCCTGTTCAACCCCGACTACCTGCTGGCTTCGGGTGAACGCGTGGATCTGGGCACGCTTCAGCGTGGTGTACCGACCGATGAGCACGGTGTTCGTAACCGGAGTGTGCTCGAGAAACTGCCGGAACGTCGCGTGGACGCCGAATACAACGGCTGGTGGTCTTGCCTGATTCCTGCTGAAGCCATCGAGCGGATCGGCTTGCCACTGCCGGTCTTCTTCCAGTGGGACGACGTCGAGTACAGCTTGCGGGCCGGGCGGGCCGGGATTCCCACCATCACGTTGCCGTCGGCTGCTGTGTGGCATGCGGACTTCTATTGGAAGGACGTCGACGGTTTCGCGCACTACTTCAGTACGCGCAACGGACTCATCACCGCTTCGCTCGACCCGGGGTTCGCGCCCAAAACGCTCGCGAAGCAACTCTCTCGCGACATTTCGCATTCGATCGTCGGGTTGCAGTACGGCCTTGCACACACGCAACTCCGGGCGATCGAGGGATTCCTCGAGGGGCCGGAAGGTTTGGCGGACGGTGGGCAGGAGGCGCTTGCCGCGATCAACCAGGAACGTAAGCGCTTCCCCGAGACGGTAACTCGCCCGGCGTCGGAGTTGCCGGGGAGGCTGCCGATCCGTCGCGTTGCGCCCAGCCCGAAACCCGGTTTGTGGACAGACCTCGTTTTGGCGAAACGCGCTGTGATGCAGGCGCGCAATCATCTGGAGCGGGGTCCGGTGGCGATCTCGTACGAAGATGCGCAGTGGTGGCACGTCGGACGTTTCGATCACGTCTTCGTCACCGATGCTTCGCAGGGAGGCGTGCGTGAACGCCGCTTCGACAGCGAGAAGGCCGCCGAGATGAGCGGTCGCCTCGCCGGCGTCATGAAGCGGTTCCTCGCCGAAGCGCCAAGTGTGGCTGAAGCATTCGCTCGTGAGTTCCCGCAGCTCACCAGCCGCGAGAACTGGGCCCGTCTGTACGAAAAGTGAGCCTCAACGCACTATCTTGGCGATGACCTGCTCGTTGTCGACGGTGTACCCGAGATATTCGAACGAGATGCCGGTGCGTGTGACGAACTCCGTCCACGCCCGGTACTCGTGCAGCTGCCACCCGGGATAGTTGAAGAACTCGTCGAAGACGACGATCGACCCGGGTACCAGTCGGTCGCCGAGCAGATCGAGCACGGTCTTGGTGGACGAGTAAAGGTCGGCGTCGAGGTGCAGGAACGCAACGGGGCCGGATTCGTCGTTCAGGAACGAGGGCAAGGTGTCCTCGAAGAGGCCCGGAACAAGTTGCGCTCCAGGCACTTCGGGGATGGATTCCTGAGCGAACTCGCCGACCGGGAACCCGGTGCGCCAGGTCTCCGGAAGGCCGGAGAACACGTCGAAACCTGCGACGGTCCCCTCGCGTTCGGTGAAAGCCTCCGCGACGATCCTGAGTGTGGTTCCGCTGGCGACGCCGAATTCGAGTGCCATGCCGGGTATTTCGATCAAGCCCAATGCGTGGCGCAGCGTGTCGTGCGGGTGGCCGAATGTCTCCGCGACGCGAAGGTGTTCGAGGATGAACTCGGCAGTCGACGCTGTCGCTTCCAGATCCACGGCGTAGGCCAGATCCCGACGCTGGCGAAATTCCAGCTCGTCGATCCTGGACCGGAGGCCCGCGATGTCACCGCGGGCCTCGGCCAGTTCGTCACGTGAGAGTGCCAGCGCGTCGAGGATCTGTTGCGTGCGATCTGCGTTGCGCCGGTCGGCGGCCTCGACCACCTCGGATACCGCACGCTGAAGCTTGGTTCTGGCGCTGGAACGGAACTGCTCGAACATGGCAACCTCTCGTCGGGATCACCCCCATGCTGCCAGGCTTTGTTCGCTACCGGTCCCGACCGCGGTAGTGACTCTTGAGTTGTCGGGAGATCACCTTGATCTCCCGCGTCCTCTCTGCCTGCAGACGAGCATCGCTTCGCGCGGCGTTCCATGCATTCTCTCGCTGTAGTTTCCGGTAGCTCGCGAGCCTCCGCTCATCGATATCGCCACGCCCGAGTGCGCTCAGGACTGCGCATCCCGGCTCGGAGTTGTGTGCGCAATCGGAGAACCGGCACTCTGCAATCAGCTCCTCGATCTCGGGGAACGTCTTCTCGATCCCCTCCGCCGCGTTCCACATGCCGACCCCTCGCAGGCCGGGTGTGTCGATCAGTGTCCGGCCGCCGGAGAATGAGATCAACTCTCTGGTGACGGTGGTGTGGCGTCCCTTTCCGTCACCGGTCCGAACGCGACCGGTCTCGAGTCGATCGGCGTCTGTGGTGTCCGCGAGGAGGGCGTTCGCGAGCGTCGACTTACCGGCGCCTGATGGACCGAGTATCGCCACGGTGCCGTCCAGAACTGCATCGAGTACATCCATTCCTTCGTTGGTCTCGGCACTGACGGCCAGCACTGTTGCCCCGGGCGCAATGGCAGTGACCTCGGCGAGAGTGTCGGAGATATAGTGAGCTGCATCCGATTTGGTGAGTGCGACGACAGGGGTTGCACCACTTTCCCAGGCGAGTGCGAGTAGTCGCTCGATGCGCCCGAGATCGACGTCGCCGTCCGAAGCCGTGGCGATGACGACGGTGTCGACATTGGCCGCCAGAATCTGGCCTTCCGATTTTCCGGATGCCGAGGATCGAACGATGCTGCTTGATCGAGGGAGTATCGAAGTGACCGTGTGCATCTCGGGTTCGCGTGAGTCCCGTAACTCGGCCACGGCGACCCAGTCACCCGTACAGAGTGGATCGCTGCCGCTGAGTGCGCGAACTGTGCCTTCGGCGACGGCCACGTCGCATCGGCCGCGGTCGACGCGAAGAATGCGCCCGGGTGCGGAGTCCGGTGGGGCCAGGTCAGTGAATGTGTTCGAGAGTGTTGCGTTCCAACCGTATTCGGTCAGGGGCGTGCTGTTTTCCGACATGGTGAGTGTGTCCTCGAGTGCGAAGAAGTGTGAATTTTGACGGCGCTGAAACTGCGGAACACGACAGTCATCAATACTCACTCCTCGAAAATCTCAGGACGCACCATGCGTCGGATCAGAATCGTCTCAGCCGCGGTCGCGACTGTGCAACTGATTTAAAAGAGATCGGCTAACTGATTCAACTCAGGCCGACTGACTCAACTCGGGCGTGCGAACTTCTCTTCCCGGCCGAGCTTGCGCAGTCGCATCCACTCGCGCAGTCCGGCCGGATCGCGGCGGGTGATCAGGAAGTACCAGCCGAACCGAACCCATTCCTGCGGAAGCAGTTTCCGCATTCCCGGTTGGGAGAGGATGTATCCACGGTTGCGGTACGTGAAGTAGCGCTTCGCGTCGTTGTCGGGGTACTGCGTGTGCATGCGTCCGCCGAGGATCGGCTTGAACTCGTCCGCGCCGTTGGGGTGGACGTAGGCAGTTTGCAGGCAGGTACCGAACTTCAGGCCGGAGCGCACGAGGCGACGGTGTACCTCGACCTCGTCGCCGCGGACGAACAGGCGTAGATCCGGAACTCCGACGGCATCGATCGCGTCGGCGGTGAACAGTGCGCCGTTGAAGAGGGACGCGATACCGGGCAGGAGATCCTCGTCGCCGAGCTCGGAACGCAACCGGCGCCACGACGTGCCGCGGCGAAGTGGGAAAGCGAGTCGGTCGGGGTCGTCGATGTCGCAGACGACGGGGGAGACCTCGGCCAGGTCGTTCCGAATTGCACAGTCGAGCAGTGTTTCCAGGACCTCAGGCCCCTCCGGGCGGCCGTCGTCGTCGGCGAGCCAGACGCGGTCGGCGCCGAGTGAAAGCGCGTAGAGAATGCCAAGAGCAAATCCTCCGGCACCGCCGAGGTTGTGCTGAGAACCGATGTAACTGGTCGGCAGTGGAGCGTTGTCGACGAGCTCTTTCACATCGGCTTCGTCGGCATTGTCGACGACAACCAGATGATCGAGCGGACGCGACTGGGTGCTGAGAACCTTCAAGGATTCAGCCAGCAGTTCACGACGCTTGTGAGTGACGACGACCCCGATGATTTTCTCGGGTGCGCTCACGGGGTGTTCTCCCGTTCCATTTCCTTGATCACGTGGCGCACATGTTCGGCGGCGTCGTCACCTTCGTAGGCGCGCACGACGTCTTCGATGTCGCCTTGCATGCGGATCTGGCCGTGGTCGATCCACATCGCACTGTTGCACAGCTGAGCGAGGAATTCGTTGGAGTGGCTGGCGAATACCAGGATGCCGGAGCGTTCCACCAGCTTCTGCAGCCGGATGCGGGCCTTCTTCATGAATTCCGCGTCGACGGCACCGATGCCCTCGTCGAGAAGCAAGATCTCAGGATCGATACTGGTCACGACGCCCATGGCAACGCGAACGCGCATACCGGTGGAGTAGGTACGCAGCGGCATGGAGAGGTATTCACCGAGTTCGGTGAATTCGGCGATCTCGTCCATCTTCGCGAGCATCTGCTTGCGGGTCTGACCAAGGAACAGGCCGCGGATGATGATGTTCTCGTACCCGGAGATTTCCGGGTCCATGCCGACACCGAGGTCGAAGACGGGTGCGACGCGTCCGCGAATGCTGGCGGATCCCCGGGTCGGTTCGTAGATTCCGGAGAGCAGGCGCAGCAGGGTGGATTTGCCGGCGCCGTTGTGGCCGACGAGCCCGATGCGGTCGCCTTCCTTGAGCGTCATCGTGATGTCGCGGAGCGCTTCGACGACGACGACATCGGAGTCGTTGCGGCCGATGGATCCTCCGGCCTTGCCGAGGAAGGCCTTCTTGAGCGAGCGGGATTTCGCGTCGAAGATCGGGAAGTCGACGCACGCGTTCTGCGTGTGGATGCTGACTGGCTGACTCATGTGTTTCCTCTAGACCCAGTAGGGCACGCGTGCCCGGTACTTGCGGAGTGCCAGAATCGCGACGGCCCAGCCGACGACGGTGAAGGCGATGACGATGTACCAGTGGTATGCCTGCTGGTCGGCCCCGATGAGTGGTGCTCGGATGATCTCGAGGTAGTGGTACAGCGGGTTGAGCTCGGCGAGTCGCACGCGCCCTGCGGCTTCTGGACTTTGATCCTTGAGAGCCTGCGTCGTCCACATGATCGGCGTCAGCACGAACAGCAGCAGGGTGAGGCTGCCGAGGATGGGGGCGATGTCGCGGTACCGGGTGGAGAAGATACCGAAGACGATCGAGACCCACAGCGTGTTCGCGACGATCAGCACGAATGCCGGTATTGCCGCGAGTGCTGTCCAGCTCATGTTCTGCCAGATACTGAACGCGAACAGCAGAACTATGTAGATCGCGAAGTTGTGCGCGAAGAACAGCACCTGACGCCACACCAGGCGATACACATGCACGCTCAATGCCGACGGCAACTGCTTGATCAGGCCCTCGTTGGCGATGAAGACCTCGGAGCCTTCGAGGATGCTTGCACTGATCAGGTTCCACACGATCAGCCCGACCGTGACGTACGGCAGGAACTCCTTGAGCGGAATGTTCAGCAACGCGGAGTACAGAAGACCCATCGCGGCGGCCTGAACGCCGGTGGCGATCGTGATCCAGAACGGACCGATCACCGACCGGCGGTAGCGCTGTTTGATGTCCTGCCAGCCGAGGCTGAGCCACAACTCACGCTGATTCAGACCGTCGCGAAGGTCTTTGAACGCACGACGGAACGTCTGGGAGTCGGACACGGGCGCGGGTGCGCCCGGCGTCTCGGATTCGATTGCGGATGCTGACACGGAGGTCGAGCCTACCGGCCTGGCGTCGGAGCCGGTTTTCCCGCGGACTTCGTGGTGGTCCGAGTTACAGATACTGGCCGGTTCCTGGGCTCTGTTGGTCCGGATGGGCAGGCGAATGCGGAGCCCCGATGCTCATGCCGGGAGGCAGTGCGCCCTGCCGCATTTGTTCGAGCTGGGCGCGCGCTGCCATCTGCTGCGCGAACAGTGCGGTTTGAATTCCGTGGAACAGTCCTTCGAGCCAGCCGACGAGTTGGGCCTGCGCGATTCGCAGTTCGGCGTCGGAGGGAATGGAGTCGTCGGTGAACGGGAGGCTCAGTCGCTCGAGTTCTTCACGGAGTTCGGGTGCCAGGCCTTGTTCCAGTTCTCGGATGGACGAGGTGTGGATGTCCTTGAGGCGCTTGCGGCTGGCGTCGTCGAGCGGCGCGGCGCGCACTTCTTCCAAGAGTTGTTTGATCATCGTGCCGATTCGCATGACCTTGGCCGGCTGCTCGACCATCTCGGCGACGGACTCGGCTTCGGATTCCGCGCCTTCGGTGGTGCCGGAGGTGGAGGCCTCTGCCTCGGCCGCCGGCATCGCGACGGGTCGACCGTCGGGTCCGATAACGAGTACCTGCTCTTTGTCGGGGTTCGTCATGCTTCCATCTTGTCGTGTGTGGGCGACAAACGCCGCGTAACCCCCAAAAAGTTAGCTATCGAATAACTGTACTGACGGGTAATTGGGTGACTGCCTTCGACTAAGCGGGCGTCTGCACCTAGAGTGTCGAGCATGGCTTACGACGTTGCCCGCGTACGGGGGTTGATTCCCTCACTCGGTGACGGCTGGATCCACCTCGATCCGCAGGCCGGAATGCAGATCCCGGACGCCGTCTCGCGGACGGTCTCCACCGCGTTCCGTGCCTCTGCATCTTCTTCCTCCGGTCGCCACGTCTCGAACCGTCGTAGTGCTGCCATTCTCGAGAGTGCGCGCACCGCGGTCGCCGATCTGGTCGGCGGAGATCCTGCGGGAGTCGTTCTCGGATCAGACCGAGCGGTGTTGTTGGCTTGGCTCGCCGAGTCGCTGAGTTCGCGGTTGGGCCTCGGAACCGGTCTCGTGCTCTCGCGCCTCGACGAAGAGGCGAACGTCGCGCCCTGGCTTCGTGTGGCCAGTCGCTACGGCGCTCAGGTGCGATGGGCAGAGGTCGAAATCGAAACGTGTGAGCTCCCGAGTTGGCAGTTCAACGATCTCATCACCTCGACCACTCGATTGGTGGCCTTGACGGCCGCATCACCGGTCGTCGGTTCGGCTCCGAACGTCCGCGCCGCAGCTGATCGTCTGCACGAATTCGGCGGACTGATGGTGGTCGACGCCGTCGGTGCAGCGCCATATGCGCATGTGGACATGACTGATCTCGGGGCGGACATCGTTGCCGTCAGCGCGCCGTCGTGGGGCGGTCCGCAGGTGGGCGCACTCGTCTTCCGCGATCCCGGACTGCTCGACCGAATTCCGGCCGTGTCGCTCAACCCGTACGCGCGTGGCGCCGAGCGACTCGAGGTGGGCGGTCATCAGTTCGCGCTGCTGTCCGGTCTCACGTCGTCGATCGATTTCCTGGCGGGCTTGGACGAATCGGCAACGGGAACCAGGCGTGAGCGCCTCGAAACCTCGATCAGCTCGCTGCAGGACTACCAGGACGGTCTGTTCGATCACCTCATGCGTTCTCTCGCAGCCCTACCCAACGTGATGGTGATCGGCGGCGCACCCACGCGGGTGCCGACGCTCAGCTTCACGCTCGAGGGCATGGCGGCAGACAAGGTCGCCGCGCATCTGGCCGACAAGCGCATCGCGACGGTCAGCGGTACGCATGGTGGTTCCAGGCTGCTCGACGCCCTCGGCGTCAACGACGAAGGCGGCGCGGTCACCGTCGGCCTTGCGCCGTACACGACGCGGTACGAGATCAATCAGCTGGTCGCCGAACTCGGCGCCCTGGGCTGATCGATCCCGCTCGGCTCACTTCACGGTGAGGATGACCTTGCCTACGGTTTCCGGCGAATCCAGCAACTGATGGGCTAATGGCGCCTCGGTGATCGGAAGTTCGGTCGACACGATCGGTTGAACCGATCCGTCTGCGATCAACGGCCACAACTTCGCGCGGACGTCGGCGACGATGTCCGCTTTACCGCCGGGGCCGGTGAGCGGACGCCCACGCAGGCCCGTCGACGTGATGTTTCCGCGCTTTCCCATCAGCTTGGCGATGTCGACCTCGCCCTTGCGGCCACCCTGCATTCCGATGATCACGACGTGGCCGTCCATGGCGAGTGCGTCGACGTTGCGCCCGAGGTACGACGCTCCCATGTTGTCCAGAACCACGTCGGCGCCGTGGTTGTCGGTGGCTTCGGCGAGTGATGCTACGAAGTCGCTGTCGCGATAGTTGATGAGAATATCCGCGCCCAATTCGCGGCAGCGGTTCAATTTGTCCTCCGAACCCGCGGTAACTGCGACGCGGGCGCCGAGGGCTTTGCCGACCTGGATGGCGTGGGTGCCGATTCCGCCGCCACCGCCATGGACGAGGAGGACCTGTCCGCGTCGTAGACCTCCGCGCATTACGACGTTGGACCACACCGTGCACGCAACTTCCGGCAGGGACGCTGCGACACGGAGATCGACGCCAGCGGGAACCGGGAGAAGTTGTGTTGCCGGGACCGCAACCTTCTCGGCGTAGCCACCGCCGGCCAGCAATGCGCAGACTTCGTCGCCGACGGACCAACCGGTGACGTCTTCGCCGAGTTCGGTGATCACACCCGAGCATTCGAGGCCGAGAATGTCACTCGCGCCGGGCGGCGGCGGGTAGAAGCCTTGACGTTGGAGCAGGTCGGCGCGGTTGACCGCGGTTGCGGCGACCTCGACGAGTACGTGCCCGCGAGGTAGTTCAGGATCGGGCTGCTGCGCCCATTTCATGACCTCGGGACCGCCGGGCTGATCGATCGTTATGGCGTACATGGATACGACGCTAGCGAATCTCCCCGCTGACGGGTGTTTTGCCGCTACCGTCGCGGACGTGACTTACTTCGGGAACATGCAGAACGAGATCTATCTGACGGGACTGAGCGGCGCGAAGCCGGCTTTGCCGATGACTGCGGCGGGCTTGGAAGATGCCGCGCGCGAGCAACTCTCACCGGAGGCCTTCGGGTACATCGCCGGTAGCGCGTCGACCGAACGAACCGCGGAGTCGAATCTGCGTGCGTTCGACAAGCATGCGATCGTGCCGCGGATGTTGCGGGGGACTGCGGCGCCGGACGCACGCGATCTGAGCGTCGAGGTGTTGGGGACGCGGTTGGCTGCACCGATCCTGACGGCTCCGGTGGGCGTGCTCGGCTTGGTCCACGACGACGCCGAGGTTGCGGTCGGTTCGGTCACTGCCGAGTTGGGGATCGGATCGATTCTCTCGACGGCGGCATCCTCGACCATCGAAGACGTAGCGGCGGCCTCCGGCGAGAACTGGTGGTACCAGCTGTACTGGCCGGCCGACGACGAACTTGCCGAGTCGTTTGTCCGCCGAGCGGAGACGGCGGGCGCGAAGGCTATCGTCCTGACTGCCGACACTCCCGGTATGGGTTGGCGTCCAAGGGATCTCGAACTCGGTCACCTTCCGTTCCTGCAGGCGAAGGGTATTGCCAACTACCTGTCGGATCCGGTGTTCCGCGCCAAACTGGCGACGCCGCCCGAGGAGAGCGCAGAAGCGCTGCAGATCGCGGTTCTCACGTGGGTGTCGTTGTTCGGCAATCATGCGGTGCGGATTGCCGATATCGCGAAACTTCGCCAGTGGACGACACTTCCGATCGCGGTGAAGGGAATTGTCCATCCCGACGACGCACGTGAGGCCGTCGCGGCCGGCGCCAACGGCATCGTCGTGAGCAACCATGGTGGGCGTCAGGTCGACGGGTCGATTTCGGCACTAGATGCTCTCGGTCCCGTCGCTGATGCGGTGGGGCATGAGGTGGACATCCTGATGGACTCCGGAATTCGTTGTGGCGCAGACGTAATCAAGGCTCTGGCCTTGGGTGCCGATGCAGTGCTGTACGGGCGGCCGTGGGTGTACGGGTTGGGATTGGCCGGAGCGGACGGAGTGCGTCATGCATTGCGCAGTCTCCTGGCCGACCTGGATCTCACTATGGGACTGGCGGGGCTGGCATCGGTTGCCGAAATCGACCGTTCGATCCTGATGTCCAATTCGTGACTTTAGGGTGAGTCTTACTGTGACGGGCGGACACAGGTCTAAACTTGGAACCTGTGACAGCTGAAGCGACAACCGAGGAGACATCGCAGGCGGCGCACGGTGAGACACCGTGGCTGACGCCATGCGAGATGCGTGCATGGCGCGGCTACATGGACGGTAATCAGCGCCTCATGGAGGTTCTCAACCGCGAACTGCAGGATTCACACGACCTGTCGTTGGCCGATTACCGCATTTTGGTCATGCTCTCGGAGTCAGCTGACGGGTCGTTGCGGATGAGTGACCTGGCAGACGGCGTGCTGTCTTCGCGCAGCCGCCTGACGCACCAGATCAGGCGGATGGAATCTCAGGGCATCGTCGTGCGCGACACTTGCGTCGAAGATGGTCGCGGCGTGCTCGCGCGGATCACGGAAGAGGGTAGGCGTCGCCTCGCCGAGGCAGCGCCTACTCACGTGGCCGGCGTGCGGAACAATCTGGTCGATCTGCTGACTCCTCAGGAACTGGACGTGCTGGCAGACGTCTTCGAGAAGGTCGACAAAGCCATCGGCGAGCGCTGACGTCGGAGCCGTTTTCGCGGTCCGTGGGAACACCCGATAGGATCGCCCACGGAAGCGTGGCAGAGCGGCCGAATGCACTCGCCTTGAAAGCGAGCGTGGCGTTAAACCCACCGGGGGTTCAAATCCCTCCGCTTCCGCCAAAGTCCCTCACTTGTTCATGCAGGTGAGGGACTTTTTTCGATCAAAGTCAGCCACTAGTTCGCATTCTTTGAGCACGTTTTGAGCACACCCGTCTCTGAACGTGCCTGATTCAGTGAGATTCCAATGGCGTCGAGATCGTCGTCGAAGAGGTCCGCGTAGGTGTCGAGGGTCATCGCGGCCGACGCGTGTCCGAGCATGCGCTGTCGCAAGGCCGTGACCGCAGTCGAGAGCATCGGCCACACCGCTGGCACGTTCGTTCTCAGCCCTGCCGATTGGGAGAAGCTCGAGCTTGCCCGCACCGACTCAGCCGGCAGTCTCGAACTCGGTGGTCCGGTTGATCGTGCCAAGCGCACCCTCTGGGGCGTGAACATTGCGATCTGCACGGCACTGCCGGCCAAGACTGCAGTGCTGCTCGACCCGACCGCACTCGCCGTCGACACTGACGCGAACGTGGAACTCAAGTGGGACAGCTCGGGCGACAACTTCGAGAAGAACTTGATGCGTGCCCGCGTCGAGTCCCGCTACCACCTGGCGGTGTATCAGCCGCTCGGCGTCGTGAAGATCGCCACCGCAGCCTGACTCAGGCCGCACAACGGAAGCACCCCGCCTCAGAAACGAGTCGGGGTGCTTCACTACTACCGAGGTAGTTAATTGATTCGCGTTGGGACATGAGCCTTGATCCGCCGACCGGTTCGCGTCCAAGGATGGGGATGCCCATCGGTGAGCTCGTGGAACAGCGCAATGGGCACGTCAGCGTACGAGTAGCGGCGATTCTGACGGAATTCGACAACCAGAGTGCTCGTTGCCGGATCGTAGCCAGCGGCTCGGACATTGGTGGATTGTGGGATCGGGATGAGATTCACTAACAGCCCCTAGAAACGGTTGAGACAGCGGACGCGGATCGGTCCGTGCAAACTGAACGGTCACCTTGTTCGGAAGGTTCCCAAGCCAAGGGGCGTTGGCATCGCTGGGGCCTGGCCGTACGGACCACTTCCGAGCCGAGACTGCGAAATCCCTGGGCGTTGACGCCTCCCAGCGTCGTGTCCAACGCGTGCGCGAGCCCGCTCAGCGCGTAGGAGGGAGAGAACCAGTAACCGGTCATCGGAAAGGGCGTCCGTCGACGTGGACACCCTCGCAGACCTGACCGTGTTTGAAACACGGTCAGGTCGCGGATGGGGTATGTCTGGCATGCCTCATCGCCAGGTCTGCCCTCATCAGTAGTGAGTGCGGCAAAACAGACCCAGTCGAACCTGGGCCTCACGCCGCAGTGGATGTCGATAGCGAACAGTAATCTCTGTCAGGTGGAGCTCGTCAGCTCCACGCTGAGACGAGAGGCTCGCCGATGACCGAAAATTGCTGGCTCAAAACTCTGGATGGCACCGTAGTTCGGCCGTCACTGGCCGTCAGGTTCGACGTCCAGCCGGATTTCTACGATTTGGGACGCCGTGGCAGCCTCATCGTTCTACGAGTCCACGTCAATGGCCCTCGAAGCAGGGACAATGCAGCAACGACCGAAGCCCTCCATCTCTTGGAGCTGCCCAGTGAATTCGCCGGCGGACCGGGCTTCACCGAATTTGACGCGGAGGCAGACGCGCGCAACGCTGCGAAAATCGCACAACTCACAGCTCTCATCGAACCTCTGACCAATGCAATCGCCACCAACGCTGGGAACCGCGGTCTCACCACTATCGGTGTGAGCCTCGACGGAGGAGTCGAAATCCGCCGGCGCAATGAATGGACGGGCGCCGAGGTCGTCAAAGAAGCTGAGGTGAACAACGCCTGATTGGCGATCAGATCCCAAGACCCTGATGTCGGCTGTGCCGACATCAGCTAAAAGGGTGTCGGTAGTACTGACACCCATTGAGTCTTCGCCGATCGGCGAAGACTCCCACCAACGCTTCCCGGCGCCGGGAAACGTTGCGGGATCTCACAAAGGGTGTGCGTTCACCGCACGCCCTTCTTCGCAGTGGCGCGAAAAGGGTACTCACTCAGCGCGTACCCTTGACCGTTTCACCTACGTCACTGAGAAGAGACTCGCAGCCAGACCGAGAATGATGCCGAGCACGAGGCCCAGTAGCCCCGCTCGCTCAAGCCATTTGTTTGGCTCCTTCATCGCTTCTCTGTGTCCGATTACTTGCTCGAGCGCCAGGCGGACGTTTCGTACTCGCATATCCGTTTCGACCGAGGGGCGGATCATCGCCGCGAAACTTTCATCACCGCCTGCGTATTCGACAGAAAGCGGGCCTGAATCCTCGTCGATCTCATTCCAGACCTTCCAAATCACCTGAAGATTGCCCTGCAACAACTGGTCGTTACGCCGCGCACGCAGGAACTCGCGCACCACGATCACGATGCCGAAGAGTTGGAACACGCCCGCCAGTGAGTACAGCAGGTAGATCCCAGCAGACGAGTTCAGAAAATCGATCATGAGGGCACACGTTAGCCCGAAGGGATGTCTCGGGTGTCGTCACGTTCTACGTCGGATCCCACATCGAACGGTGAGGAAGGAACGAGCCGTAGTCGAGCGTTCCCTGAGCACAAATGAGCACACCTACTACAAAATGGGGGTGATTCGGCGTGACCGCACCTGACCCATTACCGCAGGTAGGGCAAAAATCGATCCCCGGCCTGCGGACGCGCAAGAGTTCAAATCCCTCCGCTTCCGTCAAAAGCAAAGGCTCTGACCTAGGACTTCTCCAGGTCAGACCCTTTACCGGTTTCGGAAGTCACACTGCTTGGGTGGTGGGCGTCAGAACCGCACCGTGAACACCACGTGGTGATTCTCTCGGGCCGCGCGCTGGAAAAAGTCCGCCACTTCCTGAAGCCAGCCCCAGGCGTACCGGCGCTCGTCGGGACCGTACTCCGGGTTGCGGTCGTCGAGAGGCATCGCGTCGTAGCGCGCGCCGAACTCGGATTCGGTGATTTCCGCCAGGTACGAGGAGACTTCGGCGACCCGATCGGGTGCCAGGTAGGTGACGAGTTGGTCGTCGGTGTCGGCGTTGAGGTCTTCGTCCCCCAAGATCACGCCGTAGGCCGGCCAGTTCTCGGGCACGCGCTCGTACCCCGTGCTGGAGAGGGCGCACAGGATCGGATCCCACGCCTTGTCCGTGTCGCACGAGAATTCGGATCGGCCCGTCTCCTCGATGTCCTCGACCACAGCGCCGAGTTTGTCGTCGTCGCCGCGCGCGTCCAGAAGTTCCGCTGCCACGCTGTCTGACAGCGCGAAATGCACCCCAAGTTCCATGGCGTGATGCTAACGGCCGACCTTGCCGCCGTCCCGCCGTCACTACAAGACGAATCGACTTAGGTAACGATCCTGCTCTGCCTCCGACCGAAGTTACCCATGGAGGGCCTGCTGTCATACATACTTCATCGGTGATTCCGACAAAACGGACCGGCCTTTCTGTTGTATCGCTGGTGATCCTCGTCGTCGCGGGGTTGCTGGTCGCAGCCCCTGCCAGCAGCGCCGCGCCGCCGCCTGACTGGAAATACACGATGGTGGCGTTCAGCAATGCCAGCGACCGCGACATGGATGTCTACGAGTCGGCTGACGGCACCGGCTTTCAGCTCGTCCAGCAGTCGGCGTACAGGCCGCCGTCTGGGCTCGTGCGTGATCCGAGCATCTTCCGGAACACGGACGGGTTGTACTACCTCACCTACACGACGGGTGGTGGGGCGAACATCGGGTTCGCACGCAGCAGCGACCGCATCAACTGGACGCCGCTGGGGAACTATCCGGTTCCGTTTTGCTGCGCCTTGATGCCTGGTACGGGAGATGGCACCGGTTCTGCGAGCCCCCCTGGCTTCTCGGGTTCGGCCGGTTTCAGCGACGGACCGTCGCTGTCACCATTCGTCACCAAGGCCTGGGCGCCTGAATGGTTTGTGGACGGCGATCGCGTCAACGTCATCCTGTCGATGTCGACCGGTGGAGGATTTGTGCCGTATCTGATGACGGCGTTGGAACCGTCGCTCCGGTTGTGGAGCCCGCCTGTTCCGCTCGCCGGGATCGGTGCGGACCACATCGACACCACCGTGGTCAAAGTCGGATCGACCTATCATGCGTTCACCAAGAACGAGACGAAGAAGGTCGTCGAGCATGCGGTCGCTCCTTCGGTGACGGGACCTTATTCGTTTGTCCCGCCCGGAAATTGGGGTTCGCTTGTCGAAGGTCCGGCCGTGGTTCAGTTGCCGAGCGGCGACTGGCGGATCTATCTCGACGCCTATACCGAAGGAAAGTATCTCTACTCCGACAGCACGGACGGGCTGAACACCTGGTCTCCGGTGCAAGAGGTTCCTGGGGTGTCCGGGACTGCACGGCATCTCGGCATCATGAGAGAACCGGCATAACTTTCGACCCCGAGTTGGTAAGGCTCTGATCAAGGACTCCGGTCTTGGTCAGAGCCTTTTCTCGTACTTGCGTACTACTTGTGTGCGTCGCCTGCGCGAATCAGTGATTGACAAGCTAACGATGCGATGCCGGTGGGTCCGACGAGTTCGCGCCGACCACGAAGTGAGTATCTCCGCGTGAGCTGTGCAGAGTTGCGCTCCCAGGCCCCGCTCGGCCTTGATTTGCGATCGATTGCCAAGTAATGCCTGTTAGTTACATATTCAAGTACGCGCACTGGCTGATGCCCGCACTTTCTGCCTTCAGCTGCTCTGAGGCCCGCGAAATGCGGGTTGAATTCGATTTGCCGCACTGTTCCTGAGGGATCTTCTCGTCCGTAAACGGTGACCTTGCTCATAGCGGGACCTAGGTCCTTTTTGCTGCTGATAAGCCTGTCGATATATACCTGTTACCGAAAGTTCACCCTAAATCCAAGATGGCGGAATCGGCGCGCTGGCGGGCAAACAGGACGATTGGTACCGTCCGGTAACTAATTCAGTTAGTTGTCGGCTACCGCTCTGGTTGCTGTGTCACGTGGAGGAGCAGTTCATGTCGATCGAATCGCAAAACGGCATATCCCATCGTCGATCGAGGGCCGCAGTGGGGCTCGCGGCGTGTGCGGTTGCCACACTGTCGTCTGGGGTGGTCTTCGCAGGGAGCGCATCGGCAACGCCGACGGCGTTGGCGGACAAATTCGCGAGCACGGTCACCGATGACGGCTGGACGTTGGATCTTGCCGCCACCAAACTGTCGGCGAATCCGGTGCCGAATTTGGCGACGACGGCGTTCACTCGTGAGGGGTTCGTGTCGGCGAAGGTGACCGGCACGATCGGTGGTCAGGGCGATTCGGCAGTGAAGACCGGTTATGTCGAGCAGGGATTGCAGATCGGCTGCCAGATCGATGTCTCCTCCGGACTTGGCTTGGGGCTTGGCTTTTCGCTCGGCCCGTCTGTCGGTGTGAGTATTTCGGGTGTCCCGTCGGCGAACGTGGGTGTGAATGCGTCGGTGAATCCGAGTATTCAGTCGACGATTGCGCCGGGCACGATCACGACGATTCCGTTGGGGAAGAAGGATCTCGAGTCGTCGAAGGCGTCGATCACGGCAGAGAACGTGCACGTGAAGGTTGATGCGTGCATGGGGCCGGTGACGATCCGCTCGTACGCACAACTCTCGGTGTCGACGGCGACGTCCGACAACACATTGTTCGTGTACTCCGATCCCACCTGGCTCTAACCCACGCAGCCGTCGTCAGCGCTGCTGGCGACTATTCCCGATCCGTCCCGTCCAGGGGTGGTTACTCATCACGCCCACAAAGGAGAAATCATGAAGATTCGTACCTTGGCCACTGCCGGAACTCTCACCGCAGGTATCGCCCTGTTCGGTGTTCTCGGCGCCGGCATGGCATCTGCTGCAACTCCGATCGTGCAACCGGAACATGGCCGGATCGGACTTTCGCTTTCGAACGCCGAAACGGCGGCGCTGGCGGCGAGCCCGATTCCTGATGCGATTGCGAACATCGTTCCAGGTTCGCTGAGGGGGGTCTGGTTGGCGCCTGGTTCCGCGATAACTGTTACCGATGGCAAGGTCGACGCCCTCGAAGGAACTGTGCTCGGTGAAGCAGCCGCGCGTGGTGGGCATGCCAATGTCTTTGTCTCCGACCCGAATCACCCCGCCAGTGAGGGGCACATAGTGCTGACGGAGCAGTACTGGAACTGATACCAGGCCGAACGTCGGCGACCCGTTGTCCCCGCTCTCCCTTCCTGTTTGGAGTTCCAGCCATGACCGTCAACAACGCCGAACGTCGCAGTGTCCAAACGGAACCCGCTGCCCTCGTCAGCAAAGGCGTTGCAGACGTTGATGACTGGGATCCGGACAGTGAACTCAGTCCACTCTCCAAGGCTGTGATCGCTACGGCAGTTGGACTGGGGTTGCTGATCGCGGCATTCGCGGTGATCGGGAAGCTCGCCGGCTGGGCGAACGACTACGGGACGATCCTGGTTTACCTGGCGTTCTTCTTGTGGATGTCGATCTCCGGACGGTTGTTCTGGTGGGGCGCAGACAAACTCATCGCGCTACTCCGAACGAAGAAGAGTGACAATCGTGGTGCGCACCGGTGAAGTCCGGTAGACGACTTCGCCGGACTCTCGCGGGAGTGCTTGCCGCTGGGGCGCTGTTGACCGGAGCGGCCGGAGCGATCGGTGCGGGAATTGCACTCTCCGCCGCTCCGGCGAACGCGACGCCGGAAGAAGACTGCGCGGCGGTGCGGGCACGTGATCATCAGATCTACCTGAATCTCATTGCGTCGCTGCCACCTGGTGCACCCATCCCGCCAGAGATCATCAACCCGTGCCTGAGTGCGCCGTCCACGACGGCGACAGTTGCGCCGACGACCACGGTCGGGCTCCCCGGTGCGCAGGCTCCAGGCGGTGGCCCGAATGTCGGCGCGAATGCTCCGACGAACTTTCCCACCTACAACGGCACCCCCATCGTCCCTGTGCCGACGATCGAGGTTCCGCCCATTACTTCCGAGTCCCCGGCCTCGGAAACTGGTGTCGGTGCATTCCCCAATGCATCGGCATCAGCGGTTCCCTCACCCACACCCACCCCGGGTGAGGGAACCACCACCGATCGTGGTCCCGGACCGATCCCCGCGGATTCGGATTCGAATATCGCACCGGCCCAAACGGTTCCGGACCCGGCAGCAGATGTTTCCACCGCCGGGGAGGACTCGGGCCGTGACCGGTATCTCGAACTGGTCCTCGTCGGGGCCGCGGCGTTCACCGCTGCGGGTATGAGAGTGAGGGGGCGGCCGGGACCGTTCAGTGCGCGTGTGAGCGCGCGTCCGTGGGAGTCGGTTCTCTCCCAGGTAGTCGGTACGGTCGCGAAACCGTTCATGCCGTATTTCGTCGGCGGTCAGGACGTCGTGGTCATCCCCGACCCAGGTGGCGGACAACGCACCATCTTCCTCATTCACGACGAAACCTCCTCGCATGAAGCTGAAATGGTGGTCGACCTACCACCCGGCGGACACATGAGCATCAACGACGACGGGTCCGTCGGTGTCTACGACGCGAACGGAGACTTGCAGGGCACCGTTGCCGCTGCGTGGGCGTACGACGTCAACGGCGATCCGGTTCCCACCTACTACGAGATCCGTGACGGCAAGCTCTACCAAGTCGTTATCCCGACCCCGGGCGTCATCTACTCGGTCACTGCTGACGGCCCCTACGGCGGCAGCGACCCGGTCACCGGACGAGACGTCACCGCTACACCCCTTCAAGGCGGCGGTGAGGTCGTCAACCAGTCCGGCGGACCGGTCATGGTCAACGTCCCGACAGACTCCCCCTACAACGACGTCGGCGGGATCGACCCACTGGGCAATCTCGACATGGATCCGCCGACGCAGCCGGCACCGACAACGCCTCTGCCGTTCGATATCGGATCGCCGACCGACTCGGGCACCGATACGAGCGAGCCTCCGTGGAACCCACTCGACAACCTCGACATGGACGCCCCGACGCAGCCGGCACCGACAACACCACTGCCGTTCGATATCGGATCGCCGACCGACTCGGGCACCGATACACCCGGGGGTACAGCGAGCGAGCCTCCGTGGAACCCACTCGACAACCTCGACATGGAAACGCAGACGCAGCCAGATCCTCCAATGGAATTACCATTCGGGATCTTTGACTCTGATCCCAACAACGGTTTGATCGGCCCCGCGCAGAGGGCCGCGAACCAACGGGCGCTCGCCCATGGCGACGTACCTGCTGACTTCACTGGCAACGTCCCTCTGACCGCACAGCAACAACTTGACGACCTGCAATGGCAGGTGGATCAGATGCGAGACCGCGGCTATACAGATTCCGAGATCGCAACTGTCTTGAGTAAAGGCAGCACCGCGCTCGGTGGCCCCGCCTCGGGCTTGCAATCTGCGGGCGCCCTTGCGAACACCGGTGTGCATCATGCTGGTTCGCTCCCGAGCGCTGCGCAGGCCGCTCGGTCGGCGGCAGTGGGTACTGTTTTAAGCAGATTATCGGTGGCAGTTGAGGTTGCCTCGGGTGTCATCAAGTGGCGCGAAGGCGCGCCACGTGGCGAAACTGTGGGAAATTCCGGTGGCGCAATCGCATTGGGATGGGCAGGCGGCAAAGGTGGCGCCGCACTCGGCGGGTTTCTCGGCGGCCCGATAGGTGCCGCAGTCGGGGGCGGAATCGGTGCAATCGGAGGATCGCTACTCGGGGCATACTTGGGTACCCGGGCAGGCCGATCATTTGATTGAAGCCTTAGACAATGATCGATCGCTCCAAGAGAAGGGACTGAGACCGTGCATTACCTGCTGATCGCTGCCATTGCATTCTGCCTAGCCTCGGGGGTGCTGTCGGCGCTTGATGCCGCAGCAGGCAATCCGATGCGGGGCGCGATAACCTTGGCCGTTTCGTTGACGGCTGCGAGTGGGATGGTGTTCCTCGTGACTGACAATTCGACCACCCGGATCGGCGCTGTCGCGGGCACTGCGGCGGTCCTCGTTTTGCGTTTTCTCCCGAAGAGTTCCATATACCGACGACACACCGTTCCTCAAGCGGAACCGGCACCATGACCACCTTTTATGCGATTTGTGCGATTGCTGCAGGGGCTGTGGCGTTGATCGTATCTACGCCCTACGTGATGTACCGCAGTCATGCGAGAACGATTTACTGGAGTTCGTCGATCCTTACCATCGTTTTCGCTTGGCTCACCGCTCCACAGCGGTCGATTCTCGGACCTGTCCTCTTGTGCGGTTTCGCTGCTGTGTTCGTGGCGTGGTGGTGGACCCCCTTCCTCACGCGAAGGCATCCCACCGGATTCAACGATGTTTTCGGTGCTTGGCTGACACGGGCGCTCTACCGCGAGCAGAAGGATGCACCTCCGGTAAACAGGTACGACAAATTGCACTACAAAGACACTGACCGCCAAGCACGAGATACCGATTCTGACGGAAATCAGGTCAACACCTGAGCCGGCGCGTAGAGCGCTTTGTCCTTGATACCACCCTCGCGCGTACCCGAACAGCTTGTAGTGAGATGCCGTGGGAAACAGTACTTTCCACATGGCGGCGTACACCTGCCCGGTTTGCGCAAGCTGTACAGTAACCAGGATGATCGATGGCTCGAAGCTGCTCTTCGCGCAGCCCAATTCAGTAGCTGTCAGCGCCATCGCGAGCGGTAGTCCTCTTCCCCTAGTCCCTGCAGCTCATCCCATTTTTCGAGCATCCGCCTCGTCTGGATAGTTAATGATATCTAATATATTGAATGGAGTTCAGTAGTGGATCTGGTCAAGATTTCGCGGTGTGTCGACTCGCCCGTGCTTGCGGAGATTGACGACTTGACACCACTTGAACGTATGGCGCTTCCGAATTATTGGTTGGATGCACTAAATGGTGACGTTGCAGCTCGAATTTCTGGGATATTGGACCAATGGGACGTATTTGGGCGACCGATATTGGGCGACACTTACAGAAACATTAAAGATAATCTATCTGATGTGCGGTTGCTCAGGTCTGAAAATAGGTTCTTTCTTCTATATAAAATTAAAATGGCAGACGGGACCGATCTCTACTATTTGGGTACGCCACCGGTAGTGGATGGTGATGAACTTTCAGGGTATTGGAGTAAATTCCCCTCCAGTCTAAAGAATTTCTATTCAAATTTGCACAACGGTTGGTACTATATTGCCGGTAAGACTGTCGGGCCACTGCCTCTTGAAGATATGTTTCGAATTGACAGCTTTGAATGGTCTATTCTGGACGGGCTGTCCCCTGAAGAGTACCCAGATCCGGCTCGTTGCATCGCGACATTCAGATCGGGCGGCGGCGGTTATCTTTGCTTGTACTTTGGTGAGGAATCGACAAGGGGTGTTGTGTGGTCATTGACGGAACCCCCTGAACTGGTCGATTACTCCACTTACCTTGATATCTGGACCAACGTCGGACTCGGTGCCTAGAGCCTGCGCCTTGGATAGCCAGACTGGAGACAGTCTAAGCAATTTGTGTGCGGTCTTGCCCCACGTGGCACGTGCCTCGGATCCAGTCTCCAAAGAGCAGATGATCAATTTGTCTGACCAAAAGGGATCTCGAGGTCATGATCGGTTTCGGGGGTACCTCACGCATCGACTCGTTTTCCTGCACCATTGCCGACGAATCGCTGATTGCGCTGGCGTTAAGGGTCGTACGGGGGCAGGCCGATATCTGGGCCTCTCGTGTCACCGTGCTCTACCACCGGACCGAATCATCGCCTCAGCGCAACGTACCCGGCGACGCGATCGTGGGCAGTTCGGGCTCGGTGGAGCATCGGCGACTACCGGCACCTTCAGAATCGGTCGAAAGGTGAGGTGGAGGTGGGATGGGAAACATACTTCCATTCAGGAGTTACGTTCGATCGCAGCAAACTCCCCCAATCTGCGGTGGTGGAGGAACTGCCCATTGGCACGTTGGTTCGGTTGGGGGACAAGCCAATGGAGGTCGCTGCCGCCGACATCGTGGCGGTGCGGGCGGCGATGGGTTACCCGGTGTAGCGCCAGAGCCTGTTCCAATTGGTCGATCGTCTTCGAACAGGAGTGACGTTGTCTGCCTTATCTTTACGTCGTGATCCGACCTCCGGGTTGACCTTGAAAGTCATGGCGCGAAAGGGACCGCCGGAAGCCGAATCGGTCACCGCGGCGCTGGCAGCGCGGTCACTGCAGTTCCTTCGAGAGCTTGACCCAGTCTTTGACGTCGACATGTACCGCGCCGTGAGGAATGACCTTCCCGACGGCGTTACGGTCGAGCAGGCTCTGGCATCGAATGGTGGACGGATCCTCACGCTTCAGGCAGAGGACTCCCTCGAGGCCGCAATGATCGAGAGCAGAAAGTCTCCTGATGCCGCAGGCGGGATTTACCCACTCTCATTCGGGCATCAACTCAGGTTGTTCACCGACAACGGAAACATCGAAATTCTCATCGGATTCGGGGGTACGGCAGGAGCAGGTTCCTTACTTTGCACCTTCATCTGGCCGTACCCAGGGGGCTTCGCCGATGAATCTCTGATCTCACTGTCATTGAAACTCGTCCAGGGCATGGCCGATATCTGGGACGCTCCCACGGCCGTGCTCTACCGGGATGCGGAGCTCACACCTCAGTACAACGTGCCCGGCGACGCAACGGTGGGCACGTTGCACCTACTTCGGCCCTGAGATGCCGATCAACGAAACGCAGATCCCACCCACTGTCGAAGCTTTTCCGTACAAGAAAGGAACGATCGTCATCCAGCGTGATCCACGCGCCCCGTTGGTTGCCGACGGAAGCCGAAGCATCCGTGCAGCAGTCGGCCTGCTGACCGAACGACCGGAGGTTCGCCTACCGAAAGGCTCGCGCCGGCTGTGACACCAGAAGTTACGGCCAAGCTCACGTCCGCAGGTGATGGTGTTCTTAAGAACAAGCTGCTCAGATAATGGAGGATGCGTTCGACGAGGTCATCGGGATGGAGAACATCAACATCATCGTATTTGGAGGGGAGTGAAAGTGCCTACGTCATCACTGCGCCGCAATCCTACGGCGGGCTTGACAGTGAAGGTCATTCCACGAAAGGGTTCGCCTGAAAGCGAGGCCGTCACGGCCGCGCTCGTTGCACGTTCGCTACGATTGCTTCGCGACATCGATCCTGTCGTCGACGTCGACTTGTACCAAACAGTAGGCGATGCACTCCCCGACGGCGCCGGAGTCGAGCAGGCCTTGGCGTCGAATCTCCGTCAGATCCTTGTACCTCCGACGGAAAAATCGATCGAAGCCGCATTGATCGAGCGCAGACGATCCCCCGATGCCACCGGCGGTATGTATCCCCTCTCATTGGGACGACATATGACCCTGTATTCACCCGCTGGAGACGTCAAAGTCGTTGTCAGTTTCGGGGGCACCTCAGGGTCCGGCGCATTCGCATGTGCCTTTGCCGACGAATCACTGATTTCGCTGGCATTGAAGCTCGTACAGGGACTAGCCGACATCTGGGACTCGCGTGTCACCGTGCTCTACCGCCGAACCGAATCATCGCCTCAGTTCAACGTACCGGGTGACGCGATCGTGGGCAGTTGCACCTACTTCGGTCCTGAGTTGCCGATCAAGGAAACGCAGCTCCCGCCCAGCGTGGAGGCGTTTCCCTACCAGGACGGCACAATCGTCATCCAGAAGAATCTGTCCACGCCGTTAACCGTCGAGGACATCCGAAGCATCCGCGCAGCAGCAGGACTGCCGACCGAACGACCGGAGATTCCTCTACCCAAAGGTTTCAGACGGCTGTGAGCCCTACATTGGGCGCACTCGGGGCTGCCTGCAGGTAGGGATGGCGCGGACCGACCAGCCTGCCCGCAATTACCGCGCCGCGATCCCGATCCGGCTACGCACCAGCTGATCGACGCTCCGGGTGGAGTGCCACCGCGCGGCATACCCGCCATCGACGGCACAGTTCAACCTGCCGAGCATGATCAACCCTCTGTTCCGTCCGTGAATGAAACCTGCACGCCCGGATCCCGCGATTCCGGAACCCTCGCAACCCACTTTCCCGGCGTTCCCGATCGTGGCGAGTGGGAATCATTCTCGCCCGGTGGGATTGGCGATCCGGGGTCGAACCCGAGACCCGAGAACTCCACCCCGGAGGCTCCCTCGCCAGGTCGTGCCGAGGAACCGAGTGTGCCGACTCTGCCTGATGTCGGTCAGGTGCCGGTGAATCCGGATGCCCCCGGCGCTCCGCAGCAACCCGGACCACAACTGTTCAATGACAATGATTTGCCGAGAACGACTATGACGATCGCAGAGTTGCTGGAAAGGAAAGGTCGATGAATTCGGATCGTGGCGCGACAGTGATCGGGTATTGGGGCCCTCGGACGCAACCGGTAGAAGGCATTGCAGCGGAGGTGTTCTCGTTTCTTCATAGTCTGAGGAACATTGATCCAGCACTTGGACAAGCTTGGGTGTTTTCGCCCGAGACTGCCTTCGAGTCGACCGATCTA
Source organism: Rhodococcus sp. KB6 (assembly GCF_001445685.1). Taxonomy (NCBI): domain Bacteria; kingdom Bacillati; phylum Actinomycetota; class Actinomycetes; order Mycobacteriales; family Nocardiaceae; genus Rhodococcus; species Rhodococcus sp. KB6. The sequence goes on along the minus strand of NZ_LNAK01000099.1, from coordinate 2,495 downwards.
AGCGTGGAAGGCCTAGCGAAAATCTTCCGGGCAGCGAAGGATGTCGAAGGGCAATCCGTTGCTGCCTTCGACCTTGGCTACATCGTGAGTTTGTTGCACCCGGACAGATATCAGTTCTTGAGAATCCAATTCTCTCTCGGCCGGAATGTTCCGAGGGTTCCGAATCTCGTCAACGTCACCCTCCCCCCGGAGAAACAAGCAATCGGGGAGGCGTCGCAGTTGCTGACTGCACGCGTCGGGGACGCGATCATGAAAGCGATCATCGAGCATTGGTCGCCGGAGTCTGCGCGGTGGGGGACGCGGGAGTACCGCAATGCGCAGGGAAATGAGGTCAGCGAAATCGAAGTCGGTTGGGAGACATACATCCAGTCCGGGATCGATCTTGATCACAGCAAACTGCCCGTCGTCGCCCTACTGGAGGAACTCCCCAACGGAACGCTGATTCGGTTGGGCGAGAAACCGTTAGACGTCAACTTCGACGACATCCTGGCCGTGCGGGAAGCACTGGGTTACCCGGTCTAAGACGCCGCGTGACCGCCGACCCTTGCTCATGTCGCGACACGTAGTCGGACGGAGACTATTACGCAGTGGTTGGAAAGGACGGGGCGATGAGCATAGTCGGGCGATGGCCGACCGTGATCGGATATTGGGGCACGCGGGTGCAGTCGAGTCAGGAAGTGGCGCAGACGATGCGGGCCTTCCTCGACGATCTGGAAGAGATCGACCCGGAGTTGGCGTTGCCGTGGGTGTACACCAAAAAACTGGACAAAGGCCCCGCGGATCTCAGTGTGGACGGGTTGGTGAAAATCTTCGAGCATTCCCGCTCGAAGGAGATGGGGTATTCGGACACCCCCGGACCGGGGTACAGCATCGGTTTGTCGCCCGAGGACGGGACCGCGCGGCGGATTATCGCCGGGGTCGGCGGCTTAGAAACCAGCGCCCCCAACAGTGTCCGGGTGTCGTTGCCGACGGAGAAGCAGCTCACCGACAGTACCCGGCGGTTGCTCGACCCGGATATCGGAGACGCGATCGTGAGAGTGATCGTCAAGCATTGGGATCCGGATCGGGCTCGGTGGAGCATCGGCGACTACCGGCACCTTCAGAATCGGTCGAAAGGTGAGGTGGAGGTGGGATGGGAAACATACTTCAATTCAGGAGTTACGTTCGATCGCAGCAAACTCCCCCAATCTGCGGTGGTGGAGGAACTGCCCATTGGCACGTTGGTTCGGTTGGGGGACAAGCCAATGGAGGTCGCTGCCGCCGACATCGTGGCGGTGCGGGCGGCGTTGGGTTACCCGGTGTAGGCCCCGCAACGGGTCTGGAATTCACCATTGCATCAGACGGCGAGAAATGTGTTAACCGGATGGCCTGCTTCGCCTTTCGATAGTATTGCCAGATGGCATCCCGAATCGACTTGCTCGCGTGGCTCCTCGATTCGGATCCAGCGATTCGGTGGCAGGTGGAGCGCGACCTGGTGAACGAAGCGCCCACTGTGTGGGCGGCGACGCGCGCGTCGATCGCTACCAAAGGATTTGGTGCACGCCTGCTTTCATTGCAGGATCGAGACGGCCAATGGGCGGGTGGGGCGTTCTTCCCGGCAGAATTCGACTTCGTGGGACCCGAAGCAGCAGAAGAAGGTTCGCAACCCTGGACGGCAACTACTTGGACGCTCAACTCCTTGCGTGAGTGGGGCCTCGACGCCAGTGTTCTGCGGGAGCGTCGTACTGCAGAACTGCTCGCGGAGAACTGTCGCTGGGAGTACGAGGGCCGGCCGTACTGGGACGGTGAGGTCGATTGCTGCATCAACGCCTGGACGGTGGCAAACGGTGTTTGGCTCGGCATGCCCGTTGATGAACTGGCTGATTGGTTTGTGCGGCATCAACTTCCGGATGGTGGGTGGAACTGTGAGTGGATCGAAGGTTCGACCCGATCGTCGTTCCATTCGACGCTCAATTCACTCAAAGGGCTTCTCGCGTACGAGATCGCGACCGGGGGAACAGATGAGACGCGCGCGGCTCGGCGATCCGGTGAGGAATTCTTACTGTGGCGCGGTCTGTTCCGGCGACTCTCGACCGGCGAACCGCTGGGGCCCTGGGTCGGACGGTTCGCGTATCCATTCCGGTGGCGTTACAACGTGCTCAATGCGGCCGACTACTTCCGTGAAGCGTCGTTGTCGTATGGAAATGAGCCTGATCCGCGAATGGCGGACGCGATCGAGATGATCCGGGCCGCTCGAGCCTCGGATGGGACGTGGCTCCAGGCCGGTCGCCAACCGGGGCGGGTGTGGTTCGAGGTCGACACAAAGGCGGGGGAGCCGTCGAAGTGGCTGACTTTGTCCGGCATCCGAGTGCTCGCCTGGTGGGATCAATCCTCCCCTCTAGGTGTTGCGGGTACGGACGTTGCTGACGCGGGACTGAAGTAGACGGGCTGGTCCTCGGCGCGAGAATGGGAATTGCGAAATAGCCGTTCTCGACCAAGAAGGACCAACCCTGTGA
>NZ_LNAK01000098.1:52106-72328 GCF_001445685.1 Rhodococcus sp. KB6 | reverse complement strand
GTGTTCCACAAAGGCAAGCTGCTCGAACGACCCATCGACATCTCACCCGCTGAGCCCGACGAATCAAGCGAAACGGAGGTCGCCTGAAACACCCTCATCCACAGGTCTTGACAATATCTCGGGCGCGCGTGCGGCAGAGGTCAACGACTCTCGTGTCGACGAGAGGATCGATCCAAAGCTTCACTGCGGGAGCGATACTCGTCATCGTCGATCTCGCCGCGGGCGTAGCGCTCATCCAACAGATGCTGCGCATTCGTACCACGGAGTTCGCTGCGGGTACTGCGCCTGGGACGAAACAAAGCAAGTAGGGCCGCAATGACCAACCCCCAAAATGCGATCATCGCCAGCGCCATCAGAATCCAGCTGACCCAACCCATTCCATAACCCGAATTCTCGCTCCACCACATCATGTCCGTTCACTCTCCTCACCTTCGACAGTGCTCGCCGAACCCTCTGGGATCGGTGTGCTTTCTATGAAGATTCGCTGAAGAGGTGACCGCATACCGTGTATCGCGTGCGCAGCGGCGACTGAGCAGTCCACGATGGTGGCATGGACAGTACGTCAACACGGTCAACCGACGGGTACGCAGGTTTTCGGGCACTGGTCGTCGACGACGAACGCCCACTGGCCTCGATCATCTCGAGTTACCTCGAACGAGAGTCATTCGAGGTGAGTGTGGCCTACAACGGTTTCGACGCTCTCGCCCTGGCACGTGAGGTCGATCCTGATGTGGTGGTCCTCGATCTCGGGTTGCCCGGTATCGACGGCATCGAGGTATGCCGGGAACTTCGTACATTTTCGGATGCATACGTGGTGATGCTGACTGCTCGCAGTGAGGAAGTGGACACCATCGTCGGGCTTTCTGTCGGTGCCGATGATTACATGAGCAAGCCGTTCAGCCCCCGAGAGTTGGTAGCGAGGATCCGCGCGATGATGCGCAGACCCCGCAGCGGAGTCGCGCACGGTACAACTGCGAGAGCGGTAACCCGAGACGAGGAGAGTCCGCCAATGACGTTCGGGGTGCTCAGGATCGACGTTGCCGGGCGAGAGGTCTCGGTCGCCGAGAAACCGGTTCTGCTGACTCGGACGGAATTCGACGTGTTGGCGGCATTGGCCGCTCGGCCGGGGATGGCGTTCAGCCGTCGGCAACTGATCGAAGCAGTGTGGGGTCCTGCGTGGACGGGGAACGAACATCTTGTCGATGTTCATATCGGTCATCTGCGCCGCAAACTCGGCGATGATCCCGCCGCGCCTTTGTATGTCAATACCGTGCGCGGCATCGGGTACCGAATGGGTTCCGGAAAATGACTACCCTGGAAGAACTTTCGTCTCATCAGGGGCGTACCCGCCGAGGACTCGGTGTCGGCGTGCGTTTGTTGATGGCCCAAACGCTGGTCTTGGTGGCAGGAGCGGCCACCTCATGGGTCGTTGCAGTCACTGTCGGTCCGAGTTTGTTCCGCGAGCATCTGCGCCGCGCGGGCGTGCCTCCGATGTCTGAGGAGCAAATGCATGCCGAGCAGGCATATCGCTCGGCAACTGCGGTCTCGTTGTCCGTGGCGATCGGCGCAGCTGCGTTGTGCGCGCTGGCTGTGACCTGGTATCTCAGTCGTCGGCTGCAGCGGTCGGTGACTGCGGTGTCAACTGCCGCCACGGCAGTCTCGGCGGGAAACTACGCGGCCAGAGTCCCGCCGCCGCAGCTCGGTGACGACTTCGACGCACTTGCGACGGCCTTCAACGAAATGGCGGTCCGTCTCGAGTCTGCCGAGTCGATGCGTCGACGGTTGCTGGCAGATCTCGCGCACGAGATCCGGACGCCGGTAGCTGTTCTCGAAGCATTCATGGAAGCGCTCGAAGACGGAGTGGAAGCTCTCGATGATCACACCATTGCGATGCTCAGAGATCAGACCCGACGTCTGGCACGGTTTTCCGGCGACGTCTCGGCGCTGTCCGATGCCGAGACGAATCGAGCTGCAATCGAACCGACATGGACCAGACCTGAGGTACTGGTGAGCTCAGCGGTAGCGGCGCACGAAGAACGATACGACACGAAAGCAGTCATTCTGAGCGTGGACGTCCCCGGAAATCTGCCGTCGGTGTGGCTGGACCCGGAGCGCATAGGGCAAGTGTTGAGCAATCTGCTCGACAACGCACTGCGCCACAGTCGATCACAGAGCACAGTGAAGGTGCGGGGACGGGTGAAAGGGGATCGGTTCATCCTCACACTCACCGACGAAGGCGATGGAGTCGCCGCCGAGCACCTCCCCTATCTGTTCGAGCGTTTCTATCGCGCCGACGCAGCACGCGATCGTGCTCACGGAGGGGCAGGGATCGGACTGTCCATCGCGAAAGCACTCGTCGAAGCACACGGTGGACAGATCACCGCCGCGAGTGACGGAGCCGGGCAAGGCACCACCTTCGTTATCGCGTTGCCAGTACATCGTCCGAAAGGGCGGCACATCGACTGCCGGGGAACTGTCGATGCGTGACATTCGACGCGACATTCGAGGTAATGGAAACGCTCCGGGAACACCCACTCACCCCGCCGCTACCGGCACACCTGGTCAAGAACTCGTGAGGTGAACCGATCAATGACGATTCAAGAGACCAGAGCGCAGAGGTGACCCGGCCCGGGGACTTACACTTCGATCGCTGTGACGTAGGCACTCGCGCACACCGAACCCGAGACCAGGAACCAACTACTCAGGCTCTCCCCTGAACTGTGATACCGCACGGTCACGTCGTTTCCCGCGGTGATGGGAGAGCGATATTCGAGAATCGCTCGGTAGGGGAGTGGATTTCGGGGTCCGGCCCAATCTCTGATCAGGTCTTCGACAGGCTGCCAATACGTGGCGTTGTTGACGTGGTTGAACGGATCGATATCGCTCGATCGTAAGACGAATGTCGTTTCCTCCCCATCGCCCGGATGAGCGGTGTGCCAGGGTTTCCACTTCAATCGGTGATCGTTGGCGGTCGAACCGAGTCCGGCCATGAAACTCTCTTCGATCCTGGAAGGCATCCCGTTGACCGGATTGAGATTTATCCAGAATCCTTCGGTCTCGATCAAGCCGCCGCCGTCGGATTCGATGCGGACACGCATCGTGCACCACCTGCTCGACAACCCCGAGCACCATCTGCGCATGCGCACACGAGCCGGCCAGCTGACCGGACGAATGACATCGATGACTGTGCGGCGCACGACCCACACCGGGTGGGCAGCCGCTGCGCCGCTCGCATCGAGATCGTCGAAACCGATGTCCTGCAGATAACGTGCAACGCCATCGAGTCGCACCGTCCCGGAGACGTCGATATCTCCCGTCCGTACCGGCCGAGAGGTTTCGAACACCGCGCCATTGGTCGGCAAATCCACCAGGCGGTGGTTGCGCATCGCGTCAGCTTCCATTTTGCAGATCCCTTAGATGTGATTGTTCGCTTCGATACTTTGCACACCCTTGCTGCAACGTAGTGCGATCCCTACGCCCAGTCCCGCATCAGCCGCCGGGTCTGCCGCAGTCGTACCCAGTAGTCCGTGCCCGGTCTCCGAACATGGTGAACAAGGAGCCTATCCAGTCTCGCAAACTACTACACTGTCCGCGCGATTGCCGGTTGACGTTCGATGTCCTTTCCAGGTCCTTCTTGAGTGTGCCCAAGATCGTTGCGGCACCATGGAATTCCCATATTCCTCGGCTCGGCCTCGAAGCGCCTCGTCTCGCCGCAGTGCCCACCCGCGCGTTCGCGCTCGACCTCTACCTACTATCCAGGTTCGTAGTTCAGCTACTATCGACCTTAGTAGTTCGGTGGGCATCCGCGCCAACCGAGAGATTGGGGCGACGGTGAGCAAAAAATCAACCAAAACCCGCGCGAAACAGCGGTCTACGACGCAGAGTCGAGCCCGACGCGCCACGTCACCGAAGCGGAACCCCACTTCACGACCGCACGACGAAGTCGGCACAACACCCCGTGCTAGGCCCAGTCCGGCCGGTAGTGCCGTGGAAGAACTGGCCGCAGCGGCCGCAGCGGCGTATCTGAGTAAAGCAGCGCCGACGCCAGCCTCGGCCTTGGCTCAAGCACCGCCGGCGCCGGCCATCGCCGAAAAGGCGATGCCCACCAAGCCATCGGGCACTGAACGCGTTGCCCGGCCATTGGGTGACGACGAGTCGACCGCTGCAACGGAACTCGCTGCGCCCGGCGGTGGGTGCGCTGAAGCGTTCACGCAGATAGAACCACAGGGGCTCGCAGCAACGTACTGGGGAGAATCGCCCGAGGTTACTTCCGATCTGTCGATTCTGTTCCGAGGAGCCCGCAACAGCCCGGGCAGCGAACCGGAACGTTTCGAGAGGGTCACCCACGTCAACGGTGTTCCAGCGGGGGAACGCTTCGCGGTGACTGCGAGAATCCGCGGAATCGCCACTGGTAGTTGGACTGTCAGTGCCGAGCGCATCGAAACTCCGGACGACACCACCGGGCAGTTCGACATCGCAGCTCCGCAGACCGCCACGGCCTGGACTACCGCAGCGCCATTGGTGCACGGGCCCGGCGTGCGACTCTGGACGTGGCCGCTGTTGGTCGGTTTGGGTGCAGTGTTCGCCATCGTCATGCAGGCACTGCTCTTGACCCGTATGAGCGAGAACGCCACTGCGGCAGTTCTCATTTCGATCCTCGGCTGCCTTCTCGGCTACGTGGGTGCGAAGCTCTGGTACTTGGCACTTCACCGCCAGAGCCTTCGAAAATTCGTCTCTGCCGGCGCATGCATACAAGGATTTTTGGTGGTGTCGCTCGCGGTATTGGTGCTCGGCGGAGCAGCCTTCGGTCTGGGCGTCGGTGTGTTACTGGACATGACAACGCCCGGGTTGTTTCTCGGGATTGCGATCGGGCGCCCGGGATGCTTTTTGACAGGATGCTGTTCGGGTCGACCTACCAGGTCGAGATGGGGAATGTGGGCTTCGGACCGGACTCTCGCGGTGCGCCGAATCCCCGTGCAACTGATCGAAGCGTTCGCAGGCTTGATCATCGGCCTCGCGACACTGATTTTCGTCCTCTACGGCACCGAAACGCCCTATGACGGAGCAGTATTCGTTGTCGCCGCGGCTATCTACACGTGGGTCCGTCAAGGGTTGTTCCCCTATCGTGCGGACCCTCATACACGGCGCGGGCGGCTTCTGACCAGCGCGGCATGCGGAATTGTCATCGTCGCGACGATTCTGCTGGGCGTGGTGTGATCGTGACCCAGAGTAGTAGCCTTTTGCGCTTTTCTGCCGATGCCACGTGCGCAGAAGGTGAGTCTCACGAAAATTGGGATGGCCACGAATCAAGTTTCGCGCGGGATCTGGCCAATTCGATTGGCGCCGCGTTCGGTGCATGAGGCCGGTTCAGTTCGAGGAGGGGGTGAACCGGCCTTGAGCACTGGCCCCCTGCGGGCCGGACTCCTTGTTCGTCCACGACCCGGTTTCGCACTGTTTCAAGCACCTGCTGCGCATGAAGCCATCGCCATCGCACCCAGTAGCGCCAGAAGAGGCGCCGCAGGTAGGACGATCGCCGTTCCGCAGGCAGCAAGGGTGCGGAGGTAGCGAATGGGCGCCGGGTGGTGGGTGCGGTGGGAGGACAGACGATCAAGTCGCAACGCCAGGCAATCCTGCGCTATTCCCAGAGCCGCCACGGGCACCTCGTGAGGTGTCATACTGCAGAGTGCGCGGTGCACGGATTCGCGCCCATGCTGACGAACGGCTCGGGAGTCGGCTTCGATTTCCACCAACGCACGGACCAATGGGGGCGAAGATCGCATGATCGGAAGCCACGGAAACGCGTAGGCGAGCGTTTGAGCTGCGCTGACGAGCAGATGGTGCCGCCCCGTGATGTGTGCTCGTTCATGTGCGAGTACTGCAGCAAGAGCCTCGGTGTCGAGTTGATCTCTCAATCCGTCGCTCGCAACTACAAGCGCGGGGCGCCCAGCGATACTGTAGGCGAAGGGCACAGAAACCGGGAGCCAGAGCAGTGACGAGGACCGTGCACCCCCCAGAATGCGCAGCAACCCGAGGTGCTGCTGGTGTAGCTCGCGGCGAGTGCGGGAGAAGCTGAACAGATGGACGGTGCCTCGCACCGCCCCGATGACCAGGGCTGACCCACCGAGTACACCCACCGCCGTCTCGAGCCTGGCCGGCGCGTCGTCGTGAAGGGCGAGCCAACAGCTGTGGGCGAATTCGATCAGCGACGAGACACCACCGTGACTGGGTAAAAGGCTCAAGATCACCGGGACACTGATACTCACTACAGTTCCGAGTGCCAGAGCGCCCCACAAGACGAGGACGACATGCGGATCAACGCCGCGACGCATCATCGATCCGAGGAACAGCGGGGAGAGTGCGGCAACGAGAAGGCCACCGACCGCCCACGCGAGGACGGCTGTCACTTCTTGCCTCGTTCACGCAATCCACGCGCCAGGATCTTCGATTCGACGTCGGATGTCCCGCGAACAAAATGCAACAGGACCCCGGTCGGGTCTCCGGTGGATTCGAGAAGTGCGCGCAACCCGTCAGCTGCCGCTTCCTCGCGGCTTCGCGTGGCTTCGTACCAGTACGCGCGCCCGTTTCGCTGACGATGCACCCAACCTTTGCGATGAAGATTGTCCATGACGGTCATCACCGTCGTGTACGCCGGTTCACGGTCGTCATCGAGGCCGTCGATGACGTCGCGCACACGGACCGGTTCGGTGGAGCGCCACAGCACATCCATCACCAGCGCCTCGAGCTCTCCCAGACCTTGCATTTTTCCTCCTCGTAGAGCTGCATTCGTCACCGCACCGTGCGAGTGCCCAACCTGCAACCTCCGTCGCTTTCGTACGGGGCCCAACCAGCGCTGTCGGTGATTCGTCGGTCACAGTGATGTGGGACCGCTCGATGAGGGTGTCGTGTCGACTCTGCACGCTGGAGGTTGCCGAGACGGCGAACCGAAGCCCTGTAGAAATACTATCTGTTCTGCTTCCCGTCGCCGCCCCGATACGGCGGCGGTGTCTGGCGACCTCCTCCCGTGACGATCTGCCGAACCCCTGTCAGCTCTGACAGTGTCAAAAGGTTTATCCAGCACTTTCGCGTCGACTACGGGAGAACGTCTCGCGCGGAGCTTCTGTTTGCGATTCAGCATCGTTTGCCGGCAGGGCGACAGGTCTTACAGCGCGCTGCCTTCCGACCATCGGTCCCACGGCACACTCCAGTCGCCGTTCTGCCACAATTCGAGAGGGGCGCCGCCGGTATTGCGTATCTCCACGACATCTCCGGGAAGCGAAAAATCATAGAACCATTGAGCATTGGCGCGACTGAGGTTCAAGCAGCCGTGTGAAACATTGGTATTGCCTTGCGCCCAGACTGTGTCTTCGAGTTCGTGAAGGTAAATTCCGTCGGTGCTTATTCGGGTGGCGTAGTTGATTTTTTCCTTGTACCCCAGCCGGGAATTGACGGGAAGTCCGTAGGTCGACGAGTCCATGATCACGGGGTTGGCCTGATCGAGGACGGTGTAAATGCCTGGTTGGGTCCAGAAGGAGATCGTTTGGCCGTTGACGAGCTCGGTTCCTCCCATGCCCATCGATGTCGGCATAGTGCGCACAGTTTTGCCGTTGCTCGTGACCGTCACTTGCTTGGTCGTATCGTCGGCGACGGCGATATGCGAGTCGCCGATGGTGAATGCAGTCGTGGCGTCTTCCTGTCCGAACAGTCCGCCACCGAGCGGGACGCCGAAGACCGCAGCCCGGACCGTGACCTCGGTGCCGGGGGGATAGTACGCACGAGGTCGCCAGTGAACATTCTGGTCATCCACCCAGTACCACGAGCCTTCGAGCGGCACCGACGTTTGCACAGTCAGGCTTTTCTCCGCCGCTGCACGATCGAGGATCGGCTCGTCGAAATGCGTGACAATAACGATCCCTACCCCGAAAGTGCCACCATCTGTGAGGAGGTTACCCCCGGCCGTCACGAAGGATGGTTTGGTCAGGTTCCGCGGCTTGACTGTGGAGAAGGTGCTGGACTGATCGAGACGTGAGCCATCGTTTTGGGTGGCTGACGCTGTCATCGTGTAGGTCTTCCCGTAGTCCAAGGACGCGCCGGGTTTCCACACCTGCCGGTCAGGGGTGAAGATGCCATCGACCACAGCCCCGCCCACTTCGGTGAGCACTACCGAGTCGAGCCTCCCGCCAACAGATTCCACCGTGACCGGATCAAGGGGGTTGACGGTATCTGTCCCCCCGGAAGGAGTCATCACCAGCGCGGAGACAGGAGAGTCGTTCTCGGCGGGCGCACCCGTGTCACTCGGTGCGGACTGCGGTGCTGTGGAGGTGCATCCTGTCAGCGTTGCGACCATAAGGACAAGGACGACTAACCCTGTATGCCGTGTTGAGGCCATAATTGTTCCTTCACGTCAGTGGGTGGGGAGCGCCGACGAAGACAGTGATTCGCAAGGGACGCAAGTAATCAGATGGAAGATCAGAGCGGACAACGAGAAGAGAGGCTTCGACGGACAGGCCTAGCCACTCGCCAGTTTCCGGATCAGTTCTGTTGCAAAAGTGCTTGCATCGCGGTGATCTCGGACTGCTGTGCGGCGATGATATCGGTAGCCAATTGCTTGGCGTCGGCGTTGTCGCCATCGGATAGTTCCGATTGGGCCGTCGCGATCGCGCCGGAGTGATGTTCGATCATCATCTTCAGCCACGCGGTGTCGAAGTCCCCATCGCGCAGCCCCTCCAATTGAGCGATCTGCTGCTGGGACATCATTCCTGAATCAACCCCGCCGTGGTCCATTCCATCCATGGAGTCCACAGGGGAGGTGGCGTCGGACGTAGGTTGACCCCATTGTTCGATGAGCGCTGCAATCTGATCCATTTCGGGCCCGCGAGCGGTTTGGATCGAAGCGGCGAGTTCGAGTATTCGAGGATTGGTGGTGCGACTGTCAACCATCTTTGCAATCTCGACGGCCTGTGCGTGATGTGGATACATCATCGCGACGAACTGCATATCCGCGCTGTTGGCGCCGTTGGGCTGCGAGGCCGCGGAGGAGTTGGACATGTTTCCGCTGTCGTTGCTCGACATTTGGCTCATGTCATGGCCGCCGCAGCCGGCGATCAGCATCAGACCGGCGGCAGACCCCGCTGAGACTGCGATACGTGTGGAAACAGCACGTGTAAGCATCATATTTTTCTCCTGGAATGTGTTGTTGTGCAAAAAATTCTTCTGGGGAGGGGCCGTCGACTCGGATGGTCAGTAGTTCCGCTATGAGCGTCTGTCGTATCCGCAGCGCCGACAGTTGGTTGTGTAGGGGCAAGGTGTCGTGCACGATGCACGTCTGCGGCAACAGGGGAACGTGCAACCCTCCACTCACGCGTGCCGGTATGATCCTTGTCTTCGCGCTCGATGACGACTGTCGCGGTGATCAGCGTGGTGTCGTGCGCGCCGGGCAGGACCAGCGAGGTGACGGTGGAACCTGCAATCAGAAGGTTGCGGTGATCAAGACAAGCGACAGCAGGGGATGAGTGGTTGAACAGACTGCAGGCCAGAGCCACCGCTACCGGTTCGTCACCCTGCGTATGCCGTAGGAATTTCGAAGGCCTGGGCGCGGCCAGTGCGCGGGTGCGACAGAACTGGCAGGGGTGAATGAACGAGTAAGGGGAGATCATCGCAGCTTCCGTTCCTATTGCACGGTGACAGTTCACTGGACGTGAATATCTCGTCAGTTCTCCCCCATCAGTTCACTTCGGGGTAGACGAAGGTGCGGGTGATGAGATGTTTTGCATCGCTTAGTGTTTCGGAAACTATTCGTCCAGTTTGGTCGAGGTCGAGCAGTACGTTCATACCCGCAGCCGGATAGCCCAATGCCAGACGGAGTTGCCGTCCGGCGCTGGGTAAGCGCACCGCGATGGGCGCAGTCCCGTCCGCATACGGCTCCTGGGCGAGGAAGAACTCGCTGGACAGACTTAGTTGCTGAGGTTCGGGTCCGACGTTTGCGGCATCACTGGTCACCGATTCGTAAAAGGTCAGATTCTTCTGAGTGCGGGTGATATCTACGGCTCGAGCGAGATCGGTGTCCCCGGACTGAACAGGCCATGGAATTAACATGCTGACCGTCCCGCCCAGCCACCCTGTCGCCGCGGCCTCGAGCGTGAGCATGCTTTCACCCAGTGGCCAATCGGCTTGCGCCACGAAGCATCCGGATCCGCACCCGCGCAAGGGAAGGGAAGTGTTCTGCCCGCTCGCCCGCAGTGCGCCGATCAAGGTGTATTCCTGGTCCGGTTCCTGAGCGTAGTAGTCGACGCGGCGCGGAGTCGACAGTCGAACCACCAGCTGCCCTTCGCTGGCGGCGACGCTCACCCCAATCTGTCCAGCCAATGTTCCCAGCGGCAGAACCGGACCGATGGCTGCAGGTGGTCCCGGCTGGGCGGGTGAATTGGCAGGCGCCGTCGAGACTAATGCAGCACTGATGGCGAGCACGGAGATCAGGAGGATGCTCTCGATACGAATCTGATTGCGCAGTTTGCCCACTTGTTCAGTTCTGCGCATCGTCCGCCGTGCAGATATCGCCACACCCGAGGCGGCGATGACGAAGAGTAGTTTGACCGTCAGAAGTTGCCCGTACGGGGTGGAAAACATTGCGGCAACGGGGATCAGCAACAATGCCGAGATCGTACCGGTGGTCACGACGACGATGAAGGTCCACAGCGCAAGTCGTGTGTAACCGGCCACGACCCACCGAACCGGGGCATGCTGACCCCGCCACGCGAATGCAGTGCGAACCGTGTGGAGCAAAGCGCCGACCCAGATTGCCGCTGCCGCGAGATGAACGGCGGTGAGAAACGCGCCCCATCCGGGAGCGACGACGTTTGCGTGCGAGCGCAGCCCTTCGGCGGCAATGACCAGCAGAAGGGCTGCGCTCGCAAGTCTGGGGCTCCCCGCGGCTTTCAGCGCCAAGGCCAACATGAGCCCACACGTCTCTACGAGCAAGATGATGCCCGCACGTTCTTGCCATAGCGCAGCAACGCTGGACGAAGCGGCGAGCGAAACCATAAGGCCTGCAACACCTACCAAAGCAATACAAGCGCCGGCCGGAAACCAGGTGCGCAACTTCTTCAACGAAGGGTTCTCGGCGTGCGGTACAGACGACAATCTCTCCGCGACAAGTGTCCCGAGCGCGAGGGCGAACCCGACGAACAGCAGCCACCGGAGCACGGTTTCCGTCCACGAGGTCGAGGCGCTGTCGTCGCCACCGCCACCGCCGCTGTCGGTCAAAGCGAGGCCGACGGCAAACCGAAAGTCTTCCTCGACGAGGTCACCATCTGCGCCGATCACTTGCCACCGGACGGTGTAGGTGCCCGGCGACGGAGCATCCGAGAGCCGGGAAGTGATTGCACGGCCACCTTTGGACGACTCTGCTGCCTCCATCGGGCTCTCACGGCCTGCGCCGTCCAGGACTTTGATCGCATCGGTCCCGGCGGTGACTTGTTCGTTGAAGATCAGGGTGATGGCTTGCGGAGGCTCGGAAACGGCAGTCTCCGAGCCAGGTTCGGTAAAGAGCAGCGTGGGGTGAGCGTTGGCGATGCCGGCGCCCAGAACCACAAGGACTCCCGCAACGAGCACAAGTGTGATGCTCTGGAACATTCGAACGAACAACGACATGTTCAGGTCAGTTCAAGGCATACAGAGACTGAGAAGTCGCCGCGTACGCGCTGTCGTAACTCGCCGCAGTCAACGCTTCGACTGCTCCGACATTAGCGCGCTTCTCCCAGCCTTTTCCCTCCCTGCTCCGCCAGGCGAATCCATCTTGATCGACCCCCCACAGTGCATCCGAGGAGCCCGCGATCAGCACCATGGACGGCGCTCCAGCGACCTTTGTGAAGGTGCGCCCGTCGTCGCTGCTGTACTGCAGCCCTGACGAGGTGACAGCCCATGTCCCACTCTCGGTGAGAGCGAGGGACGCCACACCCAGGGCACCGCCGGATTCCCACGACTTTCCCTGATCCTTCGACACCGTGACACCTCTGGCCCCGTCGAAGCCGACGAGTGTCGTGCCATCTGTAACCAGAGAATGAAAGTCGACCTGTCCCGCGAGCGAGCTATCCGTCCAGGTTCGGCCGCCGTCGTTGCTGGTGCGTAGGCCAAGTGGGTTGGCTGCGGTACTGGACGGTCCCGGGTGCCCTGAGGAAAAGAGCGTGTCACTGCCCGCCACGCCCGCCAACCCCATCAAATCGTCGTCGGAATCACCCACTCGCACTGTGTCGCCCGAATCTCCGATCGCGAACAGTCCGCGATGCGTACCCGCCAAGATGGTGCCATCGGCGTTGATATGCAACCCGTGCAGATGGTCAAGTTCGGGTGTGAGCTCCACCCCTGGTATGGGCGGGACGATGGACTGGCCGGCCTTGTCGTCGTTTCCCTGCGTCGAACAAGCCGCAAGAGAAACGGCGATGAGAGCGGCGCCGACGAGCCCCACGATTGGGGACGTTCGCGCACGACGACTATTGGGCATCTGGGTGTCTCGTCCTGTATTCGAAGGGATGGCAACATTTCCGGGCGACTGGTACCTTATCTACTAAGATGCATAGTAGATGAGGGTGTTGGCTGGCTGCGAATTCACCCCCTGCAATGGTCTAGTGCAAGGGAAATGCTCGCCGTCGAAGCCCCTGATCTGATACGGCAGGGAGGTGCAATTGGTCTGGTCCCACGCACGGGTCGACGGGATGACGGCGCATCGCGTCATTGGTGGCGCAACCGGCGGTGGGCAGGAAGTTTGAACACAGGGCGGGTGCAGCGGTACTGCCTAGCCCTGGTGGCAGGAATGATTGAGAGTTCTTCTCGTGTGGTCACTTACCCGGAGATCTTGCAGTTGGCGAAGCGCCCATACAGACGGGATGCTGCTCAACGTGCCTTCGTGTGTGCCACTGCTGCACTACACCGTAGCCAGGGCAGGTCCAATCGATTGTCGCCCACCATGGAGACGACGTGATTTCGCGTCTGGCCCACTACGGGCGACGAGACCAGGGGAATCTCGTGGGCACAACTAATCCGGTTGGTCCAGGCCGTCGTGACTATGCGACCCACGGATACATCAGCGCAAAGGACTTGTACCTCAAACGCCTCAAGCGTATTGAGGGTCAGTCGCGAGGGCTGCAGCGAATGGTTGAAGAAGAAAGGTGCTGCATTGACATCCTTACCCAAATATCGGCGATGAAAAAAGCGCTGCATGCAGTAGCTATGGAATTGCTCGAAGACCATCTCAGTCATTGTGTCGTCGATGCCGCCGCAAGAGGGGGCGCCGAATCCGACGCCAAGATCAGGGAGGCCGCCGAGGCGATCAGACGGCTCGTGAATTCGTGAGGACCCTCCCATCTGATGTCCGAAACGATCTACTAGTCGGTGGGGCGGAATTTCGATGCCGTTTTATCGAAAGTCATTTACTTAGAATGTAGTTACGATCGAATCATGTTTTTTGAATGCGGGAGCGGGCGGCACATAGGGAAGCACTCCGCATGTTCCGTATTCCGGAGCGATTTCTGCTCGCCACAACCGGGATCCGAGGTCCTCGACGGGAATCGAGTTCATGATGAGCGCGTGCGGTGGCAGTCCCCACCGGGTGGGGATCGCCGAAGCATCATGGTGGCGCACCCGGGCTTATCGTGGGCCTGGGGTATCTGACGGTGATGGGCTCGTCGTGGTGGTGCTCGGTGTCGAGGATCCGTCACTTATGTACAGGGTGATGGTGGAGCCCGGAAGTGCCGCTCCCGACGGAGCTGTCGCGGTTGCTGTCCCTCTCGCGCTCGGACTTGACGTGAGGGAGACCGTCACTTTGAACCCGGCGTTCTGCAACAGAGATGTTGCGGCGGACTCGGTCATCCCGACCACGTCGGGTACCTGATCCCCGGCCGAACCGCGAACATATTTCTGGTCCAGCGGGGGTAGCGTGATGGGTCCGAAGTTGCTCGCGATCGGTCCCATCGCGTTGTACCACGTTCGGGCAGGTTCATTGCCGCCGTACAAATCGCCCGAATTGCACGAGCGCAGTGGGAACGAACAGATGGCACTCGGCGTCGGCGAATCGCCATAGGTATACACCGCGCCCGCGTAGCGATTGGTGAAGCCGAGAAAACCAGAGGATCGGTTCGACTCGGTGGTCCCGGTTTTTCCCGACATCGGCAGAGACCATCCGGCAGATTGGGCGGCGCCGGATGCTGTGCCCCCAGGTTGATCGTCCTTGCTCATCGCGTTGGCCAAGGTGTTCGCCAGCCCGGGGTCGACGACTTGTTCGCATCCTTGTTGCGTCATCGGCACCGGGTTGCCGTCGCTGTCGACTATAGAGTCGATGGGGGTAGGCGGGCACCACACGCCCGACGATGCGAGTGTGGCTGCGACATTGGAGAGTTCGAGTGGATTGACGGGCGTCGGACCGAGGGTGAACGAACCGAGATTTTGCTCTTTCTGAAGATCGGTCATGCTGCGTTCACCTTGGCCCGAGGTGCCCGGGTCGTTGTAGGAGCGTAGTCCGAGGCGTACGGCCATCTCGATGGTCGGTGTGACACCGACGGTCTCGAGTAGTTTCACGAACGGGGTGTTCGGAGATTGAGCCAGGGCGTCCGTCAGTGACAGAGATGCCGGGTAGTTGCCTGTGTTCTCGACGCAGTAGGTGGCCACGGGGCATCCGCGTGCGCCGCCGTTTCCGAGACCTTTGACTTCTACGCGCCGCGGCACCTGCAAGACGCTGTTGCTGCCTAGCCCTTTTTCCATAGCCGCGGCGGCGGTAAAGATTTTGAAGATCGAGCCGGCACCGTTGCCGACCAGCGAATATGGTTGCGGCTGTACGGTCTGAGCTGCATCGGCGTCGAGCCCGTAGATGCGACTACTACCCATCGCGAGGAGGCGATGCTGTTCCTGGCCGGGCTCGATGATATTCATCACCGACGCGACACCATCCACGTCGGGGCTCGTGTTGCCGACGAGGGCAGTTCTGACCGAGCCTTGGACGACCGGGTCGAGGGTCGTTCTGATCAGGTAGCCGCCCTTGTCGATTTGTTCGCGGCTGATCCCTGCCTCTTCGAGGTACTGCAAGGCGTAGTCGCAGAAGAACCCTCGGTCGCCGGCGGCGATACAACCGCGTGGCAGTGCGTTGGGTTCCGGGAGCACTCCCAAGGGCTGGGTCTTGGCTGCCCGAAGTTCGTCGGCTCGGTCGGGAAGGTTATCGATCATGGTGTCGAGAACGGTGTTGCGACGTATCGTGACCCCTTCTGCGTTCGTGTACGGATTCAGTGCCGAACTGGACTGGACCGTGCCCGCAAGCATGGCCGCCTGTACGGCGGAAAGCTTGCTGGCGTCGATGCCGAAGTAGGTCTGGGCGGCGTCCTGAATTCCGAAGGATGCGTTACCGAAGGGAACCAGGTTGAGGTATCGGGTCAGGATTTCGTCCTTGGTGAGTTGTCGATCGAGTGTGAGCGCCATACGGATCTCACGAATCTTGCGGGCCGGTGTCGTTTCGATAGCTGCCCGCCGTTCCGAATCGGTCTTGGCCAGCACGAGTAGTTGGTAGTTCTTCACGTATTGCTGGTTGATGGTCGACGCGCCCTGTTCGACTTGTCCGCTTGTGGTGTTGGTCAAGAACGCCCGGAGCGTGCCTTGCCAGTCCACGCCTTGATGATCGGCGAACCGTCTGTCCTCGACGGAGACGATCGCCAGTTTCATCTCATTGGAAATCTTCTCGCTCGCCACCTCGAAGCGGCGTTGCTCGTACAGCCAGGCGATCGGGGTGCCAGCAGCATCGACCATGGTCGAGACACCGGGAACAAGGCCCTCAACCAGTTCGGACGAGACGTTTTCGACGGTGTTCGACGCCTGGTTCGATGCGTATCCCAGGCCTCCGGCGAGAGGAAAAAGTACACCCGCGAGTAGGACTCCGGCGAGTATCGTGCAACCGACGAGTTTCGTCACGGTTCGTCGTGCGCTGGTCATGTCGTTCCTGCCTTGTTCGAGTTCGATGCGGGCGCAGTCGCGGGAAGTGCTCGGTGATAGACCTGCATGCGGCACCCGTCCCGGTCGAGATAGACCCGCGCGGGTATCCATCCGAGTCGGTCGTAGAAGCCGTGTGAACTGTCCGAGTCGTCGTCGCCTACCGCGGTAACGAGTTCGGCGGTCGGTGTGCCGTATCGGGACGCAGCGGTTTCGAAGGCGACAGTGAGCTGCGCTCCGATCCCATGTCCGCGCTGTGTGGGGTCGACGGCGATGGCGACCAGCACTGCCGTTGCATCGGCGGGTTCCCGGGCGGATGAGTGGTTTCTACGTGCTTTCGGCGGGCGGAGTGAAAGCAGTTCGCTCACGGCTGAGCACCACGGCCGGGCTCGGGTTCGAACGAATCGAGCAGCGAGGCGTGGCCGCACTGCCAGTGCGATGAATCCGTGCGCAGCAAGAGAAACCACTGTCCGGCGATCGCGCAATACCTGACTCAGGTGCGCCCGGTGATCGAGTGTTCCGAGGAGAAATCCCAGAATGTTCTGGTCGGCGTCGGCTGCGACGAACGCAACTGCATGGGGTCGTGCGACGAAGCTTGCATGCCAGCGCCGCAGGAATCGATATCCGAGTTGGGGGAACAGGCCTACCGGTAGGGCCTCGAGGTGCAGGCGGGCGCTGGTGGACAGGTCGGGGAGAGCGGCGTGGCGGACATGGATGGGGCCGAGTCGTGGTGCACCGGGTGGTTCCGGTGCGGACGGGGGCCGGGTAGAGCTGACTATGACACGCACGACGGCGCTCCTGTGGTGCGATCGCGCGCCATCTCGACAGATGGCAGACGCTGAACCGAGTTGGGTGTGGAGGATCTGCTGGCTAACGCAGACCTGTCACACCCTCAGCACGCAGGCTGCGTCGAGAATCGATACGGGACGCATTGTCGCGTCGACCGCCGAAAAGATTGCGCTGGTTTGCTTTTCACCGTCAGGGCGGGGGTATGCCCATGCGACCCAGAGTAGACGCAAGGCGGCGACGACGAGCCCTAGCGAGACAATCGCCAACAGCACGTGCATCGAATCGAGCCCCGAAGCGGGGCTGTCACCCTCGCCACGTATGTCGTGAGCATGGCCGGTAAGGACGCTGTCACTGTCGCTGGTGGCGTCGGGTCCATCGGCGACGAGTTCCATGACAGCGACCATCGGGGCATGGCTCGCAGCGATCGACGAACTCGTAGGCGTGTGCGTGATCTGCGACGACATGAGCACTGTGAACACCGCAGCGAGTATCGCGGCACCGAGCAAGGCCCGCTGCACCGCCGCGCGTATTCGTATCGGACACACACCGCAAAGATAGCATCGGTGAGAGTTCAAATTCAGAAGTGCGCATCCATCGATGCCGAAACCTACGACGGACCGGCGGTGCCAGATGCAGAGGTAGTTGACGAGGTAGGGGCACGGACAAGGTATACCGCCGGGATTTGATCGCGAGTGCACCGAACATCAGGTACGTCCGGGGCGTCACTTACCCGTTATCGAAGATGATGGAATCCGTTGTCTAGCAATAATATTGGGCCTGAGCTCGAACGGGTTTCCCGGGCTGACCTAACGCCAACCAATTGTGCGCCGGGGTGCTCGCCGAGCCGTCTCCGTCCCGGGGCGCAGCAGGGGGTGGGGCGCAATCTCCCACGGCGACAGCGGGCCCCGGAATGCGTCGGCGGGGTTCACCGACGTGTGCCAGGAGGTGGGTGTAACCCGATCGTGGGGTGTGGTCGGGGTACCCCTGTCGATATGATCTCTTGGTTCAATGCTGTTGTCGGGCATCGTCATCAACAATGGGCGGGTGAGACTTGCGTCGCCGTCTTCCGCTGGGACACGTATTACAGGATGCGACGTAGACGCCGCATTCTCGGCCGGATCTCCGTCCGATCGAGCACGAGCAGCGATCAGCTACGTCAACCATCGTCGCATAGAAATTGGTGTCCGCATCTCGGGGGAAGCATCCTTAGCTACTAAGGTCCGTAGTAGTTTAGAGTGTCGGTCGGCTGCGAATTTCCCGGCGATTTCCGTCTCCTCCTGGTGTCGGGTGGGGTACGCACCCCCAGTTCGTTCGATCGCTGCGACAGGTTTGGCGCCATCGCGTGTCCTGGCCTTTGATGACCTCGCGATAAGTTACCGGCAAGTAACTTGACGTGGTGTGTACTAGTTGAGTACCTCGGAGGCCGGTTTCGATAATGCCTTCAAAACAGAGAGACGACGATGAATAGCCTGACCATCACACTCGGCGCAATTGGTGTGCTGCTAAGTGTTTTTAGCTGGAGTTCCTTCGTGAGTGGTGCGTTGAGGATGTTCAACACCGTGCGCATCGGCCAGTCGGCACCTGATCGATGGCGCCCGTTCTTCCCTCGCTTCAAGCAGATGATCATCGAGTTCATCGCGCACACGCGCATGAACAAGTTCCGCAGCGTCGGCTGGGCCCACTGGCTCGTCATGATCGGTTTCGCGTTGGGGATGTTCGTTGCGATGGAGGCCTACATCCAGACCTTCAACCCCGCCGGGGGCTGGCCGTTTGTGAGTGGCTGGGCTGCCTACCATTTCATCGATGAACTGCTGGGTCTCGGCACTGTTGTCGGTATCACCACGCTGATCGTGATCCGTCAGCTCAACCACCCGCGTCTGCCTGCGCGCCTGTCCCGGTTCGGCGGCTCCAACTTCAAGGCCGCCTATTTCGTCGAGACGATCGTCTTGGTCGAGGGCCTGGGCATGATCATGGTCAAGGCCGGCAAGATCGCGACCTACGGTCACGCCAACCCGTGGACCGACTTCTTCACCATGCAGGTCGCCAAACTGCTTCCCGCGAGTGTGGTCATGGTCTCGGTCATGGCGTTCGTGAAATTGATGTCGGCGATGGTGTGGCTCTACATTGTGGGCCGCAACATCACCTGGGGCGTCGCCTGGCACCGCTTCTCCGCGTTCTTCAACATCTATTTCAAGCGTGAAGACGACGGCACCGTCGCGCTCGGCGCGGCAAAGCCCATGATGTCCAAGGGCAAAGTCCTGACGATGGAGAACGTCGACCCCGACACCGACACTCTCGGCGCCGGAAACATCGAAGACTTCTCCTGGAAGGGCTGGCTCGACTTCACCACCTGCACCGAGTGCGGGCGTTGCCAGTCCCAGTGCCCTGCTTGGAACACCGGAAAGCCGCTCTCCCCCAAGCTGCTCATCATGTCGCTGCGTGACCACGGCTACGCCAAGGCCCCGTACCTGCTCGCTGGTGGACGCAAGGACATGGGCGGCGACGAGATCGGACTCGTCGACAGCGAAGGCAACGTCAAGGAAGCCGCACTCGCAGCCATCCCCGAGGCCGCACGCCTCGAGGCCGACCGCAAGCTCGTCGGTGAAACCGTCGAAGGTGAGATGGCCCCGGTCATCGACGCCGAAACCTTGTGGAGCTGCACCAACTGCGGTGCCTGCGTCGAACAGTGCCCCGTCGACATCGAACACGTCGACCACATCATCGACATGCGTCGCTACCAGGTCCTGATCGAATCGGAGTTCCCCTCCGAGCTCGCCGGCCTGTTCAAGAACCTCGAGAACAAGGGCAACCCCTGGGGCCAGAACTCCAAGGATCGCCTCAACTGGATCAACGAGATGGACTTCGAGATCCCCGTCTTCGGCAAGGACGCCGACAGCTTCGAGGACTACGAGTACCTCTTCTGGGTCGGCTGCGCCGGCGCCTACGAAGACCGTGCCAAGAAGACCACCAAGGCTGTCGCCGAACTCCTCGCCACCGCGGGAGTGAAGTTCATGGTCCTCGGCGCCGACGAAACCTGCACCGGCGACTCCGCACGTCGTGCCGGCAACGAGTTCTTGTTCCAGCAGCTCGCAATGCAGAACATCGAGATGCTCAACTCGGTCTTCGACGGTATCGAGCAGAAGAAGCGCAAGATCGTCGTCACCTGTGCGCACTGCTTCAACGCCCTCGGCAACGAGTACCCGGAGGTGGGCGGCGACTACGAGGTCGTGCACCACACCCAGCTGCTCAACCGTCTGGTGCGCCAGAAGAAGCTGATCCCGGTTGCGTCCGTGAGCGAAGACGTCACCTACCACGACCCGTGCTTCCTCGGACGCCACAACAAGGTTTACGACGCTCCCCGTGAACTCATGGAAGCCTCAGGCTCCAAGCTGGTCGAAATGCCGCGTCACGGCGAACGTTCCATGTGCTGTGGTGCCGGTGGTGCTCGCATGTGGATGGAAGAGAACATCGGT
>NZ_LNAK01000098.1:30291-51953 GCF_001445685.1 Rhodococcus sp. KB6 | reverse complement strand
CACGGGTTGCCCGTTCTGCCGCGTCATGCTCACCGACGGCGTCACTGCCCGCCAGGAGCAAGGCCAGGGCGAAGGCGTCGAGGTCGTCGACGTCGCGCAGCTGATGCTGAACTCCGTCACCCGCCTCGATCCCGCACAGCTCGGCGAGAACATCAAGGTGATCCCGCGTGAGAAGGCCCCGGTCGCTGCTGAGGCAAAGGCTGAGACTGTCGAGCAGGATCGGGTCGCCGAAGTCGAGGAAGCCGCCGCGACTCCGGAAGCCAAGGCTGCACCGGCAGGCAAGGGTCTGGCCATGAAGGGCCTCGCCAAAGCACCAGGCGCAAAAGCTCCCGGCGCCAAGGCACCAGGCAAGGGCCTCGGAATGGCCGGCGGGGCAAAGGCTCCCGGCGCCAAGAAGGCGGCTCCCGCTGCCGAAGCTGCTGCACCGGCCACACCTGTGGCAAAGCCCAAGGGGCTCGGTCTTGCGGGCGGAGCCAAGGCTCCCGGCGGCAAGGGACTGCAGATGAAGGGCGCCGCCAAGGCTCCTGGCGCGAAGACAGCCCCTGCTTCTGAAGCACCTGCCGCTGCACCTGCTGCACCGGCCACACCTGTGGCAAAGCCCAAGGGGCTCGGTCTTGCGGGCGGAGCCAAGGCTCCCGACGGCAAGGGACTGCAGATGAAGGGCGCCGCCAAGGCTCCTGGCGCGAAGACAGCCCCTGCTTCTGAAGCACCTGCCGCTGCACCTGCTGCACCTGCAGAGGCTCCGCCAGCTGCCGAAGTCGAAGGCGGCGACTGGTCCTAACGGATTTGCCGCTCGTGTGGCTCTGTTTCGACCGACTCTTGGGAGTGCCTGGCCCGCGATACGGGCAGGCGGGCGTCTACCAGCAATCCCGCAAGCCCGACCGCTATTCCTATCAACGTCACGACCATCAGGACAGGGTTCGCCCCCCCGGACAATGCGTCACCGAGCAACACTGCTGCGACAGTGCCAGGCAGAATCCCCACCACCGTAGCCGCGGTGTAGGGCAGTAAGCGCACCGCCGAGAGTGCGGAGCAATAGTTGACCAGGGCGAACGGTGCCGGGGCGATGAGTCGCAGGGACCCGACTGCGAGCCACCCTCGTTTGGCCAGTCGGGCATCGATGGCCTTCACCGCGGGGTGCGTCATCCGCGCTTGTACCACCGTGCGACCAAGCGCCCGCACCAGCAGGAACGCCAGCACAGCGCTGACAGTTGTGGCGCCGATCGCGACGGCGACTCCGCCAGTGGGACCGAACAACAGCCCGGCGCTGACGGTGAACACCGTTCGCGGCACCGGAGCGATTGTCAGCACCGACTGGACCAGAAAGAACACCAATACGAACGCTGGACCCACCGACTCCGCCCAGTCCCGCACCACGGAGATCGACGGGCGGGGGGCGAGGGCGGCGGCCACTGCCAGCACCGCGAGGACCGCCACGGTAACGAGGAATCGTGCATTGCGCAGGATCATAGGTCTTCGCCGGGTACCGCGGCGCGGGGATCTGGCGTAGGAACGCGCATTCGTCTTTGCGTTGAGGCAATCATCTCGCTGCGCAGTATCTTCCACGCCGATCGGGGGTAGACGCCCGACCGAATTGCATCCAGATCTGAGGCGGAGACAACGGTGCCGGTTTGTGGGGCGAGAATCCCGTCGTTGGGGCGAACGGGTTGTGGAGGCGATGGCGCACTGGGTGGCCTCCGCCTCCCACCCTTGTCATTGCGCAGTGCGACACCACGCCGACAGCTGGTCGATTCGGTCGGGAGGACGTTACCCAGTTCAGTGTGAGACAAACCCTCGCGAGTCAGCCAGATTTCAGTCAGCGCATCTCGTCGTCGAAGGCTCGGGCGTCGACGACCTTTGCGCCGCCCTTGTCGATATCTCGGGGACAGTCGGATGGGACAGGGAACTCGTCTGATCATGCACAACTCCTGGTCGAGCGCAGAGTACCGGTGTTTGCCAGAACCCCACCCACTCGAAACTGCGTACTTGGGCGGGATTGCGACCTCACTACATCGAGGCCCCGGAGACTAGCTGGGGGCCGGTACCTCATCGGTTTCGGTCACCGTGGTCTTGAGCGGCGAAGGGGAGAGCCGGGCGGACCGGTCGAGCAGATACAGGGCGATCACACACACCGCCCCGACAACAGATAGCGCCACCCAGATCAGCGCGCCCAGACCTGCTTCACTGAGGAATCCGAAGACAGCGCCGGTACCTAAATTGCCGAGCAGGATGCCTATCCCGATAACGGTGTTGTAGAAGCCGTAATGGGTGGCCACGAGCTTGCCGCCCGAGAGTGCGACCACCGTATCCATCTCGAATGGAAACACGGCGGCGGTGCCGACCGCCAACAACGCAGCGGTGAGCACCAAGGCGCTGGCGGCAGCCCATCCCCCGAGAGTTTCTGGACTGGGCAGCACGATCAGGGGCAGGAATGCCATCGCCATGATCGTGATGCCGACGACCAGGCTTCGTCCTGAGCCCCACTTTCCGGAGAACCAGGATGTTATCCGCAATTGTCCGGCGATCGCCACCACGCCCGAGACCACGAACAGCGAGGTCACCAAGGCGGTGTCGGAGCGGTCGTCGCCGACCACAACCGCCGCCTGCAGCGGCAGCGCCAGATAAATTTGGAACGAGAGGACATAGGATCCGATCATCGCCAGCGCGAACAGCACGAAGGGCCGATTCCTTATCACAAGTCGCCAGTCCTCGAGGACCGAGGTCTTGGCTGCGGTTGTCTTCGACCTGTGGGCAGGTAACGCCCAGATCTGCACGATTGTCAGCACGGCGAAGACCGCGGCCGCTACCAGCGAGGTGACCCGGAAATCGAGGGTGGTCAGAGCGAGACCGATCAATGGGCCCAGCAGAATCCCGGCCTGATAGAACACGTTGAACACCGCGAACGCCTCGACCCGCCGTGGCCCCGCGTCGGCGGCCAGATATGCCCGCACCGCCGGATTGAACAGCGCACCGGCGAACCCGGTGGCGGCCGACGCGAGCAGAATCGCCGGCAGCGATTCCACCGCCGCGAGCAGCACGAAACCGGCGACCCGCAGCAGGCAGCCGGCGACGATCAGGGGTTTGTAGCCGAGGCGGTCCGCGAGCGTGCCCCCGAGCAGGAACATCCCCTGCTGGGAGAAGTTTCGCATGCCCAGAACCAGACCGACAGCCCACGCCGCCAGGCCCAATGGGCCGGCCAGGTAGCCGGCCAGATAAGGCATCAGCATGTAGAAACCTACGTTGATGGAGAACTGGTTGACCATCAACACCTGAGCCGGCCGGTCGAAGCTGCGGAATTGGGTCAGAAGGTTCTTCATGAAACGCTCTCTGTGGGGTCGACCACGGTGGCACACCGGGTCCAGGACTTCACGATCTGGTCGGCGGGGTGGTCGATGGTCGCCGGATCGGCCGGAGGGTTCACGTCCGATAAACCGTGCTCGGCGCAGTAATCGTCGTTGTAGATGGTGTCGAAGTAGCGCTGCGGTCCGTCAGGGAAGACAGCCGCAACCCGGGCCTCCGGTGGGCTGGTGCGAGCGATCCAGCCGGCGGTCAGAGCGACAGCACCCACGCTCCAGCCGCCGCTGGCGTGATGGGTGGACGCCAGGGTGCGGCAGGACCACACGGCTTCCTGGGGGGCCACCCAGTGCACTTCGTCGAAGGCAGCGTAGTCGATATTGTCGGGATAGATACTCGAACCCAGTCCGCGCATGAGCCGGGTGCTGGCTGGTTGTCCGAAAATCGTCGATCCGACGGTGTCGACGCCAACCAGTTTCAGATCTGGACAGAACCGGCGAAGCACTCGGGCGATACCAGCGGAATGTCCGCCGGTACCTACAGAGCAAACCAGGGTGTCAATGTGGCCGAGCTGGGCCATGAGTTCATGAGCGAGTGGTTCGTACGCCTCGATGTTGTCCGGGTTGGTGTATTGGTCCGGGCACCATGACCTCGGATGTGCATCGAGAAGTTCACGGACCTTCTCGCGCCGGGCTTGCTGCCAGCCGCCGGTGGGGTGCGGTGCGGTGACCAATTCGACGTGGGCGCCGTAGGCGGCGAGCATCCGGTGCACGATCGGTTCCAGACCGGGGTCGGTGACGAGGGTGACGGGATGGTGATGGGTGATCCCGGCCAAGGCAAGGCCCAGGCCCAAGGTTCCACTGGTGGATTCGATGATCATCGCGCCGGGAGCGAGGTCGCCGCGTGCCTTCGCCTTCTCGACCATGTGCAGCGCGGGGCGGTCTTTCATCCCACCAGGGTTGCTGCCTTCGAGTTTCGCCCAGAAGCCGCGGCCGTGGTCGGCGAACGGTTCACTGATCCACAGAACGGGGGTGTTGCCGACCATGGTGCTCGGATGTGGGTAACGGTGAGCGGTGGTCAGCAGGTGGGCGGCGGCGGACGGTGGAACGAGTGTGGAGGGAACAACAGTGTTCATGATGAGTAATCCCTGTATATGACTGCGACGGGGCAGTAGGTGAGTGAGGGCAGCACGAGCTGGGCCATGAGGAGAAGTCCTCGATGGCCTGCGGGCTGCTGATCAGCACCTGTTGATACAGAGTTCGTTCAAGAGGATCCGGCCGTGCCGGATAGGAATGGATAGATCCGGCGGGGCCCGCGGAGCGCGCGGAGCCGATATCGCCACCAGCACCACAGCCAGGGTCATCGCAACGATCGCGGCGACGGTCAGCGGGCGGAGTGGATTGTCGGATCGGGGCATGGCGACGACGGTGTGCGCCTCGTGCGCTACGTGTGTCGATCCGTTGTCGATGTGCGCGTGGTCGGGAGCCGTTTCCGCGGTCAGTGATGAGGTGGCGGACGTGATGTGGAGGTCGATGCCCTCATCGTGGGCGTGCATCAGGGAGATCCCGCACTGGGCAATTGTCTGAGCGAGCAAATAGAGGGTAGCGGCGAGCGCGAGTACGGTCCGCGAATGCGGGGTACGTATCGCAGATGCCATCACGGTTTCACGACTGTAGCAGCGGGAATCGGTGCACGGTCTCGTCGGGAAACGGCATGAACTCTATCTAGTGTTGAAATATTTTGGCCAGCAACTCTTTTCGCTGGCGTCACATGTTTCAGGTCACTTCTGTGTGACTCTAGCCGAATCCAGATGAACTACCGCTGTCTGTCGTTCCAAGAAGCCGATGACTCGCAAGGCATCGGTAGAGCTGAAGATGAGTCCCGATGCCTCATTTTCGAGGACCGTTCTGGCGGGTTGGCGCCACCCGCGCTTCTTGGGGATGGTGCTTATGCCCGTGCCTTGCCACCCACAACGGCTGGGCAATCCGGCATGGAGTGCCTGTTGAACCATTCTGCGCACGTGAGTCTGGGGAGGTATTCGGGTGCGCGTGGACGTCAACCAAGCGTGGAAATTAACTCGCGGCAGGCATGCTCACAACGATGGCATGCTTTGGCGCAGATGTCACAGTGCTCGTGCATCGACCCGTGTTTGACGCATTCGGCGCCGCAGGCCTTGCAAGCCGCCGCGCAGGTTTCGAGGACCGTGCGTGTGAGACTTTCGTCGGATCCGGTGTGGCGTGAGAGCACACGTCCGGTTGTCTGACAGATGTCAGCACAATCGAGATTGGTGCGGATGCATTTTGTGAGATCGGCAACGGCAGTCTCGCTCAAACACGCGTCGGCGCACGCCGTGCATGCTTGCGAACAATCAGTACACAAGTCGATGCAGGCGACCAATTTAGAACGGTCGATACCTCCAAGATCCAGTGGGTAGGTGTCGAGCATGGATGAGGTGGTACTCACGATGACTCCCCTCTTTAGAGTGCGCGCCTGCAGGATGTGCCATTCGAAATTCTGCTGATACAGGTCACCGTTTACCCGTTACCACGTACGGACAAACTGTGATTGACAGGATTCGGGGTAGTAGCAATAGATTAGATAGTCAGTTGCTTCACATTCGGTAAACCGCCGCAAGGTGGCGCACGCGGGGCGCTACCACATTGAAAACGGCACGCGTGAGTAACATTGCGAGTCTATTCGCCGACCTCGCGCGGGCACGCGTTTTAGGCCTCAATTCCTGCGGCAACGGCGACTCGATGCCTCTCGATCTGGTGAGATATCACGGCGACTGCACGACCCGTGGCTGACCGCCTTGAGTATGGGTTCTGTTTGATCTGGCGATGAATACCGGTATTCGATGTCAGTCGGGACGTGCAGGTGCCGTTAGGCGGGTCGTGCCCCTTGGGGGGCTGGGTGTGTCTCGGTCAGTGCGCTGAGGGCCGGTCGGAGGATTCGCTCAAGATCGCTTTGGTCGGCTTGGGCCATGGCTGGGACTTTCAACAGATACCGAGCAATAGTGACTCCCAGTGTGCAGGCGTTGAGCACCGCTGCCCGCAGCTCAGCGTCGTCACCGCCGATCGTCGTTGCGACGGTCGCTTGAGCCGGCGCCAGGACCTGATCGCGCAAAACCTGTCCAGCGAGGGGATGGGTCAGGCAGCTGCGCAGTAGCGCCTCTGAGCTGTCTCGCTGTGATGGGTCTTCGAATCCTGAGAATAGGTGTGCCGCAGCAGCTTCGGGAAGATCGGCGATAGGCGCCTCGATCAAGCTGTGCAGGTCGACGTCGGCCTGTGCTGCTGCGGCGAATAGTTGCTCTTTGTTGCTGTGTAGCTGCATCACCAGTGCCGGGTCGATCCCGGCATCTGTAGCGATGGCCCGGATCGTGGTGCGGTCGAAGCCGTGCTCGGCGAACTGTCTGCGGGCCGCCGACAGGATTTTTGCTGCAGTGTGTTCTTTGCGCTCGGCGCGTGAAATCTTCTCGGGCTTTTCCTTCACCATGTCGTTAACTCTACGGGTGTTGACTGAAACTGCCTTTCGCTCTACGGTCGTTGAGTGAAACGATCGGAAGGTTGCTGATGACCGGTACAGCGAGTGCGACTCCGCCGCCGCAACCAGCGGTCCCGGATCGAAAGCGTGGACTTTGGGCGTTGGCAGTGTTGGCGGGCAGTCAACTACTGATCGTGGTCGACGCGACCATCGTGAACGTGGCGCTGTCGGCAATTCGTGACGACGTGGGTTTCTCGCTTCAGGACCTTCAGTGGGTGATCACCGCCTACACGCTCGCGTTTGGTGGGTTATTGCTGCTCGGTGGCCGTCTGGCCGACCGGTTCGGGCACCGTCGGATGCTGGTCATCGGTGCATTGGCATTTGCCGGTGCCTCGTTCGTGGGTGGCTGCGCCGAGACAGCCGCGCTGCTGGTCGCTGCCCGGGCAGTACAAGGAATCGGCGCTGCCGTGATGGCGCCGGCAGCGCTGGCGTTGTTGATGAGAGTTTTTCCGGCGGGCCGGGAGCGGACGGTGGCCTTGGGAGTGTGGGCCGGTGTCACCGCTGGAGGTACCGCGCTCGGTCTGATCCTGGGGGGAGTCCTGACTCAGGTGTTGTCGTGGTCGTGGGTGTTCTGGATCAACGTCCCGGTCGCGATCACCGCTGCCGGGGTGGCAATCGTTGTCTTGCCGGCAGGGGAGGGGGATCGAGCCGGCCGGATCGACGTGGCAGGCGCGCTCACGGTGACCGGCGGCTTGATAGCACTGGTGTATGGCTTGGTCCGGACGACCGACACGGGATGGGTCTCGACGGAAGCCTTGGTAGCACTGGGGACGGCGTTCGTGCTTCTGGCGGCATTCGGATTGTTGCAAGCCCGTCGGAGCGATCCGCTGGTGCCGTTGCGACTTTTGCGAAACCGAACCGTGTTGGGAGCGGATGTGACCGGTTTGATCTTCGGCGTCGCGATCTATGCCTTGTTCTACTTCCTCAGCATCTTCCTGGCCACTGTTCTCGGCTACAACCCTGTGAAGGTCGGGTTGGCGTTCCTGCCGATGACTGTCGCCATCGCGATCGCGGCACGACTGGCTGGAGGGCCCCTCGCATCGGTTCGTCCGCACCGCCTCGCTGCCGGTGGTTCGCTACTTGTTGCCTTCGGTGTCGCTCTACTGATGAGCATCGGACCCGCCGCCGGTTACTTGGGCACTGTGTTGCCAGGGGTGGTACTGGCTGGGCTCGGTTTGGGTTTGGCCTTCGCGCCGCTGACCGCGGCGGCAGTCTCTGGCACGGATCCAGCCGATGGTGGGATCGCCTCGGCGCTGTTCAATGCAGGCCAGCAGCTCGGCGGTGCTATCGGTCTCGCCGTCCTCACCACGGTCAGCGCTGCAAGAACTGCTCAACTCGTCGCCGATGGGAACGTCCCAATCACGGCCATGGCAGCCGGCTGGAGTTTCGGGTTCGGTATCGCCGCCATCACCGCTTTTGCCGGGGCGGTCGTAGCTGCCATCACTCTCAAACCATCGGCAGCCCGACCAAACCGGCGAGTTGTGTAGACGTCATCACTCTCCTCCAGAGGCCAATCGCCGGGTCCGCGTCGCGACACCGGCCCTGCCAACCCACTGGCAACCACACTGCACGACAGCACCGCACAATCGATCAAGAACGTGCTTCCATCCGCGTGGGCGTAGCTCCCGGACCAGGTGGAGAGCACGGTACCAACCCACGGTCCGAGGTCACGACGATGACGATTGGTGCAGACATGAGCCCGTTGAGCCGCCCGCAGTGTTCGCCGCCTCAGCGGTCGGTGATAGTAGCGGTGACCTGGATCAGGGTGAAGATGCCGCGGACCAGTCCGGCGCCGATGGCGATGCCGATCAACGCCGCCACCGAGTTCGCGAGTCCCAGCCATGCGGTGTCAGACCGACGACAGCGATAACGATCATTGTGCGTACTCGCACACTGGTCTTCGTTGCGAGTGGTAGGTAGACGATGCGGCCGATTATCGGGCGGCGCTTCCAATCCGAGGGGGCTGTTTCCGTCATTGTGAGTGCCTCGATGCTGCGACGTCCGGGACGATTCCAGTCGCAGCAGGCTGGTGCACCCCGAAAGTGGCGACCGACACATTCGTTGACTTTCAGGGCAGTCACAGTCTTCAATTAGCCCACCCTCACAAAGGGTAGCCTTTCTCGCGTGGTCGATCCGATATCCGGACTCTCGCGCACGGGAAGGCATCAGGTTCACATGTGCCGCGGGCGGGGGCCCGGCGACCAACGACAAGGACATCATTCTCGTGGCTACTTCCACCAAGCGGCGCCTCGCCGGCGCCGGCGTCATCGCCGGATTCTCCGCGCTCGCGCTGCTCGCCAACCCCGCGATCGGTTCCGCAGCGGTCACCGGATCGGCGACCGTGAGCGCGAACGCCGGCGCCGGCACCATCACCACCTCGATCACCGGATTGACCACCACCAAACCCTTCGTCAAGTGCGAAGGCACCGTGTACCGGTCGGATGCAACGGTTCTCGACTCCACCACCAAAGTCGGCCAGAGCTTCCTTGTAACGGGTTCGACGATGGTCGCCGGTCAGATTTTGACCAATGCAGCGGGCGTCGGAACATCGGCCGTTTTCCCTGACGGCGAGTACCAGGTGCGCACCAAGTGCAAGGAGGAGGGCGATGTCGACTACCAGGACCCGATTCCCTCGGTGCGGGTCACCGTCACTTCGGCCACTGCGGGTGGCGGCAGCGCTGACTTCGGTCTCGACGATCTCCTCGATCTGTTCGGCGGATTCGGCAGCTAACTTCGTAGGAAACCGGTAGCGGCTGACTCTATGGGTGTCAGTCGCAGCCGCGTTTCCGGATACGCCGGTATCGGACGGGAACGATGCGGACCGCGCGTCCGAAGGGCTCGACGAGCATCCCCCAAACACGCACCATCCGGATTCGGGCGGTCGCCGTCGAGGCACTAAAACCCTGGCGCGGGATCACTGTTTCCTTCCTCTGACGATTCGTTGTTTTCCTGGAGGTGAAGTGATCGTCGATGCGGCATCGGAGGAGTCCGCCGAGGACACTGTTGATCGCACACCCTTCTCCACGCCTGTCGACGCATCCACAGAGATCACCACATGGCGAGAGAAGCGGAAGTCGGGTCCACACTGTTCAATGGGACGGGAACCGGTTAACAGGAGGTCAGGCCGTGTGCGGTCGCTATGCCAACCGAAGCTCAGGCCGGGCATTATTCGTTTGGATGCAACCGAGCGACGTCAGCAGGTGTGAGTCGTCGGATGACGTAGTGAGCATCGCGGCCTACCCCGCGTAGGGATGCGGACGAGAGGCTTCGTTGCCATTCCAGTCCCACGTATCCGAGTCCTGGGTGGGTGGTGGACAGGCCTTTCTTGTGGCGGGGATGGCCGGTGTCGGTGAGTGCCTCGAGTTCTGTGAGGTAGTTCAGGTTGGGTGTGTATCCGGTGGCGAGGATGACCGCGTCGACGGTTGTTGTGGTGTCGTCGGGCCAGAAGGCTTGGTTTCCTTCGAGTTTGGTGAACATGGCGCGGCGTTGTGGTGTGCCGGCGGTGAGCGCGGCGCGGTAGCGGCCGGTGTCGAACACCGGCGACGTCGGTGGGCGCGTGAGAAGATGCCCGATCGGGAGGGTGTCGATTCCGGTGTACTTGAACCAGAAGTGCATGTCGCGGCGTAGGGGTCGTTGCGGGGCGAATGTCACGGGGTTTCGGCTGGCCAGGATCACATCGGCTGTTTCGGCGAGCTCGGCAGCGATCTGTACTGCCGAGTTCCCTGCGCCGACGACGATGACGTTCTGCCCCGTGTAGGTGGTGGGTTCGTGGTAGTCGGCGGCGTGCACAACAGTCCCGGTGAAGGCATCGAGTCCCTTCAGCGCGGGAATGTGTGGAGTGCCGAATCCTCCTGTGGCGGCGATGATTCGAGGTGCGGTGTAGGCGGGTCCGCTGTCGGTCCGGACGGTGAACTGGCCGCCGCTGGTGGTGACGGTGTCGGCTCGTTCGTTGACGTGGATGTCCGCATCGAGAGTCTTCGCGTAGCGGCGGAGATAGTCGACGACTTCGTCGCGGCCGGGATAGCGGTCACCGTCGCCGCCGAACGGTAAACCTGGGAGGGAGCTGTACTTTGCTGGTGAAAACAGGGTGAGGCTGTCGTAGTACTGCGGCCAGGAGCCGACGGGTTCGCTACCAGCTTCGATAATCGCGGTGTCGAGCCGCTGGCGGCGCAGATGGTGGGCTGCGGCCAGGCCGGACTGACCGCCCCCGACGACGATTGCGTCGTAGTGCGTCATGAGAGTTTCTCTTTCGGTCAGGAAGTGATCGGAATCGTTGTGGTGGCGCGGAGGGTGGGGATGGTTGCTGCGCTGATCACGGCGCCGACCAGTGCGATCGCTCCGAGTACGAGATACGCGTGGGCGTAGCTTCCGGTCCAGGTGGAAAGCACGGTGCCTGCCCACGGCGCCAGGGCCATGACGATGACAATCGGTGCGGACATCAGCCCGTTGAGTCGCCCGTAGTGTTCGCCGCCCCAGCGGTCGGTGATGGCGGTGGCCTGGATCAACGTGAAGATGCCGCGGACCAGTCCGGCCCCGACGGCGATGCCGATCAACGCCGCCGCCGAGCTTGCCAGACCTAACCACGCGGTGCTGAGGGCGGCAACGACGATGACCGATACCGTGCGCACGCGGACACTGGTCTTCGCTGCAAGAGGTAGGTAGAAGATGCGGCCGATGACCTGACCGGCGCCGCCCAACCCGAGCGTGAGTGCGGCGAGGCTGGGACTGAAACCGCGTTCGATCAGCAGCGGTACGAGGTTGAAGACGCCGGCGGATGCGGCGAAGGCGGCTGCAGCGAGGGCGACGATCAGAGCAAGAAAGGCAAGGCTGCGGGAGGTGCGGCGATAGTCGCCGGGCTGCGCATGGGGCAGCCGGATCGGGTCGGGCCACCCGCCCCGCAACCCCCAGATATGTCCGGGGATGGTGATCACAGCCAGTACGGCGGCGAGCACCAGGTAGGTTGTGCGCCAATCGAAACGATCGGCCAGAGCGACAGACAGTGGCGCGAACACCGTGCTGGCCAGACCCGCAGCGAGGGTGAGAATCATCAGTGCTTTGACGTAGTTGTCGCCGTACCAGCGGGTCAGGGCCGCGAATGCCGGTGGATACAGCACCGCGCCCATCGCAACACCGGCGAACACCCACCCCGCGAAAAACAGAGGGAGGGTGTGAGCTGTCGCGATGACCACCAGTGCGGGTACAGCGAGTACAGATCCGGCGGTCATGATCCAGCGGGGCCCGTGGCGATCGAGGATCCGTCCGACAGGGATGCCGACGACGGCGGCGACGAGTTGGCTGACCGAGAACGCCGCCACGATCACCGAGGTCGACCATCCGGTATCGCGGGAAATGGCTACCGACAGAACAGGAAACGCGTAGTACAGGATTCCCCAGCTGGTGATTTCGGTCAGACACAGCGCCACCAGGACCCGCCGCAGCCCCGACGGGTCGAGGCTGACGGGGCGCTGCGGCGGATCCTCGATGGTCGTCATCGGCTGTGCCTTATCCGCAGGAGTTGGAACTGCCCGAGGGGCTGGACAGCGAGATCAGCTCCGGAGCCGGTGCCGCGCAGCAGCCGCCCTCGGATTCCGCGGTGTCGGGTTCGTCGAAAACACCTGCGCCGCCGCAGACTCCGGTTTCCGGGAGGATCAACTCCACCCGAGCAGCGGCCTCGTGATCGCCGGCAAGTTCGGCGGCGATGCTGCGAACCTGCTCGTAACCGGTCATCGCCAGGAACGTCGGCGCACGGCCGTAGCTCTTCATCCCCGCCAGGTACACGCCGGGTTCGGGGTGGCGAAGTTCTTTCGCGCCGTGCGGATAGACTGTGCCGCAGGAGTGGACGTTCGGGTCGATCAACGGCGCCAACTGCGTCGGGGCCTGCAGCACAGGGTCCAGGCCCAGTCGGATTTCCGACAGCCACGACAAGTCGGGGCGGAATCCGGTCAAGGTGACGACGTTGTCGACGTTCTCGATCCGGGCGCCGGCATCGGACACCAGAGCGAGCTGACCCCTGTCGGCGGATTCGACAGCTGCGGTGCGGAAACCGGTGACCACGGTGAGAAGCCCCTCGTCGACAGCCTTCTTCGCACGGAGTCCGAGTGCGCCGCGGGCGGGCAGCTCGTCCGATTCGCCGCCGCCGAACGCGGAACCGATAGCGCCGCGGCGAACCGCCCACATGATCCGCGTACCGGGGGCTTCTGCCGCGAGTCCGGCCAACGCGACGATCGCGGTCAATGCGGAATGGCCGCTACCTGCGATGACAGTGTGCTTCCCGGCGAACCGAGCACGAACTGCCTCGTCGTCGAGATCGGGCACACGGTAGGTGATCGCAGATCCGGCAGCCCTCTCGCCGAGGGCGGGCAGTCCCTCCCCACCGAGCGGGTTCGGGGTGCCCCAGGTGCCGGACGCATCGACGACGGCCTGGGCGAAGACGCGGTCCTCGCTGCCGTCGGGGCGGCGCAGGTGGATGGAGAGAGGTTCGGTCTCGCGGCCGGCGTCGACGACCAGGTCGCGGCCACGTCGGGCGACGCCGACCACCTCGGTGTCGAACTGCACGGCATCACCGAGGGCGGCGGCGAGGGGTTCGAGGTAGAGCTGTCGCCACTGCTGTCCGGTCGGGTACGCATCTCCGTCGGGGGCGCTCCACCCGGTCTGCTCGAGCAGACACTGCGCGGCGGGATCGACGAGTTCGGACCAGCGGGAGAAGAGGCGGACGTGATTCCATTCGGCGATCGCCGCGCCGGCGACGGCGCCGCGCT
Source organism: Rhodococcus sp. KB6 (assembly GCF_001445685.1). Classification (NCBI taxonomy): domain Bacteria; kingdom Bacillati; phylum Actinomycetota; class Actinomycetes; order Mycobacteriales; family Nocardiaceae; genus Rhodococcus; species Rhodococcus sp. KB6. Next base: position 38,358 of record NZ_LNAK01000098.1, on the reverse strand, counting down.
CGAACACCAGCGGCGTGAGTCCTCGTTCGCGCAGTTGCGCGGCGGCGGCGAGGCCGATCGGTCCGGCTCCGATCACGACAACGGGTAGTTCGGTCATCACACATTCCTTTCATCGACAATGATCGATCTTTAATTCGAACTGTATCGATATCAGTCGATGAATGCAACCATCGACGAAGGTCGATATAGTGTGTGCATGACATCGCTGCAGACCCCGACGGTGCGCGTCGGCGATTCGGACCCAGGTGCGGTCGACTCGAACGTGCTCGAGCAAGCTGACGCCGACACCTACGCCCAGTGGTTCGCGTGCCTGGCCGAACCGATGCGGGTGCGGCTGCTGCACCGCGTCGCGAGCGCTGCCGGCGGAATCACAATCGGGGCTCTCGCCGAGGCATTGGGGATCGGACAGCCCACGGTCTCCCACCATGTGCGCAAGCTCGCCGACGTGGGATTCGTCAGCCTGCGCAAAGAGGGAACCAGCACCGTTGTCGCGATGAATCCGACGTGCTGCGTCGCGTTGCCGCAGGCCGCCGACATCGTGATGGGAGTTCGCGCGCCGCGGCCGTGCTGCCCGAGCGATCTTCCTGACGATGTCGCCGTCCGGTCCATGTCCGATGACGACTGGGACGCGATCCTGCGGATCTACGGCGAAGGCATCGCCACGCGCAACGCCACCTTCACCACCGAAGTCCCCAGCCGGGAGTATCTCGATGCGCAGTGGCTGCCGAATCATCGCTGGGTCGCCACCATCGACGATGTCGTCGTCGGCTGGGCTGCCCTGAGTCCGGTGTCCGGGAGGGACTGCTACCGCGGAGTCGCCGAGAATTCCGTCTATGTCGCCGACGGGATGCGCGGACGAGGTGTCGGAAAAGCGTTGCTACGCAAGCAAGTCATGGCAGCGGACGCAGACGGACTCTGGACGCTGCAGACGTCGATCTTCCCCGAAAACCGCGCCTCCGTCTCGCTGCACCATTCGGCAGGTTTTCGCACCATCGGGATCCGGGAAAAGATCGCCCAACTCGACGGCATCTGGCGCGACACCGTTCTTCTCGAACGCCGGACTTCCACGCATTCCTGATTTTCTGAACAGTCAATCGAAGGTCGTTTCGGCAACCGATCCGTCATGTGCGATCAGCGACTCGAAGCAGCGCTTGGTGCGAGTATCGAGGATTGCAAAGTTGAGTCCGCTGAGAGGTGATTTCCGCTGGCCTTGTCATCGCCAACTGTTGGTATGTCATCTCCGTTCGGCCGAAGGTCGCATTGTTGCTGGGAACCGCGATAACCGTGGCTCCCGCTCTGACCGACTCGGTCACCAGATCATCGAAAGCCACCTCGTAACACGTGGCAACAGCTACCTGAATTCCGTTGAGGTCGACGACGCCATTCCCGTTCCCGGCAACGAAATTGCCCGCAGAATCGGCATATGACGACACCGCACTAACGATCGATCGGAGCGGCAGATACTCCCCGAAGGGCACAAGCTGCCGCTTGATGTGTTGCTGACCGGGACCCTCGGCAGGATCCCAGACCATGACACTGTTGATCGATGTTCCTGGCTCGCCCTGCAGGACCGTACCGACCAGGATCGGGGCGCCGATAGAACGGGCTGCTCGGTCCAGTCGATCCGCCGCATCCCGATTCGTCAAAGGATCTATATCCGAAGCGTTTTCGGGCCAGATGACAAGTCGTGGCCGGGCTGCTCGGCCCGCTGTGACCTCAGCTGCGAGTTGTTCGGTGCGGGCAACATGATTGTCGAGCACAGCTCGGCGTTGGGCGTTGAAATCGAGGCCGAGTCGCGGCACGTTGCCCTGAACGACGGTCGCAGTGACGACCTCGTCAGGGGCGGCACCGGGAGAACCGGTCACCAATGCACTCACAAAGATGAGGACGATGCAAGCGCCACCTTTCGCCAATGCTTGCCATCGAACATTCAAGGGCCCAGCCAGTGACCAGGCGATGAGTGTTCCGATCAGTGCAGTCACGAAGGAAAGACCTGGCGCCCCCGCGATCGAAGCCAACGGCAGCAGCGGGCCGTCTGCCTGCCCGAAGGCCAAACGCCCCCACGGGAAACCGCCGAACGGAACTCGGCTACGAAGTGCTTCTGCGGTGACCCATGCACCCGCAATCCACACCGGGGAAAGCGGAGCGTGGCCGACGGCCACCGCCAGTACGCCGAACACTCCGAACGCGAGCGCTTCAATCGCCGCCAACGCCAACCAAGGCGTTGCACCCACGTACGCTCCGACCCATGGCAGCAAGGGAACGAAGAATCCCAGTCCCGCGGCATAGCCGAATCCGAAACCCGCACGGAGACTGCGCCCCTGGAGAACGACGGTCAGCAGGGCGATGGCTACAGGGGCGAGAAACCACAGCGTGCGCGGCGGAAAGCTGAGAAACAGCAGCCACCCAGCGCCCACCGAAAGAGCGAGACGCAAAGCGATCCCACCGTGGTGCCGTTTGGGGCGACCACTCTTCAGGCATGCATCTAATTCACTGTCGGCAGTGATCGCACGGTCGACCGAAAGGACCCTCACAGGCCCGCTCTCGTAGAAGGAGAACTGCGCTGGTCAGTCAACAATTTCTCACAGAGATCGTCGAATTCGCCGCCCCAGCCGGCATGATCGGTCCGCGCGAGTCCACCGAGTTCGAGATCAGCCTGCTCCGGTCCCGTCCCCGGGCGTAGGCGGATCCACACTCGCCGCCTCCTGATCACGAGCGAGATCAGAAGTCCGAGCATCATCGTGATCGCAAAGACGAGAACCCACTGTTGCACAGGGTCGTACGACACCTGCAGATTGGCGAATTCCTTGGCGCCGTCGAACCGAACCTGTGTTCCATCGGTGAGAGTCCGCGTCTCTCCAGGGCGGAGGTTCACACGATCTTGTTTGACCAGCCTTCCTTGGTTGATCATTTCCTTGTTCAACGAGAAGATCGATTGCGGGATGCCGGTGTCCAGACCCGTATCGCCCTTGTAGATGTCGATCGCGACCGCAGGGTCACGCGCATCGGGAAACGACGAAGTCAGAAGCGTCCCGCTGAAGGAAGCGGTCGGCGCGAAGAGTCCCTCGATGGCGATCTGATTCTTCCGGCGCTCGTCCGGATTCGGAAACGATCCACCTGGCGGATCGAACCGCAACGCCCCACTGCTCAGGAACGTGACCGCATCGTCCGGTTGAAACTGCATCGTCTCGGTACGGGACTGTCCGTCAGGAAAAGTGACGGTGAACTGCGGCGCGTACCCATGACCGGTCAGATAGACACGGGCACCGTCGGTACGCAGCGGTTCGTTGACCCGAAGACGATAGTCTTTCCAGGTATTGGTCGCGATATCCTGCCCGCTCTGGTACGAAATGTTGGAGGTGAACATTTCGGCCTGACCGGTATCGAGATAGTCTGCGGAAAAGTCGTTGACCTTGATGCAGAAAGGCGCGAGACCCGTTCCGTCAGTTGCATTTCCGGATCGAAACGAGTCGTACACGGCAGGTGACGTATTACAGAAACCGGGGCCGCCGTCGGCAATGACGATCACCGAACCCTCGTACCCCACCAACTTGCCGATCGCGACGGTGACGAGCAACCCGATCAGCGAGAAGTGGAACACCAGATTCCCGGCCTCACGCAGATACCCCTTTTCCGCGGAAACCGATACCTCGGAATCCTTTTCGGACCTGACGGCTACCCGCCAGCCCTTGAGCGACTGCCGCACTCTGGTGAGGGCCTCGTCATGCGAGATGTCAACTACGCCGTGGAAATGGTGCGGCAACCTGGACAGATTCCGAGGTGCTCGTACAGGTTGGCTCCGAAGCGCGCCGAGATGCGCCTGCAGGCGTGGAACAAGACAGCCGATGAGAGAGAGAAACAGCAGGACGTAGATCGCAGTGAACCAGAAGCTGGAAAAGACGTCGAACAACTCCAGCTTGTCGAACAGCGGGCCGAGGGTTGGCTGCGCCGCGATGTACTGGGAAACTTTCTGTACGTTGAGATTTCGCTGAGGCAACATAGCGCCGGGAAGTGCTGCGAGCGCCAGGAGGAACAGGAGCACGAGCGCGGTACTCATCGACGTCAACCTGCGCCAATTTTGGCGCAGTAGTCGAATGCTTTCTCGGATAATCAGTGTCGAGAGGTGGCGGATGCGACCTCCCGCGGTGGCGTTATCTGTCATATCGGCAGCACGACCGAACTGACGAATTCGTTGCGTAACCAGCCGATGAACATGCCCCACACGCCGGTGACCAGTGCGAGCCCGACAGCGACGAGCATTATTCCGCCGACAATCTGGATCGTCCGTGAATGGCGTTTGAGCCATCCGACGCCGCGGAGTGCTTTCGCCGACCCGAACGCAAGCACGATGAACGGCAGTCCCAATCCCAGACAGTAGGCGACAATCAGTATCACGCCTCGCGCTGCTGTCGTGCCTTCAGTTCCGGCCGCCACCGAAATAACTCCGGCGAGAGTGGGGCCGAGACATGGTGTCCAGCCCAACGCGAACACGCCCCCCAACAAGGGCGCGCCGGCAAGGGAGGAGATACGCCGCGGGGCGAACCGTGTGTCTTTTTGCAAGGCCGGAATGAAGCCGATGAAGGTCAACCCCATCACGATGGTGATCACACCACCCACCCGTTGGAGCAGGTCTTCGTTGATGCGCAGGGTGCCGATCACGCCGAACACCGACGCGGTGGCGAGCACGAACACCACCGTGAATCCGGCAACGAACATGGTTGCCGCGCCGGTAACCCGCCATCTGCCTGTGGGCTGTGCATTCTCGCCGCCGGGGATCGCTGCCGGAGAATCAGCTCCCGAAATGCCGGCCAGATACGACAGATATCCGGGAACGAGCGGCACCACACACGGCGATGCGAAAGACACCAGACCGGCAAGAATGCACGCTGCTACGGCGAGCAGTAACGGGCCGCTCGAGGCGGCGGTCTGGAAGCTGGAGCCGACACCTTGGGCGAGTTCGTTCACCGCTCGGCCGCCACGCGCTCGATGACCGGTTGCAGATCCTCGGTGAGAAGTGCGCGAAGAAACACAGCGGCGACGCGCTGTCTGCGATCCAACACCAAGGTGGAGGGAATCACGCTTGTCGGATAGTTTCCGCCGAGCGCTGTCAAAGTTCTCATCGACGGGTCGTAGATCGAGGGGTAGCTGACGTTGTTGTCGACGACGAAGTCCTGGGCCTTGTCTCGTTGAGGATCTCGAACGTTGATCCCGAGAAACTGAACACCGAGACTTTCGGTTGCTTCGTACGCGCGCTCGAGATCGTCGGCCTCGGACCGGCACGGGGCGCACCATTGCCCCCACAGATTGATCACGACGACCTGACCGGCGTAATCAGTGAGTGAAATATCGCTACCGTCGGCCATGAGGTCAGGTCCGGCCAATACACCGATCATGTTTCGCGATTCGGGCGGGTCGTACAAAATATCGGTTTGTCCTCCCGGTGACACGAAATCGAAATTCGCACCCGAAGCGACTGCATCGGTGCCGGTTGCACATCCACTCGCGGCGACGACGATCGCAGTGAGAATAGCGACCAGTGGGAGGATGCGGGTCGGTTTTCCGAGTACGCGTTGTCTCGATTTGCGAGGGAGTGCGGGGGCATTCATTTCATCAACTCACTTACAGCGGAGCGTATTTGGTCAGTGTTTTCGAAAACCATGGGGGTTGTAATCTGTTCGACGGACCCGTCTTGTTGGACGAGAAAGCTCAGCGGCAGAACTGGCGGCGCCGATAGCGCAATTCCGATGTCGTCGACCGCAGCGAACGAGGGATAGTGCACGCCTGCAGCGGTGAGAAGCGCTAGTGCTGTGGACATGTCGTCCTGGACGTTGATCCCGACTACTCGGATGGAGCCCGGAGTACCTGCATAGTCATTCAGGACCGGGATTTCCGATCGGCACGGCCCGCACCACGAGGCCCAGAGGTTGATCAGGGTCGGCTCCCCGGACAGCGCTGCACCGAGGTCGACCACAGTATTCTCGCCAAGACACGTCGCTTTGATTCCCAGGAGTTCTCCTCCTGCGGGCGGTACTGCCGGGGCCACAGGACAGGGAACCGCTGCTGCCGCGGACTTCGAGGAAAACCCCGAGTCGACGCGATCTTCATCTGCCTGGGCGGCCGGAGGCACTTGAGGCCGGGTCGAGGAATGGGTCTCGGTTGACGTTGATCGAGGCCAGATCGCCACGACGAGAAGACCGATCACAACCAGGAAGAGCAGGAACCACCGAGACTGTGCCTGCATGCACTTCCTCCAAGCGTGGTGCGGTGAACCGGGACAACACTGAACTACTATTGTGCATAGTAGACATATGGTTCGTTCTGTCGTCCCCGCCAACCAGAGGCGGGATCCGAACCCGAGAATCGAGCATCGTGAAACGCCAGTCCGCTCCGAAGGGCCGTATCAATCCACCAGTCAGCCCAGAAATTGCGGCACTGGGTGCCCATCAAGCACCGCAGACGCGCGTGGCGCGGATCAACCGTGTAGCACGGTCAAAGCTCGTGCGTCTGGTGATGTACTACACCGCGGTTCGACTCGCCCTAATCGCCGGCCTCGCAGTGATCATCATGGGAATCAACGCCATACTCGAACTCGAAATCCCCGGTGTGTTAGCACTGTTCGGGGCGGTGCTGCTCGGATTCGCCATCTCTGCGATCGCGTTCCGGTCATTGCGCCGCCGGATCAATGAAGAAGTGATGGTCGTAGATGAAAAACGGCGTGCAATGCGTACCCGGTGAAGGGTTCCCTCCGGTTAGGTGCGCGTGAAAGCTCCAGTAACGAAAATGCCCAGCATCGGTGCCACAACCTGTCTTTTTTGGACGTATGACCGCTCAAAGCTGCCTTCCTGGGTGATGCCGAGGGCGCGCGATCATGCATTGATTGGCATTGGGATGAAGATGTCAGGTGACGGGATCAGGTGCGGAGTCGGCGGTATCCGTGGTGGTCTCGAGTTTCGGAATCGGTACAAGCTGCGGGATCAGGCGGACGAGACTCGAGCAGGCGCAGTACGGAGGACCGTTGAGTCAGCTCGCCCTTGTGAGGAACCCCGGGGCTGCTGCTGGAGACGACCCTGTTGGGACCACCGGTGGGTGGCCGATACTTTCACTCATCGCCCTCTACATCAGCTGTGGGCGCAGCCATACCGAACGCACCCCTCAGTGCAGCAACGGTAGGAGCGCCACCGACCTCGCCCGTGGAATCTCGATAGAGCCTGCATGACACGTTGGGGACCTGGTCCGGTTCGGCAAACGGATCGCGGCCGTCGACGAGCAACGTCGGCGATCCGGTCATGCCCGCAAGCCTTGCGGATCGAGGATCGTCGACGATTACGTGGCGCAGTTCCCAATCGATGGACTCCTCCGCGAGAACGTGCTCGATCCGTTGTTCGAGGAGCTGCACGTTCGGGCAGTCCGGGACTTGCAAAATTTCAAGGTGCATCATGGTGTTCCTCCGTCGGCGTGTGGTTTCGAGTATGCGGCAGTGCAGGACAGCTCGCGGTAAACGAAACCCAGGACTGGTAGGTCTGCATTTTCTCGGCAAGATCGTCAGGTATCGGCATCGGTGTCATAAGACCGGCACGAGTTCGTTCGGTGTTGCCCTCCGGATAGCGGCCCAGTGCGGATCCCGGGGCGGCGACGACGATGATGCGAAGAACCTGCCCGACGGCTTCGCGGCAGTCACGCTGATGTAAGGCCAGGGGAGCATGGCGAGGTGGTTTGTGTGGCCATGGACAGGGCTGGGAGAGGACATGTGTGCGTTCGAGGTGATGCCAACGCTGGGTGTCATCGCTGGTGCGGCCGGCTGCGGTCCTCTTTGCGGGCCCAAACGCGACGGCGCTGTGTCGGTCGTGCAAGCGATGCGCTTCGTGTAGACACTGCGCAATTGTGCGAGCATTCGGTTCATCGGATGCAGAGCCGGCGGCAGGTGCTGCAGGTCTTCGCCCATCAGAGCAACATCGGCGGTCTCGATGGCCACGTCGGAACCCATCGCGCCCATGGCAATGCCCAAGTCGGCGGTGGCCAGGGCGGGGGCGTCGTTGACACCGTCCCCGACCATTGCCGTCGGGCGGT
>NZ_LNAK01000098.1:0-30281 GCF_001445685.1 Rhodococcus sp. KB6 | reverse complement strand
GGTTTCCACGATCCGTGCCTTGTCCTCCGGGCGCAGGTCGGCGTGCACGTCGTCGATCCCGACGTCGGCGGCCAGCGCCTGGGCGGTGCGTTCGTTGTCGCCGGTGAGCATCGCGACGGTATATCCGCCGCGTCGTAGCCCGGCGATCACCTCATGTGCTTCCGGTCGGAGCTCGTCTCGTACGGCGACTGCCCCGATGACGGTTCCGGCGCGCTCGATCCACGCCACGAGTTCCCGAGACCTCTCACCGATGGCGTGGCCGCCGCACCCGGACTGAGTCGTCTCGACGGATGCGCCGACGTGTGCGTCGGCTACCCAGAAAGCGGTACCTCGCCTGGGCACTCGACGACCCAGACGGCCCACCCCCTCGGGTGGGCGCCCGAGAGGAGCGAACGGCCTACCCGAGCGTATACCCCCAGGGGTACTTGCATACCCCCCTGGGTATATGCAACAGTGGGTAGACGCTCGTCAGAAAGGACTGTCTATGTGTTACTCCGTCCCGTGCCCGATATGCGACAAGATCGCGTGGGCAGGTTGCGATCGACATGTCGACGACGTCACGAAGGATGTTTCACGGCCTCGGCAGTGCACCTGCTCTGCTGAGACCGTTGGTCCTATCGATCGGCGCCAGCGCCTCGCGATCGCTGTTTCGCCGCCAATCCCGGTCGCGAGTGCAAGGGCCTAACCTTCCAATTGGGTCAGGTTTACCGAGGTCTAGCTCGCTCATTTGAATACCCCCGCCCGTATTTTAGGAGAAGTTATGTCTGTGCCCGACACCGTGACGGCCACCGGTCGTGACGATCGTGATCGCGTATCTACACCCGGCATACTCGGACGCCTGGGAAGCGCGATGGTCGCACGCCGCCGATGGGTGTTCGGTGTCTGGCTGATCGCGCTTGTCGCGCTCGGATCTGCAGCGCCGTCGGTTTTTTCGTCACTGGCGGGTGCTGGGTGGCAAGCCAACGGATCCGAATCGGTCCAGGTCCGTGAACTCGCGCAACAGCATTTCGGCGGGAACTCCTCGGCCGCGGTTCAGGTGGTGGTCCATTCGGACACCGCGTCGATCGACGATCCCACCGTGCAGCAGAGACTCATCGACGTCACAGCTGTGTTCGACGGTGACACCCGGTTCGGTGCCGTCATCGCCCCACAGCCTGGTATGACCATCAGCCCCGACGGCCACACCGGCATCCTCATCGCCGGCGCCAACGCAAACACGGACGACATGGTCAAAGCCGTCGACGATGTCAAAGACGAGCTGACCGCACTCTCCGGCGACGGTATCGAGGTCTATCCCACCGGATCCTCCGCGTTGTGGTCCGACTTCAACAAAGCCAACCACGATGCGATGATTCAGGCTGAACTATTCTCTTGGCCAGTCACTTTGGCGATCATGGTGCTCGCATTCGGCTCCCTCGTCGCTGCCGGGCTGCCGCTGTTGCTCACAGTGGCCGGACTCGTCGCCTCCGCCGGCGGTTTGGTGCTGCTCAACGAGGTCACACCGATCTCGGTATGGGCGATGAATTTCGCGATGATGTTCGCCCTCGCTCTCGGCATCGACTACGCCTTGTTCATCGTCGCCCGCTTCCGCGACGCCCTCCGTACGGCCGATCCACGAGCAGCCGTTGCCGAAACCATGGACACCGCAGGCAAAGCGGTGATCCTGTCCGGACTTACCGTCCTGGTCAGCCTCTCGGCAGTGCTGCTCGTTCCCGCACCGGCCGTGCGCACCATGGCCGTAGGCATCATGCTGGCCGTCACGTTCGTTCTGATCGCCACCATGACACTTCTTCCGGCCACGCTGGGCGCACTCGGCCCCAAGGTCAACGCAGCATCCCTGCCTTACGCGAAACGCCAACAGCACCGATCCCCGAAGTTCGCTGCGTGGGGCGAATTGCTTCACAAGTACCCATGGCCGTTCGCGCTGGTCTCCGTCGGCATCCTCGTCGCCCTGGCCTTACCTGTCCTGGGACTGAAGGTGGCAATGCCGTCCATCGCTGTCGTTCCCGACGATGCGCCCGTTCGGCAAGGTTACGAGTTGGTTCAGGCCCAGTTCGGTGACGGGGCACCCGGCGCGCTGCAGATAGTTGTCCCGTCTTCCGATGCGGCTGCTACCGCCGCGGCAGCGAGCAGCGTCGACGGGATCTCGATGGTCACCCCGCCCACACCATCAACAGACGATTCGAACTACACACTGCTGCAAGCGTTTCCTGCCGTGGACCCTTCCGCAGAGGCCATGGGCACGATCCTCGGTGACCTACGCGCACAACTACCGGAGTCCGCGCTCGTCGGCGGCGCGCCAGCGGAGAACCTCGACCTGCAGCAAGCCCTGAACGACTACCTACCGTTGGTTATCGGGATCATCCTCGCCCTCGGCTTCATCCTGCTGCTCGTCGCTCTGCAGGCACCACTGATCGCGATCCTCGGCACCGCCGTCAGTTTGCTGTCGACCGCCGCAGCGTTCGGGGTTGCGAAGCTGATCTTCCAAGACGGACACGGATCGTCGCTGCTCGGCTTCACCCCTCAAGGTTTCCTCGACGGCTGGGGGCCGGTGTTCTTCTTCGCGATGATCTTTGCCATCGCCATGGACTACACCGTGTTCCTGCTCGCCACCGCGAAAGAACACTACGAGAAGACCGGGGACCCGAAGGCTGCTCAGGTCGACGGCCTCGCGCACTCCGGACGCGTCATCTTCGCCGCTGCGGCGGTCATGGTCGCCGTGTTCTTCACCTTCGCGCTCTCCGATCCGCTCCCACCCAAAGAAATGGGCATCATCCTCGGCGTCGCGGTGTTGCTCGACGCCTTCCTGATCAGGCTGATCCTGCTCCCAGTCCTGCTCCGGCTGAGCGGTCACGCTGCATGGTGGGCACCGGCCTGGCTGCGCAGAATGTTGCCGTCGATCCGCTTCTCGCACTGACCATTACAACACCTCACGGAGGAATCATGACCGATCCGAACATCACGCATTCGAGCACGTCTGCCGGGTGGCCGATCGAACGTATCGTCCCCGCACTGGCCGCCGGCGTCACCGCCACGGGCCTGACCCTCGGCGAACTCCACGCACCACGGTGGAGGCTGCTCAGCGCCTTCGCCGCCGCGAACCTCGCCCTCTACGCCGCGGTCGGCTGGTGCCCGGCAAGTGCGCTTCTCACCAGAGCGGGCGTACCAAGTCTTCGCCACCCCCGAAGCGGATAGGCACACAATTGCCGCAGTTCGACGAACGGAAGGAATTCTCCACCATGACCATCGCACTCTCGACCACCTTGACCGACACCGACTTCGAGACGGCGGTCACCGCCACCAAAGCAGCACTGTCCGAGCAAGGCTTCGGTGTGCTGACCGAAATTGACATGCAGGCCACCCTGAAAGCCAAACTTGGCACAGACATGGAGAAGTATCTGATCCTAGGCGCGTGCAATCCCACGCTTGCACACCGCGCCGTAGGAATCGTGCGTGAGATCGGCCTGCTACTGCCCTGCAACGTCGTCGTCCGTGCCGACACCACCGCCGGATCGGTCATCGTCGAGGCGATGAACCCGGACCTCATGGTCCAAGTGACGGGCGAACCAGCACTGTCAGATGTCGCGGCCGAGGCCACCACCAAACTCCAAGCCGCCCTGGACACGCTCGGCAGTCGGGATGCAGTGCGCAGTTGATGACGTTGACCCTGGCGCTGGCGCTCGGCCTCACCGTCGGAATCCTGCTCGGTCTCCTCGGAGGCGGTGGATCGATCCTCGCTGTCCCGATCCTCGTGTACGCCCTCGGGTTCCCCCTGCCGGAGGCGATACCGACTTCGCTGTTGGTGATCGGTGTCGCCTCCGCGGTCGGGGTCATCTCCAAGGTGCGGGCGCGGCTCATCGAATGGCGACTCGCGGCAATCTTCGCCGCCACCGGAGTCCTCGGCACCCTGGCCGGCACTGCCCTTGGCAAGCATCTACCTGAAACTGCCGTGATGATCGGCTTTGCGATCGTCATGATCCTCGCGGGGGCACGCATGCTGCGCAGCCCCGACAATCCCGGAACCGCCTGCAGGACGAGCAATTCCGGGATCAACTGGCGCCGATGCGCACCTCGGTCCATACCGACCGGATTCGGCGTCGGTGTCCTTACCGGACTGTTCGGCGTCGGCGGGGGCTTCTTGATCATCCCCGCATTGGTTCTGCTGCTGGGAATCGAGATGAGTGTCGCCGTCGGAACCTCTTTGGTGGTCATCGTCGCCAACTCCGCCGCCGGACTCATCGCTCAGGCCGACGGCCTCGGTGGAAACTGGCCCTTGACGGCAGCGTTCGCAGGTTCAGCCATTGCGGGTTCGTTGGTGGCCGGACGATTCGGTACACGCATCGCCACGGACTCACTTCGGCAGTGGTTCGCCTACCTGGTGTTTGTCGTGGCAGGTTACGTCCTCATCGACACTCTCGTTCTCGGATGATCTACCGTGCACCCCGTTGGATGCCCCCGGGGGTAATCTGGCAATTTCTGGCATCATCATGCATCTGAAGGAGACCCCATGATCGGCGACGAAGACAGCATCGCATTGGTCCTCAACCGCCTCCGCCGCGCACACGGCCAACTCTCGGGAGTGATCGGCATGATCGAGAACGGACGCGATTGCAAAGACGTTGTCACCCAGCTCGCCGCTGTTTCCAGGGCCCTCGACAAAGCGGGCTTCAAGATCGTCGCTACCGGTCTCCGAGAGTGTATGACAGGCGAAGCGGCAGACAACAAAGAACCCATGACCGAAGCAGAACTGGAAAAGCTCTTCCTGGCGCTGGCCTGAACGCCCGCTTCACATCAGGAACGAGGCCGACCGACAACATGTAGGAGCTCCCCATGAGCACGACCGACCCGGACATCGCCATCATTGAAACTTCCAGCCTCGGCGACCGCAGCTATCTGATCAGCCACGACGGTATCGCCGTGGTGATCGATCCACAACGCGACATCGACCGCGTCCGGGCGCTGGCAGCAGAAAAGAACGCTGTCATCACCCACGTGCTGGAAACTCACATCCACAACGACTACGTCACTGGCGGCCTGGAACTTGCGCGCGCCACGGGTGCCGAATACGTCGTCCCGGACGGCGATCCGGTCGAATACGAGCGCCGAGCAGTCGTCGACGGCGATGTCGTCGACGCGGGATCGACGACGTTCGAGGTCATGCACACCCCAGGGCATACTCATCACCACGTCAGTTACGTTCTGCACCGGCGCGGCGAGCCGATCGCAATCTTCACCGGCGGCTCCATGCTCTACGGGTCCACCGGGCGTACTGACCTGCTCGGCTCCGAGCACACTGATGAACTGACCCACGCGCAGTACCATTCGGTCCGCCGCATCGCGGCCGAACTGGCCGCTGAGGTGGAGGTCTACCCCACACATGGGTTCGGTAGCTTCTGTGCCGCAACTCCGACCAGCGGGGACTCATCCACCATCGGTGAACAGCAGCAGTCCAACCCCGCACTGACTCAGGACGAACACACCTATGTCGACGAGCTGATCGCGGGCCTGTCTGCATATCCCGCGTACTACGCCCATATGGGCGTCATCAACACCAAAGGGCCGGCCCCGATCGACCTGTCCATGCCCGAGCCCGTCGATCCAGACGAACTACGTCGCCGCATCGACGCCGGGCAATGGGTCGTTGACCTACGAGCACGCACCGCTTTCGCCGCCGGCCACGTCGATGGCTCTCTCGGGTTCGAACTGTCGACCAGCTTCGTCACCTATCTCGGATGGCTTTATCAGTGGGGCGTGCCGTTGACGCTGATCGGTGAAACAACCGACCAGATCGCCGAGGCGACCCGCGAGCTGGCTCGGATCGGCATCGACAGTCCCTCCGGATCCGCCGTCGGTGAGATTCACTCGCTCGTCGGCGACGGAAAGGTCCGCTCCTACGATGTATCCGACTTCGCCGGACTCGCGGCGGCCACCGGCGAACGTGAGATAAGCGTCCTCGATGCGCGTCAACAGTCCGAGTACGCGGACAGCCACCTTCCTGGTGCCGTGAACATCCCCCTCCACGAGCTACCACACCGACTCGAGGAAGTTTCCGCGGCCGAAGTGTGGGTGCACTGCGCATCCGGTTACCGCGCATCGATCGCCGCTTCACTTCTCGACCGCGAACACCGCACAGTGGTCCTCATCGACGATGACTACGAGCATGCCGTGCAGCTCGGTCTCCACACATCGCCCGCCTGACGAATGCGCCGCCGCTGCGCAAGCCGCACGATGCGAGTGGTTCACGGGGCTGATCTCCCCGATTTCAGCAAACGGCCATCGGATAATTCCGACAGAGGGCAGGAAGCCCAACCCCTGCCCGTGCCGACGTCCGAGAAGGCGGCCACCGCTGGTCCAACGATCATTCGGGCGCCGTCCGAGTTTGTCGTTCTGCCAATTCGCACTGGATCTTCCGCTCGCCTTTGCTTCGGTGGCCGGACCGTTGTGACGCGCCATGCACGGCTCCGGCCGGGATGCGGTGCGCGGAGTCGCAGACATCCGAGTGCCCCGGCGACCGCGAGGAGCCGGGACGGATCAAGGTGCCACCGTGCCAGCAGTGTCGGTCATGCCGCGGCGGCGATCAGGCGGCCGATCACACCGGATTCGAGCAGGATGATGACGCCCAGCCCGATGAAGACTGTGGGCACGAGCCAGTGCTCGACGCGCTCGAGGGTGTCGATGACCTTCTTGTGGGTGCCGAGCATTCTGCCGGCGGCGCACCAGAGTCCGACACAGATCAGGAACACGGCGATGGTAACGATGGTCTGGGGCGCACCGAGAGTGCGGAAGACCGGGGTGTAGACGGCGATGTTGTCGGCGCCGTTGGCGATGGTGATGGCGGCGACGCTGATCGTCCCGGCCGCGAGGACTACGGGTTCACCGTCTCCGTCGCTGCGTAAGCCCTGGATCAGTCCCCAGATTCCTAGCGACAGGGGAAGTAACCCGAGTAGTCCAACCCAGTCCTCGGGCACGATCACCAACCCGAGGGCGGCGACCACACTGATCGCGACGAGGGTGATCAGGCCGAGGTACTGGCCGGCAACGATCTGCCATGCCCGCGGCCGTCCTTGACTGGCGGAGGCGACGAACAGGACGGTCAGTACGACGATGTCGTCGATGTTGGTGCCGGCGAACATCGCTACCGCCGCGGCGATGGTGCCGATCATCCTCGCATCCGGCGGCTGCCGCGGCGCGGCCTGATCTCGGGTATTGCTGTCATTTCGAACTCTCCTGTGCGGGCGGGGGATCGGCCGGGTCGTGGGTGGACTCAAAGATCAGTGATGCGACGAGCAGCACGACGCCGCAGGTGATGTAGGTGTCGGCGAGGTTGAAGGTGGGCCACCAGCCGGTGTGGAAATAGTCGGTGACCTTTCCGTCGACGGCACGATCGATCACGTTGGCGGCAGCTCCGGCGAGGATCGCCGACCAACCCACCGTCCCCACCAGTGAAGCGGTGGGGACGGTGCGCCAGGCGTAAATTCCGACGCCGAGAGTGATGGCGGCGGTGACCGCGAGGATGATCCAGGCCGGAAGCTGTTGGCCGATGCTGAACGCGACACCGCTGTTGTACGCCAACTTCAGTTGCAGCAATCCCATATCGACGGTGCGTGCACCGGAAAGGGTACGGCGCGCAACGGGTTCGGCCGACAGTGCGATCGCGATGAGAGCGAGACCGACGACCACGAGAATCACCCGCCGCGTGCTACCTGTGCGGATTGATCGAGCCGCTAATTCGCTCACGTGCGGGCCTCGACCTTCCCCGCCGGTGCGGGTACCGATCCGGTGGGGAAGGCTTGCGCGCGGCCGGCCCGGACACCGTTGGCGATGACCACGATCTCAGCGACCTCGTGCACCAGGACCACGGCGGCCAGGCCGAGAACCCCGAACAAGGCCAACGGCATCAGAACGGTGATGATCGCCAGCGACAGTCCGACGTTCTGCAACATGATGGTCCGGGAGCGGCGCGCGTGCGCCAACGCCTGCGGCAGGTGCCGCAGGTCCTCACCCATCAGAGCAACATCGGCGGTCTCGATGGCCACGTCGGAACCCATCGCGCCCATGGCAATGCCCAAGTCGGCGGTGGCCAGGGCGGGGGCGTCGTTGACACCGTCCCCGACCATTGCCGTCGGGCGGCTCGCACGCAAGGTTTCCACGATCCGTGCCTTGTCCTCCGGGCGCAGGTCGGCGTGCACGTCGTCGATCCCGACGTCGGCGGCCAGCGCCTGGGCGGTGCGTTCGTTGTCGCCGGTGAGCATCGCGACGGTGTACCCGCCGCGTCGTAGCCCGGCAACCACCTCACGTGCTTCCGGTCGGAGCTCGTCACGGACGGCGACCGCCCCGATGACCGTTCCGGCGCGCTCGATCAGCACCGCAGTGGCGCCGGCATGCTGCATCCGCTCGATATCCCCTGCCAGCGGACCCGGGTCGATCCAGCCCGGTCGACCGAGGCGCACAGGTATGCCGTCGATGGCCCCGGTCAGGCCCGCCCCTGTGACCGCGTCCACGTCGTCGGCGGGTGCGTAGTCGTCGACGGCGGCGAGAATCGCGCGAGCGAGAGGGTGCTCGCTGCGCGCCTCCAACGCTGCGGCCACCGCGAGAACGTCCTCGCGGCTGGCGCCGTCCGCCGTGGCCACATCGATCACGGCAGGCTGGTTGCGGGTGAGGGTGCCGGTCTTGTCCAACGCAACGGTGCGGATCCGGCCGAGGGCCTCGAGTGCACCGCCGCCCTTGACCAGGACACCGAGCTTGGACGCCGCACCGATCGCGGCGACAACGGTGACAGGGATCGCGATGGCCAGCGCACACGGGGAGGCGGCGACCAGCACCACCAGGGCGCGTTCGATCCACACCAGCGGATCGCCGAGCACACTGCCGACCGCGGCGATAACTGCGGCGACGATCATCACACCTGGAACCAGCGGTTTGGCGATCTTGTCGGCGAGGCGTTGCGCCTCGCCCTTGCGGGACTGCTCGGCCTCGACGATCCGCACGATTTTGGCCAGCGAATTGTCCTGCGCATCTGCGGTGACCTCGACTTCGAGGACGCCGGTGCCGTTGATCGATCCTGCGAACACCTCGTTGCCGGGACCGGCTTCGACGGGCACCGATTCACCGGTAATCGCGGAGGTGTCCAGAGCGGTGCGTCCGGTGCGGATGACCCCGTCGGTGGCGATCCGTTCCCCAGGCTTGACGACCATGAGCTCGCCGAGCTGGAGTTCGGAGGGCGGAACGGTTTCCTCGCGGCCGCCGCGGAGAACTGTCGCGGTGGCCGGCACCAGAGACAGCAAGGCCCGCAGGCCCCGGCGAGTGCGGGTGACCGCATACTCTTCGAGTCCCTCGCTGATCGCGAACAAGAACGCGAGCATGGCCGCTTCGCCCACCTCACCGAGCAGTACCGCGCCGACAGCCGCGATCGTCATCAGGGTGCCGACCCCGATCTTGCCCTTGACCAGGCGTGCGAGAGTGGACGGGACGAACGTGTAACCGGAAATGAGCAGGGCGCCCACCTCGAGACCGAGCCCGAGAGCATCCGGCCCACCGGCCAGGCCCACTATCAGCGCCGCGATCAGCAGCACGCCCGCAGCTGCAGCCGCCCGGATCTCGGTAACCTGCCACCACTTTTCGGGCCCGTGTTCTTCCTCGCCTTCGACGCGGGGTTCGTCGTGACCGCAACCGCATGCGTCACTCACGGCTATCTCCGATGGCGGTGCCGTAATTCGGGCACAAGGCAACCGCGTTCCCCGTCGCGGCAAGCAGCGTCTCCGCCGAGGCGAGTAGGTCCATCAATTCCGGCCGGGCCAGCGAGTAGAACACCTGCCGACCTTCCGGTCTGCCGTCGACCAAACCGCAATCACGTAGGCATGCAACATGTGCGGACACCGTCGACTGGGCGAGGCCGAGTTCACCGATCAAATCCGCAACCCGCGCCTCTCCTTCGGCGAGACGGCGCACGATCGACAACCGGGTGCCGTCCGAGAGACTGTGGAACAGTGCCACTGCCGCATCCAGGCTCGACCCGCTGCCGGTTGCGGCGAGGCATCCAGGCTCGTTATTCATCGTCATACGACGATGATAGCAATATTGGACGATTCCAGGAAGGGTGGACGCACTGGACTTGAAGTAGATGCGGTACGTCAGCCGAACGGTGGCCGGCCGACGTACCTCACCAGGAATGGCGAAGTGACATCTGTAGTTTGCGAGTTGCTCGCCACGGCATCACATGGGGGGACAGCAAGGACCCATCGCTCGACACAGCCAGTCGCACAACATCTCCAGTGGATTCATTTCATTCACCTCCTTCTGAGTGTTCATCGCCAGCGCGGCGACGAACGGTCCGAGTCACCTGCGGTTCCCGAACGTCATCCATAATGGACATTCCAGTGCGATGGAAGGTCAAGGATCTCGTGAAAATTGGTGAACTGGCCGCTCGAAGTGGCGTTGCCCCGAAAACGCTGCGTTTCTACGAGGACAGTGGGGTGATTCCCGTCCCGGTCCGAAAGTCCAACGGCTACCGGGACTACGGTCCGGAATCTCTTGCGCGTTTGCGGTTCGTCCGCAGCGCCCAGTCTGCAGGTTTCACCTTGCGAGAGATCCGCGAGATCCTCACCACCCATGACCGCGGGGCGGCTCCTTGTGAACAGGTCGTGGAGATGCTCTCGGAGCATCTTTCCCAGGTTCGTGGCAAGATCCGCGAACTTGCCACGCTCGAAACAAACCTTGTTGCTTTGCTGAGTCGAGCGGAAGGTGAGATTCCGTCGGAAGCCGACGATGTCGGTGTGTGCTGGATCCTGGAATCCGAGTCTCAGGAAGGTGTTGCCGAATCGTGAAATTGATTGCGGCCATGCATCCCTTCCTATTTCAGCAGGTTCGGCGCTCTGCAACGTGATGAGGTGCGCGAAGCGGTTGTAGTGGTGTTGTCGGTGTATTGATCAGTCAGGTACGGAAGTAGCGGCAGTGGGTGAATCCCGTTCGAATGCATTCCTCAGGGCAGTCACAGTGGGAGCGCCACCGACCGCGCCCACGGCGTCGCGGTAGAGCCTGCAGGACACGCTTGGCACCTGATCCGGTTCGGCAAAGGGGTCGTGGCCGTCAACGAGCAACGTCGGAGATCCCGCCATGCCCGCAAGTTCCGCTGATCGAGGATCTTCGA
The DNA here is from genome assembly GCF_001445685.1 of Rhodococcus sp. KB6. Taxonomy (NCBI): domain Bacteria; kingdom Bacillati; phylum Actinomycetota; class Actinomycetes; order Mycobacteriales; family Nocardiaceae; genus Rhodococcus; species Rhodococcus sp. KB6. The sequence continues at coordinate 19,135 of NZ_LNAK01000098.1, read as the reverse complement.
TGATCACGTGGCGCAGTTCCCATTCGATCGGCACGCCTGAAAGAGCGTGCTCGATTCGTTGTTCGAGGAGCGGCACGTTAGGGCAGTCCGGGACCTGCAGAATTTCGAGATGCATCATGGTCGTCCTTTGTCGGTGTGCAGTGTCTGGAGCATGGGGCAGTGCCGGTCCGCTCGCGGTCGCGCGCAGGTGGACGCGAACTCGGTCAGCGAGGCCCGCATGCGTTGCAGATCTCGGATCTTTTCGCCGAACTCGGTGATCTTCGTCTGCGCCAGTCGCCGAGCGGTGTCGCAATCGTCCGGTCCGCCGCCGGCGAGATGGAGAAGTTCGTTGATTTCGTCGAGGCTGAAGCCGTGTTCTTGGGCGCGTTTGACGAACCGGACAATTTCGACAGTTTCGTCCGGATATGAGCGGTATCCCGAGGTGGATCGCGGCGGGTGCTGCAGGAGTCCGCGCCGTTCGTAGTACCGCAACGTCTGTACGTTCACCCCGGCGAGGGTGGCCAGTTCACTGCTACGCATGTCGCCATTGTGAACCCGGTACCCGGCTACGGAGTCAAGTCGTCTCTCGTCGGCGGAAATTCATCTGAGGTTGGTTGCGCGTTATTTCGATATCTGTCAATATCGAAGCATGTCGAATCAAGATGGGGCGGAGGCCGGCGCTTGCTGCTCGCCGCTCGTCCGTGAACCGTTGACCGAGGATTGGGCCGGCGACCTGGCGCGGATGTTCAAAGCCCTCGGCGATCCCGTCCGCTTGCGCCTGCTGAGCTTGGTGGCAAGTCACGAGGGTGGTGAAGCCTGCGTCTGCGACATCTCGGATACGTTCGACCTGTCTCAGCCGACTATCTCGCATCACCTCAAGGTGCTGCGACAGGCCGGGCTGCTCGACTGTGAACGCCGCGGGACCTGGGTGTACTACTGGGTTATTCCGGCTGCGCTGCAACAGCTTTCCGCCGTGCTCCTGGTCGAAGGTACGAGCGTGAGTGTCGCGGACGCGTGCGCAGAGGTCACCGCATGAGCAACACCGCTGCCACCACCGAACACCCCGAAGTCGTCGGAAAACTCTCCACCCTCGACCGCTATCTTGCGGTCTGGATCGGCGTGGCCATGGTCGTCGGCCTGTTGGTTGGACGCTGGATCCCCGGTGTGAACACTGCCCTGGAGAAGGTGCAGATCGACGGCATCTCCCTGCCGATCGCCCTCGGCCTGCTGATCATGATGTACCCGGTGTTGGCGAAGGTCCGCTACGACCGCCTCGACACAGTCACCGGGGACAAGAAACTCCTCGCCGGCTCCCTGTTCCTGAACTGGGTTCTCGGCCCGGCGCTGATGTTCGCCCTCGCCTGGCTGTTTCTGCCCGACCTGCCGGAATACCGAACCGGTTTGATCATCGTCGGTATCGCTCGCTGCATCGCGATGGTGATCATCTGGAACGACCTGGCGTGCGGAGACCGCGAAGCCGCCGCGGTGCTGGTCGCCATCAACTCGGTGTTCCAGGTGATCATGTTCGCCGTGCTCGGTTGGTTCTACCTCTCGGTCCTGCCCGGGTGGCTCGGCCTCGAACAGACCACCATCGACACCTCGCCCTGGCAGATTGCGAAATCGGTCCTGATCTTTCTCGGTATCCCGCTGCTGGCAGGTTTTCTGTCCCGCTTCTTCGGTGAACGCGCCAAAGGCCGCGACTGGTATGACACCAAGTTCATCCCCAAGATCAGCCCCTGGGCGCTCTACGGTCTGCTGTTCACCATCGTCGTGCTCTTCTCGATGCAGGGCGAACAGATCACCTCCCAGCCCTGGGATGTCGTCCGGATCGCGTTGCCGCTGCTGGCGTACTTCGCGCTCATGTGGGGCGGAGGCTACATCCTCGGCGCCGCAATCGGATTGGGCTATGAACGCACGACGACCCTGGCGTTCACCGCAGCGGGCAACAACTTCGAACTCGCGATCGCCGTAGCCATCGCCACCTACGGCGCCACCTCGGGGCAAGCTCTTGCCGGTGTTGTCGGCCCGCTGATCGAGGTACCGGTGCTCGTCGGGCTGGTCTATGTCTCCCTTGCTCTACGCAAACGCTTTGCCGTCAAAGAGGTTTCACCCGCACCCACCGCTACGTAAGTCACCTACAACTCTTCGGGAGTCATGATGAACGAGCACCGCGCCCAGCCCGATCTCCTCTCACCGCAGGCCGTTCTCTCGCGCACCGCGCACGACTTGGCGGCGAAGTACGTCGGAGTGTTCTCCGCGCAAACCGTCGAACGCTATGTCTTCGAGTCCTACACGGCGCTGCGCCGGACCGCGAAGATCCACACTCATCTCACCTCGCTCGCGGCGCGGTTCGCCGCCGACCGCCTCACCGCTTTGGCCCAGTCCAGCGGAGCACTCGCCAAGGACGTGCCCGAAGTTCTGTTCGTGTGTGTGCACAACGCGGGGCGGTCGCAGATGGCGGCGGCACTACTCGATTACCACGCCCGTGGCCGCGTTCATGTGCGCTCAGCCGGATCCGCGCCGGTCCACGAGATCAACCCCGCCGTCACCGCGGCGATGGCCGAGATCGGGATCGATCTGGCCGACGGGTTCCCGAAACCGCTCACCGATGATGTGGTCGCCGCGGCGGACTGTGTCGTCTCGATGGGCTGCGGTGATGCGTGCGTCGTCTACCCGGGGAAGAGGTACCTCGACTGGGCTCTCGACGATCCGGACGGGCAACCCCTCGAGGTGGTGCGGGCAATCCGCGACGACCTCGATGCACGGGTGATCGCGCTGCTCACCGAACTGACCACACCCGTCGCCGTCTGACCGACCTCTTACTTCCGTCTTCGAAGGGAACCTTCATCCTCATGACCAGCAAGCCCAGCGTCCTGTTCGTCTGTGTCCACAACGCCGGCCGATCGCAGATGGCCGCCGGATTCCTCAGCCACCTCGCCGGCGACGCCATCGAGGTCCGCTCCGCCGGATCCGCCCCCGCGAACACCATCAACTCCGCCGCAGTCGAAGCGATGGCCGAACTCGGAATCGACATCTCCGCCCAGACCCCGAAGATCCTCACCACCGACGCCGTGCAGGACTCCGATGTCGTGATCACGATGGGCTGCGGCGACACCTGCCCGATTTTCCCCGGCAAGAGCTACCGCGACTGGGTCCTCGACGATCCGGCCGGCAAAGGCATCGATGCGGTTCGCCCGATCCGCGACGAGATCAAGACTCGCGTACAAGCCCTGATCAGCGAACTCACCGCCCCGTCGGTATCGCGCTGACCGCCCACGCTTCCCGTATTCGATCCCGTGAAAGAGACACTATGACCATCCCGTCCGCGGTCCATGACGTCATCATTGTCGGTTCCGGACCGGCCGGCTACACCGCTGGTGTCTACACCGCGCGTGCTGAGCTCGCGCCCCTCCTCTTCGAGGGAACCCAGTTCGGTGGCGCCCTCATGACCACCACCGAAGTCGAAAACTTCCCCGGATTCCGCGAAGGAATCATGGGCCCCGATCTGATGGAACAGATGCGCGAGCAGGCACTGCGCTTCGACACCGACATCCGCACCGAGGACGTCGAGGAGATCGATCTGAGCAAGCCGATCAAGACCGTCGTCGCGAACGGCGAAACCTACGCCGCGCACGCGATCATCCTCGCCATGGGCGCGGCAGCCCGCTACCTGGGCATTCCCGGTGAAGAACGCCTCCTCGGCCGCGGCGTCAGCGCCTGCGCCACCTGCGACGGTTTCTTCTTCCGCGACCAGGACATCGTCGTGGTCGGCGGCGGTGACTCCGCCATGGAAGAAGCAACCTTCCTCACCCGCTTCGCCCGCAGCGTTACCCTCGTGCACCGCCGCGAAGAGTTCCGGGCCTCGCGCATCATGCTCGAGCGCGCCAAGGCGAACGAGAAGATCCGATTCCTCGTCAACACCGAACCCCTCGAAGTCCTGGGCGAGAACAGCGTCACCGGACTGAAGGTCCGTGACACCGTTACGGGCGAGACGTCCACCCTCGACATCACGGGCATGTTCGTCGCCATCGGCCACGATCCGCGCAGTGAACTCGTCAAGGGCCAGGTCGATCTCGACGACGCCGGCTACGTCCGCGTCGCCCCGGGCTCCACCGCCACCTCCGTCGACGGTGTTTTCGCGGCCGGCGACCTGGTCGATCACACGTACCGTCAGGCGATCACCGCTGCCGGCACCGGATGCTCCGCTGCGATCGACGCCGAACGCTGGCTTGCCGATCGTGGCGACATCACCGCCAACACCCTCGACGCAGCGGGCCATGCCGTCGATGTCGTCGGCGCCCCCTGACAATCGAACCCAGAGACAGGAATTTTCGATGAGTACACCGTCAGTGCTGTTCGTGTGCGTCAAGAACGGCGGAAAATCCCAGATGGCCGCCGGCCTCATGCGCAAAGCCGCCGGCGACCAGGTGGACGTGTACTCCGCCGGCACCAAACCCGGCGACGCGGTCAACGCCCTGTCCGCCGAAACCCTCCTCGAAGTCGGGGTGGACATCACCGGACAAACTCCGACGCTGATCGATCCGCAACTCGTGCGCGATGTCGACCTCGTCGTCACCCTGGGCAACGAAGCGAAGGTCGACTCCGTCGCCGGCACCGACTTCGAGAACTGGGACACCGACGAGCCGTCCGAACGCGGCATCGACGGAATCGAACGAATGCGCCTGGTCCGCGACGACATCGCCGCCCGCGTCGACGCACTCGCCGATCGTCTGACCACGCCCTGACACCTCGATCAGCGCAGCCGCACAATCGAAATCCTGGATGAGGAAAGGACACTCGTGAGTTCACAGATGCCGATCTCCACCGACGTGGTCGTGATCGGAGGTGGTCAAGCCGGAATGGCAGCCGGGTACTACCTGCGCCGCACCGGGCGCGACTTCGTGATCCTCGACGCCGAAACATCGCCCGGTGGATCGTGGCAGCACTACTGGGACTCACTGCACCTGTTCTCACCCGCCGGGTACTCCTCACTGCCCGGTTGGCCGATGCCGGCATGGAGCCCGGGTTTCCCGCCCGCCTCACATGTCGCGGAGTACCTCACCGCCTACGAGACCCGATACGACCTGCCGGTGCAGCGCCCGGTCCGAGTCACCTCGGTAACCCGGTCCGGCGGTGGGTATCTCGTCGAATCCGATCGCGGCAGCTGGTTCGCGCGGGCTGTCGTTAACACCACCGGTACGTGGCGCCAACCGTTCTGGCCGATCTACCCCGGTATCCGCGAGTTCACCGGCACCCAAATCCATACCACCAGCTACAAATCGCCGGCACCGTTCGCCGGTAGCAAGGTTGCTGTCGTCGGCGGCGGAAACTCTGCTGCGCAGATCGTCGCCGAAGTCTCCACCGTCGCCGAGACACTCTGGTTGACGACGCGGGAACCACGATTCCTGCCCGACGACGTCGACGGCCGGGTCCTTTTCGACGTCGCGCGTGAACATGCCCGTGAAATCGCAGCTGGCGAAACCGATTCCGGTGGCATCGCCGGACTCGGCGACATCGTGATGGTGCCGCCGGTCAAAGCCGCCCGCGACCGCGGCGTGATGGTGGCGCACCCGATGTTCGACCGACTCACCGCCACCGGACTGGTCTTCGGCGATCACGTCGAACCGGTGGACGTGATCATCTGGTGCACCGGATTCCGTCCGGTACTGCGGCATCTGCAGTCCCTCGGATTACGGGATGCCGAGACCGGGCGCATCGACATGGACGGAGCGCACGTCGCCGGCGAACCCGGATTGATTTTCCTCGGGTACGGCGACTGGACCGGACCCGCATCGGCCACCATCATCGGTGTCGGCCGCACTGCCCGCGACGCCATCGCAGCACTCGACGACGAAGTCTTTGCTCTCCCCGTCAACTGAGCTAGACCACACCCAACAACTAGAGGACATCGCCATGAGCACCATCGAAGTATTCGAACCCGCCCTGTGCTGCAACACCGGAGTCTGCGGCGACGACGTCGACCAGGCACTGATCACCTTCACCGCCGACCTCGACTGGGTCGCGGGCAACGGCGGCACCATCACGCGCCACAACCTCGCCAATGACCCCCTCGCTTTCGCCGGAAACGACACCGTCGCCGCATTTCTCAAGCTGTCCGGCTCGGAAGGGCTCCCGTTGGCGCTCGTCGACGGAGTCACCGCGCTGACCGGCAAATATCCCACCCGCAGCCAACTTGCGAAATGGGCCGGCCTCACCGAACCCGCCGCCGCAGAGGCGCCGGCCGGGATCATGATGCTCGGACTCTCCGACACCTCGGCATGCTGCGCCACCGACGACGCCGACTCCACCACCTGCTGCTGAAAGCACCCACGAACGCTATGAAGTTCCTCAACGACGCGCCCCGATTCCTGTTCTTCACCGGCAAGGGAGGTGTCGGCAAAACGTCCATCGCCTGCGCGAGTGCAATAACCCTCGCCCGTGCGGGGAAGAAAGTGCTGCTCGTGAGCACCGATCCCGCCTCGAACGTCGGGCAGGTGTTCGGGGTGAGCATCGGCAACACCATCACCGACATCCCCGCAGCGCCCGGACTGTCGGCACTCGAGATCGACCCGGAACAAGCCGCCGCCGCCTATCGTGAGCGCATCATCGGCCCCGTGCGCGGGCTGCTCCCGGACAAGGACATCGCTGCGATCGCCGAGCAGCTCTCCGGGTCCTGCACCACCGAAATCGCGTCGTTCAACGAGTTCACCGGACTGCTCTCCGGCCAAGACGACATCACCGCCGCCTTCGACCACGTCCTCTTCGACACCGCCCCGACCGGGCACACCATCCGGCTGCTTCAACTCCCCGGATCGTGGACCGAGTTCCTCGACGACGGCAAAGGCGACGCATCATGCCTGGGGCCGCTGTCCGGGCTCGACAAGCAGCGCGCCATCTACGCCGACGCCGTCGCTGCGCTCGCCGATCCGCAGCGGACCCGCCTCGTCCTGGTCTCACGTGCCCAGCGCTCGACGCTCGCCGAAATCACCCGCACCCACCGCGAACTCGCCGACATCGGACTGACCCACCAACACGTCGTCATCAACGGAGTTCTCCCCCAACCCGCCGACGACACCGATCCACTCGAGACCGCGATCCACCGACGCGAGCAAGCTGCGATCGCCGCCCTGCCAGACGAATTGGCGCAACTGCCCACCGATCAGGTCCCACTCAAAGCGGCCAACATCGTCGGTATCGACGCACTCGAGGGCCTCTTCATCCCCGACACCGGCGCGGTAGCTGCACCGCCGGCTGCAGCCCCGCAGCCGCTCAGCGCTCCGCTCTCGGCCCTGATCGACGAACTCGACACAGACGATCACGGCCTCATCATGTGCATGGGCAAAGGCGGAGTGGGAAAGACCACCATCGCCGCCGCGATCGCTGTCGCCCTCGCCGGCCGTGGACATCAGGTGCATCTGACCACCACCGACCCCGCCGCGCACCTCACGGACACTCTCGGCGGAGAACTCGACAACCTCCAGGTCTCCCGTATCGACCCCGCGGAAGCCACCGAGCAGTACCGCAACCGCGTCCTGACCACCAAGGGCAAGAACCTCGACGAACGAGGCCGCGCCAACCTCGCCGAAGACCTCCGATCGCCGTGCACGGAGGAAGTGGCGGTCTTCCAAGCATTTTCGCGAGTCATCCACGAATCGAGCCGCAAATTTGTCGTCGTGGACACGGCCCCGACCGGTCACACGCTGTTGCTGCTCGATGCGACCGGCTCGTATCACCGCGAGATCGCCCGCCAGATGGGGGAGAACACGAACTTCACGACACCGTTGATGCGACTTCAGGACCCACAGGCCACGAAGGTCCTGCTCGTGACCCTCGCGGAAACCACACCGGTGCTCGAAGCTGCTGGTTTGCAAGCGGATCTGCAGCGTGCGGGAATTGAGCCTTGGGCGTGGGTGGTCAACAATTCCCTCGCTGCTGCCGAACCGACCTCGCCGCTTCTGCAGCAGCGTGCGGCGGGTGAGATCACCGAGATCGACAGCATTACACGCCGATACAGTCAGCGAACGGCGATCGTTCCGATGCTTGCCGAAGAACCCGTCGGCACAACCGCATTGACGGCTTTGTGTAAGGCCTAGCCATCCCGCGACAGAGACGAATCGGCTCGGTGAGCAATGACCAGTCTCGAAGACGTTGACGCGCTGCTGAATTCGGTCCCTGAATCGCACCTCGAACCTTACGAAGTCGGAACCGCGGTCAACTCGCCCCGCAACAACACCCCGGAGCTTCTCAATCCAGTCTGACCGCAGCTTCTCGCTTGGCGCCGAAGACCCGGCACAGTGATAGGGGAGGGGACATGTCGTTTCCTATGGTCAATGCACATTTCTTGGCGGTATCGGGCAGTAGTCGGACTATCGCCAGCGGTGACGACACCGCCCCCTGTGCTTTCAGGTTTCGGACCCGAGTTTGCTCGGGTCGGCCGATGCGGAGTTCATGGCTCGGTCGCGGGTAGAGAAGCTGTCGGCTGTGCTGCCTGGTGGTCCTGGGCGGCCGTTCGGCGCATCGTTTGGCGTTCTGACCTGGGGTGATGACATGTCCCCATTCTTTGTGGTGGATGGGTGCCGGCGTCTGCCGAGGGTGGGTTGTGGTGTCTAGTCGCAGGGGAGTGTCTGCCAGGTCGGTTACGGTACGGCGCATGCACAGTGACGAGGAGATGGCGCGGCTGGTGGCCGCGGTTCGCGAGCTGGACCCCAAGCCCCGGGAGCGGCGGTGGGTGAGCGTGAGCTTCTGCGTGCTCGACGCCGTCTACAGCATCGGTGCTCACTACGACAATCATGTTGTGCCGGTGGTCGAGCGGGTCGCAGCGGACTTCGAGGTGCAGTCGCCGTCAGTGCAGATGTCGGTGCCGGAGACAGCAGATCCGGTCCCGCTCGACGTGTTCCTCGACCGCTACACGTCGGTGGAAGCATTGTTGGACACGACGAAGAACCGACAGAACACCTCGACCCGCGGCGGAATACGCAAAGCCGACGCGGCACTCCGGTATGCGACGGTGCTGCACGAGCACGGCGTGCTCACCCTCAACGATGCCCGCCGACTACTGACCGACACAGTCCGGCTCGACGCGGTCGAAGCCGCGCTGCGACAGGTACCCGGTGAGGGCAGTGCGGGTGTGCGCCGCGGCTATCTGTGGATGCTGATCGGGGACCAGGACACAGTCAAACCCGATCGGATGGTGTTGCGGTGGCTTGCTCGCCACGGCGCGGAGACGACACCGGATTCTGCGCGTCTGCTTCTACGGAACATCGCTCGGGCACTGACCACGGAGACGGGTCGCGTGGTGACTGCGTGGGAAATCGACCACGCCATCTGGCGGGCCGCACGCTCCGGACACTGACGGCGTCGGGGCTGCATACTGCCCGTATGAGTGATCGTGTCGACGAAGAATTGGCGATGCTGTCTGATGTCTGCCGATACCTACGCTCGGTGGAAGGGCAGGACTTTTCGGTCTCGACGGCGGTTGTGGATCGGGTCCTCGACGAACGCAACGAAACCCGGATCCGTTAGACCGGAGTGAGAGCGGGGCAGCGGGTCCGCCCGATCTTGCGACTGCTCGATGGCGATCTGACTGAGGGTCAAGTGTGCGTGCGGCCGGCGATGAGGGGGACGTGTCATCGTCCCTGTTCAAGGTAGCTATTTGAGGGTTCCCGCCGCATACCCCCAGAAGGTGATTAACCCGTTGAAGAAGTCCGGGTTCAGGATGTTCTGGCCGCGCCGAGCGTTTCGTTGTCTGTCAGCCCGTGCCGATGTTGGCGACGAGTCGTATGGCGACGTCCTCGGAGTTGGTTCCGCGGCGCGTTTCGGCGACGCCACCGGCGTTCGGCCGGGTCGTTGAACATCAGGAAGCGAGCATATGACGCCTCGTGAGGTGGCTATGTGCGGAAGCCGTGTGGTTGGTCGCGTGCGAGTTCCGGTTCGAACGGTGTGAACCAGTCTGCGGGGTCGAGGTTGACTCCGTCCGAGATGGGTTCCGGCCAGAACAGTGTCAGCACGTCGTGGTCCTGGAAGAGGTAGTCGAGTGGGCCGTCCCAGTCGTCGTCGTCCTTGTATGGAGGAAGATCCGCGATGTCGTCGATGAACCGGTCTGCTGGCATGGCTGTGCGGGCAGCTCCGATGATCAGATGGAGCGCCATTTCCTCACCGGTACAGCGAGGTTCGGGATCGAGCTCCGCAGCTGCATCGGCGGAAAGATCGTCGAACGCCCTGGCCATTGTTTGTCGCCACGTCGCATCCTGGGTCCAGGTGCATTCCGGAAGCTCCGCGAGCACCATGCATCCGGAACCTGGTTGGACCGCGAGATCGCCGAGCATGTGAACGTCGGCGAGCACTGCATCCGCCAACTCCGACGCTACCCGCGAAACGATGTGACACTGGCGTGGTGTCAACGTCGGAGCATCCGGATCGAAGGTGTCGTCGTAGTCGTCGTCAGGGGTCGGGACCAGGTGCATGCCTCGCAGACTAGACCGCGTCCTGTTGTTTCGTTGGGCCACACAGCATTTATCTCTTACGGGGTAGAAGCGTTCGCGAGAGCGTCGCCGAGTTGGTCGGATGCTCGATGCCGAACGCCGGAAGATTCGCGTGGCCCCCTGAGCTACGGATCAGAAGGCGCAGCACTGACGCGGTCTGAGGGTAGATCGACCGGTTCGGGTGGTCGCAGGTTGTTGCTGCCCAGAATCTCGGTGTCACCCAGCGGCTGTCGGATCTTTATCGCGGCAAGTTGAGTAAGTTCTCGCTCGATGCCTTGGTCAATCTGGGTAGCAAGGTCGGTGTGCACGTCGGAGTGCATGTCGACACCGATGCCTAACCGATCACTGACGTGCGCCCGGTGCATGAACGGGTCCCGCGTGCAGGCAAGATTGTGGGCTGAGCACGGTAGTTGTCGCGAGAGGTCGGATTTGTCATGGGTTCAGTGCACGAGGTCATCGAGGCGTTCCGTGAGGCTCCGTCGAATTCGGAGCGGGGCACGAAGTTCGAGCAGTTGATGGTCCGGTACTTCGAGCTCGATCCGCTGCTTTCGCAACAGTACGAGAAGGTGTGGCGCTGGATCGACTGGCCTGGCCGTAAGGGTAAGCCGGACACCGGCATCGACCTCGTAGCCCGCGAACGCGACACCGGCGAGTACACCGCTATCCAGTGCAAGTTCTACGAACCCACCAGAACCCTCTCCAAGGGCGATATCGACTCTTTCTTCACCGCATCGGGTAAGGCTCCGTTTTCCAATCGGGTGATCATCTCGACGACCGATCGGTGGGGGAAGAACGCCGAAGAGGCTCTGGAGGGACAGTCGATCCCGGTGCAGCGGATCGGGATGGCCGAGATCGCCGAATCCCCGATCGACTGGGACATCGCCTGGCCCCAAGGGGAGCTGCAGGTCAACCTGTCGGAGGCGAAACGTCACGAGCCGAAGCTGCATCAGCAGACCGCGATCGACGATGTCTTCGCCGGGTTCGAGAAGGGGAGCGACCGCGGCAAGCTGATCATGGCGTGCGGTACCGGAAAGACTTTTACAGCGCTCAAGATCGCGGAACGTGCAGCATTGGAGAACGGCGGCAACGCCCGCATCCTGTTCGCGGTGCCGTCGATCTCCCTGCTCTCACAAACCCTGCGGGAGTGGACCGCGCAAACACAGTTGGATCTGCGGGCGTTCGCGGTCTGCTCGGACACCAAGGTCTCCCGCTCCGCCGAAGACTTCAACATCCACGACGTCGCGATCCCGGTCACCACCGATCCGGCGAAGCTGGCGGCGGAGATGGCGCACCGTAAACGCGCCAAAGGTTTGACGGTGGTGTTCACCACCTACCAATCCCTGCCCGCCGTCGCGAAAGCGCAAGAGCTGGGGGTGGATCCGTTCGACCTGGTGATCTGCGACGAAGCGCACCGCACCACCGGCGTCACCTTGTTCGGGGAGGACGATTCGAACTTCGTCCGCGTCCACGATGCCGAGTTCCTCAAGGCCACCCGCCGGCTGTACATGACGGCGACGCCGCGGATCTTCGACGAGACGGTCAAGGACAAGGCCGAAGAGCATTCGGCCGAGTTGACGTCGATGGACGACGAAACCGTCTACGGTCCGGAGTTTCACCGGCTTTCGTTCGGTGCGGCTGTCGAGCGGGGTCTGCTCACCGATTACAAGGTGATCGTGTTGACCGTCGACGAATCGTTGATGGCCGCGCCACTGCAAGATCAGCTTGCCGGCGTGCACAGCGAACTGCGTCTCGATGATGCGTCGAAGATCATCGGCTGCTGGAACGCGCTGGCCAAGCGCGCCGGTGAAACCCCCGAAGGAACAGGCTTCGCACCGGGGGAGGCGCCGATGCGCCGCGCGGTCGCGTTCGCCAAGGACATCGCCGCCTCCAAGCAGGTCGCCGAAGTATTCCCGACGGTCGTCGATGCCTACCGTGACCTGCTCGAGAACAGCGAAAACGACGGCGGCACGGTCGATTCCACCAACCTGGACTTGACGTGTTCGGTGCGCCATGTGGACGGCACGTTCAACGCGCTGCAGCGCAACGAACAACTCTCCTGGCTCAAGGCACCGATCCCTGAGGGGGAAGCCCGGATCCTGACCAACGCCCGCTGCCTCTCCGAAGGCGTGGATGTTCCGGCGTTGGATGCGGTGATGTTCCTCAACCCCCGCAACTCGGTGGTCGACGTGGTGCAATCCGTGGGCCGGGTGATGCGCAAATCCGACGGCAAGGACTACGGCTACATCATTCTGCCGGTCGCGGTGCCGGCCGGAGTCAGCCCGTCGGAGGCGTTGTCGAACAACACCCGGTTCAAAGTGGTGTGGCAGGTCCTCAACGCGCTTCGCGCCCATGATGATCGGTTCAACGCGATGGTCAACTCCATCGCCCTCAACGCCACCACCAACAAGAAGGACGGCAAGGGCAACGACCGCCTCCTCGGTGGGCACATCGGACCACTCGTCGAGGTGGGCGAGAGCTTCGACAACAACGGCAACAGCAGTAGCGGTAGCAGCGGTAATGGTGTCGATGGAACGGGTTCCGGCAACGATTCTGCGCAGGGTGTCGCCGACGGCACCAACACCGGCGACGGTGGTGGGATGGCGACGCAGATGGCGTTGTTCTCCCTCTCCGAATGGCAGGAAGCGATCTACGCGAAGATCGTCGACAAGGTCGGCACCCGCGCCTACTGGGAAGACTGGGCCGGTGACGTCTCCGACATCGCCGCCGCGCAGATCACCCGCATCAACGCCCTCCTCGCCGGCGCCAACACCGCAGTGGCGGAAGAGTTCGAGCGGTTCCTCACCGGTTTGCGCGACAACCTCAACGATTCGATCAGCCGCGACGACGCGATCAGCATGCTTTCGCAGCATCTGATCACCAAGCCCGTGTTCGACGCCTTGTTTGCCGAGCACGACTTCGCATCCCACAATCCGGTTTCGCGGGTGATGCAGTCGATGGTCGACACCCTCGACGACAGCGGTCTGGAAGCGGAAACCGCCAGCCTCGACGCCTTCTACGCCTCCGTGCGAGTCCGGGCTACCGAGGTGACGAGCGCCGAAGGCAAACAGAAAGTCATCGCGGAACTGTATGAACGGTTCTTCAAGATCGGCTTCAAGAAGCAGTCCGACGCCCTCGGTATCGTCTACACCCCGGTGGAGATCGTCGACTTCATCCTCCGCGCCGCCGATGCGGCACTGCGGGATTCGTTCGGACGTGGCCTCACCGACGAAGACGTGCATGTTCTCGATCCATTTACCGGAACTGGAACGTTCATGACCAGGCTGCTGCAATCCGGGCTCATCAACCCGACCGATTTGGCCCGCAAGTATGCGAATGAGTTGCACGCCAACGAGATCACGCTGCTCGCCTACTACGTCGCCGCGGTGAATATCGAAACCACCTATCACGCACTGGTGGATCAGGGCGGAGACGCGGCGTACGTTCCGTTCGAGGGCATCGTCCTCGCTGATACCTTTCAGATCACCGAAAGCGGTGACAGCCTCGACGCGGAGATGTTCCCGCAGAACAATGCTCGGATCATCCGCCAGAACGACACCCGCATCAACGTCGTCATCGGCAACCCGCCGTATTCGGTGGGGCAGACCAGCGCGAACGATCTGAATGCGAACGTCGGTTACCCGACGTTGGACGGCCGCATCGCCGACACCTACGCGAAGCTCTCGACCGCGACGAACAAGAACAGCCTCTACGACTCCTACCTGCGCGCGTTCCGTTGGGCGACGGACCGCATCGGTGACTCCGGTGTGGTCGCATTCGTTTCCAACGGCGGTTGGGTGGACGGCAACACCGCCGACGGAATCCGACTGAGCATGGCCGAGGAATACGCACACATTTACGTCTACAACCTGCGCGGAAACCAGCGCACCGCCGGTGAACTGTCTCGCAAGGAAGGCGGAAAAGTTTTCGGCTCCGGTAGCCGCAACACCGTCGCCATCTTCATCGGCATCAAAAACCCGGCGCATCACGGTCTGTGCGAGATCCACTACCGCGACATCGGCGACTACCTCACCCGCGAAGACAAACTCTGGATTGTCTCCGAAGGGCACCTCAATACCGTCGAGTGGCAGGCGATCACCCCAAACAGTCACGGAGACTGGGCAAATCAGCGTGACGACACGTTCACGACCTGGCCGGCCATCGGAGACAAGAAGGGGACCGCGAGTACGGCAGTGTTCGCTCAGTTCTCAATGGGACTCAACTCCGCGAAAGACGCCTGGTGCTATAACTTCGCAGGTGATGCGCTGACCTCCAACATCGACCGACTTCTCGAGAACGTCAATCTTGCCGCGACGACTTTCGAAACGCTCGTAAGTAAGGGGGAAATGGCACGAACCGGTGTCGCGATGAGCAAGTTCCTTGATCAGAGACCAGACCTGGCTGACGGCACGAAGCTGAAATGGAGCCGGAACCTGATCAATAGCGCGGCACGATACGCCCCGCTGACCGCCGACGAGGATGGGATGCGTATCGGCAGCTATCGGCCGTTCTGTAAGCAGCGTGCCTACCTTGACCGCAAGGTCAACGACATCATCTACCAAATCCCGTCGATGTTCCCCACACCGCACCACACAAACATCGGCTTCTACGTGGTCGGTACAGGCTCGGACAAACTGTTCTCAGCGTTGATGACCGACGAGATTCCCGATTTGTCCTTCTGGGGCTCGGGAAGTGGTCAGTTCTTCTCCCGATGGACCTACGTCAAGCCCGAATCGGCTGATGGTGAGCTAGATTTCGCTTCCACCGACACCACCGAGGTCGACGAGCACGGCTACCGCCGGGTCGACAACATCACCGACGGCGTCCTAGCCCTCTATGTCGGCGCGGTCGGCGATCAGGTGACCAAGGACGACATCTTCTACTACGTCTACGGACTGCTGCACGATCCCGCCTACCGCGAGACCTACTCGGCGGACTTGAAGAAGATGCTCCCGCACATCCCGACCCCGGACAGCCGGGAACGTTTCGAGCAGTTCGCCGCGGCCGGTCGCCGGCTGTCCGAACTGCACGTCAACTACGAGTCCGTCGCGCCGTACGACCTCGACGTGCAGCTCAAGACCGGCGCGAACCTGGACGACCGTGAGACGCTGCGGATTTCGAAGATGAAGTGGGGCAAGCGGAAAGACCCGGATACGGGTAAGAACGTCGACGACCGCACTACCATCGTCTACAACCCGAAGGTCACCATCACAGGTATTCCGGAGGAAGCTGAACGCTTCATGCTCGGCTCGCGTTCGGCGTTGGCGTGGATCATCGAGCGCTACCAAGTCAAGACCGACAAGGCATCCGGGATCGTCAGCGATCCCAACGGCTGGTGCGACGAGCATGACGACCCGACCTACATTGTCGAGTTGATCAAGCGTGTCACCACTGTCGCAGTCGAAACCATGAAAACTGTTGATGGACTTCGCGCATGAAGACAACGGATCGCAGCGCGTGGCGCGAATCGCGACCCCGTAGACAATCGCCGAGGTGTAGGGCGTGCCATGCCGTCGCAGTTCCGGGCGGCGGTAACCGTTGAGTGCGACGTCCAGAAGTCAGGAGCGCGACAACGATTTAGCGGTCTTACGTGACCAACTCGAACCCGTGATCGCGAGCCTTCGTGACCTTCATAACGGCGATAAACTTGCGGCGGGGTGCGAGCATCTCGGCCTGCCGACGCCGCCCGGCGAAGGCACGAAGGCCGAGCGCATCGGTGCGAGCTTCACTGCATTACCCGACAGTGACCTTCCTCAGGTCGCCGTGGCGGTCCTACGTGAGCTGAGGATGGCTGCAGCAACGCGCAATGCAGTTCAGGATGCGCTCTGGGCCTTGGCAGATTCACCACAGATCGAGCGCCGAACTCGGCGGGACATCGCACGAAGCCTCGACATCGAGGACGTGGCCATAGGTGGAGAGCGGCTCGTCTCGATGCTGGACGCACTGTGGATCCTCGACGACAGACTGTTCGGCGACCTCTTCAATGACCGGGGAAACCTGCGAGACCGCGTCCACCGGCACGTCATCCACAATCCTGGGGACTGGTCCACCGAAGAGTTGTTCGAGCAACTCGGAGCGTTCGAGGCGAGTGACCGGCGGTTCGCGATGTTCCTCGAACGACTGATGTCAGCTGACGTCGTCCTCGACGAGGCGGTCCAGCGACGTCTCGTCGACACAGTGAATCCGCACCTACATGCGGTGGGGCTCGCACTGATCGAGACCGGTGCAGATGGCGGCTACCCGGTGTTCGAAGTTGTTGCCACATCGGTAGCGCGCAACAGGCGGCCGAAGAACCTCGTCTTCGCCTCACCGGTGCGGCCGGACATCCGTTTCGTCGACGCTGTCGACAACGACATCGAGATCGTCGATCACGAGGATGCCGACACCAGAGCCCTTGTCTACGACCGCTCCATTGGCCCGGACGGTATCTGTTGGCGTGATTTGCAGGCCTGGTGGAAAGAAACGGAAGGTTTGGATGACGACGAACTAGCGAAATCGACGCTGTACAAACGTCTTCGGTCCAGTCTCCCCAAGACTTCCCCGCCACAGGCCTTTCTGTTCGACCAGTACCACCACATCTTCAAAGACTTCGTCCAAGACCTTCCCGCGCTCCTGCCCGAAGTATGGCTGCACTGGGACCCCAAAACGATCCGGCACCGCGGCGTGAATGCTCTGCCGAGACTCCGTATGGACTTTCTGTTGCTCATGCCGGGGAGCACGCGGATCGTCCTCGAAGTCGATGGGCAGCATCACTATGCAACCGATGGGAAACCCGACCCGCGGCAGTACGCGAAGAACGTGTGCGCCGATCGCGAGCTGAAGCTGCGTGGGTACGAGGTCTTCCGGTTCGGTGCCACTGAGCTGCGAAACGACGCGCAGTCGCGAAAGTTGGTCCAGGACTTCTTCGAAGCACTCTTTCGGCGGTACGACGTTCCGGGCCTCACGTAGTGCGCGGTGACCTGGAAAACGGAACTCCGCTAGCGACTTAGGACCACTGACAGTTCCGTGCACGCTGTGGTGGAATCGCCCCGATGGAGACCCCGCGCAAACCGATGACAAGTTGCAAACAGTGGAGACGATCGCGTCGGTGAATAAGGATGCTGTTGTTCGTTTTCGAAATCGACCCTCACCCGATAGCGTGTGTACCTGTGCTCGATACCAGTCATCCGGGACCGGACTACACACTTCGATGGCCGAGGGAACTGTTCGTTCTCGAATCCAAAGCGCTGCGCGAACTTGTATTGAGTAACAAAGCGGAGTGGAACAGGGGAGTCGAGTGGTTGCTCACTGAAGCATTCGTCGCAGATGTACCTGCCGACGATTTTCGCGAAGCTAGTCAAGGATTCCTTCGCTCAAGTGACGTGTGGGCATCGACTCCGGCCAAGCTGGGGCGCATAGGTACTAAACCGGAGACCCTGTTTCTGCAAGATCTGATTTCGGCCGCTGAAAGACTTCCTGAAGAACATTCACCGCGACCCTATTACGCCGCCCGAGTATCCAGTCGCTCGTCTGAAGCTGCCCACCGTGACAGTCCTGACCTGGCTGCTGCGCAACGGGATTGGTTAAGAGAAGTGGCACTCATTCAAAATCGTGGATATCTAGATCGAGTTGCCCCCCGCCCGTGCGTCGATGACGATTTTCCTGGATTGCAGGATCAAGACCTCAAGCTAGACGAGGTGATCGCTGAACGATTGGGCGAAGCTGGCTTGTGGTGGCCACGCCCAGAAGTATGGGACGAACAAACGTTCTACAGTCTCATCGAAGTTTTCCATGATCTCGTGGCTAGACCGCGGGATCGCTGGCTCCACAATTTCAACGGTTGCGGATGGCACTACGAACGATTTGCTCCCTATCCGGCGCAAGTGCTGTACCGGTGGACGGTCAACCGAATGCTGAAGCGTCACGGGATCGATCTGATTCTGACCAAGAGCGGGGAAGACACTGGACGACTGGCTCATCGAGTCGACGAGGGACGCCAAGACCTCATCGATTCTGCGTTGGACGCTCCGGATCAGGAACGGAGAGTGTCTGTTTCGCACGCCATCGCACTATTTCGCTCACGAAACGCGGGTCGCGATGAGAAGCGCAGTGCATGCACCGTGCTCGCAAGCTTGCTCGAAGAGCGGCGCGCGCTTCTGAAATCTGAACTCTTCAAGAAAGACGAAGGAGCGCTGTTTCAGATTGCAAACGAGTTCGCCATTCGGCATCGAGATGCCAAACAACACCCCGAGTATGACGATGCGTATCTCGATTGGATCTTTTGGTGGTACTTGTCCACAATCGAGCTCACCGACAAGCTAGTCCGCCGCCAGACCGACGGATAGCCGATCTGAGAGCTGAGGGGACTGCTGTTGCCAGAAATCTTCCCGACTCGTGACTTTTTGTTGCGTTTCAGGGCAAACTCCGTGAACAGCAACGGCTTCCGGAGACTTTAGTGTTCTTCAAGTTTCGTGGAGTTGGGGACTGCCCCCGTTCACAGTGAGGTCTTGTCCCATAAGATCGTTTCCAATAGGTTTTTCAGTCTGGCTTGGGCGGCTGGAGACTGCTGCTGCAACATGGGGCCTTGACCCCGGAAACTGGACACGGGGTTTGTGATTACGCGGCTTTCTGCAGGCTATCGGATGTGTGAGCGTTTTCGTAGTCGGCAGGGCTGAGATAGTTGCAGTACGAGTGCCGGC
>NZ_LNAK01000012.1:0-6859 GCF_001445685.1 Rhodococcus sp. KB6 | reverse complement strand
CCGCATTCAACACGCGGAGGACGACCGCCCGCCGCTTACCGCCGGCACCGCGTAACTAACGTCCGTTCCTCATACAACTAGCCAGTCTGCCCGATGTTTTTGAACCGTCGAGCACCGATCGCGAGTTGGTCGACCTCATCTTCTTCCCCACCGGCGGCGGCAAAACCGAGGCCTACCTCGGTGCAGCGGCGATCAGCATGTTTGCCCGGCGACTTCGCGATCCCTCCGACGCCGGTACCGACGTCCTCATGCGTTACACGCTTCGACTGCTGACCGCGCAACAGTTCTTGCGGGCAGCTTCGCTGCTCTGCGTGATGGATGACATCCGTTCGCGGGAAACAGATCTCGGTGACGATCGCTTCAGTATCGGAATCTGGCTGGGTGGTACAACTACCCCTAATACCTGGACGGCGGCTAATCGGGCCCTCAGTAAGCTCAAGGACAGTCGTGAGAACAACCCGTTCTTGCTGCTTCGGTGTCCATGGTGCGGTACGCAGATGGGCCCGATCCCCAAAGGAGCGAAAGGGGGTCAGGAAGCAGTCGGATATATGGCAGTAACCAAGTCGAAGATCCGCTTCGTCTGTCCTGACATCAAGTGCCGGTTCGGTCTCCGTCACGAGCGTGAGGGTTTGCCGATTCACGTTGTCGATGACGGAATTTACGACAGCCGTCCGACACTGATCATCGGAACCGTCGACAAGTTTGCAATGCTCGCATGGCAGACGAACGCCCGCAGCCTGTTCGGGCTGGGCCCGGACGGTACCCGTGAGGTCTCTCCACCCGGCCTCATCATCCAAGACGAACTGCATCTCATATCCGGCCCACTCGGATCTATGGTCGGTCTCTACGAACCCATCATCGAAGACCTCTGCACTGACCATCGCGGGCCAGTCCCAATTCGACCCAAAATCATCGCCTCAACCGCGACGATTCGCAGCTACGGGAAACAAGTACTTCATCTCTACGGTCGGTCGAAGGTGAAGCTATTCCCACCACATGGCCTTGAGGAGGGGCAGTCCTTCTTCTCTGCACCCGCGAAACTCCTCGACGGCACATTGGCCCCGGGGCGCCGTTATCTCGGAGTCATGAGTTCGTCGTTGGGTTCGATTCAAACCGTTCAGGTCCGCGTCGCTGCCGCGACGCTCCAGGGTGCGATGCAGATCCCGGAAGCGGACCGTGATGGCTATTGGACGAACCTCAACTTCCTCAACAGCCTCCGAGAACTCGGAAACACTGTCTCGCTCTTGCAGTCCGACATACCGGACTACCTGACCGGCATCCGAAAACGTGACGGAATCTCTCCGGAGAATTTCCGTTGGCCACGAATCACCATGGAACTCACCAGTCGTCGCCGGAGCGACGAAATTCCCAAAGCCATTGAACAGCTACAACAGAAGTACGGCGAGGACGGCTGCGTCGATGTTTGTCTGGCATCGAGCATCATCGAAGTCGGCGTCGACATCAACAGGCTTGGTCTGATGACGATAATCGGGCAACCGAAAACTACCGCTCAATACATCCAGGTCAGCGGTCGAGTGGGACGCCGCTGGGACACGCGGCCGGGATTGGTCATCACAATCTATGGCGCGGCAAAGCCCCGGGACCGCAGTCACTACGAGCGATTTCGTAGCTACCACCAGCGGCTCTACGCACAAGTAGAGCCGACGAGCGTAACGCCGTTCGCGTTGCCCGTACTCTTCCGCGGCTTGCACGGTGCCACAGTCGCTCATATCCGTCAG
Source organism: Rhodococcus sp. KB6 (assembly GCF_001445685.1). Taxonomy (NCBI): domain Bacteria; kingdom Bacillati; phylum Actinomycetota; class Actinomycetes; order Mycobacteriales; family Nocardiaceae; genus Rhodococcus; species Rhodococcus sp. KB6. Next base: position 5,120 of record NZ_LNAK01000012.1, on the reverse strand, counting down.
ACCGCCGAATCGAAACTTGGCCCTGACCCCTTTCCGAGTGAAAGTTTTGCCATTGCAACCGGACTCGTGCGTGCTCGGGCCGCCCAAGTCGATCCTGCCGAGTTGGACACTCTTGACTCGGTGATCGCCCGGCGCGCCAAGGAATGGAGCCGCGGAGAGCGCACGAAATGGAATGCCAACGTAGACGGTGGGGATCCGCTACAGGGCCTGATGCGCTATGCGGGATCGGCGCAAGAGCCAGGCGCGAAAGTGCCGACGATTTGGGACACCCCAACAAGCATGCGCAATGTTGATGCCGAGTGTCAGCTACGGATTACCGATGCTTACGCCATCGACGCAGTCAGTCAGCCCAAGGAGGCTCAGTGAGCACGGGAAACATGCGTAGATCACAGCTGGTCAGCCCGTTCGGAGTGGGAGCACTGAGCATTCTTGTGAATGGGAGCTCAGTCATCACTGCTGGCCTCGATCACTGGTTCGAATCAGGTGACCTCGACAATCTGTACCCAGACGAGTTTCTGGTACCGGAATGGCGACTTCAGGAGCGACTCAAAGTCGGTGCCTTGCGATTGCCTCCGGACTACCGGCGCCTCCGCCGCGACACTGGCCAACGCAACCTCAATCTTTCAGTACCGGTTTTAAGATTTCCGTGCTGGTGCTTTTGCATCTACTGCAAGCGGCTACACCGAACGAAGCCGAGCATGTCCCAGCTCGTCACCTGCTCCGACGAGTCGCACGGGGAAAAACGGAAACCTGTCATGTCCCAGGTGCCGTTCATCGTCATCTGCGAGCAGGGGCATCTAGACGACTTCCCGTTCAGCGAATGGGTACACCGATCACTCTCACCAGGATGTCAGGGAACTCTGCGATTGGTATCGCAGGGAGGTGGGACCCTAGGCGGACAGCTTGTGAAGTGCGACGGATGCAAGGCACAACGCTCGCTCGAGGGAATCACCCAAACTTCTACAAGTCGTAGCGGCGAAGAAAGCACAGTGCTCTCCGATCAACTCGCCAGCGGCGAGCAATTCAATTGCAGCGGTAGCCGCCCATGGGTGGCCGACACAGGAAGCGGGTGCGGATTTCCGCTGCGCGGAGCGCTTCGGGCAGCCGGAAATGTCTACTTCCCGAAGGTCGAATCCTCCATCTTCCTGCCACGTCACGAGGGAGGCGCCAGCTCCGAAGTCCTGGAATTTTTCAGGCGCCCGGATATCGAGCCCAGGATTCACCTGATACACGAACTGATCGGGCAGGTGACGGTCGAGATACTGAGGGCAAAAATCTCGCTTGAGTTGCTCAAGCACTTCACCGACGACGAACTCGCGGCTGGCCTTGACGAACTCTTCGGCAGTGAGGATGCGAAGAGTGACACGTCAGTCGAAGTCGACACCCTGACTTCGACGGTAACCTGGCGCTACCCCGAGTATCAGTTGCTCCGCGAAACACCATCCCATCCCGATTTGACCGCGACAGATCCAGGGATTCCAGCCGACCTGGCCGGGATGGTGGATCGGGTTCGCCGCGTGGAAGTCCTTCGTGAAACTCGCGCTCTACGCGGCTTCACCCGTGTGAGAGACGGCCTGCTAAAACTTAGTGAAGGCAAGGAGATGTTGCGCCGAAAACCAATTTCAAGCCAACACGAGTGGCTTCCGGCATACGTAGTCAAAGGTGAAGGTCTTTACATCGAGCTCAACGCCCAAGCGCTATCGGCGTGGGAAGGTCGCGAAAAAGTACAAGAACGCGCAGCACTCATAGGCGCAAACTTTTCCGCATCCCGGCACGGCCAAGCCGGCGAGGTGCGAAACCTGAACCCACGCCTCATTCTCCTGCATACGATGGCGCACCTTCTCATCAACGAACTCATCTACACCTGCGGATACAGTTCCGCAGCGCTACGCGAGCGACTTTACGTTTCCGCAGAGCCGGGCCGCGAAATGTCCGGTGTGCTGATCTATACCGCAGCCGGCGATTCGGAAGGCACAATGGGAGGACTCGTTCGCATGGCTCGCCCTGAGAATCTGGGACCAATATTCAAGGCGTCAATCGACAAAGCTCGCTGGTGCTCCACCGATCCCGTTTGCATGGAACTCGGTAAACACGGGCAAGGACCTGAATCATGCAACCTCGCAGCCTGTCACGGATGCGCTCTGTTGCCCGAAACCAGCTGCGAGGAGTTCAATCGCTTCTTGGACCGTGGCCTTGTTGTAGGAACATTCGACGACCCGACGGTGGGATTCTTCTCTCCGAGAATGGCTTAGAGTGCCGACAGACTTCTCATTAGGTGGCATAGGCGCAAATGTGCCCTATTGCCGCTGAGTTCGGCGCGGGCACGTTTTGATTTGCGACCGCCGTAGGACAGCTGCAGGTTCGTGGGCGATGATCCGCCCGTCGTCCGGTAGCCCTGAATTTGCAGATGTATACGCGCGCAACAGAAACCTCTGGCCGCATGTACTTCGATGCGGAATCGCAGTTGCGCTACTTGCCGGGCGTCGAGGTGACTGCCCTGATGGCGAGCTCGCCGTCGACGGCGTCTGCTTCATCGCCGCACGCACAGTCACAGTCTCCGCCGCAACCGCCGGGATTGCAGTCTCCGGCGTAGCTGTCGTCATCGGCGTCGCAGTCGAGGTCTCCGCCGAAGGATTCAGCAAAATCGTCGTCGAGTTCGTGAGTGAAGTCGTGAACCTCGTCGATCAGGTTCAGCAGATGCTGCGGAGCGAAGGGATCGGCGTCGAGCATCGTGGAGACCAGTAGGTGGTCGCCGCTGAAGGCGAAGCGGAGGCGCGGCCATTCCTGCGCGAGTTCGATGAGTCGAGTCGCAGCATGCGAGGGATTGCCGAGGCCGGTCAGAACCGAAGACCAAACGTTGATCTGGGGTCCGTCGTCGGCGACGGTCACGTAGACGACAAATCCGTGAACCGGCACGACAATGTCGCCGTCGTCATCGGTGGCAGGCTCACTGCCCAGCAGTTCGGCGAGGGTCTGGACGCACAGGTGAACCAACTCGTCGCGCTCGTCCGTCACCAAGGCAATTGCGCCGTTGATGTGGAGGGGCTGGTCGGCGGTCGTGTCTTGGTCGCTCATGGATCCTCATGTTCTGTGCCAGTCCGAGCAGGCGCTGGGCACTGTTTTCGTGCGGTAGCTGTCAGGTCTACGGTAATCGGCGCACACTATTGTCCGCGCAGTGGATGATCAAAGATGCCTGGGTAGGTCCGTGTTGATCTGGACTTGACAGCCGACCAGCGACAAGATGCGAGCCCCGACAAATCGGGCAACCTTGTGGCAGTGAGTATCTCGGCTGTCGGTAGGTAGATCTAGCCTCCATACATGACGGGTCAGCGAGTTCGGCGAGCTTCACATCTGCGTTTGGTACCTGCATATCAAGCGGCGCAAAGCCAGATGAAGGTCCTTAAGCCGAGGCAGATGCGGAATCAGCGTCGACGGCCGGAGGTGGCGAACTTTGTCATGCGGATCGAACTCGATTGCATCACGCCGCCTATTTGGAGACGGTTTTCGGTCCCGTCGAATATCGAACTGGACCAACTTCATTCGATTGTGCAGGCGGTGATGGGGTGGGGAGATCAACACGCTCATCAGTGGGTGAGTGTCCATCATTCAACGGACAATGGCCCAGATCGGTATATCGCGCCAGAGGTGATCGAGCGCGACGGATACCAGGAAGACGAGTTTGGTGAGGACGAAGTCCGGATCGACGAGGCAGTTACCGCGGTCGGGGAGTACGTCCGTTATGAGTACAACGCCCGCGCAAGGTGGAGTCACACGTTGGTTCTCGAGCAGATTGTCGAAGACCAGCCGATTTCTGAGCCATCCTGTCTCGACGGCGAGAGAGCGTGCCCGCCGGAGGATTCTGGCGGTCCGATCGGGTATCGCGAGTTCCTGAACGTGCAGGCGAGTACCGGACTGTTCGATCCCGAACGTTTTGTTCCCGCAGAGTCCAATGCAGCAGTCACCATTGCAGTGGCATTGCATAAATCACCGCCCGTGGAAAGCTCGCTGTTCGAGAATTTCTTGCGCCGCCTGTCGGTTCATTCCGCGCCGAAACTGTTTGCCGCAGTTGCCAAATCGGAGCTTCGTGGCGGATATGACAACTATTTCGAGGTGATGCGTGAGGGAGCAACCTGCCAACTGCTGTGGCTGCTGAACTCCGCGCGAGGTGGTGGGATTGTTTTGACGGCGTCCGGGGCACTTCCTTCGGACCATGTTGCGGCCGCCCGAGACGAACTCGATTGGGGCAGCGACTGGATCGGTGTCACGGCAGGGAGTGACTCGCAATTAGCAGTACTCGTTGAAGTCGCAAAGACACTGAGATTTGTCCGGAAGCTCCGAGGCACATTGCTTCTGACTCGACTCGGCGCGTCAGTGCTTGCATATGAAGGCGAGCTGTGGCGTCACATCGTGTCGGCCATGCCGTTGGGAAAGGGTGAGATGGCGCAGGAAGCCGGCCGAATTCTGTTCCTTACGTTGGCTGCCGGCTTGTCGGAGTCCGAACGTAGTGAAGTGATGATCGAAGGCCTCACGGCATTGGGTTGGTCGACAACAGACGGAACACGACTCGGGGACGACGATTGGACGTGGATGGTGCGAGACACTCTCGTGTACCTGCGAATGATCGGGGCGATTGTCTCCAATCCGCTGGACCAGCATGTTTCCGCCGATCCCGAGTGGGGCCGACGGTTTGCCAGGATGGTCCTGTCGAAGTAGCTGAGCGATCGAATCGAGCATCGATTTCAATCGATGCGGAGTCGTTATATGCGCTGGAAGCGCACGATTTTACTGCGGCGGAAACATGAATATTTTCGGGTGGGAAAATATCGGAGTTTTTGTTCGAAATTGCCATTATGCTATGGTCGATTCTCAGTTGTTGAATTGCGTGGTCGAGCCAAAAGCTTGCGCAGAAGATTTATTTTGTGGAGGTTGGGTTTCCGAAAAGACGAAGTGCGTGTTGCTAGTCAATTGAATATGTGACCGGTGTTGGTATGGCGGTCGCTCCTAGGTGTTGCGGGTACGGACGTTGCTGACGCGGGACTGAAGTAGACGGGCTGGTCCTCGGCGCGAGAATGGGAATTGCGAAATAGCCGTTCTCGACCAAGAAGGACCAACCCTGTGAC
>NZ_LNAK01000097.1:0-322 GCF_001445685.1 Rhodococcus sp. KB6 | reverse complement strand
TCTGGAACGAGAGCATCACCTGGAACAACGGATTACGAGCCTGCGACCGCGCCGGATTGAGCACCTCCACCAACCGCTCGAACGGCACATCCGCATGCGCAAACGCACCCAGATCGCCCTCACGAACCCGACCCAACAACCCCGAGAACGACTCCGAAGAATCCACCTCGGTCCGCAACACCAACGTATTGACGAACATCCCGATCAAATCATCGAGAACCTGCTCACCACGACCCGCCACCGGAGTACCGATCGCAATATCGGACGTCCCCGACAACCGCGACAACAACACCGCCAACGCCGCATGCACCACCATGAACAA
>NZ_LNAK01000096.1:0-244 GCF_001445685.1 Rhodococcus sp. KB6 | reverse complement strand
TACCCACAACTCATCCCCTCAGTTTTCAACCTAAGTGGGTTCGGTCCTCCACGACGTCTTACCGTCGCTTCAACCTGGCCATGGGTAGATCACTCCGCTTCGGGTCTAGAGCATGCCACTACGATCGCCCTATTCGGACTCGCTTTCGCTACGGCTACCCCACACGGGTTAACCTCGCGACATGCCACTAACTCGCAGGCTCATTCTTCAAAAGGCACGCCATCACCCCCAGCAGTAAACTGCT
>NZ_LNAK01000095.1:0-243 GCF_001445685.1 Rhodococcus sp. KB6 | reverse complement strand
CGAAATAGCCTGACCCACAACACTCGCCGACGCATCCGCCGCCAACGCAGCATCCAACACACGATGGCTGACATGCACCGTCGTCTCCGTGATGCCGTACATGTTCACCAACGTCGGCGCGAAGTCACCGCGGCGGCCGTACCAGTCCGACAAGCGTCGAAGCTCGAGCGCCTCGCCGCCGAAAACAACCCACCGCAACGACAACTCAGCGGCCTGACCGGATTCCGACGCCAACCGATCAGC
>NZ_LNAK01000094.1:0-521 GCF_001445685.1 Rhodococcus sp. KB6 | reverse complement strand
GCGCCGACGTTGGTGAACATGTACGGCATCACGGAGACGACGGTGCATGTCAGCCATCGTGTGTTGGATGCTGCGTTGGCGGCGGATGCGTCGGCGAGTGTTGTGGGTCAGGCTATTTCGGGTCTGCAGGTGTTCGTGCTCGATACGCGTTTGGCTCCGGTGCCTGTTGGTGTCGCGGGTGAGATGTATGTCTCTGGTGTTCAGTTGGCTCGGGGTTATCTGGGTCAGGCGGGGTTGACGTCGACGCGGTTTGTGGCGAGTCCTTTTGCTGCTGGTGAGGTGTTGTACCGCACGGGTGACGTGGCTTCGTGGAACAGTGCTGGTGATTTGGAGTATCTGGGTCGCGCTGATGATCAGGTGAAGATCCGTGGATTCCGGATCGAGATCGGTGAGATCGAGTCTGCGGTGTTGGCGGATGTGTCGGTGGCGCAGACGGCGGTGGTTGTTCGTGAGGATTCTCCGGGTGATCAGCGGTTGGTGGCGTATGTGGTTCCGGCTGCGGGTGTGAGCGTTTCGGTCGA
>NZ_LNAK01000093.1:0-374 GCF_001445685.1 Rhodococcus sp. KB6 | reverse complement strand
TGGAAGTGCAGTAATGCATGCAGGTGACTGGTACTAATAGGCCGAGGACTTACCACAAAGAAGCTACGCGTCCACTGTGCGGTATCTGAAACAACACACAGATACTGATGAGAAACCCTGTTTTCTCCATCCCCCAACACCAGAAACTGGTGTTGACGGGTGGTGAAACCAGGTGATCAGAAGAAGGTTACTGTGACAGTTTCATAGAGTTACGGCGGTCATAGCGAAGGGGAAACGCCCGGTCCCATTCCGAACCCGGAAGCTAAGCCCTTCAGCGCCGATGGTACTGCACTCGACAGGGTGTGGGAGAGTAGGACACCGCCGAACACACATTAGAGAAGCCCCCCAACCAGTACTGGTTGGGGGGCTTTCTC
>NZ_LNAK01000011.1:0-14977 GCF_001445685.1 Rhodococcus sp. KB6 | reverse complement strand
GAAGATTCTCGACATCTTCGAGGGCACCCAGCAGATCCAGCAGCTGATCGTCGCACGCCGCCTGCTCGGAAAGTCGTCCGCCGAACTGAAATAGCAGTTCAGACGCTAGAAATGATTGTGCCTCCACCCCTCTCGCTCTCTTGAGCAAGAGGGGTGGACTCGTCTCCCTCGATGATACTTTCGCCGCCCGTCCCGACTCGGTCCCGGCTCAGCGCTTCATCAACCGCGGACCGAGTCCGCTCGTCCTCCCCCGGCCAAAGGTGGGCATAGACCTCAAGCGTGGTCTCCGCCTTCTCGTGGCCGAGTCGGACTTGGACCGTTTTCACCGAAGCCCCGGCATGAATCAGAGCGCTCGCGTAGAAGTGCCGGAGGCTGTGCCAGGTCACTTCGTCATCCAGCCCGCACCGATCACGCAATGCTTGGAACGATTTCCCTACCGTCGACGAAGACCACATACGCTGTTGCGCGGTGAGGAAAACGGGCATCGACCTGTCCGAATTTGGATTCTCCCGCAGCTCGTCGGACAGCGCCCCGATCGCAGCATCGGGCAGTGGGATAACTCTGCTCGCTGCAGCAGTCTTCAGTGGGGCCCAGAGGAACTCCGAAGTGCCGCTCTTCGACTGTTCTGTCACTGCAAGTTCGCGCCGAAGGAAATCCACAGACCGAATGCGAAGTCCTGCGATTTCGCCCGCACGCAATCCGGTCGCCGCTCCAACAATGATCATTCTCGCGAGCGTCTTCTGGGGGGCGATCCAGTTCCGCCCCGTCTGGACGCCGGCACTCGCAGTCTCAACGAGCTGCCAAATCTCATCAGCGTTTAGCAGTTCAGAGCGACTGATTGCGCGGTCGACCTTCCGCCTCTTGGCGATACCTTCGGTTGGCGACTTCAGAAGCAACCCGTCTGCAACGGCCATGTTGAAACACCCGGCAAGCTGACCTTGGAAGTTGCCCACCGTGTTCGGCGCAAGACCGGTACAGCCTTTGACCCAGGGTCTGCCGTTCCGGAGTGAGTGAACCCAAGTGCGGACATCACTCGGACGAACCTTGCCGATCGGTGTTCTTTCTAGTCTTCCGAGATTGCGACCAACCAGCTCGCGAACTTTCCGCGTGCCGTCCGTGGTGGCAGACATTTCCCAGGCCTGCCACAGTTGTCCAACCGTCGTGTCTTGATCGGCCGGATCAATCCACTCGCCTCGACGCAATTCACGTTCACGCTCTGCCGTCCAGGCCTTGGCTTGCTTCTCGAATTCGAAGGTCTTGCTGCGTTCAAGACCGTCCGATCCGACGTATCTAGCAACCCACCGGACCTTACCGCCCCGGATTCGCTTCTGAGGCTTCACGCATTGATCCTTTCTGTCAGCGAGTTACACAACGGCCCACATTTCCCCGGACCCAATGCCTTAGATCCCTTGCGCTGGTACAGATCACGCCAGACATGAACAAGTCGCGGCAGAACCTCCAGATGGTGCGCGATTGCTCCCGTATGGGGGCCGCACGCACGCTCGGCCGCGACAAACGCATCGCCCGAGATTAGGAGCCGGGCCGCATATTCGTCCGCCTGGCGTTCTTGCCTCGCACTCTCACCTTCATCTGGCGAGCACAGATGCCCGTGGTGAGCGTGTCCCAATTCGTGGCTGAGCGCTGTGTTCACCTCAGCCTGTGCCATTCCCGATCGCAAGACGATGCAGCGATGCGAGTGGTAGTACCGGGACGGTTCATCTCTAGGCAGATCGCCCTCGACAACGATGAGACCTGCAGTCGCTGCTGCCAAATAAAGATTGGTCACCTGTGGCAACTCCCGCCTGTCCGTAGTAGCTATGGCACGTAGTCGTGATCGGTGACGTCGTCACCGGGATCACGGTCGTCCTTCTTCATCGCTACGTACGGAAGGCCTTCAAGGTCGTCAAGCGACAAGGGTTGACTTCTTGAAGTCAACTCATGGACGTTGTCATCGAGAGGTTCTCGCGTCACAGACGCCATCCGCCTACCCATCTTCGCAGCGGCTTCGCGGAAATAGACGGGCTCGAGCCGCTTGGCCAACTCGATCGCCAATTCACCATCCGTTGCCGAACCGATCGGTTTTGCATCGTCGTCCTCGACATAGTCCATGACTTCCTTGACGGTCACGTAGTCGAGATCTGCGAGTGCCTGAATCGGGCTGGCCCCACACGCTCGCGCGATGGCAATGACATCTTCGGCGGGCATTCCGTCTTGCAGCCTGCGCGTCACCGTCGTGCGCGAGACGCCGAGAATGTCGGCAATCTCCTCAGCGGTGATGCGCCGCCTCGTGACCTCTTTGACCCAATCCCGTATGTCACCCATGGAACGACCATAGCGTCATTTTTGCTACACCTCAAGACTCACACCTGCATCAATGAACCACAGACGCATCAATATGCGACTTACATGCTTGCCATTAGGTCGAAAATGGATCATAGTTGGCTCATTCGCAAGCAAGGAGGTGCAAAATGGCCCAATTTCGAATCAGCTTGGATGAACTCGAACGCGTGAAGCGGCGCAATCGAATCACGTCACAAGTTGAGCTCGCTTCCGTCACTGGGGTGTCCCGGTCGACATGGAACCGAGCAATGCGTGACGGTGAGCCGTCACGTCAGATCCTCGAGGCGCTCGCCCATCTTGGAGCGGACCCGAGCAAGGTACTTGTTCTGGATGACCTTGGCAAAGAACGGGTTCCGGCATGAACGCGAGCCAAACTCACATGACGGTAAAGGCTATCGCCGAGCGATGGGACTGCCATGTCGGAGTCGTCTACCGCCAAATCGCCACCGGAAAGCTCGCTGCACTGCACATCGGACAAGGGAAACGTGTCCCTATCGCCGAGGTTGAGCGGTTCGAGCAAGAAAACACCACAGCTGCAACACGCTGACCCGACAAAAAAGCCGCCAGGTGTCCTACCACCCAGCGGCCAACCGATCACCCTCGAAAGGAATCTAATGCTGAATGATACGGCAACCCTCAGCTACGACGGAATCCCCATCGCAACCGTCGAGCGCGTGAAGCCCGCCATGAAGTCCGATCGCAACTACGGCGGTTACTTCCGATTCGAATACGTCGGCGGCGGAACGGATTCGGCATACGGTGACGAACTACATATCTACGGCGGCAAGCCATGAGCCAGCGCTTGGAAATGACCGAGGCTCAATTACGCGACCGCCTCCAGTACGCGACCACCGTCGTCATCATCGGCGTCAATCCTGACAATCCAACTGAGCGCCTCATGGACGTCGCCGAGCTTCCAGACGGTCGGCCGATCTGCAAGAACACGCAAGCCGTAATGCTGATCGATGCAGCGCAGGCACTCGCCGAGCGCCACGACTGCACCTAAAGCCCCGGTGGCGTCACCCAAGTAAGACCGTTACCCGGCCCAGATGACCGGAAGTCGGCGCCACCGGCTCAATCTCTCCTCTTCATTCCCCCAAGACAGGACCCATTGCGATGACGCATGTCCAAAACCCCCCAATCTTCGAAGAACTCTGGCGCAATCACGTTGCAGCCGAGATCCAGAATCACCCACAGCGTTACATCCTCGGCCAAGGCATCGACGCCGAAGCGAAGGCTCTTGCCGCCGGCGAACTCGCTCGACTCGATTTCGAAGAAGAGAGCGAAGCTGAACCTGTACTCGCCGAGTTCACGGCCGACGAAGTCGACAGGGTGGCCGGCGATATGCGGTCAGCTCTCTTGATTTGGATCACGTGCCTATCCCTTGCGGCATTCTTCGGCTTCGTCGCGTGGGCTGCAGTGGTGTCGGCATGAGCGATTCTCCGACCCTCCGCGACATGGCACTCGCACTCGATGACCACGCGATCGAGATGACTAAGGAAGGCGACCACGAGGAAGCTCTCGCTGCCGTCACGTTGGCCATGGCACTTGAAAGCCGCCACCGTCAGACTCTCGACGTCGGTTGGCCGAAGTCATGAGCGACCTCGACGCCGAGGGTGTCATCTTCGAGATCGTCGAAAACCTACCCAAGGTCGAAGGTTTCGGCTCCTGGACTCAAACGACGATGGACACCTTCGCCAACGCAAAGGCACTCGGCCTCGCTACCGCGTACATCGAGATCACTACTCCTGCTGGCGACGACGACATGATCCACCTCGTTGCCGACGAGGTCGCCACTCAGCTGCAGCACACTCCCGAGTTTGGCGCAGCAATGGATCACGCCTACGAAATGACCGATCACAAGAACGGGGGCTGAGATGAATCTCCTTGCAGCTAAGTCCAACCCCGGTGCACGCGTCATCTACACCAATCCATCAACTCGCGAGAAGGAATCCGGCGTCATCTCCCACTGCGACGAGAAGTACGCCTACGTCTACTACGGCGACCCGCCGATCATTCACCCAACTCACCCCGACAACCTCGAATTTGACAGGAGCCGTAGATGACTGGATATCAGCATCTCGACCTGGGCGTGGACCCATTCTCCGAAGACCGCCTTCCCGCCGATCCTGACCCCTTCCATGAGCACGACCCCCGCGACGATGCACCGGAGTGGCGACGATGAGCGAGCTCACGGACGGATTCAACCGCACCCAGATGTCTCGCGAAGGCAACAAGATCCGCATCGACTGCTTCATTGACGACCGGTTCGTCTACAGCGCACTGCATCCCATCCAGGATTTCTCCAACTCATTCACCGAGGTGATTGCATGACCGCACCAACCTTGATCGAACTCCCAGAACTGGAACAGGGCACGGACGAGTGGCACGACCAGCGCCGCGGCATCGTGACGGCATCGGTCGTCGGCAAGCTCGTGACCTCGAAGACGCTCAAGCCTGCAAGCAACGACGAGTCTCGTGGACTGACTCGACTTCTCACTGCCGAGCGCATCACCGGATGGACAGACCCGACGTTCGTCAGTGACGACATGATGCGCGGCATCGAGGACGAGCCGAAAGCTCGAGCCAAGTACGCCGAGCACTACAACGTGACGGTCCGCGAAACCGGCTTCATGATTCGCGACGACAACGGGGTCAAGATCGGATACTCGCCCGACGGCCTGGTCGGTGACGATGGACTGATCGAGGCCAAGTCGCGCCGGCAGAAGAAGCATCTTGAAACCATCCTGTCGGGCCACCCGCCGATCGAGAACATGGCCCAGATGCAGTGCGGTCTACTGGTTTCCGAGCGCAAGTGGTGCGACTACATCAGCTATTGCGGCGGCATGCCGATGTGGATCAGTCGCGTCTACCCGGACCAGCGATGGTTTGACGCCATTCTCGCCGCCGTCGACGCGTTCGAGGCGAGCTCGGCCGAAATGATCCGGCTCTACATGGAGTCGATCGCCGGATTCCCCATGACCGAGCGCACCTTCACGGAAATGGAGTTTGAGTGATGAATGTCGACCTCGTTGCAGCAGCAGCACCGCGGTCCGATCAGATCAACGCCGACGACCTCATCGGCGGACCGCAGATCGTCACCATTACCGAGGTGCGCAAGGGCAACAGTGAGCAGCCCGTCGAGATCGTCACCGCCGAGTTCGGACCAGGCAGGCCGTATCGACCAGGCAAGAGCATGATTCGCGTCCTCCTCGAAGTGTGGGGAAAGAAATCCGGAACGTACGTCGGCCGCAGACTCGTGATCTACCGCGACCCGGAAATCACGTTCGGCCCCAGCAAGGTTGGCGGAATCCGAATCAGCCACATGTCGAACCTCGACAAGCCCAAGTCCATTCCGCTCACGAAGACGCGAGGCAAGAAGGAGTTGTTCAAGGTAGAGCCACTACCTGACGCCCCGCCGACAATCACCAACGAGCAGGCGGCCGAGATCGCAGATGGAATCTCCCAGGCTTCCGACCGCGACGAACTCAATGCGATTGCCGGACAACTCAAGACGTTCGACCTCGCCAACCATCGCGACCCCCTCTTCGAGCTTTGGAAGGCCCGCCTTGCCGAGCTCGAGAACCCCCAGATCCAAGAACCCGGCGAATCCGCCACAACAGAAGGAGATTCACAGTGAGCGCTCAACCCCTGATCGAAGAGGCCCGCGTCAAGTTCACGGGCCTGTCCGCCGAATCGTTCGAGGAGAAGGAGATCGGCACCAAGGTCACGTTCACGATCGCCGGAACCGTCTCGGGTCACAGTCAGTCGCAGCAGTCCCACGAGGGTATGCGGCGTGTCCAGACGATCAAGGTTGACCGCGTGCTGACGGGTGTCGACCACGCGATTGACGACGTCGAAGAGGAGCAGCCGAGCCTCTACGACACGCCCAGCGAGTCGGAACCCGACGACGAAACCTCATCGAACGTATCGGATTTCACCGGCCCAACCTTCTCGTCTGACGACTAACCAAACCCGGCAGCAGATCTCGGGCCGCCGTCGTATTGGCGGCGGCCCGCTTATGAACAAGGAGTTGTCCACAATGACTGAAAGTCGGATCGAGAAGCTGACAAGGATCGGACAGGAGATGGCGGCAGCCGTCGCCGAGATGCGCGCCGATGCCGCTGACGTCACCAGCCAAAACCCTGAAACTGCAGCACTCGTCGAAGAGCTCTCCGTGACGTGCGATCGGTGGTCGCAATGGGAGGAGGTGGCCGCGGTCGCTCTCACACATCTCCAGTCCGCCGGCCGTCTCATCCCTGCCGGCGGTATGGCACTCACAGCCGAGGAGTGGGCAGACGTTCAAACGGTGTCGAACTGCGCAGTGCAGTACGGCAACATTGCGAGCCGGGGAGCCGCGTACAGGCTCGCTGTCCGCTTCCCGGCAACCGAACCCGCCGAGGATGGTTGGGGTGACGTGAACCCGAACGATCCACAGGGCCGCACGTACCGCGAGACCGCTGAGGAGTACTACTCCGCCCCTGCCGAACCCGCCGAGGAGGAGACGAAGGCGGATCCGTTCAAGGCGCTGCACGACGTGATCTCGTTCAGCAGCATGGACTTCGGGTCAGCAAGCGACGTCGCCTGGATGTACGGCATCGTCGTCGGCTGGGACAACGACGACCCCGACGAGGGCGAACACCCGCACGCCGCAATGTGGTCGATTGCCCAGCGTTTCAACTGGCCGCACCGGAAGGTGGAGGAGCTGAGGAACCTGCGTGCCGAGTGGGTGCGTCGAACCTCCTCGCCGGTTGTCCCTGCCCCCACCGAAACCGGACCGTGGCAGACATGGCAGGAAGCGCCGGAGGGTGTGCAGTACTACGGCATCAACGGATGGGGACCCACTTACTACGTGAACCGCGATGGTGTGCGGTACAGGGTTTTCGACGGCACGCCCTCCAAGACGGAGGATTACGTCGTGCAGAACTTCGCCCCATTCGTTGCGGCCGAGGAGGGGCGAGCATGAGCGAGCAACTGGACATGTTCGATACCCGTGACTATGACGCCGAAGCTGAAGCGAAAGCGGCATGGAAGTCTCGCATGATCCCAGCCGAATGGGTCGCACCCGAGGATTGCATGGCCGGGCCTGCCGGCACTGTCGTCCAAGGATGGAAGTGCCCAGCCTGCGGGAAGATTGAGATCAACGGATTCGTCTTGTCAATCAATCACGGCATCGATCCGGACATACCTGGCCGCGAAGACCTCCTCGATCACTGCATCAGCATGGACCTTCGGAGGGTGTCGTGAGTGGGGTGGATGTTGAGCACACGAAAGCGCAACTGGCGGATGTGCGTGTGGTTCTTGCGCCGAGCCGTGTAAGCCTTGCGGTCCCGACGGCAAGTCCGATGGACGCTGCACGGCAGGCGCTCAACATCGCCACCGCCCTGGTTGCAGCTGTCGAGCGAGTCCAAGCACTGCACACGCCCGACGACAGTTTCTGTACGGAATGCCACCAGATCTACCCCTGCGACACCCGCCGAGCATTGGAGGCACCATGAATAATCGTCCAGTTGTATCCACCACCGCCACAATGAATGTCAGCCGACTAACGCTCGACGTGTTGGAACAGTTCGTTAACGCGACACGGGATTGGCCTCGGGATGCGGTCGTGAAAATCACTCAGACTTCACACCGGAACGAATCGAACACATGCATCACGGCCACACTCGACGGTGCGTCGTGACCGCGCCTGATCCGGGGTTGACCGACAAACGCTGCCCCGTCTGCTGGCGACCCATTCCCGTTGCGGATGACTGGCGATTCGCACGCCACCGCGACAAGGCCGGCAATTCCTGCCCGATGTCCAAGCGCTACGTCGAGCGCGCCGAACGAGATGCACCTGAACCGCTCCCAGGAAAGGAGATCGCAAATCATGGCCAGCGAATTCACGCGGATGAACCGAGACATTTGGTCCAGTGACGAGTTTCTCGACCTATCCGCGTCCGCGCAGCACCTCTACTTCGTACTGTGGACGCACCCGAATCTGAGCTTCTGTGGATCGGTCGAATGGCACCCCGGCAAGCTCTCAACCCGCGCGTCCGACCTCACTCCGGAACTCGTGATCGAAGCCGGAATGGAGCTCGCGAGGAACCTTTTCATCGTCGTCGATCCGGAGACCGAGGAAGTCCTCGTGCGGTCGTGGATCAAGCACGACGGACTATGCAGGCAGCCGAACATGGCCGTCGCAATGTCAAAGGACCGGGCGAATCTATCCTCCCGAAGTCTGCGTGGCGTAGTGGTTCACGAGGTCTCAAAGTTGCGCATCGCCGAGCCGGATCTGTCAGCTTGGAAGCGGGATCAAGTCGTCAATCTGTTGGGCCAGAACGCCATTGATCCAGCCGGATTGTTGGCCTCGAACCCCTGGCTGAAGGGTTCCGTTAACCCCTCGCGAAACCCTTCCGTAAAGGGTTCGTTTAACCCTTCCGGAAACCCCTCGGGAAACCCTAAACCGAAGGGTCCCGTTAACCCCGGCCGAACTACTACTACTGCTACAGCTACTCAAACTCCAACTACAAAAGAAGAAGAAAGTAGTTACGTAAGTACGGAAGGTTACGACGCGAGCGCAATCGAACCCCCACCCCGCTACTGCCCTCAGCACATTGACGAACCGACGACGAGCCCGTGCCATGCCTGCGGCGAAGCACGGCGCGCTCGCGAAGTCTGGGACCGCAACGAAGCCCACGCCGTCAAGCTCGCTCAGTCGTCCGAAGCCAAGCGCCGGGCCAAGTTCATCCAGGACGCGATCGACGAGTGCGAACTGTGCGACGAGCGCGGCTACTTCGGCACGACCGTCTGCGAGCACAACCCCGAGCGGGTCGAGATCAACCGCCGAGGCAAGGCGCGCGTGGATGCCGCTCTCGCCGAGGCCGCGAAACGAAGGGCTGACGATGCGTAACTTCGACGAACTGATCACCCGCGACGAATCGCTCGCCGTGATCTGCACGCACTGCGGCGCCAAGGCCGGCGAGGTGTGCACGACCAAGGATCGCTACGGCAACTCCCATCCGCTGCAGAACTTCCCGGCCCACCCTGCACGCAACCAGCGAGCCGAGCGTCAGAAGCGACTGCGCCAGCTCGACGCCGAACGCGAGGCTCAGCGATGACCACCGTCGTCGGGCTGGACCCGAGCCTCACAGCCGCCGGAATCGCGATTCTGGGCTCTCCTGGCACCACGGACACCCCGAACGTCCCGAAACTCGCCACCGTTGGCGTAAGTGGCTCGGAATCGGCCAACCTTGCCGAGCGGAGCACCCGCATTGGCGACCAGTTCGAGCGAATCATCCGCTCGATGCCCCCGAGCGTCCGTCTCGTCGTCATCGAACAGCTGCCGTTCACCGCGCCGAAATTCGCCGCGAAGTACCAAGAGCGATGCGCGCTCTACTACCGCGTGACCGAGTTCCTGGCGCGTCGCAAGATCCCGGTCGTCGAAGTGGGCGCGACGACGCTCAAGAAGTACGCAACGGGCGACGGCAGGGCTGACAAGCGTGAGGTCGTCAACGCCATGCGCGATCTATGGCCGCACGCGAAGGTCCGCAACGACAACGAGGCTGACGCATTGGCGCTCGCGACGATGGGTGCAATGCGTCTCGGCTGGCACGAACCCGAAATGGTGCATCACTTTTCGCCGAATGTGAACTGGACAGGACTGAACCGATGACCGACATCATCGACGAGATCGACGCGCTGGTCGACGAACAGCTAAGCGGCTACCACGACCGAAGTGGCTACGACTACAACGTGAATCAGCAGAAGTGCTGGCACTGCGGACGAGAGTGGCATGGTCTGCAGATCACTACACGCATGGAGGGGATGCGCCGAGTTCGGTGGTACGACGAGAACTATCGATATGCGGAGGACGACAGCCAGATCCTCTGCCCTGGATCTCATTTCATTGGTCCGTGGGCAACGAAAAGCCAGCTCGCTTGGATTCGGAGCAACAACGAAAAGACTCTGAAGCTCCAAACTGATCTGACTCTCCGCAAGGTGTTTCCCGCCGCGACCGTGTATGACCCAGTTCCAGATATGCCCGTCCTTGAGCCCTGGCTGCACGACCATGCAGTCGCCGAAGTCTCGCCGCCGTCGATGGGCGCCTTTCGGGAGCGGTACTGGTTGGGCGTGGGCGGACGAATCCAGGACGGTGTTCTCACGAGGGCGATAGAGCGCACAGAGGCCAGGCAAGAGGGCGTGTTCGCGCCGAACACCTACGGCGGTCTGCAAGAGCCTGACTACATGGGTGCGATCGGTCGAATTCTCGACGAGGGCAGGCCGTACAGGTACGGCGAAGACTTCTCGTTTGCAGATCAGACGATTCCACCCGAGATGCAGTTCCCGCGAGAATGGCCCGGCTTTGCAGGCGCACTCCGACGCATCCTTGCGAGCCCGAATCCTTTCCTTGCCACAGAGGCTCAACATGGGCAACAGGCCGAACCCGACACCCGCACACCACAAGAGCGCGCACTTCCTCGGCCGAGTTCGACACCGCCGATGTGGGCAGTCGACGCCGGCCGACAGCGCAGGACTAGCACTAATTCACGACGGAGGCACCGATGAGACGCGTAATCAGCATTCTCGACGCCGAAGCCTCTGCGGGCTCGTCTGCCGCGGTCCCAGCGTATGAACTGGCTTGCGGGAGTCTCAAGCCGATAGCGGCCCCAGACCTCGACGCAGCGCTACGGACGCTCTTCAGCCAAAGGCCTCAAAGCAACTCCATCCCAGTCCTTTGGAAGGCGAGACGGCTTTACCGCCTCAACCTCCTGTCCTCCCTTGTACATCTTCATGCCGAGATCACCCGAATACATGGCGTATTGGATCTGCGCTTCCAGCCATGCGCAACTTTTGATCGCGTCATCCAGCTGGGAGCGAGTAATCGTTGTCCAATTCACTTCGGGTTCCGACGCGCTCGTCAGGATGGTGGGAGTGATTCGCACTTCATCCTTGGAAACAGCTTCGACCCGGGCAGCGTGCGCCGACTGATCGCGCAGTTTCTTCACGTCCGCGTAGATGGTGCTGAAGCAGCTCAAATCAGCCTCGCTGGAAATGTCAGAGGCTATCTTCTGGACGAGTTTGGGGCGTTCGCTATCTCGGATACGACTGACGGCGCCGTCCCAGAAGAAGGTAGCGGCATTGGGAATGCGCTTTTCCAGGAAGCGCGTTGCCAGGTGCTCGTCGATGTAGTTCTGGATATGGGCGAATGCACCGAGGAATCGAAACAAGAGGGCATGGATGTCGTCACCCTGGCCGCCAATCGGAATTGTCATGGCCGACACAGTATCCGCTTCGTCCTAGTCCGCACCGCCTCGGGAAGGAACCGATGAACGTCGATTGCGCCAATTGTGGCCGAGCCGTCACTGACGGGCTCGAATTATGCACGCCCTGCGTCAATTCACTGCTGCAGGAGTTGCGCGCAGTGCCGGGCCTCGTGTCCGACATGACGATCACCCGCGCACGACTCGACCGGATGAGTAGCGGCCTTGTTCGCGGCAAGAGCGCAGAGACTGCACTACCGATCAGACTCGATCAGTACGACAATCGGCCAACGCAATTTCCGCTCGACAATCTGACGAACGAGGTTGTTACCTGGTCCAGGCTCGCTGCCGAAGAGCTTGGGCAAGCGGAGGAATTCAACGCGGCGATCTTGGGAGCCGGACTGCGGCAGATGGTCCACAATCAGCGACATCGTCGTCGCGATCCGGCTTGGTTGTCGACCGAGACCGCCGTCGACGCCGAGATGGCTGCGATCTGGCTGGCCGACTATGCCGAAGGGGTGCAGAAGTTGCCGGCCATTGTCGAGATGCATGACGCAATCACCAGCGCGATTGCCCGCTGCCGCAAAGCGATCGACCGACTTCCCGAGTTGTCGTACAAGGGGCCGTGTCCACATGTGGGTTACGACGAGGAGCGGCAGCCATTCACCTGCTCGGCCGACCTGTACGTCGAACGCGGAGAGGATTACGTGAGCTGCCCGCGCTGCTGGACGCATCACCGGGTGAGGGATCTCGAAACGGCCATGATTCAAACCGTGAACGATCAGCTGTTCACGCTCGCCGAGATTGAGCGACTACTACGCGAACTCAATGAGCCGATCCCAATCGGAACGATGTATTCGTGGCATTCACGCAACGTGATCGAGCCGCGGGCATGGCGTCAGGCAGACGGCACGCATTCGAACTTTTGGATGCGGCGATCTGACCCGCCGCTGTTCCGGCTGGGGGATATTCGAGATGCTCGAGTTAATGCGGCTTCCATGTAGTGACGTCGGCGATCGGTCGTCGGTCGCAGTGGCTACGATGACCGATCACCCACGAGAGGGATGCGATGAACGACTTGCCCGTGCTTCTAGCTCAGGACGTACCCGAATCTCCACTGATGCCGGAGCCTTCTGCCACCATCCCAATTTCGAATGTTCCGCAGATTGTGATCGAGAACCTCCCTCCTACATCGTCGGGTCTCTCTCAGCCCTGGGCAACCGTTATTGCCGGACTTCTTGCGATCGCAGCAGCGACAATTGCCTACTTCGGCATTCGGCACCAGGCGAAACAACATATTCGTGCGACAAAAGCGCTGCTGCGGCAGCAGGGGACTGCGATGATCCGCCAGGAAAAGCAAGCCCAACGTGCAATAGACGCCCAACGTGGACTTCACGACGACGCACAACGAAGACAACAGCGACAGCATGACCAATCGCTTCGTGCGCAGAGGAAGGTAATTGAGATCGAAATCGGATCGGCGGAACGAAAGCAGAACCAGAGCGATCGACTTGATGCACTTATGGACGCGAGTGCAGGCCTGAACGATGCACTGAATGCGTGCCTGACTGTGGCAGCATTCGAGCCAGGAGAAGCCGACGATGACGATCTGCGCGAACTCGCTCGATGCCTGGATCGCTGCTATCTAATCGAGCTGAAACTTCATCTCATTGGAGCGACTCGCGCATCGGCTTCAATTCGAGATGCTATCGCTATCTATCGCCGACTGTTCACATACGATCAACCCAGTCGAAAACAGATCGTTGATGGTTACGAATCGACCCGCGAGTCGTTCCGAACGGAGTTCGAATCGCCTGAACTCCCATCGGAGTCACGACTCATGATCGATGAAAGTTGAAACGTTCCTACCAGCATGCAAGGATGATCCGCAGTGCCACAGGTGTATCTACCCCCTGACTAAGCTATCAACATCACGTATTTCAGAATCACCCCCTGACCGCAATCGGGGGGTGTTTTCGTTGAGTCACCTGAACCACCCAGCCCTGTTGTAGAGTGCCGCCCCTCGCCGGTTGCGCGCTCCGGGGCTGGGTGCACACAGACCCCGCCCCGGTGTAAGACACCGCCCCGTCTCGCGAACCCCGGGGAGCACGGAATCCAAGCACGCACCATGGCCGTTGTCGACGGCTCGCGCGCTGCCTGGGTGGGTCACAACTGAATAGGGATTCTCTGTAGCTCCAAGGTGGTAGAGCACGTCACCTGGTGGCGAGGATGCTGGTTCGAGTCCAGCCAGGGAAACAAAGGGGTGAACAAAGGGGTGGATGACATGCGTCAACCCAAGGGTCTGCCGTTCTGCTGTGGATGGTGGTCGCCATGGTGCTGGATCGATGAGGCACTGCATCGGCTACGCATCCCGATCGAGTGGGTCTGTACCCGACATGACGACGCGATCACCGAGCAATGGGTGGATGGCGATGAGTGAGACCAGAGGGTTCTTCTGGGTTGTGGTCCAACTACTTCGGATGTGGCTGCCACCTATGAACATTGGGCCTTGGCCTGGTGATAGGCACAGGGACTGCGGACAGCCCAGATCGGAGCCGTAACCGTCATGGCATGGACCAATGGAGGCGCAACGCGCACCACCACCAAGGAGCACCGCCGCTGGGCCAAGGCCGTACTGCGACGCGATGGGTACCGATGCGTCGACTGCGGCTACCAGGGCACTGCCGGCAAGGGCGATGTCAACGCCGACCACCAGACCCCCGTCGCATTCGGTGGCAAAACGACCCTCGACAACGGCGCCACTAGATGCGTGCCCTGCCACAAGAAGAAGACGGGCCGTGAAGCGGCCGAAGGGCGTCGTCGAAAGCGTCAGCGGCCTGCTCAGCGCCACCCCGGCGTCCCTGTCGACTGACCACCCTCTGACCTGCCTAGATGGACCGGGGGTACCCCCTCCCCCCTCGTCAAGGGGCCACGGAGGGCATAGGGCCTCAGCCACAGTGTGAAATGCCAGAACTTCCAGCGAAGTTCAGATTCACACCGGTCCGGATTCTGGGCTCGGGGCCAGCGCGGGTTGATCGTTGGGCGTCCGTATCCACCGAGCCCCTGCGACATCTGTGAACACCATCCCAACACGGCTGCGGGCTTGGCTCTCGTCGGCAGGATCGCACCAAAACCACCAGCTGATAACCTCACCGGGTTTGACCGGCCTAATGGTTCGATCCTGCGACACCTGCGTAGGGTGCATCGGATTCTTTGTGATGAGGCGATCTTCGAAATCCGCTGGCACGAATACTTCGACATCGAGCAGCGGAAGTGTCGACGGCCATCGTAAGCTCCCCACTGGCGGCCATTTATGGCGCATTTTGTGGCCATGGTTTCTCCCCGCGTACGGCCAGATAGTTCCCCACCTGCTGTGAGTCAGATTCGGTCCC
>NZ_LNAK01000092.1:0-524 GCF_001445685.1 Rhodococcus sp. KB6 | reverse complement strand
GATCGTCGTCGAGTTCGAACGCTTCGTGCGCGCCCGCCTGGACGAACCGTTCAACGTCGCCTTCGTCGCGCAGTCGCTCGGCACCAGCCGGCGCACCCTCGAACGACGAGTCCGTGCGGCGCTCAACCTCACTCCGCTCGGCTTCGTCCAACGGCTTCGCATCGAACGAGCTCGGCACCTCTCAGCAACCACGGACCTCACCTCCGCCGAGATCGCGCTACGGGTCGGCTACGCGAACGCCGAGACTCTGCGCTCCCTCCTGCGCAGGGAGCGACGCCGTTCCTGACCTATCGCCATGCCTGTAGCCGGTGTCCTAGTGCTCGACTGGAACCACCTCTCAGCACGTCGCGTCGACGCTCCTGCGTCGCCCCTGGACGACCCACTCGACACGCCCGCAGCACAGGCCATGTGACGTGCCCCGGCTTCCCGGACGGTCGGGGTTGGGTGGCTGTGATGTCGCTGCGTTCTCGTCGAGGGGGTCAGCAGACCCGATCAGGGTCGATTGGGATGAGACGCGAAGGCGG
>NZ_LNAK01000091.1:0-473 GCF_001445685.1 Rhodococcus sp. KB6 | reverse complement strand
CCGTACGCTCTTCATTACTTACAACAAAGATGCTCGCGTCCACTGTGCAGTTCTCAAACAACACACAAACAACCACCTCACGCAGACACCAACAAAAACCACTCTCACGAATAATTCTTGGGGTATGACTGCAGCAGTCATTTGTCGTTACTTCCTAGAGAGGAAACACTCGCGTGTTCTCTCAGGACCCAACAGTATGTCGATATATTGTTCGTCGGTTTCCCACAGAGGAGAAACCGTACGACGATCAAGTTTGTCAGCGATCCACCCATGAGCAACCGCCGGACAACATCGTGTCCGAAACGGTCTCTGCCAACCAGTAATTCACCTGTGTGAACCCTGACATTGGAGAAGCTCCTTAGAAAGGAGGTGATCCAGCCGCACCTTCCGGTACGGCTACCTTGTTACGACTTCGTCCCAATCGCCGATCCCACCTTCGACGGCTCCCTCCCACAAGGGGTTAAGCCACCGGC
>NZ_LNAK01000090.1:0-990 GCF_001445685.1 Rhodococcus sp. KB6 | reverse complement strand
GCCGCACGGACTCGTCGTTCGAGGGTGCGCCGGCTGGTGCCGAGCGACTGCGCGACGAAGGCGACGTTGAACGGTTCGTCCAGGCGGGCGCGCACGAAGCGTTCGAACTCGACGACGATCAGGTCCTCGTGCCGGAGATGTTCGTAGGCGACGAAGGCCGCCTGCGACGGACGCTCGTCGATGATGAGGAGCTTGGCGACATGTTGGGCCAGGTCGGG
Organism: Rhodococcus sp. KB6; assembly: GCF_001445685.1. NCBI lineage: Bacteria > Bacillati > Actinomycetota > Actinomycetes > Mycobacteriales > Nocardiaceae > Rhodococcus > Rhodococcus sp. KB6. The sequence continues at coordinate 772 of NZ_LNAK01000090.1, read as the reverse complement.
GCTGATCGATCGCACGAGTGAGAGCGCGAGGTCGATGTGGGCGAACGCGGCGCCGGCGGTGACGAGGTTCCCGTCGACCACGACCATGGTGTCGAGATCGAGGGCGACGGTCGGATAGCGCTTCAGGAACTCCGGCCCCAGGAACCAGCTGGTCGTCGCCCGCCGATGATGCATCCGTCCGGTCTCGGCGACAGCGAACACGCCGGTGCACGCCGCGGCGATCCGGGTGGTCGCCTCGTCGAGGCGCCCGAGCGAGGCGATGACCGAACGAGCATCTCGGCTCTGGAGGGCGTCGTGGGTCGCGGCGGCCGTGAGGGTTCCAAGCGCAGGGACGACGACCACGTCGAACTCTGCGGACTCCGACAGCGGGTGGTCCACCGACAGGGTCATCGATGTTGTCGTGGTCACTCGCCGTTTCGGTCCGAGGATGGCGAGTTCGATCGGGTCGATCCGCGGGTCGACATCGCTGCGGGCTCCGTCGGCCACCCGCACGATGTCGATGATCGACGCGACAGCCGAACCGAAGCAGCCGTCGATCGCGATCAGTCCGATACGCATGGCGCGAACAATAGCAATACTGCCGTATACGCCACTTCTCACATGCCCTTGCTCGTCGTACGCTGAACTCGCCCCACGAAGAACCCCGACTTCAAGGAGAACCCCTCATGTCCACACCCGCATCACTTCCGTATGCCTTCGTCGCCAAGATCGTCGCGGCCGATGGACAGCACGACGCGCTCGCCGATCTGCTCGCCGGCGCTGTCGCGCTCGC
>NZ_LNAK01000089.1:0-991 GCF_001445685.1 Rhodococcus sp. KB6 | reverse complement strand
GCGAGCGCGACAGCGCCGGCGAGCAGATCGGCGAGCGCGTCGTGCTGTCCATCGGCCGCGACGATCTTGGCGACGAAGGCATACGGAAGTGATGCGGGTGTGGACATGAGGGGTTCTCCTAGGTGTCGAGGTTTCTTGGTGAAGCGAGTTCAGCGTATGACGAGCAAGGGCATGTGAGAAGTGGCGTATACGGCAGTATTGCTATTGTTCGCGCCATGCGTATCGGACTGATCGCGATCGACGGCTGCTTCGGTTCGGCTGTCGCGTCGGTCATCGACATCGTGCGGGTGGCCGACGGAGCCCGCGGCGATGTCGACCCGCGGATCGACCCGATCGAACTCGCCATACTCGGACCGAAACGGAGAGTGACCACGACGGCATCGATGACCCTGTCGGTGGACCACCCGCTGTCGGAGTCCGCAGAGTTCGACGTGGTCGTCGTCCCTGCGCTTGGAACCCTCACGGCCGCCGCTACCAACGACGCCCTCCAGAGCCGAGATGCTCGTTCGGTCATCGCCTCGCTCGGGCGCCTCGACGACGCGACCACCCGGATCGCCGCGGCGTGCACCGGCGTGTTCGCTGTCGCCGAGACCGGACGGATGCATCATCGGCGGGCGACGACCAGCTGGTTCCTGGGGCCGGAGTTCCTGAAGCGCTATCCGACCGTCGCCCTCGATCTCGACACCATGGTCGTGGTCGACGGGAACCTCGTCACCGCCGGCGCCGCGTTCGCCCACATCGACCTCGCGCTCTCACTCGTGCGATCGATCAGCCCCGACCTGGCCCAACATGTCGCCAAGCTCCTCATCATCGACGAGCGTCCGTCGCAGGCGGCCTTCGTCGCCTACGAACATCTCCGGCACGAGGACCCGATCGTCGTCGAGTTCGAACGCTTCGTGCGCGCCCGCCTGGACGAACCGTTCAACGTCGCCTTCGTCGCGCAGTCGCTCGGCACCAGCCGGCGCACCCTCGAACGACGAGTCCGTGCGGC
>NZ_LNAK01000088.1:0-411 GCF_001445685.1 Rhodococcus sp. KB6 | reverse complement strand
ACTGTCGACGGTGTCGACGGTGCTGCTCCGACCCTGTCGGGCACCACGCTCACCTGGACCGGTGCATTGGAAGCCGGTAAGTCTGTTGTCCTGACCTACCAGGTGAAGATCAACGACGGTGTTGCCGGCGGGGTTCTGATCAACAACAAGGTCACCGGTACTGCGAAGCCGCCGACCGGTGCGGAGATCACTCCTCCGCCCGTGACGACCGAGCATCCGGTTCTGTCTCCGAAGATTGCTGTGGTGAAGTCTTCTGATCCGGTGTCGGGTTCGAATGTTGTTGCCGGTCAAGACATCAAGTACACGCTTACGTTCTCGAACACCGGTAACGGTGCGGGTGAGGTGGCGTACTTCGATGATTTGCGTCAGGTTGTGGACAAGGGTGCATTGAGTGGTTTGGCTGCTGATGCT
>NZ_LNAK01000010.1:0-57762 GCF_001445685.1 Rhodococcus sp. KB6 | reverse complement strand
GCTAATCAGTCATAGACAAAAAGAGTCAAATCACTAGCAAAAAAACTCAACTAGCAAAAAATGTGTCGGCAACCATTCAGACGGAAGAATGAACAATCACCGACGAAAAATACTCACACCCCGAACATCAGAACCGAAACCCGAAGGCCCGGAACATCATCCGATATGTGAAGTACCAAAAAAATTTGGCACTGACATTCATCGACACACTGTTGAGTTCTCAAAGAACACGCACACACCATCACCACGACCCTATGGACGCCGCTCCGGGGCAACTTTCCCAGCCTATCCCAACCAAGTCACCGGCGCAAACCGGAACCCCGTGAAGAAAAACTGGATTGTGTTCGCCAGGCACTTCGTACAACCTCGTGTCACTCGCCGTGAAGGCGGGAGTCGGTGTCCGTGTCGCTCTGACCTGGAATAAGTTACGCGAACCTTCAATCAATTCACAAATCGCCTGGTCACTACAGCGATTGGCCGGCTAAGGCCAGGTCAGACTGTTGCGCCTATCTGCCAATCGCGAATAGACCCGAGTGTGACGCCGAGCACCGATACCTAGTCGGAGCCCACCCGCTCGATCACTCCCCCGAGTCCACGGAGATTCTCGACGAATCGCGGGTACCCACGGTCGATGTGGAAGATGTCGTGAACTTCGGTGGTTCCGTCCGCAACCAACCCCGCAAGCACGAGCCCGGCGCCGGCCCGAATGTCCGAAGACCACACCGGCGCACTCGACAACACTGGAACTCCGCGGATCACCGCATGGTGACCGTCAGTTCGGGCGTCGGCGCCGAGTCGGATCATTTCCTCGACAAATCGGAAGCGCGATTCGAACACGTTCTCGGTGATCATCGACGTGCCTTCGGCAACCGCAGCCAAACCGATTGCCATCGGCTGCAGGTCGGTCGGGAATCCGGGGTACGGCAATGTTGCGAAATTGACCGCTTTGGGCCGTTCACGCTGAATGACGCGGAAACCGTCAACCTCGGGAGTCACCTCCGCGCCGGCTGTCCGAAGCTTGTCGAGGACCAACCCGAGATGCTTGTGGTTCACCCCGCGAACTCGGACGTCACCCCTGGTCATGGAGGCAGCGACACCCCATGTTGCGGCAACGATCCGGTCACCGATGACGCGGTGCGTAGTCGGTTCCAACTTGCGGACGCCTTGAATGGTGAGCGTCGAACTTCCGCCGCCAGATACCTTGGCGCCCATCTCGTTGAGCATGTTGCACAGATCCACGATCTCGGGCTCACGTGCAGCGTTGTCGATCACTGTCTCACCACGGGCGAGGACCGCTGCCATCAAGATGTTCTCGGTTGCACCCACAGACGGGAAGACCAGGCGGATGTTCGCTCCATGCAGGTCGTCTGCCTCGGCAACTACACATCCGTGTTCGATCTCGCTGCGCGCACCCAACAGGCGGAGCCCGGATTGGTGCATGTCGAGGGGCCTCGAACCGATGGCGTCACCGCCAGGCAAGGCAACAACAGCGCGTCGACAACGCGCGACCAGCGGACCGAGAACACACACTGACGCTCGGAACTGTTTCACCGCATCGAAGTCAGCGTGATACTTCGGCTCGGCCGGCGTCGTGATCCGCACTTCGGAATCTTCGAGTTCGACTTCGCAGCCCAGACCTCGCAGAACGTCCGCCATCAGCGGTACGTCGAGAATGTCCGGGCAGTTGGTCACGACAGTGGTGCCTTCGGCCAACAGCGCCGCGGCCATCAGCTTCAGCACACTGTTCTTGGCCCCTCCCACCAGTACTTCACCTTCGAGGCGGTTACCCCCGGTCACAAGAAAGTGCTCACTCACGGTTCACAGCCTAGAGCCACAACCTCGTCGGCACCGCGCCGGTACCGTAGCCCTATGTCTGTTCACCTGACGAAGATCTACACCCGGACCGGCGACGACGGGACCACGGGCCTCAGCGATTTTTCCCGCGTGTCCAAGAACGATCCGCGTCTGATCGCCTACGCGGATTGCGACGAGACCAATGCAGCGATCGGTGTGGCCGTTGCCCTCGGCACTCCCCCGGAGAATCTCCTCGCAATGCTGCGCCAGATCCAGAACGACCTTTTCGACGCAGGGGCCGACTTGTCCACCCCCGTGGTCGAGAACCCGAAGTACCCGCCGCTACGAGTGACTCAGTCCTACATCGATCGACTCGAAGGGTGGTGCGATGAGCTCAATGAGCAACTGGCACCGTTGAATTCGTTCATTCTGCCGGGCGGAACCGCCTTGGGAGCCCTGCTTCACGTAGCAAGAACCGTCTCGCGCCGTGCGGAGCGTGCGGCTTGGTCCGCCATCGATGCGAACCCGGAGGACACGAGCGTGCTCCCCGCGAAATACCTCAACAGATTGTCGGATCTGCTCTTCATCATGGGAAGAGTGGCAAATCCTGAAGGCGATGTGCTCTGGAAGCCCGGCGCCGGAGCTTGAGCGGAACCGGTCAGGCGGTGCGTCGCCTACGGGCGCGCCCGTCCGGCCGCGATTCCACCCAGGACAGGAACGCTGTCAATGCTCCACTGTCCAAAGCGATTTCGTAGGCCGACGAGCCGTCATTGACCTTGACCACGACGATGTCGTCGCTCATGATGTCGAATTCGGTACCCGAGGGAGAGCGACGGCTCTCGACCTCGATTCCTTGACGATCAATCCTGGAGTCCGGGCCCGGCCGCAGACTCGACAGTTTGAAAAAGACAAAGGTGCTTTCGCCGTAGCGAATGATTCCGTGACGCCACCCGCTGTCCCCCGGGGATGGCAGAACACGAAGCAGTGCAGCGGTACCGCCGCGACGCAGAACCACCAGACGATACAGAAAAGCCGCGACGAGAACCGCGAGCAGCACAACCAGAATGATCAACACAGTCATTCCGAATGTCACTGTTCGTCGGCTTCCGTCGCGGCTTTACTCGAGTAACTTACGCGCGCTCGACGGCCCGGAGCTGACCCTTGGCGACCGCAATCGCTTCGAGGTCGCCCGAGTTCTCCGCCAAGACAGCCTTGGCTGCCTCGACGTCGATGTCCTGTGCCATGTCCGCGGACTCGGCAAGGATCGTCACCGTCGTCGCAGTGACGGAGAGAAATCCTCCGTGTACCGCAGCAACGATACGCTCGCCGTCGACCGAGGTGATCGACACGGTTCCGCCCTCGATCAGCTGGCCGAGGACCGGCTCATGCCCAGGCATGATTCCGATTTCACCCTCGGTGGTCTGAGCGCTGACCAGCGTCGCCGAACCAGACCACAAGCGCTGCTCGACGGCAACGAGTTCTACGGTCATCTCAGCCATCGTGGACTACTTCCCGGCCATCTTCTTGGCTGCAGCCTCGACGTCGTCGAGTCCACCGCAGCTGTTGAACGCCTGCTCGGGCAGGTGATCGAACTCGCCCTTGCAGACGCGGTCGAAGGCTTCGATCGTGTCGCGGAGCGGCACGACGGAGCCGGGCTCACCGGTGAACTTCTCGGCAACGATGAAGTTCTGGCCGAGGAACTTCTGGATACGACGGGCGCGGCCGACGAGGACCTTGTCCTCTTCCTGAAGCTCGTCCATACCGAGGATGGCGATGATGTCCTGCAGTTCCTTGTACTTCTGCAGGATGCGCTTGACCTCGTTGGCAACGCGGAAGTGCTCGGCACCGACGATGCCGGGCTCCAGGATGCGGGAGGTCGAGCTCAGCGGATCCACAGCGGGGTAGATACCCATCTGCGAAATCGGGCGCGAGAGCTCGGTGGTGGCATCGAGGTGCGCGAACGTCGTAGCCGGCGCGGGGTCGGTGTAGTCGTCGGCGGGCACGTAAATAGCCTGCAGCGAGGTGATCGAGCGACCGCGAGTCGAGGTGATGCGCTCCTGGAGCTCACCCATCTCGTCCGCCAGCGTGGGCTGGTAGCCCACTGCCGAAGGCATACGGCCGAGGAGGGTGGAAACCTCGGAGCCTGCCTGCGTGAAGCGGAAGATGTTGTCGATGAACAGCAGAACGTCCTGGCCCTGGACGTCGCGGAAGTACTCCGCCATCGTCAGTGCGGACAGGGCGACGCGCATACGCGTTCCGGGCGGCTCGTCCATCTGGCCGAAGACTAGGGCGGTGTCCTGGAGGACGCCCATCTCTTCCATTTCCAGGTGGAGGTCGGTGCCCTCACGGGTACGCTCACCGACGCCTGCGAACACCGAGGTGCCCGAGAACTCGCGAGCGATACGCGTGATCATTTCCTGGATCAGAACGGTCTTGCCGACGCCGGCGCCACCGAACAGGCCGATCTTTCCACCCTTGACGTACGGGGTGAGAAGGTCGATGACCTTGATGCCGGTCTCGAGGATCTCGGTCTTACCTTCGAGCTGATCGAAGGCTGGTGGCTTGCGGTGGATGCCCCACTGCTCGCCGTCGCGGCCGAGGCCCGGGGTGTCGAGGCAATCGCCCAGTGCGTTGAACACGTGGCCCTTGACGACGTCACCGACGGGAACCGAGATCGGCTTGCCCGAGTCGGTCACTGCAGTGCCGCGGACGAGTCCGTCGGTGGGCTGCATGGAGACGGTGCGGACCAGGTTGTCACCGAGGTGCTGTGCAACCTCGAGCGTCAGCGTCTTGGCGACCGAGGGAAGCGTGATCTCGGCGTTCAGGGCGTTGAACAGTTCAGGAACAGCGCCACGCGGGAATTCAACGTCCACGACGGGACCGATGACCCGCACGACGCGACCGGCTACGGCCGAAGCCGAACCTGCCCCGTTGTTTTCGGTTACTGCTGCGGTCATGTGCTAGTCACTTCCTGCGCTCGAGGCGAGCGCGTTGGCGCCGCCGACGATCTCGCTGATTTCCTGGGTGATCTGGGCCTGGCGAGCCTGGTTGGCCTGACGGCTCAACGTGTTCACCAGTTCGTTTGCGTTGTCCGTCGCGGCCTTCATGGCAGTACGACGGGCTGCCGACTCCGATGCCGCAGCATCGAGAAGCGACGAGAAGATACGAGTGCTGACGTACTTCGGGAGAAGAGCACCGAGAAGCTTCTCGGGCTCGGGCTCGAAGCTGAAGTCCGCGACGGGGCCATTGTCATGGTCGTCGTCGTGGCCATTCGTCAGCATGTCGTCACCGAGTTCGATGCGCTCTTCCGACACGAAGACCTCGAGAGGAGCCATACGGCGAACCTCGGGAGTCTGCGTCAGCATCGACACGAAGCGGGTGTAGACGATATGGAGTTCGTCGACGCCCTCGATCGTGCCTTCACCGTTCGGAGCGGCAACCTGGTTACCCGAACCAGCCATGAACAGCTCCACCAGGTGGCGGCTGGCCTTCGCTGCATCCGAGTAACCCGGATCCTGCGAGAAGCCCGTCCACGCAGCACCGATGTCGCGGCCGCGGAACGTGTAGTAGCCGAGCCCCTTGGAACCGAGCACGTACACGACCGGCTCCTTGCCCTCGCTGCGGAGGAGAGCCATGAGCTCTTCTGCCTGCTTGAGGACGTTGGAGTTGTAGCCACCACACATGCCGCGGTCACTGGTGACAACGAGGACCGCTGCCCGCTTGGGCTCCGGACGCTCGTTGAGCAACGGGTGATCGAGCGAAGCAGACGCACTCGCCAATTCGGTGAGTACCTTCGTGATCTCCTCGGCATACGGCTTGGACGCGGCGACGCGAATCTGAGCCTTGGTGATACGCGAAGTCGCGATCAGTTCCTGTGCCTTGGTGATCTTCTTGGTCGAGTTGACCGACTTGATACGAGACCGCAATTCGAGAATGCTCGCCATCGATCAATCACTCTCCCTTCGGAATTCGCAGTGTCATGGGCGCGTACGTCACTTGCTGACGGTCTTGCGCTTGACGTTGATCTGCTCGTTCGCGACCTCGTCGGCGCCCAAAGCGTCAGCCTCGGCTTCGTTCACTACCCGGCTTCCGTCGGATGCGATGAAGCCTTCCTTGAACTTGTTCGTCGCGGCGATCAGCTCAGCAGCGTTGTCGGCATCGAGTGCCTTACCGCCGTTGATGCTGGAGTAGACGCCAGCAGCCGAGTGCTTGAGGTCTTCGAGCAGTTCCTTCTCGAAGCGACGGACGTCGCCGATCGGAACGCTGTCGAAGATGCCTTCGCCGGCCAGGTAGATCGAGACGATCTGGTCCTCGACGGGGATCGGGCTGTACTGATCCTGCTTGAGCAGCTCGACCAGACGGGCCCCGCGCTCGAGCTGAGCCTTGGAGGCAGCGTCGAGGTCGGAAGCGAAGGCGGAGAACGCTTCGAGCTCACGGAACTGAGCCAGTTCCAGACGCAGCGAACCGGAAACCTTCTTCATGCCCTTGGTCTGTGCAGCGCCACCGACGCGGGAGACCGAGATACCGACGTTGATCGCGGGGCGAACGCCCTTGTTGAACAGGTCGGACTCGAGGAACACCTGACCGTCGGTGATGGAGATGACGTTGGTCGGGATGTACGCCGAGACGTCGTTCGCCTTGGTCTCGATGATCGGCAGAGCCGTCAGCGAGCCACCGCCGAGTGCGTCGGACAGCTTCGCCGAACGCTCCAGCAGACGGGAGTGCAAGTAGAAGACGTCACCGGGGTAAGCCTCGCGTCCCGGCGGGCGACGCAGCAGCAGCGAGATGGCGCGGTACGCCTCTGCCTGCTTGGTCAGGTCGTCGAACACGACCAGAACGTGCTTGCCCTGGTACATCCAGTGCTGGCCGATGGCCGAGCCGGTGTACGGTGCGAGCCACTTGAAGCCTGCGGAATCAGATGCCGGAGCAGCAACGATGGTGGTGTACTCCATCGCGCCCTTCTCCTCGAGGGCAGCCTTGACGCCCGCGATGGTGGAACCCTTCTGACCGATGGCAACGTAGATGCAGCGCACCTGCTTGTTGACATCGCCGGAATCCCAGTTGGCCTTCTGGTTCAGGATGGCGTCGATGCAGACCGCGGTCTTGCCGGTCTTGCGGTCGCCGATGATGAGCTGGCGCTGGCCGCGGCCGATCGGGGTCATGGCGTCGATAGCCTTGATACCGGTCTGGAGCGGCTCTTCGACCGGCTGGCGCTCGAGCACCGAAGCGGCCTGGAGCTCGAGTGCACGGTTCTCGGTGCTCTCGATCTCGCCGAGGCCGTCGATGGGCGCACCCAGCGGGTCGATGACGCGGCCGAGGAAAGCATCGCCGACGGGAACCGACAGAACGTCGCCCGTGCGCTTTACTTCCTGGCCTTCTTGAATGTTCTGGTAATCGCCAAGGATGACGGCACCGATTTCGGTGGCATCCAGGTTGAGCGCGACGCCGACGATTCCACCGGGGAACTCCAACAGCTCGTTGGACATAGCCGAAGGCAGGCCAGAGACGTGCGCAATGCCGTCACTGGTGTCGGTCACTGTGCCGACCTCCTCACGGGAGGCCTCCGGGGAGTAGCTCGCGGTGTAGTTGTCGATCGCGCTACGGATCTCGTCGGAGGAGATCGTCAGCTCCGCCATGTTTTTCCTGCTCTCGGTGTCTGGTCTTCGAAAAGATCTGGAGTATGTGTTCGGCTGAAGGACTACTTGAGGTTCTTCCGCAGTGCTGCGAGTCGACCCGCTGCGCTGCCGTCGATAACCTCGTCGCCCACCCGGACGACCAAGCCGCTGAGGAGTTCTGGATCGACCTCGACGTGCACTGCTACCGGCTTCCCGTAGGTGCGGGTAAGAGTGCTCGCCAAGCGATCCGACTGCTCCGAGCTCAACGCCGAGGCGCTGCGAACGTGAGCAACGGTGGTATCGCGCTGCGCTGCGGCAAGATTCGACAGCTGATCGAAAGTGTCTGCGGGTGCAGACTTCAACCGGCCGACAGCCTGTCCGGCGAGTGCCTCGGTGACCGCGGTGACCTTGCCGTAGAGCAAGCGGGAGAGGAACTCACGCTTGCGGGCTGCGGGAACCGACAGATCCGAGAGCGTCTGCTCCAGGCTGGGATCCCCTGCCACGATGCGACCGAGACGGAAGAGCTCGTCCTCAACGGTGTCCAACTGGCTCTGATCGGCTGCGGCGCGGAGCAGAGCTTCGCGTCCGAGCAGTTCGAGCGAGTTGACCAAGTCGCGGGCCGCAGACCAGTCCTGGCCTGCAGCTGCCTTCACGGTGGCGAGCGCCTCGGCGCCGACCTTTCCGGAGAACAACTGCTCTGCCAAAGCCTGGCGACCAGCGGCCGGTGCCGAAGCGTCAGCCAGCGCGCTGCGAAGAGCGCGCTGGCCGTCGAGTACCTCGACCACCGAGAAGAGCTCGGACCCAGCCTGAGCAGAAGCAGCAGTTGCGGCTCCTGCAGAGACGGCGCCCAGGGCACTGCTCAGCGCAGAACGAGTCTGCGCCAAGGCTTCACGGCTCGCTGCGTACATGTTGCTCACTTCCTGGCTGAATCAGCGCTGACGGTGTCGAGCTCGTTGAGGAAACGATCAACCGTTCCGGCGCGCTTCACGTCGTCGGCGAGGGACTCCCCGATGACCTTCTCGGCCAGGTCTACAGCGGTCTTGCCGAGATCCGAGCGGAGCTCAGCGACAATCTGCTGACGCTGGGCGACGAGCTGGCTGTGGCCTGCGGCCACGATGCGGTCGCTCTCGTCCTGCGCCTGAACCTTCATGTCAGCGATGATCTGCTGACCCTGGGTACGCGCTTCCTCACGGATCTGCGCTGCCTCGGTACGAGCTTCGGCGAGCTGCGCGCGGTACTGCTCGAGCGCTGCTGCTGCCTCCGCCTGTGCGTCTTCGGCTTTCTTGATGCCGCCCTCGATCTGCTCGGTGCGTTCGGCCAAGACCTTCTGGAACTTCGGAAGAACGAGCTTCCAGAAGACGAAACCAACTACTACGAGCGCGACCGCGGACCACACGATGTCGTATGTCTCGGGGATGAGGGGATTGTGTTCAGTCGTCCCCTCCGCCGCGAGAATTGCGATGGTGGCTGCCATGTCGGTCTTAGAAGATGAAGCCGGCGACGAGGCCGATCAGCGCGAGGGCCTCGGTGAATGCAATACCGAGGAACATGGTGGTACGAACCTGGCCGGCCATCTCGGGCTGGCGGACCATGCCTTCGATTGCCTTGCCCACAACGATGCCCACGCCGATGCCGGGGCCGATTGCTGCGAGGCCGTAGCCGATGGCTCCGTAGCCGCGCGACTTGGTCTCGACAACTTCCTGAGCGAGGTAAGCGATGCTCATGGTGTTCCATTCCCTTTCTGTTGACCTCCGCCGGATTCGGCAAGAGGCTCAGTTCTTGGTGTAGCTGGTGAGGAGGTAAAAGGTCAGTGCTCGTCGGCGTGGAGCGCCAGATCGATGTACACCGCGGTCAGCAACGCGAACACGTAAGCCTGCAGGAAGATGACCAGCAGCTCGAAGAACGTGAATGCGATACCGGCGATGATCGACGGAACGCCGAAGATCGCCTGGAATCCGCCGGACACGAAGAAGAAGTAGTTCGTCGCGCTGAAGAACAGCACCAGCAGGATGTGGCCGGCCAACATGTTGGCCATGAGACGAACCATCAGCGTGAACGGGCGCAGGATGAAGGTCGAGATGAACTCGATGGGCACCAACAAGAAGTGCAGGGGCAGCGGGACGCCGGGAACGACGATGCTGCTCTTGACGTACTTGAAGAAGCCGTACTTCTTGATTCCGACGTAGTTGAACACGATGTAGGCGAGCGCCGCGAGTACCAGGGGCATACCGATTCGTGCGTTCGGCGAGATGTTCAGGAAAGGAATGATGCTGGCCAGGTTGCTGGCGACCACGATGAAGAAGATCGTCGTGATGACCGGCAGGAAGCGCTTGCCCTGTTCCTTGCCCAGGATCTCCTCGGCGATGTTGATACGAACGAAGTCGAGCGCAAGCTCGGCGGCGTTCTGCATCCCACGGGGAACCAATCGAGGACTGCGCATCGCGATCACGAAGAAGGCTGCGACCAGCACCGACATCAGCAGACGAATCAGCATCAGACGGTCGAGCTCGAAGGGGCCCGCGTGAATCAACACGGAGGGCGGGAAAAAATCGTCTAGTGACGGCGCATGGAATTCATCCGCGGCCAGGGTGGTGACGCTCAGCGTTCTCTCCCGTAGTCGGTCCGCAGCCATCATTGACTGCGGTTCGATCGGACATTGACGATCTACAAGTCGACAAGTTCGACTCGCGCATTCGTCAGCAGCTGGAGAACCCTAGAGGGGCCTGGCGTCTGTCGGTGTCGGCGACTCTCGTCGACTCAGTGGTCAGAATTTCGACCACCTGCGAGCACATGGCATCGTCGGCTGAGTGTTACTCGGCCCACCATTGCTCTCGCTTGAACCGAACCTTATCAAGTCATCTACGACATTGTGTAGATGGGGTACCTGGAAGTCCGATTAGTTACCTCTTGTAGTACTACTCGTCGTCGTCGACGTTGCTGCTGGGAGTGGGATCGACGTACGGAGTTTTGGTTCCCAGGACGCCGTAAGTCTCCGCACCGAGCACCACGACCAGCGACATGATGATGACCAGGACGAGGGCGGTCTTGTTGTAGAAATCCATGTCCGAGAGGACAAAGAGAACCACCATCGCGAGAATCATCTTCAGCAGCCAGGTACCGAGCAGAACGGCACCGGCCGTGAGCGCAGGCAGCTTCGCTGTGAGCAGCACGCCCAACGCCGTGAACAAGATGAACCCGCCGCCGACGGCTGCGCCGATCAAAGCGCCGTAGACGCCTTCCTTACCGGCGAAGAGCCCGCCCAGGAGCGCGCCGACCACGGCCAGCGCGATCAGCCCCATCACACCCCACTTCACGGCCGACTTCATGGCGGCGGTCGAATCAGGGATGGGTTGCGAGGCAGGTACAGGCTGCGGCGTGTTCGTCACGATGCCCAAGGGTAATGGATCGGAAAACTTGGCTAGCGACGCTGCTGCTTGCGATCGATCAGGGAAGGCACCGCAGTGAAGAACAACGCAAGAACCAAACCGGCCGCGACGAGTACAACAACCAGCTGACGATTGAGCAGCGAGGATCCGACGGCACCGAACGCCAGGACGCTGACCCACAGGTAGATGACCAGCACAACTCGTCGGTGCGTGTGTCCGATCTGCAAGAGGCGATGATGCAGGTGCATCTTGTCCGGACTGAACGGACTGACGCCCGCTTTCGTCCGGCGGATCACGGCCAGGAGCATGTCCAGCATCGGGATGAACATCACAGCCCCGACCAGCAACAACGGCGCGAGGAGGCCGACGAGGTCGCGGGTTCCGTAAGCAGCGAGCGGAATACGACCGGATGCACTGGTGGAGATCGCGGCCAGCATGAGACCGATCAACATCGACCCGGAATCGCCCATGAAAATGCGCGCTGGATTGAAGTTGTGTGGAAGAAAACCGAGACAAGCGCCTGCCAAGGCCGCCGCGATCATCGCCGGCGGGTAGACACTCGCGTCGCCGCCCTGATCGTGGAGAAGACCGATCGAGAAGATGAGGATGGCGAGCGCCGCGATCAGCCCCAACCCGGCGGCCAATCCGTCGAGACCGTCGACAAAATTCATGGCGTTGATGGTCGCGACGGCAACAGCAACGGTGAACAGTCCGGATTGAATCTGATCGAGGATGATGGTGGACCCACCGTCACCGCCGAACGGGTTGTAGATGATGAACCAGCTGACGCCCATCACCACGAGAACGCCGGCAGCAGTCACCTGACCGACAAATTTGGTGAGGGCGTCGAGGCCCCACCTGTCGTCGATCACACCCACGAGGACGATGACGGCGCCAGCTACGAGCGCAGCGTGTACGTCAGGACTGCCGAAGCCGAAACCTCTTGTGAGCGCGGGTAATTGCTGCGCGAACAGCAGACCGACAGCCATGCCGACATACATTCCGACGCCACCGAGGCGCGGAATCGGCTCGACGTGAACGTCCCGATCACGAGGAATCGCGACAGCGCCGAACCTCAGCGCCAACAACCGGACTGCGCCAGTCGCCAGGTAGGTCACCACCGCCGCCGTACACAGCACGAGCAAAAGTTCACGGATGGGAACACCCGCTCCCCCGCCACCCTGTGCCAGATACGTGGTCGCCTCGTAGGAAGTGATCACTGCTCGAGATCACCCGTCTGGCGGGCATAGGCAGGCTTTGCCCGGACCAGTTCGCGAACGCCGTCGGCAACTGCTGCCAACTCGGCCTCTCCTGACGTGGTGGCGGGGTCCGCGACAACTGCGCGCGCGATCAACTCCCCCACCACGCTCATGTCGGAGCGGTTGAAACCCTGGGTCGTCACGGCCGCGGACCCGACGCGGATTCCGGACGTGACGGCGGGCGACTGCGGATCGAACGGAATCGCGTTCTTGTTGAGCGTGATCGAAGCCAGTCCGCACCTACGCTCGGCGTCGACGCCGGTGACACCGCTTGCGCGCAGGTCGAGAAGCGCCAGATGTGTGTCGGTTCCACCGGACACGGTGCGCAGGCCGCGAGCTTCCAACGACTGCGCGAGTGCCGATGCGTTGGCAACCACTTCCTGTGCATACCAACGATATTCCGGCGTCGACGCCTCTTTGAACGCAACCGCTTTCCCGGCGATCGCATGCATCATCGGGCCGCCTTGAATGAAGGGGAACACCGCGCGATCTACAGCCGAGGCATGCTCGCTGCGGCACAGGATCATTCCGCCGCGCGGGCCTCTGAGGACTTTGTGCGTCGTCGCGGAGACGACGTCGGCGTACGGAACGCACGAAGGTATCGCCCGGCCTGCCACGAGTCCGATGAAGTGGGCGGCGTCGACCCACAGGATCGCACCGACCTCGTCTGCGATCGAGCGGAAGGCTGCGAAGTCGATGGTGCGGGAGTACGCGGTCGCGCCGGCGACGATGATTTTCGGCTTGTGCGCCAGAGCCAGGGTGCGAACCTCGTCGTAGTCGATCAATTCGGTGGCCGAATCGACGTGATAGGGAACGGTGGTGAACCACTGCCCAGAAAAGCTGACGCGAGACCCGTGAGTCAGATGCCCACCGTGCGGCAGACTCATCGCCAATACGGTGTCGCCGGGCTTGGCGAATGCGGCGTACACCGCGAGATTCGCAGTGGCCCCCGAATGCGGTTGGACGTTGACGTGCTCGGCGCCGAACAGCGCCTTTGCCCGATCGATCGCCAGATTCTCGGCTACGTCGACGTACTCGCACCCGCCGTAGTAACGCCGACCCGGATAGCCCTCGGCGTACTTGTTGCTCAGGGTCGAACCCAAGGCAGCCAGTACGGCAGGGCTGGTGAAGTTCTCGCTCGCGATGAGTTGAAGTCCGTCGCGCTGACGCTCGAGTTCGGCCAGCGCAACAGCCGCGATCTCGGGGTCTGCCGTGGCAAGCTCACCGAAATCCGGTCCCCAATACGTGGATTCCCCCGCGCGCTCGCCGCCGGCGCCGACCATCGTTACGAAACTCCCTCTACGAGACTTTCCGGACTGGTGCCCAATACCTCGGCGATGGATTCTGCCGAGACGGCACCCACTCGCAAGATACGCGGTGAATTGCCGGTCAGGTCGACGATCGTGGAAGCAACGGCGTGTTCGGCCTTGCCCCCGTCGAGATACACGCTGGCAGATCCGCCGAGCTGATCTCGGGCTTCCTCGACGGTAGTTGCCGGCGGACGCCCCGAAATGTTGGCGCTCGAGACGGCAAGCGGTCCGACATCGCGCAACAGTTCGAGGGCAACCGGGTGGAGGGGCATGCGGAGCATGACGGTTCCGCGGGTATCACCGAGGTCCCAGGCAAGTGAAGGCGCCTGCTCGACGACCAGGCTCAGTCCGCCGGGCCAGAATGCTCGGATCAGATCCCGTGCCTGCGGGCGCACGCTGTAGACGAGCCCGTCGATGGTGTTCCACGATCCGACCAGAACCGGGACGGGCATGTCTCGCCCGCGTCCCTTGGCGCGCAACAGACTCGTGACAGCTTCGCTGTCGAACGCGTCGGCGGCGAGTCCGTAAAGGGTGTCGGTAGGGAGAACTACGAGTCGGCCGGCCTTGAGCGCGTTCTTCGCGGCGGCCAAGCCTGCGGTTCGGGAATCTGTCTGACTGCAGTCGTACACGGTACTCACTCAGCCATCCTTTCACTCTGCGCTTCGGGCGTTCGATTCCGCTGTGCTTCGACGTCGGTGGCGACACGTCTGGCGACGACGAATCGCGGACGACCGGCAAGATCTGGATGCTGCGCGACCTCGCCGAATACCCGGCGCGCCGAGAACAGCGCAGCGACGCCGTCCCCGTTGGTGTCGTCGTGCTCGATGCCTGCCGCGCCGCCGATTCGAAGCCACCGCGCGATGTTGCTGATCATGGGTTTGATGACGGACAGACCGTCGACGCCACCGAACAACGCGGTGTGCGGGTCGTAATCCATGACCTCAGGCTGCAATTGCGCGCCTTCCGGGATGTACGGCGGATTGGACACGACCAGATCGACGCCGCCCTCGAGCCCTGGCAACAGGTTCCGATCGGTGACATCACCCTGATGCAGATGGATCGGTGTATCACCGGCGGCCTCGCGGTCGGCAGCATTACGACGCGCCCACGCCAGGGCGGCGGGCTCCTTCTCCACGGCGTGAACGACGGCGTCCGGACGGGCCTCGGCGATGGACAGCGCGAGTACACCCGATCCCGTACACAGGTCCAGAACTACCGGCGGCTTGCTTCCGCAACCTTCGAGGAACGAGAGTGCCCAACCCATGAGCAGTTCGGTTTCCGGCCGCGGAATGAAGACACCCGGCCCGACAGCGACGTCGATGTTGCCCATCGACGCGACTCCGATGATGTGCTGCAACGGAATCCGCTTCACCCGTTGGGCAACCAACTCGTCGAACGCCGCGATGACCTCGGGATCGACCAACGGAATCAGTCCGAGACGCGTGCGTTCGACCCCGAGCAGGTGGGATGCCAACAACTCGGCGTCGGTGCGTGGGCTGGGCACACCTGCGGCGTCGAGCTGTTTTGCAGCTTCGATCAGCGCCAAACGAAGTGGAAGTCGACTCACGGGTACAGCCTGCCACGCTCGACCGACACGCGGTTCACCGAGTTCCCGGCGGGATGGAGGTCAGTCATGGTCTGCATCTACTCGGCCGCGAGACGCGCCTCTCGGTCCGCCTTGCCCAATGCATCGAGAAGTGCGTCGAGCTCACCGTCGAGCACCGCGTCGAGGTTGTGCGACTTGAATCCGATGCGGTGATCGGTGATGCGGTTCTCGGGGAAGTTGTAGGTGCGGATGCGCTCCGAACGGTCCACCGTCCGAACCTGACTCTGGCGGCCTGCCGACGCTTCTGCGTCCGCGGCCTCCTCGGCGACTACCTGCAAACGGGCTGCAAGGACCTGCATGGCGCGCGCCTTGTTCTGGAGCTGCGAACGCTCGTTCTGGCAGGTGACGACGATGCCGGTCGGAAGGTGCGTGATTCGGACAGCAGAGTCGGTCGTGTTGACGCCCTGACCGCCCTTGCCGGACGAACGGTAGACGTCGATACGCAGGTCACTCTCGTCGATCTGGACCTGCTCGACCTCTTCGGGCTCCGGGTAGACCAGAACGCCGGCAGCCGAAGTGTGAACGCGCCCCTGGGATTCGGTGACGGGCACTCGCTGGACGCGGTGAACGCCGCCCTCGAACTTCAGCCGCGCCCACACTCCGTCCGGGGTGTCCGACTTGCTCTTGATCGACAGCGTGGCTTCCTTGTATCCGCCGAGATCGGAGACCGTCGCGTCGAGAATCTCGACGCGCCAGCCATGCCGTTCCGCGTAGCGGACGTACATGCGGGCCAGGTCCGAGGCGAAGAGCGCGGATTCTTCGCCGCCCTCACCGGACTTCACTTCGAGGACGATGTCGTCGCCGTCATGCGGATCACGCGGCGCCAACTGATCGGTAAGCGTCTGCTCGAGCTGCGCGACCTCGGCTTCGAGATCGGGGATCTCGGCGGCGAAGCTGGAATCGTCGGCGGCTAGTTCGCGCGCGGCTTCCAGATCGTCCTGCGCAGCGGTGAGCTTGTTGTACGTCGACATGATCGGCGAGAGCTCGGAGAACCGTTTACCGACGCGCCTGGCAGCGGCAGGGTCGTTGTGCAGCGCCGGATCGGACATCTGTGCTTCGAGACCGGCGTGCTCCGCCAAGATGTCGTCGATGGCCGAGGGCTGGGTTGCGCCTGCCATGGTTCGCTCCGCTCTGAGTTTCGATTCCTACGGTGCGCGCTTGAAGGTATTTCGACGCCGGGACCCGGGAAACGCGCAAACCGAGTGCAGGCACAAAAAAGCCGACGCCCGATCTGCGCATGGCAGATCGGGCGTCGGCGGAACAGCTAGGACTCGGTGGCCGGGACCTTGCTGTCTGCGCGCTTGCCGTAGCGAGCCTCGAAACGAGCGACGCGTCCACCGGTGTCGAGAATCTTCTGCTTGCCCGTGTAGAACGGGTGGCACTGCGAGCAAACCTCGACGTTGATGCGTCCGGACTCCTTGGTGCTGTGGGTCTCGAACGTGTTACCGCAACCGCAGACGACGGTGGTCGCTACGTAGGTTGGGTGGATTCCTGCCTTCATGGTGTCCCTTTCAATGGTCGCCGGGTCGACGTCGCCAATCGACATCGTGAACCGGAACCGGACTCGGCCGTTCAGTATGCCAGATGCGGTACCTCACCGGATAATCCGCGTCTCGCACGCCTCGGGGTGGCTGTACGAAGTTGTCAACGCACTGCCCCTCGGTTTTGTTCCGCCCACGTCAAAGGCCCACAACCAGCTGGTTGTGGGCCTTTGACGTCGAGTCGATCAGTCGTCGATCGCACCCGGTGCGGTCTTGGAGACCTGCATCAGGAACTCGAGGTTGTTCTTGCTCTTCTTCAGTCGATCGATCAGCAGATCGATCGCCTGATGCGAGTCCAGACCGGACAGGACGCGGCGGAGCTTGTGCAGCACCGCAGCTTCGTCCGGGCTCAGGAGCAACTCGTCCTTACGCGTGCTGGACGGGTTGACGTCCACGGCCGGGAACACGCGGCGTTCGGCGATCTTGCGATCGAGCTTGAGCTCGGCGTTGCCGGTGCCCTTGAACTCTTCGAAGATCACGGTGTCGCCGGTGGATCCGGTCTCGACCATTGCGGTAGCGATGATGGTGAGCGATCCACCGTTCTCGATGTTGCGGGCAGCACCGAGGAAACGCTTCGGCGGGTAGAGCGCCGTCGAGTCGACACCACCGGAGAGGATGCGTCCCGACGCCGGCGAGGAGTTGTTGTACGCACGACCCAGACGCGTGATGGAGTCGAGCAGTACGACGACGTCCTTACCCATCTCGACCAGGCGCTTCGCACGCTCGATTGCCAGCTCGGCAACTGCGGTGTGATCTCCCGGCGGGCGGTCGAAGGTGGAGGAAATGACCTCACCCTTCACGCTGCGCTGCATGTCGGTCACTTCCTCGGGACGCTCGTCCACGAGGATGACCATCAGATAGCACTCAGGATTGTTGGTGGCGACCGCATTCGCGATCGCCTGCAACACGCTGGTCTTACCGGCCTTGGGCGGGCTGACGATGAGGGCACGCTGGCCCTTACCGATGGGCATCACCAGGTCGATGACACGCGTGGTGAGAATGTGCTGCTCGGTCTCGAGGCGCAGACGCTGGTTCGGGTACAGCGGCGTGAGCTTGTTGAACTCGGGGCGCTTCTTCGCGGCCTCGACGTCGCCGCCGTTGACCGTGTCGATACGGACCAGCGGGTTGAACTTCTGACGCTGGCTGCCCTGCTCACCGTCACGCGAGACGCGGACGGCACCGGTGATGGCGTCGCCACGGCGAAGGCCGTTCTTGCGGATCAGGTTCATGGAGACGTAGACGTCGTTGGGACCGGCGAGGTACCCGGACGTACGCACGAAGGCGTAATTGTCGAGGACGTCGAGGATGCCGGCGACCGGCTGAAGGACGTCGTCCTCACGAATCTCGGTCTCGCGCGAATCGTTGGGTGCGCCACCCTCACCGCGGTCGCGACCACGGCCACGGCGCTCGCGGAAACGGCGTCCGCGGCGTCCGCGTCCACCCTCTTCGTCGTCGTCCGGTCCGTTGTTGCGGTTGTCCGTGCGAGGACCGGCGTTGTTCTGGCCGGCGTTGTTCTGATTGCCGCGGTCCTGACGGTCCTGGCGATCCTGGCGATCCTGGTTGCCCCGGTTGCCCTGGTTCTCGCGCTGGCCCTGGTTGTCCCGCTGGCCCTGGTTGTCCCGGTTTCGCTCGCGGCGGGGACGCTCGTTGCCCTGCTCGGCGGGAGCCTGATCAGCGTCGGACTTGCCCTCGGTGCGCGCAGGACGCTCGGCCGGAGCCTCGGCCTTGGCGGTCTCGGCGACCTTCGAAGAATCGGCGGCCTTCGCGGTGTCCGCGTCGGACTTCACCGAAGGAGCTTCCTGCTCGATGCTCAGTTCACCCTGGTCGGGTGAACCTGCACGACGAGCGGCGCCACGACGCTGACGTCCGCGACGGGGTGCGCTCTGATCGGAATCCTCGGCGGATTCCGTACGCGCAGGCGCGGCCTCGGCAGGAGCCGACTCGGCTGCCGGAGCTGTTTCGGCTGCGGGGGTTTCGGTGCGTGCGGCGCGAGTGCTCTTGGCACGAGTGCGCGCAACGGGTGCGTCGTCGAGAGTGAGTTCACTCTGTGCGGGTGCAGCCTTTGCGCTGCCGCCCTGGCGCTCCTTGATGGCTGCGATCAGGTCACCCTTGCGCATGCCGGAAGTGCCTTTGATGCCCAGTTCACCCGCAAGAGTGCGGAGTTCGGTGAGCACCATGCCGGAGAGTCCGGCACCACGGCGCGTTTCGGCACGCTTCGTGGAGGTCGCCACCGCACCGTTCGATGCTGAAGATGACGCCTGAGAATTGTCGCCTGATTCCGACCCGGCGGGTGCAGAAGTGGCGATGAGGTCCGTATCGGTCACGGAGGTCCTTTCCTTCCCTCACTCGCACTGCGCAAAGTCGAGGGTTCGTCCCGCAGTTCGATTGAATACCGAACTCGGTGGTGCCGTACGTGGTTGCTGTCCAGAACTGCCGGCTTGTCCGCCGTCACATGATTGTCGGAAACTCTCGCCTCAAACTTTTCATGCGCTCGCAAACCTGCCCAACGCGCCTTCGTCGACGATTCACTCCCCCGTGTGTTGAACCCCAGAGTGATGGAACCTTTGAGTGTTCGATCCGCGGAGGATTCAAACCTTCGGAGAAGGTACAAGCGTGAGGATCATGCCTGCGAGAATCATGCCAAGGACTGTGGACCCCGATTGGGAAGGAGTTTTGCCCCCTGGTGATGCACCGGCGACTGACGCGCACGATGTACGGACATAGCCCAGGATAGCGCCCAAACCTGAGTCCGGCAAGAATTTGGACGACTGGGTGTGTCAGTTCACTACCGATCGGTAGTGGGCGATCACCAGGACCAAGGCAGGGATCAGACCGTCGTCGTGGATACTTCGACGCCGTCGGCGATGTCCAATTCGAGCACACGTAGTCCGTCTGCCCGCGCCGCTTCCGCGAGTTCGACGGGGAAAGGTTCTGTGCTGAGCGCCAACACGGTGGGGCCGGCTCCCGAAACGGTCGCAGCAATACCCGCCTCGCGCAGGATCCCGATCCATCGCGTCGTGAGCGGAAGCGCGGGTGCGCGCTGTGCCTGATGCAGGCGATCCTCGGTGGCCGCCATCAACAGATCGGGCCGAGCAGTGAGCGCAACGACGGCGAGCGCGCTGCGGCTCGCGTTGAACGAGGCATCCTGGTGCGGAACCAATTCGGGCAGGAGCCCGCGAGTGTGTGCGGTGGACGACCGCTCCTCGGGAACCAGTGCCACAGCACGGATGTCGGGATGGACGTCGAGTTTGGCCGCGGAGTAGATCGGCTCGTCGCCTTCGACGGCCGGTGGGCAACTCCACGAGACGACTGCGCCACCGAGAACACTGGCAGACGCGTTGTCCGGGTGACCTTCGAACTCGGACGAGAGTTGAACCAACTGCTCTTCCGTCAAGCCGATCTCGGCATCGAGAGCGCGCGCCAGACCGTTGGCTGCTGCCAATCCACCGACAGCCGCGGAAGCCGAGGATCCCAACCCGCGCGAATGCGGAATCGCGTTGCGGCACAACACGTCCAGGCCACTGGCCCACACTCCGGCCGCCTCGAGACCACGCTCGATGGCGCGGACCACGAGATGCGAAGGACCCCAGGGCACGTCGGCAGCGCCTTCACCTTCGACGCGAATCTGAAGGCCTGAATCCGTTGTGGTGACTACGATTTCGTCGTACAACCCCAACGCCAGACCGAGGGTGTCGAACCCCGGCCCCAAGTTCGCACTCGAGGCCGGGACGCGAGCAGTCACCGAAAGGCCGATAGGCAGGGTTATAGTCATGTCAGACACCGGATTCCGCGGAGTGGTCGATGAATCCACGGACACTATGCAAGCTCGAGGGCAGCCGCGACGGCAACGGGATCGACACCGATCGGCTCGACGTTCGGCATACCCTTCAAAGCCGTGTCAGGATCCTTGAGACCGTTACCGGTCACCGTGCACACGACGGTCAGGCCCGGCTCGAGCCAGCCCTCTGCACGTGCGGCGAGCAGGCCGGCGACACTGGCTGCCGACGCCGGTTCGACGAAGACGCCCTCGGTGGCGGCGATCAGACGGTAAGCCTCGAGGATCTTCTCGTCGGTGGCGGCACGGAATGCACCGTTCGACTCTTCCTTCGCGGCGACAGCGCCGTTCCAGGACGCGGGAGAACCGATTCGGATTGCGGTGGCGATGGTTTCGGGATCCTTGACGGGTGCACCGTTGACCAGCGGAGCCGCTCCGGCTGCCTGGACGCCGAGCATGCGGGGCTTGACCGTGGTCAGACCGTCCGCGTAGTACTCGGAGTATCCGCGCCAGTACGCGGTGATGTTACCGGCGTTTCCGACCGGGAGTGCGTGCACGTCGGGAGCCTTGCCGAGCACGTCCATGATCTCGAATGCCGCGGTCTTCTGGCCTTCGATGCGCACCGGGTTGACCGAGTTGACGAGGCCGATGGTGGGGAACTCGGCCGTGGTCTTGCGTGCCAGCTCGAGGCAGTCGTCGAAGTTGCCCTGGACCTGAATGATCTTGGCACCGTGCATGACTGCCTGCGCAAGCTTGCCCATGGCGATCTTGCCCTGCGGGATGAGCACGGCGCAGGTCATGCCTGCCTTGGCTGCATACGCAGCGGCCGAGGCGGAGGTGTTGCCGGTGGACGCGCACAGAACTGCACGCTGGCCACGGGCCAAGGCGTCGGTGACGGCCATCGTCATGCCGCGGTCCTTGAAGGAACCGGTGGGGTTGAGACCCTCGACCTTGAGGTAGACGTCGCAGCCGGTGATCTCGGAGAGGTGGCCGGCCGGCAGGAGCGGGGTGCCGCCTTCGCGCAGGGTGACGGTCTTCCAGTTGTCACCGATCGCGAGACGGTCCCGGTATGCCTCGATGAGACCCGGCCATGCCTTGTGGACGGGGTTGACGATGCCGGTCATTGTTCAGTGCCTTCCAGTCGCAGCACGCTGGTCACAGCGGTGACGAATTCGAGTTCGTTGAGGGCCGCCACGGTCTCGGAGAGAGCCGCGTCGGTTGCTACATGAGTGACGACCACCAGACGCGCGCCGGCGCCGGCGCCCTCCTGGCGGACTACGGAGATGCTCACGCCGTGCTTGGCGAACTCGGCGGCGACTGCGGACAGCACACCTTCCTTGTCCGCGACCTCCATGTTCACGTAGTAGCGCGTGAGGATGTCGCCCATCGGGGCGACCTTGAGCTTGGCGTACTTGGACTCGCGGGGGCCGCGGCCGCCGTGAACCTTGTTGCGCGCAGCCATCACCAGGTCACCCATCACCGCGGAAGCGGTGGGGGCGCCGCCTGCGCCCTGGCCGTAGAACATGAGCCGGCCGGCGTTCTCTGCTTCCACGACAACGGCGTTGAACGCGCCGTTGACCGAGGCCAGCGGATGGCTGAGCGGAACCAGCGCCGGGTACACGCGAGCGGAAATTCGCTCCTTGCCCTTGGGCGTGACGATGCGCTCGCAGATCGAGAGCAACTTGATCGTGCAGTCGAGTGCCTTCGCCGACGCCAGGTCGGCGGAGGTGATCGTGGAGATTCCTTCGCGGTACACGTCCGCGGCAGTGACGCGGGTGTGGAACGCGATCGACGCGAGGATCGCTGCCTTCGCCGCGGCGTCGTAGCCTTCGACGTCCGCGGTCGGGTCGGCTTCCGCGTATCCGAGGCGTCCGGCTTCGGCGAGGGTCTCTTCGTAGTCGGCGCCGGTCTCGTCCATCGCGGAGAGGATGAAGTTGGTGGTGCCGTTCACGATTCCGGCGACCTTGTTGACACGGTCTCCGGCCAACGACTGTGTGAGCGGGCGGATCACGGGGATCGCGCCGGCAACAGCGGCCTCGAAGTACAGGTCGACAGAGTTGGCCTCTGCAGCCTCCGCCAATTCACCGGTGTGGTCCGCGAGCAGCGCCTTGTTGGCGGTCACGACCGACTTGCCGGAGTTGAGCGAAGAGAGAATCAGCTTGCGAGGGAGCTCGATTCCGCCGATCACCTCGACCACGATGTCGACGTCGTCACGACCGACCAGGGACTCGGCGTCCGTCGTCTGCAGTTCCTCGGGAATTCCGCGGTCCGAGCCGATACGGCGGACGGCAACCCCCCGCAGTTCCAACGGGGCGCCGACGCGAGCTTCGAGTTCCTCGGCCTGCTCACGAATGATCCGGACGACCTCGCTCCCGACGTTGCCGAGGCCGAGAACGGCCACACCGATAGCGCGATGCGCCGATTCGCTCGTCACTGCGATACCTCCAAGCTGAGCAGATCTTCCACTGTTTCCCTCCGCAGAATCACGCGTGAGACTCCGTCACGCACCGCCACCACGGCTGGGCGGGTGAGCAGGTTGTACCTGCTCGACATCGAATAGCAGTATGCACCGGTCGCTGCTACCGCTAGTAAATCACCGGGCCCGACGTCCTCGGGCATCCAGGTGTCCCGAATGACCACGTCACCGGACTCGCAGTGCTTACCGACGATACGTGCAACGACGGGATCAGCCTCGGAAGTTCGCGAAACCAACTTGGCTTCGTACTCCGCACCGTAGAGGGACGTGCGGATGTTGTCGCTCATCCCGCCGTCGACGCTGATGTAGCGGCGTGTCAGCGAGCTACCCACCGTGACGTCCTTGATGGTGCCGACCTCGTAGAGCGTCACCGTGCCAGGTCCGGCGATGGCGCGGCCGGGTTCGACGGCAAGCGTCGGCTCCGGCAATCCGGCCAGTGCGGACTCGTTGCGCACGATGTGGCCGAGCTTTGCTGCCAGTTCGTCGACGGGCGGCGGGTCGTCGGAGGGGATATACGAGATCCCCATGCCGCCGCCGAGATCGATGATCGAAATCTGCTTGGTCTTCTCGACTCCGAACTCGGTGACGACGTCGCGGAGCAAACCGATCACGCGGTGCGCTGCCACCTCGAAACCGTCGACGTCGAAGATCTGCGAACCGATGTGGCTGTGCAGGCCGACCAGTCGCAAGTTGTCGGCAGCGAAGACGCGACGGACTGCGTCGATCGCCGCTCCCCCGGCCAGCGAGAAACCGAACTTCTGGTCCTCGTGTGCGGTGGAGATGAATT
This sequence comes from Rhodococcus sp. KB6, assembly GCF_001445685.1. NCBI lineage: Bacteria > Bacillati > Actinomycetota > Actinomycetes > Mycobacteriales > Nocardiaceae > Rhodococcus > Rhodococcus sp. KB6. The sequence continues at coordinate 34,213 of NZ_LNAK01000010.1, read as the reverse complement.
CGTGGGTATGCGCTTCGACGCCGACGGTCAGTCGGATCAACACGTCCTGAACGACACCGGCCTCACCGGCGACACGATCGAGTCGGTCGATCTCGATCGACGAGTCGAGCACGACGTGTCCGACGCCCGCGGCGACACCAGCGGCCAGTTCGGCGACTGACTTGTTGTTGCCGTGCATGGCAATTCGCTCGGCCGGGAAGTCCGCGTGCAACGCGATCGCCAGTTCGCCGCCGGAGCAGACGTCGAGCGAGAGGCCTTCGTCGGCGACCCAGCGTGCGATCTCGCCACAGAGGAATGCCTTGGATGCGTAGTGCACCTTGGCATCCGGGCCGAAGGCGCGGGCCATGTCACGGCAGCGCGAGCGGAAGTCGTCCTCGTCGATGACGAACAGCGGGGTGCCGTACTTCTCGGCAAGTTCACCGACCTTGACACCCGCGAGGGTCACTTCACCGTCGTCGCCACGAGAAGCGTTGCGCGGCCACACCTGCGGTGAGAGTTCGCCGAAGGCTTCGGGGCTGGTCGGACGGTCGGGCAAGCCGGGGGCCTGCAACTGCTCGGCGTGCTTGGGGCCGGCGGGGTGCGCGTTCACATTTGCTCCGGTGCGGTGACGCCGAGCAGTTCGAGACCGTTGGCCAGGACCTGTCGGGTGGCGGCGCAGAGAGCCAGACGCGCGCGGTGCACGTCGGTGGCGTCTTCGTCGCCTTGCGGAAGGATGCGGCACGCGCCGTAGAAGCGGTGGTACGCACCCGCGAGTTCTTCGAGGTAGCGGGCAATACGGTGCGGCTCACGCAGATTCGCAGCGCTCGACACGACGCGTGGGTACTCGCCGATCGTGCGGATGAGGTCACCCTCCTGCTCGACGGTGAGCAGGGCGAGGTTGCTCGCGTCGGCGGACAGACCGAGGTCTGCGGCGTTGCGAGCGATCGCCGAGAGGCGTGCGTGCGCGTACTGCACGTAGTAGACGGGGTTCTCGCTGCTGGTCTTGGTCCACAGGTCGAGGTCGATGTCGATGCTCGAGTCGACCGACGAGCGGATCATGACGTAACGCGAGGCGTCGACGCCGATTGCCTCGACCAGGTCGTCGAGGGTGATGACGGTGCCTGCACGCTTGCTCATCTTGACGGCAGTGCCGTCCTTGACGAGGTTGACCATCTGGCCGATCAGCACCTCGACGGTGTCCGGATCGTCGCCGAATGCGGCAGCGGCAGCCTTGAGACGGCCGATGTAACCGTGATGGTCGGCGCCGAGCATGTAGATACAGAGGTCGAACCCACGGGCGCGCTTGTTCTGGAAGTAGGCGATGTCACCGGCGATGTAGGCGGCGTTGCCATCGCTCTTGATGACGACGCGGTCCTTGTCGTCGCCGTAGTCGGTGCTCTTGAGCCACCACGCACCGTCTTCGTGGAAGAGGTTGCCCGAACCCTTGAGGGATTCGACGGCCTTCTCGACCGCACCGGATTCGAAGAGCGAGTTCTCGTGGAAGTAGACGTCGAAGTCGACGCCGAAGTCGTGCAGGGTCTGCTTGATGTGCGTGAACATCAATTCGACGCCGATGGCGCGGAAGGTTTCCTGCTGCTCGTCGGCAGGCAGATCCATGACGTCGGGACGCTGCTTCAGAACCGAGGCGGCGATGTCGGCGATGTATGCACCGGCGTAACCGTCTTCGGGAGCAGGTTCACCCTTCGCTGCAGCGATCAGCGAACGCGAGAAGCGGTCGATCTGGGCACCGTGATCGTTGAAGTAGTACTCACGTGTTACCAAACCACCCTGCGCGGACAGAATGCGTCCGAGCGCGTCTCCGACTGCGGCCCAACGGGTTCCACCGAGGTGAATCGGTCCGGTGGGGTTGGCGGAGACGAATTCGAGGTTGATCTTCTTGCCGGCGAGGGAGTCACCCGAGCCGTACGACGCACCGGCTTCGAGAACCGACACGACGATCGCGCCCTGGGCGTCCTTGTCCAACCGAATGTTGAGGAAGCCGGGCCCGGCGATCTCGGCGGATTCGATTCCGTCGGCAGCGGTGAGGGCTTCGGCGATCCAGCCCGCCAGCTCGCGGGGATTCGTGCCGACCTTCTTGGCTACCTGCATGGCAATGTTGGTGGCGTAATCGCCGTGCTCGGGGTTGCGTGGTCGCTCGACGGTGAGGGTTTCGGGTAGCACGGATACGTCGAGGCCACGATCGGCAAGGACGCTCGCTGCGGTTCCGCGGAGCAGTTCGGCAAGGTCAGCTGGAGTCACAGGTATTCATCCTATTGCCTGCACACCGGAAGTGGAGACTCGCCTCACGCCTCGCTCTCCGTGAACGTGCGCGGGGCCGCTGTGGCGTGTCGCACGCCACTCTCAAAGTTTGCCCTCAGACTCGGAAAGTACAGTGGTAATGCCCGAGCTACCACCGCGTACCTTCATGCGCGGGCGCGCCACACCTCAAGCCCACACACCGAAAGAGCCCAATCGATGCCAAGCGGTTCCGATAGTCGCGGTCCCAACAAGAACTCCGGGGCCAAATCAGCCAAGGCCATCAAGGCCGCCAACAAGAACAGTCGGCCGGCCAAGAAGGGCAAGGGCGGCGTCCCCGCTCCCCGCCAGATCCCCTGGCTGTCGATCGGCGCCGGTGTGGCTGTGCTCGCACTCATCGCCGTGCTCGGTATCAATCTGTGGCCCAAGGTCGAGGAGCGGCAGGCCCTTGAGCCGTACAAGTACAGCTCCGAGAACAAGGATCCGTCCGACAAGATCGACGGCGTCCTCAAGATCGAGTACCCGGCCGGCCAGCACGTCGATTCCACTCAGCGCGTGGCGTACGACCAGACCCCGCCGTTCGGTGGCCCGCACGACGCCACCTGGGCTAACTGCACCGGAACCGTGTACGCCGACCCGATTCGCACCGAGAACGCCGTCCACTCGCTCGAGCACGGCGCCATCTGGATCACGTACAACCCCGATCTCGTCGACCAGGACCAGATCGACAGTCTCGCCGGACGCGTGAACGGCAAGTCCTACATGCTGATGTCGCCGTACCCCGGTCAGAGCAGCCCCATTTCTCTGCAGTCGTGGGGCCATCGCCTCGAGATCGACAAGGCCGACGACGATCGCATCGATCAGTTCATCACTGCGCTGAACCAGAACCCGAACGTCTACCCCGAGGTCGGCGCGAGCTGCACCAACCCGCTGTTCACTCCGTCGACGTCGCCGTTCGATCCGACACCTCCGGGCGCCGACGCCATCCAGATGGACGGCACGGGCGCTACCCCGGCCACCGACGAACAGATTCCCGCCGGTGGATAGTTCGACGAACACCGATCAGTCTTCGAAGCCGAGTCAGCGCACCGCACTGCTGATCATCGGTCTGATCGGCGCGATGGCCGTCGGTTTTGCGCTCGGCGCACTGACCAACCTCCTCGGACCCGATGCGAAGTCGTCACTGACCGTTCCGGCTTCGGATTCGGTGGACGTGGGCTTCGCGCAGGACATGAGCGTGCATCACAGCCAGGCCGTCGACATGGCGTCCATCGCCCTGACGAAGTCCACGGACAACGACGTACGCACGCTGGCGTTCGACATCTTGACCACGCAGCAGAACCAGCTCGGTCAGATGCAGGCGTGGCTGACCATGTGGGATCAGCCGCTGTCCAAGGTGGGCCCGTACATGGAGTGGATGTCGTCGGATTCGGGCTCCGGCCATGGATCGCACGGGACTTCGGCCACGATGGACATGAGTCATTCCGGGCCGGTCGACACCATGCCCGGCATGGCGTCCCCCGAGGACCTTGCGGCTCTCCGCGCAGCGGAAGGTCTGCAACTCGACACTTTGTTCCTGCAGCTGATGCTTCGTCACCACGAAGGTGGGCTTCCGATGATGGAGTACGCAGCAGCCGACGCCACCGAGGGGCCGGTGCGCAGCCTGGCGCAGACGATGGTCAACACGCAGCAGAGCGAGTCCAAGCTGATGACCGACATGTTGGCAGCTCGCGGCGCAGTGCCACTGCCCATGAACTGAGCAGAACTGAACTGAGCCGAGAATGTTCAGACCCAACTGGGCCTGGTCCTGAATTTCAGGACCAGGTCCAGTTTTCTACTTCCGGCATGTCTTCGAGGTGCTCGACGATGTAACGCGAGTGCTTTTCGAGTTGTGTGCGGCAGAACTCCGCCAACTCGGACGCCCCGGCCGGCCGACGCTTGGAGCGTCGTAGCGCCTCGATCACCAGGTGGTAGCGGCTCATCTTGTTGAGGACGACCATGTCGAACGGTGTTGTGGTTGTTCCCTGTTCACTGAATCCGCGAACGTGGAAGCGCTCGGGACTCGGACGCCCGTGAATCAGTTCGTGCACGGCACGCGAGTATCCGTGGAATGCGAACACGACGTCGGTCTGCGCGGAGAACAGATCGAGGAAGACCCGCTCCCCGAATCCGTGGGGATGCTCGGTTGGCGTCAGCAAGGCCATCAGATCGACGACGTTGACGACGCGGGTGATCAGTTCGGGTGTGTGATCGCGCAGCAACTGTGCAGCAGCCAGGATCTCCTGCGTCGGCACATCTCCCGCGGCGGCCAGGACCACGTCCGGTTCCTGTCCGCGAGCCTCGGTTCCGGCCCATTCCCAGACCGAAGCGCCCGCCGCGCAGTGCTCGTGCGCTTGCTCGAGCGTGAGGTACTGCAGGTGCGGTTGCTTGTCCACGACTATCAGGTTGACGTGGTCGGTACTACGCAGGCAGTGATCCGAGATCGAGAGCAACGTGTTGGAATCCGGCGGCAGCCACACGCGGATCACACTGGGTGCCAAGGGAATAACGGCGTCGATCATGCCGGGGCCCTGATGACTGAATCCGTTGTGGTCGTTGCGCCAGCACGTACTGGTCAACAGCACGTTGAGCGAAGCAACAGACGCCCGCCACGGCAGGTCGACGGCATGTTGGAGCCACTTGGCGTGCTGGATGAGCATCGACACGCTCACCATCGCAAATGCTTCGTAGCTCGCGAACATCCCGTGTCGGCCCGACAGCAGATAGCCCTCGAGCCAACCCTCGCAGAGGTGCTCGCTGAGGACCTCCATGACACGACCGTCCGCGGACAGCCCGTCGTCGTAGTCGGTGATCGGCAGTTGCCAGCAGCGATCGGTTGTCTCGAATACGGCGCCGAGGCGATTGCTCGACGTCTCGTCCGGACAGAAGAGTCGGAAGATCCCGCCGCTGTCCTCGGTTTCCGTGGCGGCGTAGATGTCGCGCAGAAGCTCGCCGAGCACTCGCGTCGTCTCGTGGAAGGTCGAACCCGGGGATTGGATAAGAAGCGCGTACTTTTCGAGCGGCGGCATCGGGAGATCGACGCGAAGTCGTCCACCGTTCGCGTAGGGAGTGCTCCCCATGCGCTTGTCCCCCGTCGGCGACAGCGCCGCCAGTTCCGCGACGAGTGATCCGTTGGCGTCGAACAACTCGTCCGGACGGTACGACCGCATCCACTCTTCGAGTTGCCGCAGATGTGATTCGTTGCTTCGCACGCCGGACAACGGCACCTGGTGCGCACGATGTGTGCCCTCGACCAAGATTCCGTCGACGGTGTGTGGACCGGTCCATCCTTTCGGCGTCCGCAACACGATTGCCGGCCACGAACCCGTCCACTCCTCTCCGCGGCGTGCGGCACCCTGCATCTCGCGGATCTTCTCGTGCGCCTGCGAGATCGCTTGATACAGCTGAGGAAACACCGCGTCGGGGTCGTCACCGGAGACGACGATCGGCGCCCACCCCTGTCCACCAAGATAGGCCTGGATGTCTTCGTCGCTGCTGCGTCCGTAGACCGTCGGCCCGGCGATCTTGGCACCGTTCACGTGCAGGATCGGCAGCACCGCGCCGTCGCGTCGTGGATTCAGGAACGCCGGGAGCTTCCACGAGCCGGACAACGGCCCGGTCTCCGCTTCGCCGTCGCCGATCACACAGGCCACCACGAGGTTCGGATGATCGAAGGCAGCGCCGGCCGCATGGGCAAGGGCGTAGCCGAGCTCGCCGCCTTCGTGGATGCTTCCGGGTGTCTGCACACTCACATGGCTGGGCACTCCGCCGGGAGCGGAGAATCGCCGACACATCCGGTGGATGCCCTCGGCGTCGTCCGAGACTTCCGGATAGATCTCCGAGTACGTTCCCTCGAGATACGTCGACGCGACCAGCGCCGGACCGCCGTGCCCGGGACCGGTCACGTAAAGCCAGTCTGCGCCGGTGGCGACGATGTGCCGATTGAGGAGCGTGTAGATCATCGACAAGCCGGGGCTGGTCCCCCAGTGCCCGAGCAGTCGGGGCTTGATGTGCTCGGCACGCAACGGTTCCCGCAGAAGCGTGTTGTCCTTCAGATAGATCTGCGCGACGGTCAGGTAGTTGGCCGCTGCCCACCACTTCAGGTCGAGCGCGAGCTGGTCTTCGGAATAGTGGTGATCGGTCATCAACGACTCCCGTACCTCACGAGGGTGCCCGAGCAGTCCGCCCGAGCCTGTGCTCAGAGCCGAGCCTAGGCGTAAAAAGCATCCGAGTCAGTCGGTACAGATGATTCGACGACCATGGTCCCCGGCCGCATCCTCGACTACCTCACGCGAGGACGCCATGCCGAGACGGGTGCCGGTTTGGTCTTGTCCCCCCGTGATGCGCTACGCTAACGCAGCCCAATCGGCACACCGAAAGTTCGGTGCGCCCCCGTAGCTCAGGGGATAGAGCGTTCGCCTCCGGAGCGAAAGGTCGCAGGTTCGAATCCTGCCGGGGGCACCACGGTTCGTAAGGCTGGAACAGGCCGCATTAATCGAAACGACTGGTCAGATGTCATCTTCGCCAGTGCGAAATGGTGCTCGTCTTACACCACTCGTTCAAAATGGTGATGCACAGGTCATTTTTGCATCCACTGACGGGCGTGCACCCCAGGCGAGCGTCAGCTCAAGTGGCGAAAGGTCGTTGGCTCCGAGGACGGAATACCTCTTGAGAGCCGTCTCGCAACCCCGGCGACCTGCGCGTCCTTATCTAGTTGCGCACGGCTCCATCAATTGCTCGATCGACTCCGTAAACACCGAGTTCGAGCAGGCGATCAAGAATATTGAGTAGCGCCGTGATGCGCCGTCGGTCGCGAGTCTGCGCCAACCCACGGACCGCCAGATCCGAGATGTAGCGAGCATCCCCAGCAGCACCGGTCCCGATGTCGGCGACGTCTTCACCATGGATGTTCAGAAAGTGGTGTGCAGCGAGGTCGACAAGATCGTCGACCTTGTCCGGCGCTTCCTGCAGCGTGATGAGCAGTTGCGGGGTCGCGTGCACGTAGCTTGGTGACGCGATCAAGTCAGCCAGGAACTCGGTGTAAGGGCGCAGGTCGCCTCCACGCAGGTGACCTGCCAAGGTGCCAACCTTTTTCCGAACCTCATCGTCCTCGTCATGCATCAGGTGGCGCAGAGTCGACAGCACGAGTTCTGAATCGGCGGATCGATCAACCCTCGCGGCGCAGACCTCAGCCAGGCCGACTCGAACTTCCACATCGCTGGCCAAGGCTCGCTCCACAAGGGTTGGACGCCCCCATTGCAACGCAGCGAATGCCGCCACGCAACCCCCTGCCCTCCGAGCCTCGGCATCTGTTGAGCTGAGCATGCGATCGATGACCGGATCGACTACTTCGGGATCGACGTTGCCGATGTAGATCATCAGGTCGTCCAACATCTCCGAGGCAAGTAGAAGATCGTCGGCGTCGATGAGGCGTTCGAAGGCTGCGTAGGCCGTTGGCCGCGCATGTCGTAGGCAGGCAGCGACGGTGTGGGCGACGCAGGCGCGGACACTCAATACTGGATCGCTCGCCAGCTCGGCGAGGCGGGGGGCAACTAGTTCCGTGCGCGTGCCATCAGGGTCGTGGATCAGGAGGCCGCCGAGCGACTCAGCCAAACTTCCTCGCGAGGTGTTGTATCCGTTCTGGAACAAGGCACGTCCGGGTTGGTGGTCGTGTCGGCGTACAAAGACGGGCGCGTTGTCGACAGGGTCAGGAGCGTGCAGCGCCCGGTCGAGGACCATCTCAACGATATCCAACGGTGTCTCGTCGTAGACGTGACGGACCGCCCAGCCAAGCCAGCGGTCACAGTTGTCGAGGCCGAGGCTCATGACGTGACGGATCGCGCCGAAGACGGCGTGCTGTGCTTCTTCTGGAACAGATGCTTCTCCGAAGCCCCACAGGATCGCGGCGGGATAGGCGTCGTTGGTCTCGGGCGTCAACTGCATGGCCAATCCGGCGAATCGAAGAGGATCCTCAGCCGTTCGCGCCTTCAGCTGGTGCGCCAACTCGCGCGCACCGCCTACCTCGCTGCCGAGGTCGCGGTCGTCGTTGTCGTGCTTTGCCATGGCCTGCAGCCACTGTGCGTTGCTCATCTTCCCTGTGGCTGGGCCACCAATCGGCGACCCGACCATGTAGGTGGTGATTCCGGTCGGTGGCTCGGGCAAATCGCGGTTGAACTTGCGCTGGTACTCCTGTAGCCGTCGATATCCCAACGGTGATAACCGCCTGCGGTCGAGCGCTGATAGGAACGTGAAGGCGGTGTAGCCGAACCACCGAAGCGTGTGGTGTAGGTCGGAAGATTGGTATGTCGCGGGAAGGTCTCGCAGCTGCTCCTCAAGCTGCAGGTGGACCTCATCGCTGACAATCGGCGCTATGGCCTCAATGACCTCGCGCGAGAGCCAGTGCGAATCGGACAGGTACCCTGCTTCCAGGCGGTTGCCGCCTTGGAGAATCAGTTCAGCTGCCCACGGGGCAAAGGCCAGGCCCCCAGCAATCAGAGCGCGATACAACAACGACTGCGCCGCGTCGCATTCGTTCGCCGCCAACAGTTGCAACATCGACTCGATGGCTTCCGGCGATGTCTTCGCCCACTCTCCGAGCGCGTCCGCCACGCCGTTGTACAACGCGTCATCGACGTCGCCGTACCCCGACTCCGTACGAAGTCTCAGGCTGAAGTGCCGGTCGCGAAGAAGATCTTGCTCGTGTCGGTCGTAGTGTGTGGCCTTCATGACTGCGAGCAGATGCGGCACGAACGCCTCGGCGAACGCTTGCGGCTCAGCTTTGGATGCTGCCTCGATCATCTGAGTAGCGCCGTACTCATGAATGCCAAGGACGGCTACCTTGCCGTCGCTACCGAGCACCAGAGCAGACGGACTCTCAACAAAACAGGCCTTGAGCATCTCGATTGCCCAGCGTGGCTGGTGTTCCGCAAGCTCGTGTGCCGACAGCCAGTGGTTGTGATCCGCTGGGTTGATCTGGCCGGCGCGGATTGCGTCTAGCAAGAGTTCGAATAACTGCCGGTCAAGGTGCAGGTCGGCGCGCTGCGTCACCCGATTGAGCCACATCACGTAGTCGGGTGACTGGTTCCGCGCCGTCAGGAGGCTTGCCACCTCGGCGCCATTCTCGGCGCCGGCGTTGCCCATCCAGTTGATGCTCCTGTCACGTAGTGCGGCGTCGTGACTATCCAGCCACTTGTCGATGTGCCCTTGGGCGTAGAACGGGACGAACCAGGTAGGGCGTGCGAGCTGCAGCAACAGCCGTTTCGTGAGCGTGGAGTCCCTCTCGGCAAGGCGCAGCACAACTTCGACATCCTCGAGCGTCGGAGCACTGACGTTCGCAAAGACGGCGACCACTGTCTCCTTGATGTGGAAGCGAACGTCTGCGCTGCTTAGGACCTCCTCGACCTCAGTCCGGAACTGATCGGGATCTCGCTCACGGAGAAGCTCGAGGATCTGCCTCACTTGCGCGCGTCGGAACAGTTCTTGCTCTTGGGCGCAAAGGAATTCAACCATCGACTGCTGTCGTGACAGCCACTGGCGGGCGAATGTGAAGTCGAAGAACGTCTCGTGAAAGAAGGAGACCCGGTCGTCTTCGATCGCGATGACTTGTTCGGAGGCGAGAACCCGCGCGTGTTTGATGAAGTCGCCAGGACCGAGGATCTCGACGGGGACGGACAACGTCTGGTCGTCGCTCGCGGTGTTGGCGATCCGGGCCAGCACGTCGTTGAACATTGTTCCGGGCCGTCGCTCTTCGGAAGTCTGTTCTTTGCGCTGCCAGAAGGCTTCAAAGAGTGATCCTCGGGAGGTGAAGTTTAGGGCACCTGGCTGGTCCGCGACCGTCTCCAGCAGGACGAGGTTGAGCGGTGACCTGAGGAGTGCACGTTGCGTAGCAGTGAGCAAGTCGGAATCGAGACCCATGGCTGAGACAGCCGCCGCCGCTGCTTCGTCAGGTAGCGGCTCAACGGTCAGGCGTTCGACATCGTGCCGCGCATCGAGTTTGCGGATACGGTGGTCGTTCTCGACGTCGAATAGTCGGCAAGCCAAGATGACGCGCACCCCGTCAACCGCCGTTGCTTCTTGAATGAGATCGGCAATGACGTCGTAGCGCTCCGATAGGCGCCCGGACGCTAGCGACACGGCGTCGAGTTGGTCAATGATCAGGAAGGCGTCGCGGCCGTCTGCCGCCTGTCGCAACGCCGCAACCGGCGAGGTCGCGAGGCCCAGCTGAATGCCCAGTTCGACGGTCGAACCGAAGGCGCCACGGCGGTCAAGCCGGAACGCCAATACCTCGGCGTCTTGCGCCTCGAACTCGCGCGCAGCCTGGTAAAGCACAGCACTCTTTCCACCACCGCCGGCCCCAACAACGAGTGCAAGGCGGGTCGTAGTCATGAGGTCGACGAGAGTTACGGCTTCCCGCCTCTCGATCGACGGCGAGAGCAGTTCGCGCTCGATCGTGCCGCGCCAGCTCTGGGTCGTTGCCACCACCTGCTCATGGGACGTTCGCCGTGCCAGGGAGTCGCGCGGAGTGATGCCCTCGCGAGCAAGAGCGTCAAGCAGTTCGCGTCGCGTCATCCTCTTTCGCAGGTTGTCGAGCAACACCGCCCCTATGGCGACCGCCATGATGCCGCCGGTCGCGCCCTCCATGCTCACTTCGGCGAGCATGGCGTTGGTCATGATCAGATGCTCTTCGACTTCAATCTCGATCCGCATACCGCGCAGGGTCTGCCAGGCCCCGTCAGAGCTACCGAAGACATTCGCCGTGGTCAGCTCATCGAAGGTTGGTCTCAACTCGCGCGTGAGCTGATGCGCAACGAACTGCTGTGGGTCTGCCGATTGCCGCGCTAGGCCAGCCATGACGCGAAGTGCCCCGCTCGGAGTCATCGAACTGAAGTGAAACTCACGCCCAGCGGCAACGTGGCGAGCAGCTGCCGCCAAGACTCCGCGACCTCTGAGGGCTGCGATCGTCCAGTGATCGGTGATGTTGTTCTGACGCTTCACCTGGGTCACCGAGACGTCGCCGTGCTCGTTGACGTAAGTGAACTCTGAGCCATCAGCCAGATCAGGGTCGATCTCTTCGAGCGTGAGACTGCGACGCTCGTCCTGGATACAGAGCAGAGCGTGACGGATAGCCCAGGCCAACTCGTATTTATTACCTAGCTTGTCCGCGACACCACCACTGGCACCGGCCATTCGGGGCGGCGCCGGATGCTGTGGCGTGGGAGTTAACTCGCTGCTCGACTGTTCGGATTTCTCGCTCTCCCCTTCAGATGGATAGGGACGAGGGGCGCCAGTCACATCAACAGGCTAGTTCCGCCCGGCGACATTCACCACCGCGGACCGTCGTGGCGCACGCCAATCTGGGCGGAATGAGGCATACGCTCTGACGGTCTGGGACGGATCACTTCGCTGAACGCGAGAAGTCAACCTTGCGCCAGGCGGTCGCAGGACTACGCCCTGGTCGTGGACTGCGGGGCGGACTTCGCCGGGGCGACGTAAAACGTCTCCCCAACTGCCGCAAGGGTCCTGCCTGCCACGTCGAGCTCGATCGCATACAGCACTCGCGCTCATCGAGTCCGCTGCGGCGCAGGCGCAGGCTGCCTTCTCCAACGACCAGATGCCCGATGTTGGCCGAAACTCGCTTGCAAGGTCGGCCAACGTCGCACACGTCTCGGATCGCTGGATCATCTGCCGCGCAACGACCGGCTCGGGCGAAGTTCTGCGCGGCCCAACTAGGGCCACCACCGCCCTCGCTTGTCTGCAACAACCTTGATCGAGGCTCCATCACGTCACCGCAGACGACTCGCGGACCAGTGAGGTACCAGCGTTTCCCTACTGGCGTGATGTTCTGCGACTGTCGCATTACGCGCACCACGAAGACGCAGGTCAGCGATTGATCGTCGACCTGTTCACGGTGCCACACCAAAATATTCAGGGCAATCTACCCGACTACTGTCGATCTCATGCCTCGCATCGATCCTGCTCCCACGTACACGATGCGTCAGCTTGCTGCGTTTGTCGCGGTAGCCGAGACCGGAACGATCAGTGCCGCGGCCGAGCGCCTGCACCTCTCTCCTTCCGCCCTGTCCGCGGCGCTCACCGAACTCGAACGCGCGCTCAAAGTTCAACTGTGCGTTCGCCGTCGCTCATTCGGCATTCAACTGACCCGCACCGGTGAATCCGTTCTGGTGCGCGCCCGGGCGCTACTTCAGCAAGCCGGGGAACTCGAATCCGATGCGCTCGGAACCGGCGGAAGCGTGTCGGGGCCCATCGCGATCGGCTGTTATCCCGCTCTGGGGCCGACGGTGTTGCCGTCGATGATCGCCGGGTTCACCCGTGAGAATCCTGACGCGCAGGTGGAGTTCCGCGAGGACACTCAGAATCGGCTCCAGACACATCTCGAGAACGGCGAGTTGGACCTCGCAATCGCTTACGACCTGGACCTGTCTCCACAATTGCGCACAGTTCCGTTGGCCATCCGCGAACCCTTGATCGTCCTGGGTGCAGAACACCCACTCGCGCGGTCCGAGCGACCGATCCATCTTCCGGACCTCGCGGAACACCCGATGGTTCTCCTCGACGCGCCGCCGAGCACCAAACACGCGCTCGACGTCTGTCGCGCAGGCGGATTCGCCCCGAAGGTTGCCTACAGAACTGCGAACTTCGAGACGGCGCGGGCATTTGTCGGCCGTGGCCTCGGCTGGACGCTGCTACTCCAGCGGCCCAAGATCGACGTCACGTACGAGGGGCTCGAGGTGGTCGTCAAGACCATCGCTTCCCCCGCCGTGCCGTCGGTGCACGTAGTTCTCGCTTGGCACCAGAACACTCGCCTCAGCCGCGTCGCACGCGCTTTCATAGAATTCGTTTCACCCTCAGAACCTGCCCAATAGTCCCGCTACCAGGCAGCGGAGCTGGTTCCACGTATTTTCCGTGCAAGAACCTCCATTTCTTTCGCTTTTCAATTGTTGTGGCGCACGTCATTGTTTCTTCAAGCCACATTCATCTCGAAAGGCACTTCATGACCTCCATCGCCTCACCGACCGCAACGCGCGCCGCCGCGACGGTCAAGGCGCGTAAGGCCGCCCTCGGCAGCTTTGTCGGCACCGCCATCGAGTGGTACGACTTCTTCATCTACGGCACCGCCGCCGCACTCGTGCTCGGCAAGCAGTTCTTCCCCGGCACGTCCGATCTGGCCGGCACCCTCGCCGCCTTCGCCACCCTCGCCGTCGGATTCGTCGCGCGTCCCATCGGCGGAATCGTGATGGGCCACTTCGGCGACCGCATCGGACGCAAATCCATGTTGGTCACCTCGTTGATGCTGATGGGCTGCGCCACCGTTGCCATCGGGCTGCTACCCAACTACGCCGCTATCGGCGTCTTTGCCCCCATACTCCTGGTGACCTTGCGATTCGTTCAGGGACTCGGTGTCGGCGGCGAGTGGGGCGGCGCAGTTCTGGTCGCCACCGAAAACGCACCGGAGGGCAGGAAGGGGCTGTACGGCAGCGCACCACAAATCGGTGTTCCCGCAGGCGTACTGGTGGCCAATCTCGTCTATCTCCCCCTCGCCGCCTTCATGGACGACGATGCATTCAACTCCTGGGGATGGCGAATCCCGTTCCTGCTCAGCGCAGTTCTGGTGGGCGTTGCGATGTGGATCCGTCTCGGCCTCGAGGAAAGTGACGAGTTCACCGCGTCGAAGTCCGAGGCACCGGCGGAGTCCATGCCGATTCTCGAGGTTCTCACCAGACACTGGAAGACTGTGCTCCTCGCCGGTGGAACCTTCATCGCCACCAACGGAATCGCGTACGCGTACATGGTTTACGTCCTCAAGTACGGCGAGACCGAACTCGGCTTCAGCAAGACCACGATGCTCTTTCTTCTCATCGCATCCTGCCCGTTCTGGATGGCGGGAATGGCTTTCAGCGCTCACAAGTCGGACACTCTCGGACGCCGGACCGTCTACATCCGCAGTTCGATCACCCTGGTAGTGGCGGCAGCGGTGTTCTTTCCGCTGATCGACACAGCGATCGTTCCGGTGATGCTCGTATCGATGATCGCCCTCGGCTTCACGCTCGGCTGCTGCGCCGGCCCACAAGCGGCACTGTTCGCCGAATTGTTTCCCGCACACATCCGCTACAGCGGAGCGTCACTCGGCTACCAGATCGGCGCAATCCTCGGCGGCGGTCTGGCCCCGATGATCGCCACCGCGCTCTACGCCGCCTTCGACACCTCGTTCGCCATCACCGCCTACTTCGTGATCATTGCCGTGATCAGCCTGGTTTCCATCCTGCTGCTCCCGGAACCTCAATTGATCCCGAAAAACACTGCCGCACAGAAAGCCTCGTGACCATGTCGACCTACTTTCATCCGAAGAAGTACGCACCCGAGGACTTCGCCTCCCTGGCGCCTTCGGCCGACGCACTTCCCGTCGTGATCGTCGGAGCCGGCCCCGTCGGCATGGGCGTAGCCATGGGCTTGGCGCAGCGCGGCATTGCCGTCACGATTCTCGAAGCGGCCGATCAGGTCTCGTTCGGCAGTCGCGCGATCTGCGTGTCACGCCACAGCCTCGAAGTTGCCGAACGCCTCGGCTTCGGTGCCGAGCTCGAAGACATCGTTCTGCCGTGGGTGGGTGGTCGGAGTTACTACCGCGATCAGGAAGTACTGCAGTTCCGCATGGCATCCGCCGAGCACGACGCGCGTGGACCCATGGTCAACGTCTCGCAATCCGAGTTCGAGCAGATCATGACCGACAAGCTGCTCGCTCACCCACTGGTGAACTTCCACTGGTCGTCGTCGATCGCCGGCATCTCCGTCGGTGACGACGAGGTGACTCTGACCGTCGACACCGCGTTCGGAACCCGCGAACTGCGCGCGGCGTGGGTCGTTGCCGCCGATGGTGGACGCAGCAAGATGCGCGAACTCAGCGGAATCCGCTTGCAGGGCAACAGCTACGAGGGCAACTACGTCATTGCCGACATTCATTGGGAATCGGAACTCCCGGCCGAGCGTCTGGTGTGGTTCGACGCACCCAGCAACCCGGGGTCCACGATCATCATGCATCGCCAACCACGGGACATCTGGCGCATCGACTACCAGCTCGACGCCTCGGACGATCCGGAAGCGGAGACGCAAGAAGATCGCATCCGTGACCGCATCACGCGTCACCTCGAATGGCTCCAGAGCGACATCCCCTGGACCCTGGAATGGTTCGGCTTCTACCGCGCCCACGCACTCGCTCTGGAAGATTTCACTCACGGCCGTGTGCTTTTTGCCGGCGACGCCGCGCATCTCGTTCCGATCTTCGGTGTTCGCGGCCTGAACTCGGGCATGGAAGACGCCGAGACCCTGGTGTGGCAACTAGCCGCCGTCATCAACGGAGCTGCCGATTCCACCATCCTCGACGCGTATTCGAAGGAACGTCGCAGCGCGTGGCAGCAGAACGTCGACAACGCAGGCAAGTCGACGCTCATCATGTCGCCGGGAAGTCACGGCTACCGGACCACCCGCGATGCCGTACTCGAACTCGCCACCAAGCGAAGCGAATTCGCGCACCTCATCAATCCGCGCCAGTCGAGTGCGACGCACGCCCGGCTCTCCCCGCTGACGTGGCCCACAGCTGCGGGCGCCGAGGGCGTACTACCCGGCGATCCGTTGGAAGACAGGGTCGTCCAGGTCTCGGCGGACGGTTCATCTACCTCCTTGAACAGTCTGCGCGGTACTGGATTCGGCCTGCTGGCTTTCGGACTGTCAGCTGAGCTGGTATCCGAACTCGACACGCAAGCCGAAATCCTTGCTCAGGCCCTTGCACCGGAAACCGTACGCGTGATCACCGTGGGAACTACCGACTCCACGGTTCCCGATGCCGAAGGCAATCTCGCATCTGCCCTCGGCGCACGTGTCGGCGAGATCTTCGTGATTCGGCCCGACGGATTGGCGCTGTGCCGCATCAGCGATCCCACGCAATTGAACGACGTGGCCAAACACCTCACCGCCGGCACTGCGCCGACGCACTTCGATACGGCACAGTCGGCGACAACTGCGGTGGTCGACGACGAGGGCCATCGCGAGCACGTCTGGTTGGCACTGTCGAACGCACTGGATCAGGCTGATCCGTCCGACCGCGAAGCCATGTTGGCGCGCCTTGCCTTGATTCTCGGTTCGCAAGCTACGTCGACGACCTTCGACGTAGCACTGAAAGACGCTGCCCTGAAATCTGCCACGCGATAGTTCAGACACAGCAACTCGGCCGCGCAGGATTGTCCCCTACGCGGCCGAGCGCATTCGCGGATGAAGCGAGTATTCAGTTGACCTCGGCCAATTCCTTTTCTTCCTCAGCGCGCATTTCACGCACGGATCTTCCCCGCTGCGACCTTCCACGTACCAGCGGCGAGACGGTGATCGCCAAGCCCACCAGCGCGACCCCGGTGACCAGGATCAGTCCGGGATGGAACTGCTCGAATCCGGCGGTACCGGCGCCGGACGCGGTGTGCGATCCAGCGGTTACGAGGGCAGTGGTCAGAGCGAGCACGAGCGCCGCACCGACCTGAGCGGAGGTGTTCACCAGCCCGGACGCCAAACCCTGCTCCGAGTCGTCGACACCCGAGGTGGCCTGGGCCATGATCGAGGTGTACCCCAGCGCGAATCCGAGTCCGAGCAGGATGACGCTCGGCAGAATCGCCACGACGTACGACGGTGAATCGCTGCCCGCGAAGAGGAACCAGAGGTACCCGACGCTGAGCGACGTCAGTGCCGCGATGATGAGCTTGGCACTGCCGTACAGGTCGACCAGCCGTCCGACGAACGGTGATCCGAAGGCGACGATGATGCCCGCGGGGAGCAGTGCCATCGCCATCTTCAGGGGCGACCAGCCGAGGGCCGACTGCAGGAAGATCGTCATCATGAACTGGAAGCTCAGGTAGGAACCGAAGAGCGCGATGATGGCCAGATTCGCACGAACGATAGTGCCGACGCGCAGAAGCCCAAGTCGCACAAGCGGATGCGCCACCTTCTTCTCCACGAAGAAGAACGTCGCCAGAAGCACGGCTGCGACGGCGAACGAACCCAGCGTCATCGGGTGTGCCCATCCACGGGTCGGAGCCGAAACCATCGTGTACACCGTGAGAAGCATTCCCGTCACCAGGGTGACGGCGCCGACGAGATCGTGTCCCCCGGTATCTGCGGGACGGTCCCGCGGAATGAGGAAGTACCCACCGATCAGCGCGATGACGGCAAACGGAACCGGCATCAGGAACGTGAATCGCCAACCGGCACTGGTCAACAGCCCACCGAGGATCAGACCGGACGAGTAACCACTGGCGCCGAACACGGAGAACACCGACAGCGCACGGTTACGGGCCGGACCTTCCTTGAACGTCGTGGTGAGAATGGACATTGCGGTCGGAGCGGTGAAGGCCGCGGCCAATCCCTTCACGAATCGTGATGCGATCAGCAGTGTTCCGTTGTCGACAAGGCCACCGACCAGCGAGGCGATTGCGAACACGGTCAGTGCGATCAGGAAGACCTTCCTGCGCCCGAGAAGATCGGCGGTACGCCCACCGAGTAGCAACAGGCCGCCGAATCCGAGGACGTAGCCGTTGATGATCCACTGCAGCGAGGTAGTGGACAGGCCCAGTTCATTGCCGATGGACGGAAGCGCGACGCCCACCATCGACACATCGAGACCGTCGAGGAACAACACGAGGCAGAGCACCGCGAGGATGCCCCACAGCTTGAGGGACCAGCCCTCCCCTGTGGCCGGATCCGAGGATTCCGTAGAAACCGGGGCTTCCGGCGAATCGAATGGTTTGAGTGTCGAGTCTGTGCAAGTCACGTCAGCGAGAATAGATGCACATGCACATAATGCACAAGCATTTAATGCAATTGCACGTAATCGAGTCTTCAACTAGAATGCGGTCGTGACGTCGGAATCCGAATTGCGCAACACCTGGCGCTCGCTGTCGACCAGCTACAACGACATCGCGTGCGAACTCGATCGCCAGATGCAGTCGGCGCATGGGCTGAGCATGAGCGACTTCGAGGCTCTCGACCGACTCATGGACGCCACGTGCGAACGTCCACGCATGCAGGAGCTTGCCTCGGAGATGTACCTGAGTCCCAGCGCGCTCTCCCGTAGCGTGGCCCGTCTCGAGAAGGCCGGACTGGTTCAGCGAGCACTGTGCGAGGCCGACCGGCGCGGAGTCTTCGTCGACGTCACCGACAAAGGACGTCAGGTACACGCGGACGCCAGCAAAATCCAACTGGCCGTACTGGACTCACGCCTGCGCGAGCAGTAGCCACACGTCAGCGGAGCACGACACAGCGCCCGGCCACCGGGCGAGGGCCGTTCCGGACTAGACTGAGCACATACCGACGCGCCTTTCTGTTGCCGTCGGCGATCGACAGCAGCGCAGCCAGCACGCTTTCACGCGGTCCTGGCCGAGGCAATCTGCCAGCGTTCCTGCGGCTTCTGCTAGTCCCTCAGGCTCCTGCCTGACATCTCTACCTGCTCCTATCGAGAGATACACAATTGAACAACGCACGCACCCTTGGAGTCATCGGACAGTCGAGCAAACCGGCAGAACGCCGGTTGCCGATCCATCCTGCGCATTTCGATCGCATCGATGCCGAACTACGTTCTCGGATCTACCTCGAAGAAGGCTACGGCCACCCCTTCGGCTACTCCGACGACTACCTCTCGCGCCTCGTTGCCGGAATCCGCACGCGCAAGCAGATTTTGGCGGAAACCGATGTGGTTCTGCTACCGAAGCCGTTGGTGCGTGACCTCGCCGAACTACGGTCAGGTCAGGTTCTCTGGGGCTGGCCGCACTGTGTCCAGGACACCGAACTGACACAGATCGCGATCGACAAGAAACTGACTCTCATCGCCTTCGAGGCCATGAACTTCTGGCACAGCGACGGATCGTTCAATCTGCATGTGTTCCACAAGAACAACGAGCTCGCCGGTTATTGCTCGGTACTGCACGCCCTGCAGTTGATCGGTTCCACCGGTGATTACGGCCGGCGTCTCACCGCTGCCGTGATCGGTTTCGGAGCCACTGCACGCGGCGCGGTCACAGCACTCAAGGCGCACGGTATCCACGAAGTGGACGTCCTCACCCAGCGTGGAGTCACCGCGGTCAGCTCCCCCATCCACTCGGCGCGCATGGTCTCGTTCGACAACAACAACGGTGACGTCCGTGGCAGCCACGTCATGCTCGACAACCACAGCGTGCCGGTGCCCGGTTTCTTGGCCGAGCACGACATCGTCGTCAACTGCGTACTGCAGAACACGGACGCCCCACTGACGTTCCTGACCGAGGAAGACCTCATGGACTTCCAACCGGGAAGCCTCATCGTCGACGTCTCGTGCGACGAAGGCATGGGGTTCAGCTGGGCGCGTCCCACCTCGTTCGCGGATCCGACCTTCATCGTCGGCGACAACATCACTTACTACGGCGTCGATCACAGCCCGTCGTACCTGTGGAACTCCGCGTCGTGGGAGATCAGCGAATCACTTCTTCCCTACCTGCCCACTGTGATGGCAGGAGAGACGGCCTGGAAGGCAGACGAGACCGTCGATCGGGCCATCGAAATCCGAGACGGCGTCATCGTGAATCCCGCCATCACACGTTTCCAGCACCGCTCGTCGGACTACCCGCACGCTTTCATCGCGGAGTAGGCGCCCCGATCAGGCCTGGCCGGCTGCCGCATTGATCGGTGCCATGTCGAAATAGTCGCGCCAGGCTTTGATCTTTCCGTCCTCGACTTCGAACACCCCCATGACCGGGAGCGCTACGTCGGCGCCGTTGATGGTGAAGACGTCGACGCGCTCGTTCATGACGGTGTTGCCGTCCGCGACCTGACGCTTGATCTGAAAGTCGATGTTGCCGAAGGCACCGACAAACTGCTCGATGAACGCCCGGACGGCCTCGCGACCGACCACGGGCTCCATCGGGATGTTGTGATAAACGACGTCATCGGTGAAGTACTCGACGATTTTCGCGACATCGGCATTTGCCCACAGTGCGCAGAATTCGGCGACCAGCTTGTCCGGTGTCATTGTGTGCCAGCCTCTTTCGAATCGTCTCCGTGGGGTTCGATGATTGCCATGATGCTTTCGATCTCACCTGCCGGTATCCCGAAGTACTCGGTCACGAAAACCGTGACGGCCCGTGCCTGGCCAGGTGTTCCGAGGTCGAGCAGATACCGGGCTACGACGCTCTCGCCCCACTCACGCAGCGCGAGTTCACGTATCGCCACGATTCCGCGATATTGCTGGCCTTGTTCGAGCTCGTTGCTGATGAATGCGCCGCTGTCACCGGTTCGCTGACCGTTCTCGACCCGCCAGGCGTCGGCGGCGAAGCGGACCTTCGTTGCGTCATGAGTGAGCAATGCGTTCACGTATTCACGCGCCATGGCGACGCGTCCGCTGACCGCAGACTCCGTGGAGTGCTTGGCAATTGCGCCCAGGATCGACTCCGACAACTCAGGTCGGCAGATCACGAGATCCGGCAGGTACGGATGAGATTCGTTGTAGAGCAGCGGCGAACCGTCGATGCGGCTGCAATGCAGTCCCGCCGCCTGTGCGACGCCGACGGGTGCAGCCGAATCCCATTCCCACTGCCCACCGGCGTGCAGGTACGCGTCGACCTCGCCGCGCACCACCGCCATCGCCTTGGCGCCGGCCGATCCCATGTGCACCGCGTCGGCGCCGAGTTCGGCTGCCACCGCTTCGGTGAATGCGGGTGGTCGCGATCCGCTGACTACTACGCGGAGCGGCGAGTTGGCGGCAACCGAAGCTGCCTCGTCGCCACTGGAGTACACCGCTCCGAGCGCCGGCTGAGCAACCGCGGCTGCGGTAATTCCGCTACCGCGCTCCCAAAGCGCCACGTGCACTGCCCAATCCGCATGATTCGGCAAGCCGTATTCCTTGGAGCCGTCCAGCGGATCGATGATCCAGACCCGAGCTGCATCCAGACGACTGCGATCGTCGGCAGATTCCTCAGAGAGCACGGCATCGCCCGGCCGCTCGGCAGCCAACCGGTCGAGGATGTAGGAATCGGCGGCCTTGTCGCCCCGGCGACCCAGTTCACGACCGTCGTCGACACCCAGACCCTCGGCTCGGATCCCCAGGAGGATCGCACCGGCGGCCTGCGCCAATTCCGCCGCGAGTGCCTCGTCGGCGATTCTGCTGTGTGTGGATTCGCTCACCGGTCCAACACTTCCATAATTTGCAGCGCAAGTTCGGTAGGCGTTCCGTCTTCGGGTCTGATCACCAGCTCGGGACTTTTCGGAGCTTCGTAGGGATCGTCGACTCCGGTGAATCCCGTGATTTCCCCGGCCCTGGCCTTGGCGTACATGCCCTTGGGGTCTCGGGCTTCACATTGCTCGATCGGGGTGTCGACGTAGACCTCGACGAACTTCAGCCCGGCGGCCTCGTGCGCCGCCCGCACTCGATCACGATCTTCGCGGTACGGGCTGATCAGGCAGGCCACTGCCACTGCACCTGAATCAGCGAACAGCTGCGCCACCGAGCCGACTCGGCGGACGTTCTCGGCGCGGTCATCGGCACTGAATCCCAGATCCGCGTTCAATCCGTGCCGGAGGTTGTCGCCGTCGAGGCGGTACGCCGGGATACCCGCGGCCACCAACCGCCGCTCGAGTTCCACCGCGATCGTCGACTTACCCGAGGCCGAGAGACCGGTGAGCCAGACGGTGGCGCCGGCAGTCGCACGTTCCTCGCGAGAAACCTCCGAACTGTGCCAGACGACGCGCGATTCCTTGAGTGTCGGACCATTGATCATTCCGGCGGCGACGGTATTGCCCGTGGTCTCGTCCACGAGAATGAAGCTGCCCGTCACGCGGTTGCGGCGGTAGGGATCGAACATCAACGGCTGCTGCGTCTTGATCGAGATGCGGCCGATCTCGTTGAGGGACAGAGATTCTGCCTTCTCGTCGCGGTGCAGAGAATTGACGTCCAGCCGGTAGTCGAGCTTGACGATCTGCGCTTTCGTGGAGCGCGTGGTGTGCAGCAACGAGTAGCGATTGTTCTCCGACAGAGTTGTCTGTTCGGTCAACCAACAGACCATCGCATCGATTTCCTGCCCGACCTGCGGCCGGTTGTTGAGCCGACACAATTGGTCCCCGCGGCTGACGTCGAGGTCGTCGGTCAGCTCGATGCATACGGCCGAGGGCGCAAACGCTTCGTCGATCACGTCACCGCCCGGCCCGTGGACTGCCTTCACCGTCGAGGTGAATCCTGAAGGCAAAGCCACGATTTCGTCGCCGGGCTTGAAGACGCCACTGGCCACCGTTCCGGCGTATCCACGGAAATCGTGGAGGTCGGCGTCGGTCTGCTTCTGCGGACGGATCACGTACTGCACCGGGAAACGCGCGTCGATCAAATTGCGATCCGACGCGATGTGCACCTGCTCGAGATGGTGCAGCAGAGAAGGCCCGTCGTACCAGGACATGTTCTCGGTCCGGGCAACGATGTTGTCCCCCAACAGCGCCGAGACCGGATGAACGTCAGGTCGTGGACGTCCAGTTTGATCGCGAACTGTCGGAATTCTTCCTTGATCTCCTCGAACCGTTCCTGAGACCAGCCCACGAGGTCCATTTTGTTCACACACAGCACGAGGTGCGGTATCCCCAGGAGAGTGGACAAGAAGGCGTGCCGCCGCGTCTGTTCGAGCACCCCTTTGCGAGCATCCACCAGGATCAGGGCAAGATCGGCCGTCGACGCGCCGGTCACCATGTTGCGGGTGTACTGCTCGTGCCCGGGAGTGTCCGCAATGATGAACTTCCGATGAGGGGTCGCGAAATACCGGTGGGCCACGTCGATCGTGATGCCCTGTTCACGCTCGGCGCGCAATCCGTCGGTCAGTAGCGCGAGGTTGGCGTACTCGTCGCCGCGTTCTCGACTGCTCCGTTCCACGGCCTCGAGTTGGTCCTCGAAGATCGACTTGGAGTCGTAGAGCAACCGGCCGATGAGTGTCGATTTTCCGTCGTCGACACTGCCCGCTGTAGCGACTCTCAGCAGTTGCGGCATCAGAAGTACCCCTCTTTCTTACGATCTTCCATGCCAGCTTCGGAAATCCGGTCATCAGCTCTGGTTGCGCCACGCTCCGTGATACGGCTCGCCGCAACTTCTTCCACGACAGCGCCCGGTGTTTCGGCCGACGATTCGACACATCCGGTACACGTTGCGTCGCCGACCGTACGGAAGCGCACCAACGCCTCGTAGGACTCTTCGCCGGCGCGAAGCTCGAGGAAACGGGTGCGTGCCAACAACATTCCGTCGCGTGGAACCACCTCGCGACGATGGGCGTAGTAGATGCCGGGGAGGTCGATCTGCTCGCTCTCGATGTACTGCCAGATGTCGAGCTCTGTCCAGTTGGAGAGCGGGAAGATCCGAATATGTTCGCCCTTACGGTGTTTGCCGTTGTACAGGTTCCACAGTTCAGGTCGCTGCACCTTCGGATCCCATTGCCCGAACTCGTCCCGGAAGCTGAACACCCTCTCTTTGGCGCGCGCCTTCTCCTCGTCTCGGCGAGCACCACCGAACACGGCGTCGAACTTGTTGTCGCGAATTCCGCGCAGCAACGCGTGCGTCTGCAGGCGATTGCGACTGGAACCGACTCCGGTGTCCTCGATGACGCGTCCGGCGTCGATGTCGTCCTGCACGCTGGAGACGACAAGACGCAGGTTGAAGCGATCGACCGTCTGGTCGCGGAATTCGATCACCTCGTCGAAATTGTGACCGGTGTCGACGTGCATCACAGCGAACGGCAGTGGGGCAGGCCAGAATGCCTTGGCCGCTACGTGCAGCATCACGACGGAATCCTTACCTCCGGAGAACAGGAGGACCGGCTTTTCGAAAGTCGCTGCGACTTCGCGGAAAATATGGACCGCCTCCGCTTCGAGTGCTCGCAGATGCGACAACTCGTAGGCGGGCGGGGTCTGGAGTGTTGCCATGTCTTTCGCTCCTGAGCATCACGTACTCCGTGCGGAACACCATTTCCGCATCGGTACATTTATGTACCGGACTGGTTCTAAATTGAACGCAATCACAGAATAGAACTCGTTCTACCCAAAGGTCAATGACCGGCAATAAGACGTCACAGACCGCGAACCGGACTCCTGCCACCAACTTCCGCCGTCACCGCATCCGCCGCCGCAACCAGCACCGCGGCGCGGCGCTCGATCTCGGCGCCCGTGATCGCCCCACCCACATAAAGTGTCAGCACAAGGGCCTGATGCCCCTCGGCGTCGTAGGTCGGGGCCGCGATGAGACTGACGGGATGCTCGTCGTCAGAGCTGATGTCGCGTCCGAGATACACCCTCTCGCCCAGGCTCGAGACCATCTCACCGAGCAGTTCACGCACCTCCGGCGGAAGATCGTGCGTCGCAACGCCCGCCATCAGCGTGTGCAGTCGCTGCCCGACGGGATCCAGACTCTCGACCAGATACCCCGCAGCCCGACACTCGCGGACCACGTTCCACAGACGCTCGCGATCCAAGCGCACCGGCAGGCTCGGCTCTTTGCTCAGCCAACTGTCCATGTCGTGATCCGAACCCCAGAGGACGTACATCAGCCCGACCGGCGGAGCGAACGGGTACACCTGACCGACCTTGGCAGCGCGACGCGCGCCGATCGGTCCGGTCACTTCGAGAACGCTGATCTGATCACCGATCACACCGGACGCCGTGCACGTCGTCCCGAACTCCGTGCTCACTTTCTCCAGATGGGTGCGGGCAATGGGTCCGACGGCAAATCCTCGCTGAGCTGCACGTCCGGCCGCGATCAAGGCCGGACCGAGCCCGTAGGTCTTCGACACCTCGTCCCGAGTCAGGTATCCACGATCAGCCAGCGCCGTGAGGATTCCCAAGCAGGTGGGCTTGCTGATCTCGAGCGCGCGGGCCAGTTCCGACAGCCCGAACCACTGATCAGGGCGACCGACGAGGTAGTCGAGCACCTGAACCACCCGTTCGGTGGGAGGCGATTGTCTCCCCTTCGGGCGTCCCTCTTCAGGCGTCTTCTCCGGTCCACCCATTGACCACTCCCTAGAACGCGTTCTATTGTCGAAATACCCAACATCTACCAAATAGGTACATATTTGTACCACGACGCTCTGGACCGGCGACATAGTCGGAACTGTGAGGAGCCAGCGTGCTGACGGACCCGTTTGCCGAGGCGATCGCCGAAGCCGAGAAATTGATCGAGACTGCGCCGCACATCAGATCCGAACAGGATCTACTGGAGGGATACCAATATCTGGCCGGCGGAATCATCGCGACGACGCATGCCGCCTGGGCCGGCGAAAAGACCCATCCGAGTTTCATCCAGGGCACCGGACCATTCACCAAGATGGGCCTCGACAACCCCGACACTCTGTACTTCGGCGCCCGAATCAACGACGACAAGGAATACAAGGTCACCGGAAAGCGCGGCACCACAGCCGATCTCAGCTTCCAGGTGTTGAGTGGGAACTACACCAACTCGAACGTTCCCGGCAGCGAAATCGCCTTCGACGACCGCGAGCTGGAGATAGACGACGACGGTAACTTCGTCGCTTGGTTCGGCCCCGGCCCTGCCGACGGCCGAGCCAACTACTACACCCTGGCGCCCGGATCCTCGCAGCTGGTTGTTCGCGAGGTCTACAGCGACTGGAGTCAGCAGCGCGGTGTGATCCGCATCGAGCGCACCGATTCGATCGGGATAGCGCCGCCACCTCTCACCGCCGAAGAGACCGAGAAGCGTTACGCCCGGGCTGGGAAGGCACTGGTCACGCGGGTCAAGACGTGGCTCCAGTTCCCGGAGTGGTTCTACCTCAAGCTCACGGTCAACACCATGACCGAACCACGCCTGACACCGGGCGGGCTGGCAACGCAGTACTCGTCGGTGGGACATTACGAACTCACCGACGAGCAGGCGATGATCATCACCGTTCCCGCCTCCGACGCACCGTATCTCGGCTTCCAACTCGGGAGCCTCTGGTACATCTCACTGGACTACGTCAATCATCAGACCTCCCTCAACAACGGCCAGGCCCAGGTCGATCCGGACGGGATGGTCCGAATGGTGGTCAGCGAGAAGAACCCCGGTGTCACCAACTGGATCGAAACCGTCGGACATCCGCGCGGCATTCTGCAGTTCCGTTGGCAGCGCGTGTCCCGCGAGCTGACGCCGCAGGACGGTCCCACCGTCGACATCGTCGCCGTCGCAGATATTGCGAAGCACCTGCCGCATTTCGACACCAACGCCATCACCGCCGAGGACTGGGCAGCACGCATTGCCCAGCGCCAGGCCGCCATCGACAACCGAATGCTGGGGTAATCATGACCGCCTTGCTCGAAGACCGTGTAGTAGTCATCTCCGGAGTCGGCCCGGCACTCGGCCGCGCTCTGGCCCTTCGATGTGCGTCGGCCGGCGCGAGTCTTGTTCTCGCAGCACGTACGCAATCGCGACTCGACGACGTTGCGAAGGAAATAGTCGATGCCGGTGGGCGCGCCGTCACCGTTGCCACCGACATCACCGACCAGGCTTCCGCCGAGAATCTGGTGGCCGAGTCCATTGCCGCCTACGGCAAAGTGGACACTCTGATCAACAATGCATTCTCGATTCCGTCGATGAAACCGTTGGCTCGCACCGATTACCAGCACATCCGCGACAGCATCGAACTGACCGTTCTCGGGGCGTTGCGCCTGACTCAGCTGTTCACGCCGGCACTTGCCGAGTCGGACGGCTCCGTGGTGAACATCAATTCGATGGTGTTGCGGCATTCGCAAGAGCGTTACGGCAGCTACAAGATGGCGAAGTCGGCCCTGCTCGCCATGTCGCAGTCCCTGGCCACCGAACTCGGCCCGCAGGGAATTCGTGTCAATTCGATTGCACCCGGCTATATCTGGGGCGACACCCTCAAGGGATACTTCGCGCACCAGGCGGAGAAGTTCGGCATGACTGTCGAGCAGATCTACGAGCACACTGCGTCGAACACCGACCTCAAGCGCCTGCCGACGACGGATGAAGTATCCGATGCGGCGATCTTCCTGGCGTCCCCGATGGCCAGCGCGATCACCGGCCAATGCATCGACGTCAACTGCGGCGAATTCCATCACTAGGAGCACCATGACTGAACGCACTCACGTCGGCACCGTCGAGGATCTCCACGCCTCGGCGACACGGATGACCGGACTGACGGACTTCGGCGTCGACGATTACACCGAAGCTCTGTCGGTCCTGCTCGAGTCCTACGACCGCGACGAGGATCTGACGCCCTTCGGCAGCAAGATCTCTCGGGTATTCCTTCGCGGCGCCCTGGTGGCCCGTCTGCTCAGCGAATCGGCGTGGAAGGAGCATCCGGAACACGCCGACGTCAAGATCGAGCGGCCGATCTTCGTCACCGGATTGCCACGGACGGGCACCACTGCCCTGCACCGCCTCCTCACGGTCGACCCGGCTCACCAGGGCCTCGAGATGTGGCTGACCGAGTTCCCTCAGCCTCGCCCGCCTCGCGATACGTGGGAATCGAACCCGGTATTCGCCAAGATCGAGGAGACATTCGGTCAACACCACGTCGAGCATCCCGAATTCATGGGCGTGCACTACATGTCGGCCAGCGAAGTCGAAGAATGTTGGCAACTCTTGCGTCAGACGTTCAAGTCCGTGTCGTACGAGTGTCTGGCCAATCTACCCACGTACTCCGCATGGCTGAAGGACCAGGAGTGGTCGAACGCCTATGCACGACACAAGAAGAACCTGCAGCTGATCGGTCTGCCCGATCAGGATCGACGGTGGGTCCTCAAGAACCCGAGCCACCTGTTCGCGCTCGACGAATTGATGGAGGCGTACCCCGACGCGCTCGTCATTCAGACTCACCGCTCCCCTACGACGATCATTCCGTCGGTATGCAGCCTGGCCGCCCAGGCGACAGAGGGTTGGTCGAACACGTTCACCGACAAGGTGATCGGCGAAAGTCAGCTCGAATTGTGGGCCAGGGGGCTCGAGCAGTTCGACAGTGCACGCGCACACCACAATCCCGCACAGTTCATCGACGTCGACTATCAGGACTTCGTCACCGATCCGCTGGGAACCGTCGAGAATATCTACACGCACTTCGACATTCCGTTGACATCTACTGCGCAGCAGTCGATGGAGGCAATGCACGAGGAAAGCCGCTCCGGTGCTCGCAAACCGTCGCACAAGTACACGCTCGAGGAGTTCGGCCTGACGAAGGAGCAGGTGGAAGAGCGATTCGGAGCTCGCTGACCACGGTTGGTCGACGACCTTGCTGACAACTGAAGCCCCGCCGAACGGCGGGGGCTTCAGTACGAAACTCGGTCAGCTGCTGAAATGCTCACCGAGCAACCGATCCAACTCCGTCGGCGCCTCGTCGGGGATCCAGTGGCTCACACCCCGGAGAACTTCGAACCGGTACGGACCGTCGACAAACGCGGGGGTGAGCGCAGACCCCTTGGGTCCGATGGCGGCGTCGCCGTCACTCCAGACGTGCAGGGTCGGCACGGTGACCCTGGCAGTTGCGGGGTTCGGCTTGGTCATCCACATCGCGCGGTACCAGTTCAGACCGCCGCGTAGCCGACCGGGAGCCAGCATGGCGTTCAGATCGCGCCGCGCGTTCTCCGGCGTCTGCCCGCTCGAAATCAGGAACTTTTCACCCGCCGACGTGGAGGACAGAATCTTCTCGGGGACGAAGGGCAATTGGAACGCCCCCATGTACCACGACTTCAGTCCCTGTGTGCTGGTCACCATCGCCTTGATGAACGCCAGTGGGTGCGGAACCGACACCGCGGTCACGGTATCGAGCAAGTCCGGCCGTTCGGCGGCCACCTGCCATGCGACTGCGGCACCCCAGTCGTGGCCGACCAGGTGCACTTTGCCCACCCCGAGTGCGTCGATCAGTGCGACAGTGTCAGCGGCGAGTTCGGACCCGCGGTACGCCCAGCGCGCTTTCGGCCGCGCGCCGGGTGAGTACCCTCGCTGATCCGGTGCGACGGTCCGGAAGCCGCGGTCGTGCAGTAGCGGTGCGAGCTGATCCCACGAGCTCGAATCCTGCGGAAATCCGTGCAGGAGAACCACCACCGGACCGTCTGCCGGACCTTCGTCGCGTACGTCGAAGGTCAGCCCGGTCCGGGAGTACGAGGTGAGGCGATCCGCCGGTGTAATCATAGCGCCACGCTAGTCTTCGCGGCCCTGGTAACCGGAGCCTTTTCACCGGCACGCAGGAACTGACCTGTCTTTTCGATTCCGAATCCGGGGGCGAATTCACCTTCGCGGTAGACGAGTCGGCCGTTGATCACCGTAGCGACCGCTGCGTCGTCGCTGCGGTTGACCATCCGGCTGATCCCGCCGTACTCGGGAACCTTTGCCTCGAACAACCCGTCCACCGACTCGTCGAGCCCGGCCGGGTCGATGACAACGAAGTCCGCGCGGTCACCCTGGCGTAGATGCCCGGCGTCGATGCCGTACCAGTCCGCCAGTTCGCCCGTCAGGCGGTGGATTGCGCGCTCGATGGTGAGGAACGGCTTGCGGTCACTCTGAGCGTCCTTGACGCGCTTGAGGAGTCGCACCGGGTAGTTGTAGAACGCCATGTTGCGCAGATGCGCGCCGGCATCGCCGAAGCCCATCTGCACACCGGAACTCGCGGCGAGTTTCTTCGCGAACTTGGGCCGGTGATTGGCAATGGTGGTGCGCCAGCGAAGATCTCGCCCGTACTTCACCACCAGGTCGAGGTACGCGTCCACCGGGTGCACTCCGCGGATGTCACCGACCTGACCGAAGTTCTTGCCGATCAACGTCTCGTCCGGGCATCCCACGATGACCGCATCGTAGAAATTGCGATGCCAGATGCGGGGTGAGAACTTGTTGTCGTAGTCCTTACGAAATGCGCGACGGTACGACTCGTCCTGGAGCAGTTCGTTGCGCTCCACCTGGTCCTTGAGGTGCAAAGCGGCGGCGCCGGCACCGAACTCCTCGAACACGACGAGGTCGATTCCATCCGCGTAGACGGTGAAGGGAACCGGAAGGTGCTGCCACTTGAAATCGGTCTTGGCGAAGCGATTGAGCAGTGGGGCCGCAGCGAGCATGAAGTACACGATCACCGGGTAGGCCTTCGAATCCGCGCCGGAGAGCAGCGACGTCTTGAGCGGCTTCTTGCGTCCGATCGCGGAGCTTTCGGCGAAGAACGCCGCGACGTTCGGATGCAGGTTGATGGTCGGAGCGCTCTGCAAGATCTTTCCGCGATCGCGAAGGATGCGGTTGAGGAATCGGAACTCTTTCCACCGTGCATACGTCGACGGCAAAGAGCGAGAACGATATTCGTCGCCGTCGATCTTGTCGAGGGCATTGGTCATCGACGACAGGCCCAGCATCCCAGCGTCGATGGCATCCTCGAGCATCGAGCCCATCCGGCCGAGTTCCGAGCGAGTCGGCTTGACCTTCTTGTCGGTACCGCGCCCCAGTCCGAGTACGTGCGTGCGGATGTCGGAATGACCGATGAAGGCCGCGACATTGGGTCCGAGGGGAAGGGCTTCGAGGGCGGCGGTGTAAGCCGCGGGACCGGTCCAGGTCTTGTTCGCTTCGAGGATGCTCAGCACCGCGTCGTGGGGAACTGCTTCGACCCGGCTGAACAGATCCGCAATCTCGCGCGGGGTCGAATACACCGTCGACAGCGAGCAATTGCCGAGCACGACCGTCGTGACGCCGTGGCGAACCGATTCCGGAAGCCCTGGACTGACCAAGGCTTCGGCGTCGTAGTGCGTGTGGACGTCGACAAAACCGGGGAGAACCCACTTGCCGGCCGCGTCGATCACTTCTGTGTCCGGCCCGATCTCGAGGCGCGTCGTGGACACCTCCGCGACCACGCCGTCTCGAATTCCGAGATTACGACGCAGACCTGGAGCCTCCGTCCCGTCGAACCACAACCCGTCGTTGACCACGATGTCGAAAGCAGACACTGTCGGACTCCTCGCCTCACGTATGTGTTACCTCACGTTATAGACAGCGTTGAGTAAAAGTCAATGAACCTTCCGAACCAATACATAAGATGACGGAATGGCTGCAGTCCCCCGCTCTCCCGAAGACCGTCAGAGGCAAATCCTCGAGGTGGCAGTACAGATGCTGCGGACCGAGCCTTTCGACCAACTGTCGATGGATCGCGTCGCAGCCGAGGCCGGTGTCTCGCCGCCACTGCTGTTCCACTACTTCAAGAACAAGAAGGGTTTCCAGAACGCCATCCTCGAGGCCGCCTCGGCCGATCTCGAAGATCGAATGCGACCGGATCCCGAGCTACCCATCACGTCCCAGCTGCGCTCAGGTATCGAGACATTCGTCGACGCCGTTATCGAGCACCCCACCATTTACCTCGCCGTGATGCGTATGGCCGGCAGTGGTGACGTCCGAATGCGCACGATCTACCGAGGCATGCGCCGCACTTTCACTACGTGGATTGTCGCTGCGCTGACGAATCTAGGCATCGAATCGAATGCGACCGTGGAGGCGACAATCGCCGGGTGGCAGGCATTCATGGAGGAAATCGTCGTCAACTGGATCGACGAGCCGACGCTCGAGCGAGGCGAAATGGTCGACCTCTGCGAACGAATCTTCTACCACTGCCTACCGGCAGCGGGCATCAGCGTGGAGCAAATAGTGGCAGCCACCGTTGTCGCGACGGCCAGTGAGTCCGGCGCAACACAACTGTGATCTTCGTGCCGGGGTTTCACAGGTGGTCACGATTGGGTATCTTGCTTGCAGTGGCACTGGACCACGACCCCAACACATGAAGGATCCAACATGGAGTCTGTCGAAAACGTATTGCCCGAGGGTGTCAAGCTCGAAGACGTCTTGAGTGTCCTCAAGGTCGCAGTTGCGGGCATCGGCCTCATCAGCGCACTTTCGGCATTCAGCTGATCGCAAAGCGTCATCGACAGGCCGGACTTCGGGGAGTCCGGCCTGTTTTTTGTTTACATTCCTGAACAATCCGTGAACTTTTCAGCAACTTCAGCGCAAAGCGGTCATTTCGACCCAAACAAGCGTCCAGTTTGCTAATTTGTGTCTGCGACACAAGGTCGTACAGAAACACCACGCAGACACAACCTTGTACATACACACCTGTACATACGACACGGAGGACCGAAACATGGGTTCCATCAACACCCTCAGCGCCGTCATCGACATCATCAAGGTCGTCCAGCCGTTGATCGCCAAGCTCAACCTCAGCTGATTCGCTTGCACCACACCCCTGCCAGGGCGTAACTCGAAATGGGGCCGACATCGTCGGCCCCATTTTCCGTCGGTGCTCCATCTCAGCCGAGTGCCTTCTTGATCTCTCCTGCCAGTACCGACGCCAGCTGCGGTGGCACCGCATTGCCGATCATCGTGCGCACCGCTCCCCACTTACCCTCGAAGACGTAGTCGTCGGGAAAGGTCTGGAGGCGAGCAGCTTCTCGAACGGTCAACGATCGCGTGTGTTTCGGATGCACGTTGCGTGAAGCCGAGATCATCCCGAAAGTGGTTCCGACCGTGGACGCCGGCTCGTCCCACCGGAGGCGCTTGTACGTCGTGTTGTACCCGGACGACGGTCGCATGGCCGGATCTTCGTTGTCGTGAGCCGACATTCCTTCCGGCACATCACGCAGCCACCGCAAGACGTGCTCGGGATGTTCGACGGCCCAGTGCAGCGGGTCCGTCTCGCAGGCCTGCCCGGATTCCAGCGGGGCCAGGTCGACGGTGGCGTCGCGGAAAGTCCTCAGCGGTGCAACATCATTCACGCCGTGAGTCTTCGGCGGGAAACGCAGCGGCCCGATACCACTGTCGCGGCGGGTCGCCACGATGAACACTCGTTCCCGGAACTGCGGCACTCCGTAATCCTGCGCATTCACCGTGTTGACCGAGGCGTCATAACCGCATGCAGCCATCTCGCCGAGAATCCGGTCGACGACCATCCCACCGTCCGGGTCCTTCATGCTGAGCAGCAGTCGCACGTTTTCCATCACCACGACCTTCGGCTTCACCAGTTCGGCGAGCTGCAGCAGGTTCCGGAAGAGATGGTTGCGCGGATCGTCGCGGTCTCGCCGGCCGGCAAGGCTGAACCCCTGACACGGCGGTCCCCCAGCCAACACATCGATGTCCACTTGTGCCAGAAGATCTTTCACCCGGGCTTCGTCGATCGCCCGAATGTCCTCGCCGAGGCACTTCGCGCCGGGGAAGTTCCGATCGAAGGTCGCACGCGCCTCCGGCACGACTTCGATGTATCCCTCCACCGAAAACCCCGCCATCCGAAAGCCTTCGGCCATACCGCCACAACCCGAGAACGCTGTCAATACGGTGGGGCCGCCGCTTCCTGCCCCCGCGACGGCACGCCGGGCCACCGAGGCGGGGTCGTTGACCGGTGTCGCTCGACGCGCACGGGTACTACCGCTCGATCGCTTCCGGGGGGCCGCGTACGTGCCCTCACGCTTGGCCGCTTCCAACGCGGAGAGGGCCGTGAGGACTGCTCGCTCAACCAGCGGCTTCGGATATGCCTTGTCGAGTTCCCACGCGGAGACGACTGCTGACGAGACTCCCGCTTGGCGGGCGAACTGGAACTGACTGATCCCCACGTGCAAGCGCCGCGATCGCAGGTCCTGTCCCGAAATCAATTCAGTGCCTCACTCATGTGGTCCGCTCGCTCCGGCAGCCCAGACTATCGCAGCCGACCCCGCGAACCAGGACCACACAAGAGAGACCGGCAGGCGATATGCCTGCCGGTCTCCGACACGAGCGGATGACGGGACTCGAACCCGTGTGAACGGCTTTGCAGGCCGGTGCCTAGCTGTATGAGGAACGGACGTTAGTTACGCGGTGCCGGCGGTAAGCGGCGGGCGGTCGTCCTCCGCGTGTTGAATGCGGTCGATGATAATTGTAGTGAACGTTCCAGATTTCCACGGC
>NZ_LNAK01000001.1:0-27870 GCF_001445685.1 Rhodococcus sp. KB6 | reverse complement strand
GGCCTCGGTCTGAGCGTGACCGGGCAACGACTTGAACCGGATCGTGCGGTCCTCGCGTGCCGCGTGGTGGAACCAGATCAGTGGTGCCGACGGTGCGGCAGCGAAGGCGCTGCTCGTGACGGACCACGTAGCGCAGATCGTCGCCGAAGTGGACGTGCAGGTCGTCCCATCCTCCGGTGGCATGTGCGCAGAATCCACATTCGAAGTCGACGAACTCTACAAGGGTCAGCTGGGCGTCTTCGGGTCCACGAATGTGGTCGATCTCGGGATCTACGGGAGGTTCCAGCACGATGGGGAGATCGGCTTCGGCCTCACCCAGCTTGGTCGCTGCCACGCGGAAGATCACCGCACCCAGTACTGCAGCCAGCACCATGGCGACGAGCACGCCGACGGTCGCCTGCCCGGCCAGTTCGGGAGATGTGCCGAAAGCCAAACCTATGATCAGCAGCGATACGGTGAATCCCATCCCCGATAGCGCAGATCCGCCCATCACACTGCCCATGCCGACCCCCTGCGGTAATCGGCCCGCTCCGAGTCGGACAGCGATGTATGTGGCTGCTCCGATGCCGAGGAGCTTGCCGAGAACCAGGCCAAGCACAACTCCCCAGGTCACACGGGCACTGAACGCTTCAATGAGCAGTCCGCCACGCAGGTCGACGCCGGCGTTGGCGAGAGCGAAGATCGGTACCACGATCAGCGCGGTGGGTACCCGGAGGTATTCGTGTATCCGCTCGTTGACGGCTGTGCCTTTGGCCAGTCCACGTGATACTGCACGACCTGACGCGGCGCTCGGAGACTGCCAGAAGTCACGAAACAGTTCTCGAGCCGCCTCCACCTTGTGCCGCTGTGTCGGGTACGCGGGAATCAGAAGGCCGGCGACCATTCCGGCAAGCGAGGGATGAACACCCGACTCGATCGTGCTGAACCACAGCACGATCACCACGAGAATGTATGGCGCGGCTCGCCACTGTCGCGCCCGCCCGAGTAGCCACAATGCTGTCAGGCATGCCAGGGAAACGAGCAGTGGAATCAGGCGAATGTTTTCGCTGTATACGAATCCGATGATGGACACCGCGAGGAAGTCGTCGACCACCGTGACGGTAAGGAGAAACACTCGCAGTTGGCCTGATCGTGCGGGCCCGAGGAGCGCCAAGGCCCCGAGCATGAAGGCGGTATCGGTGCCGACGACCACCCCCCAACCCTGCAGGCTGTCTCCGCTGCCGACGATCACGGCGTAGATGACGGCGGGTAGACACACCCCCGCGACTCCGGCGATCACGGCGATACGGGTGCGGGTTCGATCACGTAATGACCCGTGGGCGAACTCTTGGCGTACCTCGAGCCCGATCAGAAAGAAGAAGACGACCATCAACCCGTCGTTGATCCAATGGTGAAGGCTCATGTGCAACGCCACCGGGCCGAGTTCGAATCCGGCGCCTTGATGCCAGAGGTCGAAGTACGCGTCCGAAGCCGGCGAATTTGCCCACAGCAGGGCGGTCACGGTTACCACCAGCAGCAGCACCGCGGAGCCGGACTCACGCCGGAGAGAGGCCGGAGAGAGTTGGAGAGAGTTGGAGAGCTGATTACGCAGGCCTTGGGGTTTCGGTGCCTGTCGTGCCATCGCTAGTTGATCCTTATCGCCGTTCAGTCCAGGCGGTGGTGCGCGGTCAGGTCAGTGTTGTGTGGTGCCGGCGCCTGTGTTTTCCAGCGCCGCTCGTAGATAGGGGGCAGTCGCACTGTCGGCAGTGGCAGCTACCTGCTCGGGGGAACCGGTGGCGACGATACGTCCGCCGTCGGCGCCCGCTCCCGGTCCGAGGTCGATGACGTGGTCGGCCTGGGCGACGACGCGCATGTCGAGTTCGACCATGACGACGGTGTTGTCGGCGTCGACGAGCCCCTGCGCGTGAGCGAGCAGTCTGTCGCTGTCGGACGGGTGGAGCCCAGCAGTGGGCTCGTCGAGGATGTAGAGCGTGTCGCCGCGTTGAGCACGCTGGAGTTCGGATGCCAGCTTGACACGCTGAGCTTCGCCGCCGGACAGCTCGGTGGCGGGTTGTCCGAGTCGCAGGTAACCCAACCCGACCTCGCGTAGGACGGTGAGCGAGCGAAGAACGTCGTTCTCACTGGTGAAGAAGGCGTGGGCTTCGTCGATGCTCATCGCGAGAACGTCGGCGATGTTGCGGTCCCGCCAGGTGATTTCGAGTGTGCTCTGCGTGTAACGAGTGCCGTTGCAGTCCGGGCACGGACTGTAGACGCTGGGCAGGAAAAGCAGCTCGACCATCACGAAGCCTTCACCTTCGCAGGTCGGACAGCGGCCACCGGCGACATTGAAGGAGAACCGCCCCGGTTTGTAGTTCCGTTTCTTGGCCGCAGGTGTTGCGGCGAACAGCTTGCGGATGTGGTCGAACATGCCGGTGTAGGTTGCAACATTGGATCGGGGTGTGCGCCCGATAGGGCGCTGATCGATGGCGACCACCCGACGGAGCCCTCCCAAGGTGCCCTCGATGCGGCCGCGGACCGCGCCCTGATCTCCGGTGAGCAGCAGATCGGTGTCGTCGCGCGGTTCGACGTTGGCATCGGGCGCGGCGGGCCGGCCCAGTTCAGCGTTGATCAACGCTGGTAGAGCCTGGCTGACGAGGCTCGATTTCCCCGAACCGGAGACTCCGGTGACCGCGGTCAAGACCCCGAGAGGGAAAGACACGGTGAGGTCGCGGAGACTGTTGCGCTCGACGCCTTCGACGCGAAGCCACCCGCGGGGGGTACGCCGCTGGCGGCGCACCTGCTCCGACGTGTCGAAGAGATAGCGTGCGGTGACCGAGTCCGGTACGTCGGCCAGCCCGGCGGGTGTTCCACTGTAGAGCACGCGTCCACCGTTCTCGCCGGCACCGGGACCGATATCGACCAGCCAGTCCGCTTCTCGGATGACGGGTAGGGAGTGCTCGACGACGAGGACGCTGTTTCC
The DNA here is from genome assembly GCF_001445685.1 of Rhodococcus sp. KB6. Classification (NCBI taxonomy): domain Bacteria; kingdom Bacillati; phylum Actinomycetota; class Actinomycetes; order Mycobacteriales; family Nocardiaceae; genus Rhodococcus; species Rhodococcus sp. KB6. The sequence goes on along the minus strand of NZ_LNAK01000001.1, from coordinate 24,911 downwards.
TCGCTCACGAAGTCCGTGCAGAATTCTCAGCAGCGCCGTCAAGTCGCCGGGGTGCAGTCCCGCCGAAGGTTCGTCGAGGATGTAGGCGACGCCGAACAGCTTCGAGGACAGCTGCGTCGCCAGGCGCAGTCGTTGCAGCTCTCCGCCGGAGAGTGTGGGCGTCGTCCGGTCCAGTGACAGATATCCCAGCCCGAGGTCGATGATGGGTTGGATTCTTTCGAGGAGGTCGTCGAGCAGGCGCCGCGCCGCCACCTGTTTTTCCGCTGACACGTTCGGGGTGCGTCGCACGTCGGGAGCGGCGGTGTGCGCCGATCCTCCCGATGCGACACGTCGTCGCGTGGCCTCGGCTCGTCGGGTTTCGTCGAGAGCTTCTCCTGCCGCCTCGGGTAGCCAGTCGCTGGACACAACAGTGCGCGCGATCTCTGCCAGTCGTGCCAGGGGCAAGGACGCGAACTCGGCGATATCCAGACCCTCGAAGGTGACCGAGAGCGCCTCCGCCTTGACCCGCTTGCCCTGGCACATCGGGCATACCTCGCTGGTGACGAACTCAGAGACCCGCTTCTTGACGATCGAGCTCTTGGTGTTCGCGAAGGTATCGAGCACGAACCGCCGGGCGCCGACGAAATTGCCCTCGTAACTGGGTTCGGTTCCGGCTTTGATCGCTCGCCGAGTCTGTGCCGGGGTAAATCCCGAGTACACAGGAACGGTGGGGCGGTCCTCGGTGAACAGGATCCAGTCGCGATGTTTCTTCGGCAGCTTCTTCCACGGAGAGTCGACGTCGTATCCCAGTGACACCAGGATGTCGCGAAGGTTGCCACCCGGCCAGCCCGGCGGCCACGAAGCGATCGCGCGCTCCCGGATGCTGAGTGTGGGATCGGGGACCATCTTGTCGACATCGACCTCGTAGACGCGCCCGATGCCATGGCAGGTCGGACATGCGCCCTGCACGGTGTTCGGCGAGAAGTCCTCCGCGTAGAGCATCGGTTGGTCATCTGGGTAAGACCCGGCACGGGAATAGAGCATCCGCACGAGACTGCCCAATGTCGTCACGCTGGCGACATTCGATCGAGCATTACCGATGCCTCGGTGCTGCTGCAGTGCAACCGCCGGTGGCAGTCCCTCGACGACGTCGACATCGGGTACACCGACCTGGTCGATCAGCCGACGGGCATACGGTGCCACCGACTCCAGATAGCGCCGCTGCGATTCCGCGAACAGTGTCCCGAACGCCAGCGAGGATTTCCCCGAGCCGGACACACCGGTGAACACCACCAGACGGTCTCGAGGAACATCGAGATCGACGTCGGCGAGATTGTTCTGCCGAGCTCCCCGCACCACGACACCCTGCCTCCAGCGATCATCGGCCTCGGCGAGATGTTCGGAACGGTTTGTCATGCCGGTGACCATAACGAAGGAAGGGAGCCTTGCGGCAGACCCCACAGCACTCCTGGCACACATCGTCACTCAGTTGACACGCAAGGTCACTGACACGTATCGCCACGTGCGCATACGTTCGAAAGGTCCCCCGGTGGCCACGCCACCACAACCGGGTCCCGAATCGCAGCGTGCAGGGATCCCCCAGGTTAGGAGCGACAGCATGGCAGACAGCAACCGCGCAGTGGTGTTCGAGAGCCCCGGCACCATGAAGGTCGAGAAACTCGACTTCCCCAAGCTGGAGATGCCGAACGGACGAAAAGCGCCCCACGGCGTCATCCTGAAAATCGTCGCTACCAACATTTGCGGCAGCGACCTGCACATTTACCGAGGGTCCTTCCCCGTCCCCCAGGGTATGGTCATGGGCCACGAGATGACCGGAGAGATCATCGAGGTCGGCTCCGACGTGGAGTTCCTCAAAGAAGGCGATCTCGTCTCGGTCCCCTTCAACGTCGCCTGTGGACGATGCCGCAACTGTAAAGCTCGCCGCACAGATGTCTGTGAAACCGTCAATCCTGCAGTCTCCTGCGGCGCATACGGTTTCAATCTCGGCGACTGGGTGGGCGGACAAGCCGAATACCTGTTCGTCCCGTACGCGGACTTCCAACTCCTCCGTTTCCCGGACAAGGACCAGGCCATGGACAAGATCCTCGATCTTGCCCTGCTCTCGGACATCCTTCCCACCGCCTTTCACGGACTCATCGAGGCAGGGGCCAAACCAGGTTCAACGGTGTACATCGCCGGCGCCGGGCCGGTCGGACGCTGCGGCGCAGCAGCAGCACGCCTTCTCGGCGCATCCTGCATCATCGTCGGCGACTACTATCAGGACCGACTCGACCTGGTCAAGAACAACGGCTGCGAGACCATCGACCTGAGCCAGGACATCCCCTTGCCCGACCAGATCGAGGCCATCCTCGGTGAGCGCGAAGTCGATTGTGGCGTCGACTATGTCGGCTCCGAAGCACACGGCATCGGCTCGGAGTCCAATCAGCCTCAGCCGGCAGGTGCCATCAACGACGTCCTCGAAGCCACCCGTGCCGGCGGCGCCACCGGCGTCATCGGCGTCTACGGCCCCGACCCTCTGGCACCGACAAAGGCCGAACAGGAAGGCATCTTCCCGCTCGAATTCGGCAAGGCCTGGATCAAGTCACCGCGCCTGTCCGCGGGGCAGGCACCGATCATGCATTACAACCGCGAGTTAATGATGTCGATCCTGTGGGACCGCATGCCGTATCTGAGCGCAATGCTCAACACCAAGGTCATCGGCCTCGACGAAGCACCCGCCGCCTACGAGACCTTCGATCAGGGGTCATCGAGCAAGTTCATCATCGACCCACACGGAATGATTCCAGCCTGAGCACGATCCAGCACGGAAAGCTCACGGTCTGAGCACAATACAGCACGGAATGCTCACGGCCTGAGCGTTTTGCAGCACGCGTAGATTTCCGGCCCTGTGATCGCCCCCCGACTGGCGGACACAGGGCCGGCTCGCTCTCTCCCCGACCCGCAGGACTTTCCCGCGCGGCTCAGTAAACTCAGTGGTATCCGTAAGGCAGGTGATCCGCCATGGCTGATGCAGACGAGCCCTCATTGCCACACTTCGAAACGTTGTCGACCTCGCGGGCGCCGGACGACGGTGTCATCGACTACTGGCGAGAGGCCCGGCGCCATGCCTACGTCGACGTCAGCACCGACCCCGCCGACCCCGACTTCTACGGCGATGTCCGTCTCGGCCGATACACGAACTTCACTCTGTCCACGAAACGAGCCACCGCCGAGCAGACACACCGCAATCGCAGCCGAATCGCCCAAGGGCGGGAACAGGACGAGTATCTGTTCGCCACATTCCAGACGCGCGGAAGTTGCGTCATCGAACAGGCCGGACACACTGCAGTAGTCCCGCCAGGATCCATGGTCATCTACGACAGTTCCCTGCCCTTCGCTTTCCGCGCCGATGCACCCTACGAACAGGTCATCGTCAAGGTGCCCGCCGATCGAGCCTTCGCGCTCGCCGGCATCGACCGGACCACAGACATCCTGGCCACGACCATGAGCTGTGCAGGAGCGATGTCCGCCGTCGCAGCCTTTTTCACCCAACTGGCCCAACACCAAGACAGCGATCCCCACGGCGCCGCACAGCTCGAGACTCACGCCTCTTCACTGGCCACATCACTACTGAGTCTCGTCACACCGGTTCGCTCTGCCGCCGAAATACCCGCCTTCCTACGACGAGATCAGGTTCTGGCCTACATCCATGCCCACCTTGCAGACCCCGACCTCGACGCCGAACGCATCGCCACCGCGATGCGACTCTCCCGCCGCAGCCTCTACCGCCTGTTCCAGGGAACCGACCACACAGTCATGGGATATCTCCGCGCAGCGCGCATCCAGTCCGCCCAGCACCTACTACGAAAATACCCTTCCCGGCCCGTCTCCCTCATCGCTCGACAAACAGGATTCTCCGACCCCCGCACCTTCTACCGAGCGTTCCGCGACACCACCGGCATGACACCCAACGAACACCGAGAACGCCTCGATTGACAACGCACTGCACATATCCGCTCTACAGCTCAACGAGGCCGCCGGACGGGTCAACAACGACCGGCTCGGGCGAATCATGGCCCGCATACGACATGTGGCCAGAAACCTGACCCCAATTGCGAGTCTGAAAACGAAACGCTTCGAACCTCATCATCTGAACACGGACCGTCCCGACCTGCACTTCATGTCCGGAGTACGGGAAATTCGACAAACCGACGATGTGCACACACAGTGGATCCTCGAAATAGCCAGGCAAACACGAGAATTCGACGCCACCATCACCGAACAGCACCCGGACGAACGCATCGCGTGGAAATCGGACGCAGGCCTCGCAGTCCTGGTGGGCTGTACACTTCTCGCTGCGGTTGCGCTGTTGGGGTATACGTGGTGGTCGTGGAACTCTTCCGCACCACGGCGGGCAGAAGACATGGCTGATGATTATGTGTTGACCCACGGGGGTTTCCGAGCCAATTCTGTTGTATTTGAGAGCTCTCGCCGCCGATCCCACGGCCAAAGGAACGGCGGCGCATCGGGACCCTGCCGATGGGTTGGCTCGAATGGAGGGAAAGGCTGCGGACACAGGGCGGTACCGCGTCGGTTTTGACGGTTCGGCTCGTGCTTGGTTCGTGTGAGGATTACTGCTGCCCGCCGGCCTTCTCGGGTGCGAGGGCACGACTGACGGAGGATCTGCCGACACGGAGTGTCGAAGCTATCGTGTCGAGGCTTTTGCCCTGTTCACGCATCGTGCGGGCGAGTTCGGTGCGTTCGGGGGTCATGACGGTGGGCCGGCCGCCGTGTCGACCTTGGCGTCGAGCGGCTTCGAGGCCGGCGTGGGTGCGTTCGACGATCATGCGGCGTTCCATTTGGGCGAGGGCTGCCATGATGTGGAATAAGAATTCGCCGCCTGCGGTGGTGGTGTCGAATCCTTCGGTGAGGGAACGGAATGCGATACCACGTTCGCCGAGGTTGTGGACTGTGTCGATGACGTGGCGGACGGATCGTCCGAGGCGATCAAGTTTCCAGACGACAAGGACATCACCGTCGTGATCACGTAGGTAGTTCAGGCATTCGGTGAGCTGGGGGCGCTGCGTTGTCGAGCCGGATTCGTAGTCGGTGAAGATGCGGATCGCGCCGGCTTGGCGGAGTGCGTGCTGCTGCAGCTCGGGGTTTTGTTCGAGGGTGGAGACGCGGGCGTATCGAGGTGAGTGGCGATGTCCTGGTCATGGGCGGAAACAACTTCGGCGGTGTCCGTACCGGGGGCGGTGTAGAGGGTGTGCAGTTCTTCGCGTGCATCACTGATTCCGGCGAGGGAGTCGTCGAGGGCGGCGAGCATGGTGCGCAGTTTCCGGTCGACGGATTCGCTGTCGCGGCGGAGCTCGGCGTCGAGTGCGCGGTCGACGAAGTCTGCATCGGGAGTGAAGGTGAATGCTGCTGCGGTCATGGTGTCCTCCGTAAGTTGTTAGTTGGTCCGGAAGTGCTGGGTGTGGCTGATGGTGTCTTGCCTTGTGTGGCTCGAAACGAGTGGCCGCCCAGCGCTTCGGGACGCCCTGGCTGCTGATTGAAAAATGTGCTTCGAGCACTGTTTACGGAGATGACGGTGGGGTGTTCCTCGGGCCTGACACGAGTCGGCGACATGGAGGAGCGAATGAGAGAAACTCACACCCACGCATGGGTCGGAATCGACGCAGGCAAGGGCCATCATTGGGCAGCAGTGGTCGACGAAGCAGGGTTGATCGTGTGGTCGCACAAGATCATCAACGACGAGACCGCGATACTGCACGCGCTGAGCGAGATTCTGGCCTTGGCCGACGAACTCCATTGGGCGGTAGATATTTCCGGAACCTCCTCTGCGTTGCTGCTCGCTCTTCTCGCCGCACACGACCAGAGTGCGGTGTACGTCCCTGGTCGCACCGTCAACAGGATGTCCGGCGCGTATCGAGGGGAGGCGAAAACCGATGCCCGCGATGCCTATGTGATCGCGGAAACTGCTCGACACCGACATGATCTGTCTGTGTTGATCCCACCGGCTCAGTTGGCCGCGGAACTCGCGCTGTTGACCTCGCATCGGACCGATCTCGTCGCTGACCGAGTCCGGCTGATCAACCGTCTGCGTGACACTCTCACCGGTGTCTTTCCTGCGCTCGAGCGGGCTTTCGACTTCGGGCGACACAAGGGCGCGTTGGTGTTGTTGACCGGTTTTCAGACCCCGCGTGCCATTCGACGACGCGGACGCACTCGTTTGAGCTTGTGGCTTGGTAAACGTGGGGTGCGCGGGGCGGACGGTGTCGCCGAGATTGCGTGGGAGGCGGCGTCGGCGCAGAATGTGGTCCTGCCTGGTGAGGCTGTTGCGGCGCAGTTGGTGGCCGATATCGCCGACCGAGTCCTCGCAGTGGACGTCCAGCTCGCTCGTATCGACGCGCAGATCGGTGAGACCTTCCGCCGCCATCCGCAGGCTGCGGTCATCGAATCCATGCCCGGTATCGGTCCGATCCTCGGCGCGGAATTCGTTGTCGCTGCCGGTGATATGTCGGCGTACTCCGATGCCGGACACCTTGCCTCGGCAGCCGGTTTGGTTCCGGTCCCCCGCGATTCCGGTCGCCGAACCGGCAACATGCACCGACCCAAACGCTACAGCCGGCGACTGCGGCGGGTCTTCTACCTCTCCGCTCAAACCTCGATCATCAAAGATGGACCGAATCCCGCTTTGTCGAGTGCGCGGTACGTGGCATTGCATTGCACACATTCCCCCTCGTCGGTGATTCTTTATTGATTTCATTCTATCGAACAATGCGATATAAGCCAATACTTTCACGGGCATTTATTCGATTAGTTTCCGCGTTAGCTAATCACATCTTCAATCGTTTTCCGAATTCTTTCACTAATCCAAACCGTGATATACGCAGCTACTTGCATACGTTCTACCTGCAATTTCTCCCCCCTCCCTCGGTATGTGCCGATATTCTGGTCTCGGCGGGAGTGGGTCAAGGTGAGTGTAGGAAAAAATATCGTAGCGCCGTTGTTCGAGCGTGCGAGTGGCGTGTGTGGATATTATTTCTGGAGTGGCCTTGATGCGCGAGAGTCGGGATAGAAGAATGTTCACACCGGGAGCGCGTCGGTTCTTGTCCTTGCGCTTTATCGTGGGTCGTGGCCGGCGGCCGGGTGATTTCTCGCGTGTCTGTGGTGATGCCCCCCCCCTTTTGGGGTCTCGGCAACATCGAAAGGTTCCGCTACCGTTTGAACCTACTCTCTGTGAATTAACTGGTCGGTTTCAGCTGATCGGATGGCCTTGTATCGGACAGTCGTTCAGTGGCAGCCATGCGCTCAGTAGTAGCCATGCCGACAAGACACGGAGGTCAGGCGAAAGCACCCGGTCAGATAAGGAATCCCCGTGAAACGTCGCTGTCCCCGATCTTTGAAAGAAGGAGTTATGCCAGATGAGGATTTCTAAGCCGCCCAGACAATGGGTGTATCGCGGGGCTATGACCTCGGTAGCCGCTGCACTGGTTCTGGGTATGACGCTCCCTGCGAATGCCCAGCCCACAGATAGTGGATCGTCCGGCTCGCTCGGCGGCCTTAGCTCCGGGTCGCTTGGTTCCGGTTCCGGCGGCGGCTCGGATGAACAGAGCGAATATCCGCTGATCGGGGCTGACGACCCGACCGACTGGGCACCGGCGAACCTCGAGAACAAGATCATCCCCAAGGCAGATACTGTCGTCGCAGAGCCCGGAGACGTCGTCTCCGTCTCCGGTGAGTTCGGTGAGATCCAGACCGTGCTCTACTTCTCGTCGGACCGTCATCCGAGCGTCGGAGGTTTCTTTGCAGTGAACTCCGGTCCCGGCGTGCCAAATGGCACCGTCGGCAAGGTCGTCTCGGTGGAAGCTGCCGATGGCGGGATGCTGCGGGTGGCGTTAGAGGCTGCCACCATCACCGACGCATACGCGGTTTTCCAGATCAATACGACGGTGCGACTCGAGGATAACGTCCTGTACGTACCGGGCGAAGGCGAGGCTCAGTCGCGGAGCGCCGGGCCGCGCACCGGATTTCCGCTGAGTAACAAGCTGATCTCATGCAAGAACGACAGTGGTGTCGAACTCGCAGTCAACGGGTCGATCGGGAACCTCTCTGCCGCTGTGCAGTTCGACGCCAATGCCAAGTACTCCCGGGTCACCATCTCGAGTTCGCAATCCTTGGATGTGTCGCTGACCGGTAGCGGTTCCGCGAAGTGCGAGAAAGCACCTGTGGGGATGACTCCTGAAGCGATCATCCCGGTGGGTGGGCCATTCAGTGTCAAAGTCGGTCCCGCAATGTCGTTGGCCGCAAAGTTCGAGGTAAAGGCAGAGCTGGGTTACCAGGCAGAGCGCACCGACGGCGTCGAGTTCTCGGACGGGCGCGCACGACCCGTCTCGAGCAGTCGGACCACGTATTCGGATGTCGAGGGCCTCAGCGGCAGCGCCAAGGCCGAGTTCTTCGCCGGCGCCTCCGCGTCTCTCGGCCTCCACAGCAAAGTCGCCAATGCCGGCGTGGCCGTCGAGGCAGGCCCGAACCTGACCGCTTCGCTGTCGAGCGCGTAGCCGACGTGTGCAGAACTCGAACTCGCGGCCGCGGTGAAGGGCTCTCTACAGGCAAACCTGCTCTTCGCGAGTTGGAAAGCTGAACTCACACTCGGAAAGTACGGGATCTCCGTCCTCGGACCCTACTGTCCGTCCGACCCTGCTAACCCGGGAACCACTCCCGCACCTACCCCGACGCCCGAGCCCGAACTGCCCCCCGAAACCCGGCCTGGCGCACTCACCAATCTGCAGATCGGCACGAACCTCGACTGTCGCGTGGACTCTCCTACCGACAACCGGTCGGTGTATTACGGTTCCACCTCATGCGGTACCCACCTCGCGGTGGACGGGCAGACTTTCGGCTACGTCGGCAGCAGCTTCATTCCGGCTGGTGCTCAGTCGAGTACTGGAGCCGGGACCGCCTTGAGTCCGACGGTGATCACCAGCGCGGTGGTCGCGGGGCAAAGTGGTCTCGAACTCAAACAGGTCGACACCTTCATCGATGGCTCCGACAACTACTTGACCTCCCTCGCGGTCACCAACACCGGTTCCGCAGCCAAGCAGGTGACCCTGTACCGGGCGGCGGATTGCTATTTGAGCAACAGTGACTTCGGCACAGGCGCCGTCACCGACCGATCCGCGTCCTGCGTGTCCGCGAACGGCCGTCAGATCTCCTGGACAGACCTGTCCGGCGGCGCGAGCTTCCAGGAGGCGTTCTACTCCACAATCTGGAACGTCGTGAGGACCGGTCAACCGTTCAACGGAACGGCCCGCACCGACAATCACGATAACGGTGCCGGATTGAGCTGGACTTTCACCGTCGAACCTGGTCAGACGGTGACCCGAAAGTCTCGGTTCTCACTTCTCGAACCGGCCACAGTGGCTCAGTCACGCAATGTAGCCCCAGTCGAACCTGAACGAGACAAGCCTCTGCTTTCGCAGGAATGATGCACACTTAGCGCCGACCTCCTGTGCTGACGCAATGCGGACCAGCGATCGCACAGGGGGTCGTTCGGCACGCAGTGAGAAAAGTCTGGTCGTTAAGCGGTAGGTTCTGCTCGAAGGACGATCTCAGGTCATCTGTCGTCTTCGAGCACGACCTACCATCGACGAACACATGCGAGATGTCGAAACTGCAGGGCCCCACTCTAAATTCCGGCATCGATCTTCTTCGAAACTTGTTGCTGCACAGTCATTTAAGAGAACGCACTAACATAATCTATGTTATCGGCGAGGAGGAAGGTGTGATAGCGCGATAGAAGACGAATCATGCAAGAGGTGGTGATTCTGATAATTCGTCGATCCGCTACCCGCAGTTCTGCCAGTTCACCTTCGTAGGTCCTGGTCTTTTTTCGATACCATCGCCGGCGAAGCTGGTCGTCGCATCGATGGGAAACTTCTTCCCCGCCGCCAGGCCCGGGAATTCTGTCGGATCGATGGAGACTACAAGGTCGTTGCCGTCTTGCCGCACTGTGGTGTTTTGAGGTTTGACGTCGAACGCGTTGCCCTCGTCGCTCTGATACAGATCTCCGTCCTCAATGGGAATCTCGACTCGGTAGAAGTTGTTTTTAATCGAGTCAAATTCCTCGTCTTTCCCCAGTCGGATCGATACCGTCGTTAACGGCTTCAAGATGAATTGCTTATTCGGTGGATTGTTCGGTGGCGGAAATTCGTCGTACGTAACTCGGAAAACGATCGCATCCGCTGTGTTCTCCTCGATCGCGAAACGCTCGATAACATGCGGGGGAAGTGGCATGTCGACTCGTTTACCGGTGAAGTCCTTCGCATCCAACGCGATTCCCCATTCGCATGCGAGTTCGCGTGGTGTGTCGTCGTCGGGCAGCCCACATCCAGCCACCACACAGGCAGCAACCGCGACCGTGCCGGCGACCAACACGGTCTGACGGCTTCGCCGTTTTGCATGCCCAGAAGGTTGAACAGGGGAAATAAGTGGAATCATCCGGAGCCTTTCGCTGTACGGGCGGCACTCCCCGCATACCTTCTTTTCCTATTACTTGCCCATGGCGTTACACCAGATGCCGCCGGGGTTGACTGAAAGTTCGAACCGGGTTTAAGCAGCCGCGTGTCGTCCATGTGTCGCACCCGTGACTGCGAAGACGATCATCGAATTTGCGGTGAAGACGGCCCATTATCGGCTGAGACGGCCACTGGCCCTCCGTCTGAGTCCCTCACATCTGGGCGCAAGCCTTACGAGACGGTGCGTATGTTGACGAGCGCATACAGCACATCTGGTCATCGAGTCGAGTTCGCACGCACGCACGGAAAACCCTCGCGTCGAGGCTCATCTGACGTCATGCGGATCCACGGTGTCCCATGATTTCGGATAGGTACCGTCGGAATATCGTTCTGTGCCTTCATCGAATTCAATGTCGTGCGAGTCTCCGGTGACCAGTCACGGTTTTCTTCGATGTACGCGGACCCGCACTGGATCAGGAAAAACGTGTTTACATTTGGGCGATTCAGATGTGATGGCTGACGAGATCCCGACAGGACCGAATCTTCAATGCGCCTATCGGCTCCCCATAGGTTCTCAGTCGCAGGTGTCGCATCTGCCGTTGAGGGTGTGGATACAAAGCAGGTCGGGCACAGCGGCCCAGTAGGGCCGACTGAGCCTCATGCCTGCGATTCGCGTGCGACGGAGGACATTCGGCTCACACAGTCCCGGCAGGGCGGCACATTTCGTATCTGCTCTTCGGCAGCCAGCTGTGGTGAACCACGAATCGTGCCGTCATCGAATTTGAAATGTCCGCAGTCCAAGTCATGCCGCTTTCGTGGCGCTTGGCCTGTCGCCACCCCGTTAATGTCAACCGGCGGCACAACGTACCTGACCGAACCGTCGAATCATCCGAATCCGCGCTGCAATGGTCTGATCTTTGAGGAATCGACTGCGTTGTTGTCGCGTCCAGCCCTCGATCATCGCTTCCGACATCGCCGGTGCCGGATCGAGATGGACGACATTCCCCGCGAGTATCAGATGTGCCGATCCCGGCGCCTCGTTCACCACACTAATGTTGCATCAGACGCAACATTGTTACATCCACTCGAAGCGTAAGGTCAGGTTCCGCAAGTTCCGGACTGACAGCTTCGCTACGGCGTCAAACAGCCAGTTCGGGCACGTCTTTCGTATTGACGTTATGTTGCATCTGTTGCAATACATCCCATTTCGCGAGTGCCTTGATGCGGTCGATCCGGAAACCGGACCAGTGATCCTCTCCTGCAACGACAACCGGCGCCTGGAGATATCCCAGGCCCATCACGTAGTCCCGCGCGTCGGCGTCTTCGGTGATGTCGACGACGGTGTACTCGATCCCGCGCTTGTCGAGCTGCAGGTAGGTTGCGTTGCACTGATCGCACGCGGGTTTGCTGTAGACGGTGACGGCCATGAGACCTCCCTCCCTTGCTCCCCCACACCTGACGGTCAGGTCGTGGTGCTTTCCTTGTCGAGCTGCGCGACGCGCTGGTGACTGAGCTCGAGAATGGTGGCCACATCTCGCATGGACAGCCCTCGTTTCCGCAGGTCGTGTACCAGCGAACGGGTCAGTCGTGACGCCGCCTCCACTGCCCGCTGCGCCTGCGCGCTTCGCTGCTTGGCCTCGGCGATGGCGCGCACCACGTTGGGATCACCCAGGTCGTAGTCGAGCGTGACCTCCACCTGCTCGGCCGCTACATCGGTGAACCGTTCGGCAGCGTCGGCCACCCGCGACGGAATCTGGTCGAGGCGCTTCACCTGGGCGAACAGACCCTCGACCTCCGGCACGTCGACCGACCACCATTCACCGGATCGCACTGCGTGTGCTGTGACCTTCATAGGATGAGTCTATCCCATTAGACTGCATAAGTCTAGTGAGATAGACAGCTACTATTCGTCGAGATCGAGGTCGAAGACCTGATCGGGCTGTCGCCTCCCGACCATGATTTCCTCGATCGGCGTCAGCGAATGCCCCTGCACCTCGAGGTATTCCAGGTACGCCTCGGTGCCCCGGCGCTTCGATCGCCACGAGTCCTTGACGATGCGTGATTCCTGCGCTGCCAGGACCAGCGCCAGCGTGAGCACCTGGGCGCGGGAGGCGCCGGCCTTGACCACCTGGTCGGCCACGTACTGCGAGCTGTACGAATCCTTGATCGACAGCACTTCCTTGAGCACGCCGTCGGCGCGGAACTCGGTCAACAGGTGCCCATCACCGGCGAGGGTGGTGGCCACGTACGCGGCGGCGGTCTTCGGTGGCGTCTTGGCCGCCAGCAGACTGCACAGGAACTTCCGTCGGACCGTGGTCGCCGCCTCGGCCTTGAGGTTGAGCGATCGCACCAATTTGCGCTGACGCCGGACGCGCTCCTCCGTCTCGAGCTCCTTACGCCGGGCCTCGGCCTCGCCATCGAGCCTCTGACGCTCCGCCTCCGCGCGGGGATCCCCTTCAGTCACCGCCGGGTCCACGTTCGCCCCGCCGGTCCGTACCGAGGCACATGCGCGGCCAGGTCTCCGCCCACGAGCTCTACACCGCGGGCAACAAGCACTCCACCGCCGACAAAGTGCACCGATGCTCGGCGGATGTGATCAACGCGTTCACCACCCTGGACGTGGCCGGGATGTGGGGCGACGGGCAGATCGTCGCCGTCGACGGCTCGCAGATCGACACCTGGGAGAACAACCTGCTCGCCGAGTCCCACATTCGCTACGGCGGCTACGGGGGTTTGGCGATGCGGTTCGTGTCCGACTCCTACATCGCGCTGTTCTCCCATTTCGTGCCGTGTGGGGCGTGGGAGGCCGTGTATATCGTCGATGGGTTGCTGCGCAACGAGTCCGACGTCCAACCGGACACCATCCACGCGACACCCAGGGGCAGTCTCTGCCGGTGTTCGGGCTCGCCGCGCTGCTCGGGTTCGAGCTGCTGCCGCGCATCCGCAACTGGCACGATCTCAACTTCTACCGGCCTACGGCTGCGACCCGCTACGGGCACATCGACAGCCTGTTCGGTGACAACGCCATCGACTGGGGCCTGATCGAGCGGCACTGGACCGACTTGCTGCGGACCAGCATCTCCATTCGCGAAGGGCGAGTGTCGTCGGTGACGCTGCTGCGGAGGCTCGGGAACCACTCGCACAAGAACCGCCTGTACCGGGCGCTGCGCGAACTGGGCCGTGTCATCAGGACCGTGACGCTGCTGCGCTACCTCTCCGAACCCGGGCTGCGGGAGCAAATCACGGCGGTCACGAACAAGGCCGAGGCGTTCCACGGCTACTCGGAATGGCTGATGATCGGCGGTAAGCTGATCGGCCACAACGACCCCGACCACCAGGAGCGGGTAGTCAAGTTCAACGAGTTGCTGGCCAACTGTGCGATCTACTCGACCGCATTGGACATCACCGACGTCGCCAACGGCCTCGCCGCCGAGGGCTATCCCGTCGACACCGACGATCTGGCCACCATCACCCCGTACATCCAGCACACCATCCGCCGCATGGGCGACCTAGTGCTCAACCTGTCCCCACCCGAACAAGCGCCGGTCACCCGGCTCGACCTGGAACCGCGAGTGCTGTTCGGATCACGCGCGTGATCGGCCCCAGCGTCTGTATATAGGCCGGCACGGGCGAAGAGTACCCGCACGGCATGGGTTCGATGCACTTCGCCGTGCTCGGCGTCGCCGCCCAGCTCGACGGCGACTACATCCGAGAGAAGACCCTGAAGTCCAGCAGGCCGCTGCCGACTGCGGCAACCACGGCCGACCGGATACTTGCCTGATAATCAGCGCTCGAGCCACATCTAAATGACGTAAAGCTTTGCACAACAATCTATCTCCCGGTTTCGCCGACACGCCGGAGACGGGAATGGTGGGTGAACCTCCGGCTGAACATGCAGGTCATCGATGTTCGAGAATCAACTCGCTATCTGTTCCTTGAGGGGCAAATGATTCCTGTGAGGTTCCTGAGCGTCATGAGTTAGGTTACAAGAAGCGAGCGGGCCCGCCGCTGACCGAAGTCCCCTCACAGAGACAGGTGTCAGATGGCCAGAACCACGAAGTACCTGAATTTGTCACGCCCGAAACGTGCTTCACCAGCAAGAACGTTCCGCTCAAGATGCCGCAAACCCTCGCCGCTCTCGCACTCCCGGCGCTGGGCATGCCGGCGGACCAGGCCGCGGGGAATCGTCAACTCGATCTGACCGGCGGCACTCAGGCTCGACTGACCTCGATGACCTGGGATGTCCTGCAATCCCGCCGCAGGGCATCGCAGGTCAAGCCCCATCCCCTTCCGGACATGCGCTATAGCCGGTGGCTCTCATTCCCGCGCGGGAGATGATGCGCCGGCTGTCCCGGGCCGGCTCTCGGGCACGAGTACGACTGAGCCGAGGACGCGGCACAGGGCCAGCGCGAGTTGCGTGTCGAGTGGCTTGTCGGCGACGCCGCGGCCCAGTTGCAGCGAGGCTTTCTCCAGCCGGTAGCGGATCGAGTTGCGGTGGAGCATGAGCTGCGACGCCGTCGCTGAGTAGCTGAACGCGGACTCGAGGAACACGCGTACGGTGTCACGCTGACGAGCGGCGGCGTCGGAGTCGACCGCCAACTCCCCCAGCACATCGTGAACCCAGGCGCGGGTGGCGGGGAGGTCGTCGATGAGTCGGGAGATCACCGGGATCCCCTCGTCCGCATAGGAGGTCACGCGCGCGGTCGGGTCACTTGTGACGTGCGCGATCCGCGACGCCTGGTGCGCCTGGGACCGGCTTGCGCGGAATCCGGCCGGTCCGAACCCAGGTGAACCGAATGCGAGGCGGGACCCCCCTGCAGAAGCTACCACCGAGTCAAAAGCACGGGTGTCGACGCGGTGCACGCCACCAAACCACACGTCCGCCTCGCGCCGACCGGTCACTACCACGAGTGGATCGTCGCGACCTCCAAGCATCGCGCGGACCTGGTCGATGAGAGGGGCGAGCGCGGGGGTATGCGCGGGCTGGTCGGCGCGATCGTCGACCCACACTCGGCATGCCACGTGTACCTGGTCGAGCCGGTATTTGGTGGCAGCGGAGAACTCTCTAGGGGACACGTCCTCGGCCTCGAGGACACGATTGACCCAGGTGAAAGTGGTGCGCGCAGCCCGCTCGTGGGAGGACCGCTGCTCCTCCTGATATGTGGCAATCACCTGGCGCGTGATCGCGTCGATGTATTGGTACAGCCAGCCCGCCAGGTGACGGTAGAGCGACGGCTGCTCGTGAGGCGGATAGTCAATCTCCTGCACCTGGTCGAAGATGCGAGCCAGCAAATAGTGGGATCCCACGTGATAGGCACGACGCAATGAAGACTCGGGAACGTCCTGCCGCGCGAGCTCCTCGGCGTACCGGTGCGCATGCAGCAACGAAGGCAGGTCGGACACCTCTTTGGAGTGCGCAAGCTGATCGATCATGACCTCGACATTGTCCGTAACGCTGGAGTGGAGAGCGTCACGCATCGCCCGGTCGTCGAGCTCACCGACCGCAGCCGCGATCTCGGCGGTCATCCCGTGACTGATCGCATCGGTCTCTCGCTGGAGGCGCTCCCCGATCTTCCTGGTGAGTTCACGGAGCCGCTCGAGATTCTGCGGATCCACGCTGAGCTTGCCGGGAAGGCTCCAAGACTCAGTCATCGCGCCAGGTCTGCCAGCGCGGCGCGGGCGGCGTTCCAGCCGGCCATGCCGTGCGCACCTGCTCCGGGTGGGGCGGCGGCCGAGCAGAGGTAGGCGCCGGGGACGCCGGTGGCATACGGCTGCAGAGTCACGCGCGGACGGAACACCAACTGCCGGGCCGTATTCGCACCGGTGATAATGTCGCCGCCCACGTAGTTGGGATTGGCTTGCTCGATCTGCGCCACCGACCGCGAACGCGTCGACAGGATCCGCGCTCGGAAGCCCGGAGCGTACCGCTCGATCTGCGCGGTGATGATCTCGGTGGCGTCGCCGCTCCAACCCGACGGCACGTGGGCGTAGACGTCGACGGGATGCACCCCGTCCGATGCACGCCCAGTGTCCGCGACGGACTGCTGCCCCACCAACACGAATGGCCGATCGGGCATCACGCCGCGCACCACGTCGCGTTCGGCGGCGGCGATCTCTTCGAAGTTCCCGCCCACGTGCACGGTCCCCGCACGCCGGGAGGGTTCGTACTCCCATGGGATGCCGCCCTCGACGGCATACGACACCTGGAATGCGCCGGGCCCGTGCCGGAACCGGCTGTAGGCGCGGGCGATCCGCGGGGGCTGCGCAGAGCCCAACACCGATGCAGCTGCGGCGGGCGCGGTGTTGAGCATGAGGATGTCGGGCCGGCCCAGCTCGCGGTGGTCGCGCACCAGGGCTCCGGTCTCCACCCGTCCGCCGTACGACTCGAGCGCCGAGACCATCGCCCGCGAGATCGCAGCCGAGCCCCCGCGCGCGACCGGCCAACCGTAGCGGTGCGCCGCGGTCCCCAGCGCCACGCCGATCGCCGACGACATCACCGAACCGAACGGCCGGAACGCGTGCGCTGCCACCCCGCCGAACAGGGCCCGCGCCCCATCGGTCCGCCAGCGCCGCGCGAGCACGGTGGCCGGCAACGCTGCATGGACACCGAACCAGCCCAGGGCGAAGGGGTGGCGGGGCACGTGCACCATCGGTTGGAGGAATTCGCCCACGATGTCGTGGAAATGCGCGGAGAGGGGACCGAACATCCGGCGGTACGAGGAACCGTCACCGCCGAGCCTCGCGGCGGTCTCTTCGACGGACCGCACCACCGCGGCCCCCCGCCCGCCGTGGAGCGGGTGCGCGTACTGGACCTCGGGCCACAGCCACTCGAGACCGTGCGCGGCGAGGTCGAACTGTCGGCTGAATCCGGTATCCAACGCGAGCGGGTGGAAGCCGGAGCAGTGGTCGTGGAGGAGTCCGGGCAACGTCACCTCGCCGGACCGGGTGCCGCCGCCGGGGGAGTCGGACGCTTCCAGAACGGTCACGTCCACTCCCTCGGCGGCGAGTGTCAGAGCGGCGGCTAGGCCGTTGGGCCCGCTACCGACGACGACGGCGGTGGTCATCAGTTCAGCCTGCCACCTCTGGTATGGGATCCCTACTGGCCCCTGCGGGAACATAGTCGGGATCGCGCCAGGTGACGGTGTAGTTGATCGGCCCGTTGGGCAGCCACGGCTGCTCTGCGAGCGCGTCCTTCACCACGTAGTAGCCGGTCTCGACCACACCGAGCGACGCGTCGATCACCTTGTACTCGAGGGTTTTCTTGTGCAGTGGCTGCGACTCGGTCCAGACGGTGATGAACTCGCCGGGCTCGAAGTGGCACCGCTTCTGGATGGCGGCGATGGTGAAGGGGTTGAACAGGTGCCCGTCGCCGAACTGCCAGCCCACGAAGAACGTGCACATCATCTCGCCCTCGCGAAACCGGTAATTGTCCAGGTCGTCGAGGTGATCCATCATCAGCGACATATGGCCCCGTCCTTGAGAATTCAAGAGCCGGAAGGCGGCGGTCTTCTGGAGGAAGATCTCGGCGGCTTCAGGCCCGAACAGGCTGGACAGCTGGTGCTTGTGCGAGGTGATCTCGGTGATGAAGTCGGGGCTATCCAGCTTGGCCTCGCAGCCGTTGTTCCGGAACGCCATGGTGGCGGACGACCAGTTGCCGGCGTACTGACGCATGGACAGCAGGAACGAGATCAGGTCGGGTCGGAAGTTGCCTACGATCGGCAGGGTGAGGGTCAAGACCGCGGCCGCCACCACGATCCAGGGATTGCTCGCGTCCCACACGGCGTAGCCGTCGCCGGCGAAGAAGCCGAGGAACACGAACGGGGAGAGGAAGCCGAAGTAGAGGTTCCATTCCTGCGGCATGGCCACGGCGAACATCGAGTAGATGAAGGCATGGAAGCACGTCATGAACGCTGCGGCGAGCACTGCCACCACCCAGTTGGTGGTGAAGAGCAGGACTATCGGCACCAGGAACTCGACGACCGTGCCGAGGACGTGTGCGCAGAACCAGGCGAGACGGGAGGGCAGCAAGTCCTCGGGCACGTTGCGGTAGAGCGCGCGTCGCAGGGTCTTGGACTTGTTGATCGGCGAATTGGTGAGCATAGTCTGCACGGTGGGCGTGAAGTGATGCCCGATCTTGGACAGGAACGCGCCCCACCAGACGGCGAAGATCGCGATCTTGGCTACCACGATCATGTCCACGTGCCCGGCGGCGTAGTTGGTCAGGACACCAAAGGCGAGCAGCATCACGGAGTACTGCTCGGGGCGGGAGGCCAGGAAGGCAACCTTGTCCCGCAGTCCCATGAACAGCTGAAAGGCGATAAAGGCGATGAAGGGCCACATCGGCAGGAGGCCGGGCTCACTGTAGGCGGCGGCGGTCTGCTGGCCGGGCAACACCAGGCCCGCGACGAGGGAGGCGAGCATCCCGAGGTACAGCCACACGTCGATGGCCTTGCGCTCGTCACCGCCGGTCAGCGGGATCTTGCCGGGCCAGGGCGGGAGCCGCAGGGTACCGGTGCGGATCCAGTAGCGGTACCCGGCAGTGTTGGGTGTGAACTTGAACGCCAGCGGGCCCCACGATTCGTTGAAGCCGGTGGCAGACCAGAGCACCACCCACAGCATGGACTTCTGTAGGACGATCATCTCGCCCCACCAGGCGCCCAGGTCGAGCAGCGGCAAGCCGGGAGTGGTGAGGCCGATGAGAAGCCAGCCGGCGATGATGAAGAACAGGCCCTTGACCAGGTACAACGAGTGCATGATCTTGGGGGCGCCGAAGCCATAGTCCACCCAGTGCAGGCAGAGCAGCTTCATCCGCTCCATGGTCGGTATCTTTTCAAATTCTGCCGGGTCCACGTCGGGAACGTCGGCTTGGCGAAAACCCATGACTCCTCCTGGGGCGAGTTGAGTGGTGCGTTTGGGCACGAAGAAACGAAAATCGACGATCGTCGACTGTCGATATGAGAAAAGAAGGGACGGAAGGGACACGGGGAGGTCGTACGACGACGGAGTGGCCTCGCCCTCGCGCGAGGTCAGCCGACGAGCGCCTTGCGCAGTCCGGGCTTGTCGATCTTCCCCACGGGGTTCTTGGGGAGTTCGGTCACGATGTCCACGGCGACGGGCACCTTGACCCGTGTGAGCAGGTTGCGACAGTGCTCGATCACGGTCTCGGGAGTCAGTGAGGCGTCCGGGTACGGGACCACAAACGCGACAGGCACTTCTCCCATCACGTCGTCAGGTCTGCCGATCACGGCCACTTCGAGCACACCGGGCAGACTGCCGATCGCGTTCTCGATCTCCTTGGGGTAGAGGTTCTCTCCCCCGCGGATGATCATGTCCTTGATGCGGTCCACCAGGGTCAGGTAGCCGTCAGAGTCGAGCACGCCCACGTCGCCGGTGCGGACCCAGCCGTCGACGATGGTCTTCTCGGTAGCCTCGGGGTTCCCGAGGTAGCCGGCCATCACGACGGGTCCGGTGATCAGCACCTCGCCGGTCTCGCCGGTGGGCACGTCGCGCAGCTCGTCGTCGACCACCCGGATGCTTTGACCGGGAAGGGATGGGCCGACCGTGCCGATCTTGCGGAGGCCGACGAGGGGGTTGATGGCGGATGCGCAGGTGGCTTCGGTGAGGCCGTAGCCCTCCAGCAGCGGGGCTCCGAGCATCTCCTCGGAGGCCTGGAGCAGTTCGCGGGTGGCGGGGGCGGCGCCGCAGATGGCGAAGCGCAGCGAGGACAGGTCGGTGTCGCGTTCGGCGGCCTTGGTCACCAGGAGCGCGAAGATGGTGGGGACGCCCGAGAAGTAGGAGGGGCGGTGCTTCTCGACGGCGTGGAAGAAGGTGTCTGGAGAAAACTTGCCCACCACGGTCAGTTGGGCGCCCACGCGCAGGGACGCGAGGAGGCTCACCATGAGCGCATTTGCGTGGAACAGCGGGAGGATGAGAAGGCAGTGGTCACTGGTGGTGAGCGCCATCACCTCGACGATCGAAGCCGTCATGGCATCGGCGTTGCCATGTGTGATCATGACGCCCTTGGGTCGGCCTGTGGAGCCGCTCGTGTAGATCACCAGGGCCATGTCGCTGTCTGCGAGTTCGACCGGTGCAGGCACCTCCCCGGTGGAATGTTCGGCGAGGTCGTCCACGGCGATTGTTGGCTTGCCGCCGGTGGGGGCGCCGGGACCGGCGTTCACGACCAGCGTGGCGCCGGCATCGGCGATCTGATGGGTGGCCTCCTGTTCGGTGAAATTTGGGTTGACCGGAGTCACGGCGGCGCCAAGGCGCCAGGCGGCAAAGATGGCGACGACAAGCTCGCTGCGGTTGGGCAGCATCACGGCCACAACGTCGCCACGACCCACATCTCGTCCGGCGAACTGGGCGGCAACGGCGGCCACCCTCGCGTCGAGTTGCTCGAATGAGAACTCGCGGAGGTCGTCTCGGATCGCGGGTGCAGACCCGAACGGCTCAGCCAGCAGCCAAGGGAGGTAAGCCGGTGCCATGTGCACTCCTGTGCAGTAGATGGATGTATGTGACTTGGAACACTACGGCGGGCTACTGCGCAATACATTGGCTGCGATGACGAACTTCATAGGAGCAGTAGTGCACGGTGCACAATTAAGGCGAGACCCCCGAACGCCTCCGCCCCGCCGGTGTGCACCTGTGGTCGCGATAGCAGCCATTACTGCCCTGGCGGCTCGCCGGCATCCATAGTTCGTCGCAACCACGGCGAACCTCGTCGCACTCAGCGCGAAAAAGCCGGCCCCGCGCCGCAGTATCTACGACGAACTCCTAGGTCCGACGGGGGGCGTTTGCAAGTTGCGGGTCGTTTTGCAGGTTTGCAGGGTGCCTGCAAGGGCGGGTGTGGAGGTGGTGGGCGTCCCGTCGGCTGGGTGCGTCTGGACCGTGCCTTGTCCGGGGATGCTGCAAACACGTCTTTTCGTTTGCGACCCCGGGGTCGGGGCGGTAGCTCCCTGCGGTTGTCGACCGGGACGGGTACCGCCGGGTCGGTCTTCCCTATCGGGGTGGTCGTTGCGCCGGTTGTGGTCGATCCTGGAGGCTGCCTGGGGTGTGTGGGAGAGCGAAACAAATTGGGGGAGGCTATGCGGCGACCGGTACGTCCGGCGGTCCGCCCGGTGTGTCGGGTTGGGGTGCACCCCAACACCACGCCGAACCCGCCAGAGAACTGCGTCAGAAAAGAGTCTGATCGCGTATTGATTGGCACCTGTTAGTCAGGGTCATAGATTCCAACCTGACATGTTCGTCCGTCCGAAGGAGTTGGTGATGCGCGTCGGGTACATCCGGGTCAGCGCTGTCGACCAACACACCGACCGCCAGCTCAATGGCATCCAGGTCGATCGCGAGTTCACCGACCAAGCCTCGGGCAAGGACGTCGCCCGCCCCCAGCTCGACGAACTGCTCCGATTCGTCCGCGCCGGCGACACCGTACTCGTGCATTCGATGGACCGACTCGCCCGCAACCTCGACGACCTGCGGCGAATCGTGCGCAGCCTGACCGACAAGGGCGTACGGGTCGAGTTCATCACCGAGCAGCTCACGTTCACCGGCGACGATTCACCGATGGCGAACCTGCTGCTGTCGGTGATGGGCGCGTTCGCCGAATTCGAGCGCGCGCTGATCCGGGAACGCCAGGCCGAAGGCATTGCCAAGGCGAAGGATCGCGGGGTGTACAAGGGCCGCAAGAAGTCCCTCAACCCCGACCAGGTGCTCGCCCTGGTCGACCGCGCCGCCAGCGGGGAAGCAAAGACCGTGCTAGCCAAGGAATTCAGGATCAGCCGCGAAACCGTCTACGCCTACCTGCGGGCCGCGCCCACGTAGTCCCTCATCCCGCCTGACCAGCACCTACAGCGGGCCGTGGCCCCTTTCCGGCGTATTCGGTTCCTACCCCAACCAGTCTGTTCACCGGCCCGCGCCGTCGCCAGGTCGCGGTGTCCGTCGCACTTGCTCTCGTTGGGTTGCTGAGCACGGGATGCTCGGAAGAAGAAGCACCAACAGTTGATGACCCGGCGGCAATCTGCCTGCAGTTCGAGGGCTCAGGAGTGGCCGCCCACAACGGCTGCGAGGCAATCGAATCCGGTGACTTGAGCGACCTGGCGTCGACGGTCTACCAGTTCTCTCTCCGTAGGGTTCCGGCCGAGCACGGACTGATCCTGCAGTTCACGAGCGAAGATGAGCTCGACCTGACATTCAACAAGTTCAAGAACTCTGGCTTTATCGACAGTCCGTACGTCTACGTGAACCGTGAGGCGCTGCTCTTCGTGTGGGTCAGTAGCGCGATGCCGAACGACCAAAGCGAGTCGGTCGCGTACTTCGTCGCTCGGGCCGTCAACTACTAGCGCGGTGCGCCGACTCCCGGTCGACGGGCGTCATTGGCTAGGGGAAGGCGGTTCGCTGATCGCGTCGGCGGTAACGATCATGTCGAGTTCGAGGCTGTTCCTGCCCGCAGCGTCGGTGACATACACGGTGATAGCAGCTAACCACTGCCCGTCGTGAATTTGAAACCAATGCGTCTGCAGCGCCGGCCGCACACCCGACAGATACACCGACGAACTCTTCACCCGCATGCTGACGTAATCAGCGCGTGCCGCTCCCCCACGGCCGAGCGGCAACGCCTTGCCGATGTCCACCTGGACTGCCCGCGGCGGATCGAAAGTCCTGATGACTGGGTGCTCCGGCCATCGCTCGGTCCAGTCGTCGGTGTTCATCACAGCGCAGCCCGCAGCGGAGCGGCGCCGGTGGCGTGCACCTCGGGGACCGTTCGCCAGGCCACCGAACCGGAATCGCTGCGAATCTCAGTGCGGAGTGTGCGCCGTTGAAATCCCTTGCCGGCGGCCGCAACGTCGAGCTGCACACCAGTGACGCGGCCATGGCCTTCGCCGAGACCGGAGTATCCGGCGACCTGCGACTCGAGGCGCAGATCCACCCCGTCCCAGCGCCCCTCGCTGACCAGCAAGACCGCACCCTTCGATCGGGCCCTGGCCACGACCGCCCGCGCCCTCGACGGCGTGACGGCTGCTCCGGACAGTCCGAGTACGACGAGGTCGACCCCGTCGAGGAGAATCGCCGCGACCTCGACCGCGGAGCCTTTCGGTTCGGGCACCAGCGCAATCTTGGAGAGGTCCGCGCCTTGCTCAACCGCGGCGAGCAGGCTCAAATCCGGCATTCCGATCACTGCTGCATGGGAACCGCCCGCGGTGACCGACGCGAGAAGCCCCACCAGCAGCGACGCCGCCCCGGAAACGCTGGCAACGGTGCCGCGCGCGAGCCCTCCGCGCGGGAGGAGCTCCGCGATCGGCGAAGGCACGGGCAGCGTTCGTAGCGCGGTTTGAGCGCTGGCAACGATCGGTGTCGGCTCGGCGATGGACCGGAGCATGACCGCAGACATGGCTGGCTCTCCCCCGTCGGATCGGGCCGGTATCGACGCCATCTTCCGGCGCAGCTGTTCGAGCGTTTCCGCCTTACTGGGCGCGGCCGCTGCACGTGTCAGGGGCAGTTCGCTCATGCTTGCCCTCCGTGAACCCGATCCGTCTTCGCGATCGAGTGTACTCGAACACTAGTTCGATAGGCGGGCCGGATCACCCAGCGGCAATCTTCCACCGCAGGTCAGAGCCCAGCTGCGGCCGCGGGCCGCCGCATCCGCCGGCACCGACCCCGGCCCGCCAGCGGCCGCACGACTCGACAGCACTTCTGGCTATTCGGGGATCCAACTCAAGCCCCGGTCCCCGATGAGGGCGGTCTTCCCGGCCGGTGCACCACCGGCGTACTGGTGCAGCGCCGTACGGGCACGGGTGACCGCGCGGCCGAGTGCATCGACCGTGTCGCCGAGTGCTTCGACGCTGGCCTCGCCCATTGCCAGGGCGACGGAGTCGCCCTCGGTGTCGTACAGACCGACAGTCCAGAGCGTGATCGCTGTGTCAGTGGTCAGCGCCGGTTCGCCGTTGGTGGTGGTGAGGAGGTAGATCGACCGGCCGTCGGGTGCATGCAGTTCGCCAGTGAGGGCGTAGCAGTTGCCACCGGTCAAGGCCACCTCGGGATCGGCGATGCCGACCGCGGCCAACCGAGTCAACTCACGGTCGTAGATCTCCTCGAAGACGCCGTAGCCCCGGTAGTCGAGTACCTCGGCCGTCTCCCCCTCGGTGACCGGTTCGTGCTCACGTCGTTCGATCTTCGCGCGTGCGTCGCGTTCTGCGTAGTTGTCCGGTGGCGGCGACCGCGTCGTCGTTTTCCCGATAGTCGTACGTATCCACGAGTAACCTTCCGCTCGGATCCGGGCACCTGCCGCGCCCTGTCCGCGCCGGTGTGCAGCGTGCGCCGCGACTTGTAGAGCGGGTCGTCCCTGAACCCACGGTGCCCGTGGATCGCGAGTTGGACCCGGCGCCGGCACCTGTCGAGGGCGTCACCGGCCAG